>NZ_JBQTCG010000006.1:0-138149 GCF_052379855.1 Paracoccus sp. NSM | reverse complement strand
TGCATCGCCTTCATTGCCTGGCCTTCAGCATTCCGGCAGGTTGACGGCGATGCCGCCCTGCGAGGTTTCCTTGTATTTCTCGTTCATGTCGCGGCCCGTGTCGCGCATCACGCGGATGCAATTGTCCAACGGCAGGAAATGCGCGCCGTCGCCCCTGAGCGCGAGGCTGGCGGCCGAGACCGCCTTGATCGCGCCAAGCGCGTTGCGTTCGATGCAGGGCACCTGGACCAGCCCGGCCGCCGGATCGCAGGTCATGCCAAGGTGATGTTCCAGCGCGATTTCCGCCGCGTTCTCGATCTGCGCGTTCGTGCCACCCAGCACGGCACAAAGACCCGCCGCCGCCATCGCGCTGGCGGAACCCACCTCGCCCTGGCAGCCGACCTCGGCGCCCGAGATGCTGGCATTGTGCTTGATCAGCCCGCCGATCGCCGCCGCGACCAGCAGGTAGTCGCGGATGCCGTCCCGGTGCGCACCGACGCAGTGATCGAGGTAATAGCGCCCGACTGCCGGCACCACGCCCGCCGCCCCGTTGGTGGGCGAGGTGACGACCCGGCCCCCGGCCGCGTTTTCCTCGTTCACGGCCATCGCGTAAACGCTGAGCCAGTCATTCGCCTGATGCGGCTGATTCAGGTTGCGGCCGCGTTCGGATTCGAGCTGTTCATGGATCGCGCGGGCGCGGCGGCGGACCTTGAGCCCGCCGGGCAGGATGCCGTCTTGTGTCAGCCCGCGCGCGATGCAGGCATCCATCGCGGCCCAGATCTCGTCCAGCCGCGCATTCAGCCGGTCGCCCAGACGGGCCTCTTCGTTGGCGCGTTTCATCTGGGCTATGCTGCGCCCCGAGGCGGCCCCCATCGCCAGCATCTCGGCCGCGCTCTCGAAGGGGAACGGCACATCGGCGCCCTGCTGGACGGGCGCCCTGCCCGACTGGCTGGCCTCCAACTCGGCCTTGGTGACGACGAAGCCCCCGCCGACCGAATAATAGGTCTGCTGGTGATAGGTCGCGCCCGACGGGTCCAGCGCCCGCAGCACCATGCCGTTCGGGTGGCCGGGCAAGGCGGGGCCGTAATCGAAGACAAGATCGCGGTCTGGCTCAAAGACCAGATCGCCAAGTCCTTCGGGGCGGACGAGGCCGGTGCGGCGCACCTCGGCCTCGATCCGTTCGGCGTCGTCAGGGTCCATGCGGTCCGGCGTCAGCCCGCAGAGGCCCAGGATCACCGCGCGGTCGGTCGCATGGCCCTTGCCGGTGAAGGCCAGGCTGCCATGCAGAACCGCCTGCAACCGGTGCGGATGGGTCGCGCCGGGGATCTTCTCGGTCCCGCCGCGCAGGTCGTCCAGAAAGCGGGCTGCGGCGACCATCGGCCCCATCGTATGCGACGACGAGGGGCCGATGCCGATCTTGAAGATGTCAAAGACCGAGAGGAACATCTACGCGCCGTAGATCGGGAAGCGCGCGCAGATCGCCTTGACCTCGGCACGGACCTCGGCCTCGAGCACGGCGTCACCTTCGGGGTTCTGGCCAAGGGCGCGAAGGACGCGCAGGATCATCTCGCCGATCTGGCGGAACTCGGCCTCGCCGAAGCCGCGGGTCGTCCCGGCCGATGAACCGAGCCGGATGCCGCTGGTGACGAAGGGCTTTTCCGGATCGAAGGGGATCGCGTTCTTGTTGCAGGTCAGGCCCGCACGCTCCAGCGCGATCTCGGCGGCCTTGCCGGTCACGCCAAGCGGGCGCAGGTCGCACAGGACCATGTGGCAGTCGGTGCCGCCCGAGACGATGCCCATCCCGCCCGCCGTCAGCGTGTCGGCCAGCGCACGGGCATTGGCGATCACGTTCTTGGCGTAATCCTTGAAGGACGGCTGCAACGCCTCGCCGAAGGCCACGGCCTTGGCGGCGATGACATGCATCAGCGGCCCGCCCTGGTTGCCGGGGAAAACGGCCGAGTTGAATTTCTTGGCGAGATCCTCGTCATTGGTCAGGATCACGCCGCCGCGCGGGCCGCGCAGGGTCTTGTGCGTGGTCGAGGTGGTGACATGGGCGTGCGGCACCGGGTTCGGATACTCGCCCGCCGCGATCAGGCCCGCGTAATGGGCCATGTCCACCATCAGATACGCGCCGACCTCGTCCGCGATGGCGCGGAAGGCGGCGAAGTCCATGTGGCGCGGATAGGCCGAGGCGCCCGCGACGATGAGCTTCGGCTTCTCGGCCAGCGCCTTGGCGCGGACCTTGTCCATGTCGATCAGGTGGGTGTCTTCCTCGACCTCGTAGCTGACGACCTGGAACCACTTGCCCGACATGGTGACGGGCGAGCCGTGGGTCAGATGGCCGCCATGCGCCAGCGACAGGCCCATGATCTTGTCGCCCGGTTGCAGCAGCGCTAGGAATACCGCTTGGTTCGCCTGCGCGCCCGAATGGGGCTGGACGTTGGCATGGGCCGCGCCAAAAAGCTGATTGAGGCGGTCGCGGGCGATGTCCTCGACCTCGTCAACGAATTCGCAACCGCCATAGTAGCGCTTGCCGGGATAGCCCTCGGCGTATTTGTTCGTCAGGACCGAGCCCTGGGCCGCCAGCACGTCGGCCGAGACGATGTTCTCAGAGGCGATCAGTTCGATCTGGTCCTGCTGGCGCCCCAGTTCGCGGCCGATGGCATCGGCGACGGCGCTGTCCGAGATCGTCTGGGTCTTGAAGTCGAGCATGGAAAAACCTTTCGGCAAAGCGGGATCGTCCGCGGCCGGGCGGCCGCAGCGGCAGGGGTCATGTCGGGTGGCTCAGAGGCCGGATTTCAGCTCGGCCTCGACCTTGGCGAGGATGGCGCGGACATGCGGCACGAAGCTGCGCCATACATCCATGCGGAAACTGTCGGCCCCGTCGCGCCACAGGATCACGGTGGCGGTATCAAACAGCGTCCGCGCCGCGCGACCGACCGGCAGCGCGCCCACGTCGCGGGGGCAGGCCGCCGTCAGCGCGGTCAGCGCCTGCGCGCCGGAAAGACGCAAGGTGATTTCGCGGTCGCTGATCTCGACCAGGCTGTGGGGGATGGCGGCATAGGCGGCCTCACCGGCGCGGGCCAGCGCGTCGCGCGCGCCCTCGGTGGTCAGGATCGTCCATTCATCGGGCCCGAGGCAGACCACCTCGGCGGTTCCGCTGCTGCGATGGCCGACCTTTTCGGGCAGGTCCAGCCCAAGCGCCTGCGCCAGCGCGGCGCGGTTCTCGGGGCGGACCCGCAGCGAGAACCGCGGCGACCAGGGCAGCGTTTCCAGCGCAAAGGGCGAGGCGTCGAAATCGTGGCGTTGTGTGGTCATGTCGCGCTCCTCAGGCCTTCAGCCGTTCGCCGTCAGGGTCGTAGAAATTGGTCGAGGTGATCGTGGCGCGCACCGTGCCGTTCGGCATCGGGATATGCACCGTCTCGCCCATCCGCCCGTGCCCGCCGGTGATCACCGCCATCGCGATGGGCCGGCCAAGTGCGACCGAATCGTAGGACGAGGTGACATGCCCCGCCATCGTCATCGGCAGCGATTGGTTCGGGTCCAGCACGATCTGCGCGCCCTCTTCCAGCCTGGTGCCGTCCTCGGTCAAGAGGCCGACAAGCTGCTTGCGGTTCGGCGCCACGATGTCGGGACGCTGGAGGGAGCGTTTGCCGACAAAGTCCTTCTTGGCCTTGCCCACGGCCCAGTCCAGACCCGCATCCTGCGGCGTGATCGTGCCGTCGGTATCCTGGCCCACGATGATATAGCCCTTTTCGGCGCGCAGGACGTGCATCGTCTCGGTTCCGTAGGGGCAGATGTCATAGCGCTGGCCTGCCTCGTGGATCGCTTTCCACAATGCCAGACCGTGCCGGGCGGGGACGTTGATCTCGAAGCCCAGTTCGCCGGTGAAGCTGATCCGGAACAGCCGCGCGGGCAGGCCCGCGACGGTGCATTCCGCGACCGACATATGCGGGAAGGCCGCGTCCGACAGGTCCAGCCCCTCGACCAGAGGCGCCAGCACATTGCGGGCGTTCGGGCCGTTGACCGCGACGGTCGACCATTGCTCGGTGGTCGAGGTCAGCCAGACATTCAGGTCGGGCCATTCGGTCTGGAGGTAATCCTCCATCATGTTCATGACCCGCGCGGCGCCGCCGGTGGTGGTGGTGACGTGGAACAGGTCCTGGCCAAGGCGCCCGATGACGCCGTCGTCGCGGATGAACCCGTCCTCGCCCAGAAGCAGGCCATAGCGGCACCGGCCCGGCGCGAGCTTGGTCCAGGGGTTGGTGTACATGCGGTTCATGAACTCGACCGCATCCGGGCCCGCGACCTCGATCTTGCCCAGGGTCGAGGCGTCGAACATCCCCGCCGATGCCCGCGTCATGCGGCATTCGCGCGCCACGGCCTGATGCATGTCCTCGGTCCCTTGCGGGAAATACCACGCCCGGCGCCACAGCGAGACGGGCTCGAACACGGCGCCATGCGCCTCGGCCCAGGGGTCGATCGGCGTCTTGCGGGTCAGTTCGAAGGTCGCGCCCTTGTGGTAGCCCGCGAAGGTGCCAAAGCTGGTCGGCGTGTAGGGCGGGCGGAAGGTCGTCAGACCGACCTGCGGCGGCTCCTTGCCCAGGGCGTCGGCGGCGATCATCAGCCCGTTGATGTTCGACATCTTGCCCTGATCGGTCGCCATGCCGTTGGTCGTGTAACGCTTGACGTGCTCGATCGAGCGCATCCCCTCGCGCACGGCCAGCCGGATGTCCTTGGCGGTCACGTCGTTCTGATAATCGACGAAGGCCTTGGCCTTTCCGGCGCTGCGGTCGGTGGGCAGTTCCTTCTGGCTAGTGCCGGTGCCGGGGCGATCACCCTCGACCTTGGCCGACAGCGGCAGGCCCGTGCGGCCGAGCGCCTCGACGGCGGCAAGACCGGCCTTGGCGCCATCTTCAAGCACAGGACCATAACCCCAGAGGCCCCGACCCGCACCCGCGATCTGGCAGGCCTCGGTCTTGTGGTTGGGCAGGAAGGTGCGGCTGGCCTCGTCCCAGGTCAGCGAGCCCTTGGTATGCGAGAAGAGATGCAGCGAAGGCGTCCAGCCGCCCGAGATCAACAACGCGTCGCAGGCGATCTTGCGGCCCGCGCCGACCTGACCGTTCCGCACGGGGTTCACGCGCACGGCCTTGACGCGCAGGCGGCCATAGGTGGCGGTGGCGGTATGGCCGGTCAGGACCTCGATGCCGCGCTTGCGGGCGGCCTCGACCAGATCGGGGCGGACCTCGGCGCGCAGATCGGCGATGGCGGCCACGCGGCCCCCGGCATCGACCAGATCGAAGGCCGCATACCAAGCGCTGTCATGGCTGGTGACGACCGCCGCGCAATCGCCGACCTTGACGCCGTAGCGGTTCAGATAGGTCTGCGCCGCGCCCGCCAGCATGACGCCGGGCCGGTCGTTGCCGTCAAAGACCAGCGGTTTTTCCAGCGCGCCCTGCGCCAGGATCACCTGACCGGCGCGCACCCGCCACATCCGTTCGCGCGGGGCGCCGGCGGGGGGGTGGTCCAGATGGTCGGTCAGACGCTCGACCAGGCCCACCATGTTCTGATGGTAATAGCCGATGGCGGTGGTGCGGGTCATCAGCGTGACACCGGCTGCGCGCAACTGCGACATCTGATCGGCCAGCCAGGCCCAGGAACCGCGCCCCTCGATCCGGACCGCCGGATCAGACAGAAGCGAGCCGCCCATCTCGGGGTTCTCGTCCACCAGAACCACACGGGCGCCGGACTTCGCGGCGACCAGCGCGGCCGAGATCCCCGCCGCGCCCCCGCCCACGACCAGCACGTCGGTATGCAGATAGCGCGAGGCATAATCGTCGGGGTCCGCCTCGGTCGGCGATTTGCCCAGGCCCGCGGCGGCGCGGATGAAGGGCTCGTAGACCTTGTCCCAGAAGCTGCGCGGCCACATGAAGGTCTTGTAGTAGAAACCGGCCGAGAACAGCATGTAGGCGCGGTCGTTCACCGCCCCGATGTCGAATTTCAGCGAGGGGAACTTGTTCTGGCTTTCCGTCACCAGCCCCTCGCGCAGTTCCTGCACGGTGGCGCGGGTGTTCGGCTCGAACCGGCCCGGGCCGCGCGAGGTGCCGATCAGGGCGTTCGGTTCCTCGGACCCTGCCGTGACGGGGCCGCGCGGGCGGTGATACTTGAACGAACGCCCCATCAGGTGGACGCCATGCGCCAGAAGGGCCGAGGCGACCGTGTCGCCGCGCAGCCCGGTGTAGCGCTTGCCGTCGAAGGTGAAGCTGACGGGTTTGGCGGGATCGACGCGGCCGAGGCCGGGGATGCGATAGCGGCTCATTCCGCGGCCTCCAGAATGGTCAGCGCCGGGCGCTCTTCGCCGGCCTTGTAGGTCGTCAGGAAACGGTCGCTGACCGTGTCGCGCAGCGCGTTGAAGAAGCGCCCGCAGCCGTGGATGTGCCGCCAGCGCTCGTAATGCGGACCGCGCGCATTGGTGCGGATGAACAGAAAATCGCGCCATTCCTCGTCCGACAGGGCCGAGGGGTCGGCGGGGCGCGCGATATGCGCCTCGCCCGCATAGGCGAATTCCAGTTCAGGCAGGGTTTCGTCGCAATAGGGGCAATGGATCAGAAGCATGGCGAAATCCTTGATGCGCGCCGACTAGTGGGCAACTGCGGCGGCGGCGGCTTCGTCGATCAGCCGGCCGGTGGTGAAGCGTTCAAGCGTGAAGGGCGCGTTGATCGGGTGCGGCTCGTCCTTGGCAACGGTCCAGGCCAGCGTATGCGCGGCGCCGGGCGTGGCCTTGAAGCCGCCGGTGCCCCAGCCGCAATTGACATAGAGCCCCTTGACCGGCGTCTTGCCCAGGATGGCCGAACGGTCCGGCGTCACGTCCACGATCCCGCCCCATTTGCGCAGCATCCGCATACGGTTGAAGATCGGGAAGACCTCGCAGATCGCCGCGACCGTATGCTCGATCAGCGGCAGGCCGCCGCGCTGGCTGTAGCTGGTATATTGGTCGGTGCCCGAGCCAATCACCAGCTCGCCCTTGTCGGACTGGCTGATATAGGCGTGGACGGTGTTCGACATGACGACGCAGGGGAAGATCGGCTTGACCGGCTCGCTGACCAGCGCCTGAAGGGGGAAGCTTTCCAGGGGCATCCGGACGCCCGCGCTGTCCATCACGACGCTGGTGTTGCCGGCGGCGGAAACCGCGACCTTCTTCGCCTTGATGAAGCCCTTGGCGGTATCGACGCCCTGGACCGCGCCGTCAGGCCCGCGTCGGATCGCGATGACCGGGCAGTTCTGGATGATGTCCACGCCCCGCGCCGCCGCCGCCCGCGCATAGCCCCAGGCCACCGCATCATGCCGCGCGGTGCCCGCCCGCATCTGCAGCGCCGCGCCCATCACCGGATAGCGCGCGTCGGGGCTGATGTTCAGCGGCGGGCAGAAGGCCTTGGCCTCTTCCTTCGTCAGCCAGCGGTTGTCCACGCCATTGAGGCGGTTCGCATGAATGTGCCGCTGGAAGGACTGAACGTCATGGACGTTATGCGCCAGCATCATCACGCCGCGCTTGGAATACATGACGTTGTAGTTGAGTTCCTGCGACAGGTTCTCCCACAGGTCCAGCGCGTGATCGTAAAGCCGCGCGCTTTCGTCATAGAGATAGTTCGACCGGATGATCGTCGTGTTCCGGCCCGTATTGCCACCGCCCAGCCAGCCCTTGTCGATCACCGCGACATTGGTGATGCCGTGCTCTTTCGCCAGGTAATAGGCCGCGCCCAGACCATGGCCGCCCGCCCCGACGATGACGACATCGTATTCGGCCTTGGGCTGGCTGTCGGGCCACTGCTCGCGCCAGTTCTTGTGGCCCGTCAGCGCGTTCTTGAGCAGGGACATGGCAGAGAAACGTTGCATGGCAGGGGCCCTTTCATCGCATCTGCCTGTCACAATATGGTTTCAGGCAGCGTCTCGTTTGTAGATTTGCGGCAGGCATCGTGTAGGATCGCGTCATGACCCCTGCCACCCGCCTCCGAGTCGCTTTCCTTCTGGCCGACCAGTTCACCCTGTCGGCATTCGCCAATTTCGTGGATGTTCTGCGGCTGGCCGCCGACGACGCGGACAAATCGCGCCCGATTCTGTGTGACTGGACGGTGCTGGCCGACCGGATGGATCCGATCAGGTCCAGTTGCGGGGTGCGGGTGCAGCCGGACACGCCGCTGCGCCGGGCGGGGGCGTTCGATTATCTGGTCGTCGTGGGGGGCCTCATCAGCGACCGCGCCGCCTTTGGCCCGCAGGCGCTGGACTTCATCGCGCAGGCGGCCGCGCGGGGCGTGCCGCTGGTCGGGCTTTGCACCGGGGTCTTCACGCTGCAGGCCGCGGGGCTGCTGCAAGGCTATCGCTGCTGCGTCAGCTGGTTCCACCATCAGGATTTCATCGACAGGTTCGAACGGGAGACCCCTGTCTCGGACCAGATCTTCGTGGTGGACCGCGACCGCCTGACCTGTTCGGGCGGGCACGGCGCCGCCCATCTGGCGGCGTTCCTTGTGCAGCGCCATGTCGGGCAATCGGCGGCGACGAAAAGCCTGAACATCATGATGATCGAGGATGCGCTGAGCGGCCAGCGCGCCCAGCCGGGCCAGATGCTGGCGCGGCAGGCGCGCGACGAACTGGTCAAGCGCGCCGTCCTGAAGATGCAGCAAAATATCGAACAGCCGCTGAGCGTGGACGAGATCGCGGCCGCGCTCGGCACCGCGCGCCGCACGCTCGAGCGGCGCTTTCAGGCCGATCTGGGGCAATCGCCCCGGCGCATCTATCTTGAGATCCGGCTGGACCGCGCGACAACCCGGCTGCGGCAGACGGCGCAATCGGTCACGGATATCGCGCTGGCCTGCGGGTTCTGCGACGCGCCGCATCTGGCGCGCTCGCTCAAGGCCGAACGCGGCCTGACCCCGGGCGAGATCCGGGGCGCGGCTATGCCTCCAGCGTGACCGTGCCGCGGGGGTGGGAACAACAGGCGAGGATGTAGCCCTCTTCGACCTCGTCCTCGCTGATGCCGCCGTTATGGACCATGTGCACATCGCCCGAGACTTTGCGGATGCGGCAACTGCCGCAAACGCCCATGCTGCAACCATAGGGGATGGCCACGCCCGCCGCACGCGCGGCCTGAAGCACAGTATCGGCGGCGCTGCAATCATGGGTGATGCCTGAATCCCGGAACACCAGTTGCGCGGCATCCGTGGTCGCCGCCTCTGTGGTGCCGCTTTCGACCGCTGGCAGATCGCCCGCTTCGGGCGCGCCGAAGCTTTCCTGATGGTAATGCGCCATGTCGAAGCCCAGCCCCGCCAGCGCCTCGCTGACCGATTGCATGAAGCCCGCCGGGCCGCAGCAAAAGACCTCGCGTTCCAGATAATCGGGCGCCATCAGGCCCAGCATAAGCTGGTTGAACCGGCCCTTGTAGCCGGTCCAGGGCTGGTAGATATCGGCCTGCTGGACGACCCATTTCAGGTCCAGCCCCTCGATCCGGGTGGCCATATGCTCAAGCCGCCGCTTGAAGATGATCTCGGACGGGCGCTGCGCGCAGTTCACGAAGACGATGTCGCAATGGCGGCCCAGATCGTAGATCTCGGTCGTCATCGACATCATCGGCGTGATCCCCGACCCGGCCGAGATGAACAGGTATTTCCGCGCCGGGAAATGGGTCGAGGTGAAGCGCCCGGCCGGGCCCTTGGCCCTGAGCTTCATGCCGGGGCGCAGGTTGTCGATGATCCAGCGCGTCCCGATCGAGCCGGGTTGCGCCTTGATCGTGATCGTCAGCGATTTCGGCCGCGTGGGCGAGGACGAGATCGTGTAGGTGCGGTGGATCGTGCCGCCCGGCAGAGGCAGTTCCAGCGTCAGGAACTGGCCGGCCAGAAACTCGAACGGCCGGCCCGACGGCGCCTGAAAGCACACCGTCACGACATTGGGGGATTCGGGCAGGATCGAGACGCATTCCAGCGGCTCGTCATCGGTCCATTTCGCTGTCTGCCGGGCGTCGAGCATCGGCTTACTCCGCCGCCACGGCCAGACCCGGCTGGCGGGCGCGCAGGCGATCCAGATACCAGTTCACGAACTGGATCACGCCGTCCTCGTGGATCGTCGAATAGGGGCCGGGCTGATAGGCGGGCGAGCAGATGCCCTGCTGGTTATGCTCGACCACGCGGCGATCCTCGTCATTGGTATGTTCCCAGACGGTGGTCAGGTTCTTCAGGTCGTAATCCACGCCCTCGACCGCGTCCTTGTGGACCAGCCAGGTGGTCTGCACTTCGGTTTCCATCGGGCTGATCGGGGTCACGCGGAAGGTGATCGAGTGGTCCGTCAGAAAATGATTCCATGTCGTCGGATAATGGAACATCAGCAGCGTCCCGGCATCAAGGAACGGCACCCGGCCAAGCCGCTTCTGCACGGCGATCTTGCCGTTGATCGTATAGCTTTCCGCGCCGTCCAAAAGCGGCATCCGCGCCACGCGGAATTGACCGTCCGGCGCCATGCGGAACCGCGAGGGCGCGCCCGCGCCCTCCAGACGGTTGAAGTGGTTCTCGACCTTTTCCGGGAAGGTGCCGTCCGGGCTGACGCCGGTGATCGAGGGATCCTCGGGATAGGTGCGGCAAAGGTCGGGATGGTTGCCCGCGCAGTGATAGCATTCGCGGTTGTTTTCCCAGACCAGCTTCCAGTTGCCGTTCTCGATGATGGTGGACTGGAAGGCGATCTTGGCGTCGGACAGGTCATGCACGCCCAGATAGGGCGTCACGGTGCCGGCGAAGGCGTCGAAATCGGGCGCTTCGTCGGCAAGGCAGATATAGACGAGCCCCGCCACTTCGCGGCAATGCACAGTCTTGAGGTTGTGCTGCGTCGGATCGAAATCCTCGCCCATGTCGCGCGCCCAGAGCAGCTTGCCGTCCAGCCCGTAGGTCCATTGGTGATAGGGGCAGGTCAGTTTCGCGACCTTGCCCTGCGCGACCGAGCAGATCACCGACCCGCGATGGCGGCAGGAATTGTGGAAGGCGCGGATCCCGCCCTGATTGTCGCGCAGAACGATCACGTCATAGGCGCCGATCCGCAGCCGCTGGAAGCTGCCCGCCTTGTCCAGCGCGCAGGCGGGCATGGCGAAAAGCCAGTCGCGGTAGAAGATCGTCTCCATGTCATGCGCGAAGACCTCGGGCGAGGTGTAGAAGGCCTGCGGCAGCCCGTGGCCGGGTTTGTGCTGCGCGATCAGGTCGGAAAGGGGCTGGGGACGTCCTGGCATGATGGGCTCCTGCAAAGCCGGGTTTGTCTGGCGTGACGAAGCCAGCCAAAGCGCGTCTTGACAATGGGATAAAATCTCATGTGACATTACTCTGGTTAAACTCTTTCCGCTGCGTCACGTCAGCGACATTTTCCCAGCCGGATGCGACATCATGCCCAAGCCCTACAACCTGCCCCCGCTCGGCGATCTTGCCTGTTTCGAGGTCGCGGCCCGGCATCTCAGCTTCAAGCGGGCCGCGGCCGAACTGAACGTGACCCCGGCCGCCGTCAGCCACCGCATCAAGGCGCTGGAATCGGAACTGGGCCAGCCGCTGTTCTTCCGCCATTATCGCGGGGTGGAACTGACCGAGGCGGGCGCGCTGCTGTTCGTCGCGCTGCAACGCGGGCTTGAGGGGATCGCCGAAAGCGTGGGCCGGATCCGCAGCCGCTCGGTCCGGTCGGGCGTGTCGATCGCGGCGACGACGGCGGTCAGCACACTGTGGCTGATGCCGCGCCTTGCGGGCTTTCTGGCCCTGCATCCCGATATCGCGCTGTCGCATCTGGTGCAGGATGGCCCCGCCCCCGAGGGCGCGGATCTGAGCATCCATTACGGCGACCCCGCCGAAGTGCCCGACGAGACCGCGATCCTGATGCAGGACCGCATCCTTGCGCTTGGCACGCGGACATTCGCAGAACGCCACGGGATCGGCAGCCTTGCCGATCTGGCGCGCGCGCCGCTGATCCACACCCGCTCGGACGAGCCGGAATGGACGACCTGGCCGCAATGGTTTCAGGCGATCGCGGGCCAGCAACCGACCGGGCCGGGCTTTGTGCTGAACAACCACCTCGTATCGCTACAGGCGGCCGAGGATCATATCGGCGCGGTGCTGGGCTGGGAATCGCTGCTGGGCCCGCATCTGGCAAGCAGAAGGCTGGTCCCGCTGGTCCCCGAGGCCCTGCCCTCGCCCTGGCCGTTCTACCTGCGCATCCACGGAAGAGCCTCGGCCAATGCACGGCAACTGGCGGATTGGCTGATGGCGCAAAAGGATGTCGCGGCCGGTTCCCCGGCCGCGAGTTGATTTAGATCAGCTAACCGAACCGCCTCAGCTGCGCGGCTTCAGGTTCTCGGGGTCGTAAAGCGGCGCATAGCCGATCCCCGCGACCTCGACCGGGTAGATTTCGTCGAAATAGCTGACCTGCAGCTTGCGACCCAGCTGGCAATAATCCCAGGGCAGATAGGCCAGCGCGATGTTCTTGCCGACCGTGGGACCGTAGGCGATCGAGGTCGTGTAGGACCGCCGCCCCAGGCTGTCGATCAGCACCGCGCCGGTATCCGGGTCCATCACCGGCAGCGTGCCGACCGGGTAGCGGGCGACGCCCTGGCTGTCCACATTGTCGGTCATCACCAGCGTGCACAGCATCGCGGGCTGATGATCGCGGGCACGGTATTCCAGATGCTTGGCCTTGCCGACGAAATCGGCCTCCTTGACCTTGGGACGGGCCAGATCGGCCTCCAGCAGGTTGTACTGGGTCAGCAGGTCCGCGTTCTGCAGGCGCAGCGACTTTTCCAGACGGCGCGAGTTCGCGTAGGTCTCGACCCCCACGGCCATCACCCCTGCCCCGCGCAGCGCGTCCCACACGGCCAGACCATCGCCATAGGCCATGTGCAGTTCCCAGCCCTGTTCGCCCACATACGAGATGCGGAAGGCCATGACCTTGCGGCTCGCGATCTCGATCTGCCGGATCGCGGCAAAGGGGAAGTTCGCAACATCCAGCGCATCGGGATCGGCCACGACCTTCTTGAGGTTCTCGCGCGCATTCGGGCCCCAGATGCCGATCGTGGTGAAATCCTCGGTCGTGTCGGTGATGGTGACGTCGAGGCCGCGATCCTGCGCCACGCGGCGCATGTACATCAGGTCGCGCGGGCCGGCATCGGCCCCGTTCACCAGCCGGCAGCGATCCTCCATGCGGAAGACGGTGAAGTCGGCGCGGACCATGCCTTCCTCGTCCAGCATGTGGGTATAGATGCCCTTGCCGATATTGGCGTCACCGCCGATCTTGGCCGCACACAGATATTCCATCAGTTCGACATGATCCGGCCCGGAAATGTCGGTCATGTGGAAATGCGACAGGTTGATGATCCCGCAATCGGCGCTCATCTCCAGCTGCTCGGCGTTGGAAACGCGCCAGAAGTGGCGGCTGTCCCATTCGTTCAGACGCTCGGGGACCTGATCGGCGTATTTCTCCAGCAGGTGCTCGTTGGCGGCATAGCCATGCGCGCGTTCCCAGCCGCCCAGTTCCATGAAGTAGCCGCCAAGCTCCTTTTCCCGCTCGTGGAACGGGGACCGGCGGATGCCGCGGGCATTGGCGAATGGTTCGCGCGGGTGGACCGGCGGGTTGTAGATCTTGGCTGCGGTTTCCTCGCAGCGGCCCGAGATGAAATCCTCGGTCAGCTGGAAATCGCTGAACCGCGCATAGTCGATGCGGTTGTGGTCGATCTCGGTGCGGCCCTTGGTCATCCAGTCGGCGATCAGCTTGCCCATGCCGGGGCCGTCCTTGACCCAGATCGCCACCGCATACCACAGGCCCCGCAGCTTGCGGCTTTCGCCCATCGAGGGGCCGCCATCGGTCGTCGTCTGCAAGAGCCCGTTGAACGAGTGGCTTTCGTTGAAGCCCAGCTCGCCCAGGATCGGCGTCAGCTCCATCGCGCGTTCCAGGGGCTCGATCACGTCATCCAGCACCAGGTCGCGCTGCGAGGGCGACAGGCGCGCCTCGTGCTTTTCCAGCAGGTCGCGCGGATGGACCATCCGCACGTCCTTTTCGTAGTAATAGCCCCACTCGATCTGGCCGCCCTCGGTCGTGTTGGGATCGCCGGTGTCGCGCAGATAGGCCGAGTTGCCCTGATCGCGCAGCAGCGGGCGGCCGATTTCCAGGCCGGTGCCGGCGAATTCCTCGTAGGGACCGAAGAAGGTCAGCGGGTGATCGACCGGCATCACGGGCAGGTCCTCGCCCGCCATCTCGGCAATCAGGCGACCCCAGAGACCCGCGCAGACCACGACATGATCGGCCATGATCGTGCCGCGTGTCGTGCGGACCCCGGTGATACGGCCATTCTCGTGCAGCAGTTCCAGCGCGGGCGTATTGGCGAAGGATTTCAGCTTGCCCGCCGCCTCGGCCATGTCGACCAGCTTGCCCGCGACCGTCTGCGAGCGCGGCACGACGAGGCCCGCGTCCGGATCCCACAGCGCGCCCTGGATCTGATCCTCCTCCAGCAGCGGGAACTTGGCCTTGGCCTCGGCGGCCGAGATGATGCTGACATTCGTGCCGAAGGCCTTGCCGCTGTCCACGCGGCGCTTCAGTTCGGCCATGCGGGCGTCATCGCCCACGCGCGCGACCTCCAGCCCGCCGATGCGTTTGTAGTGACCCAGCTTTTCGTAGAAATCCATGGAATACATGGTCGTCCAGCAGGACAGCAGGTCATGGCTGGTCGCGTAGCAGAAATCCGAGGCATGCGCGGTCGAGCCGATATCGGTCGGGATGCCCGACTTGTCGATGCCGACGATGTCGTCCCACCCGTTCTCGATCAGGTGATGCGCGACCGAGGCACCGACGATGCCGCCGAGGCCGACAATGACGACGCGGGCGCGAGAGGGAAAGCTGGACATCTTGCTCATCCTTACTTGAGGCGATGCGGCGGGGCCGCTTGTAATTCCTATGCCGCATCACACGGCGGGCGATCCGTCAATCTATCTTCGGGGCGGAAAGCCCCGTGCGACGATAAGCAGCGATCAAGGTGTTGTGCATCAGCGTCATGATGGTCATCGGCCCGACCCCGCCCGGCACCGGCGTGATCGCCCGTGCGCGCTGGCTGGCGCCCGCGAAGTCCACATCGCCGACAAGACAGGTCCTGCCGTCGCGGATCACGCGGCTGGTGCCCACGTCGATCACCGTCGCACCCGGCTTGATCCATTCGCCCCGGATCATTCCGGCCGAACCGACGGCGGCCACGACGATGTCGGCGCGGCCCACCTTGGCGGCCAGATCGCGGCTGCGCGAATGGGCCATCGTCACCGTGCAGTTCGCGCCCAGCAACAATTGCGCCATGGGCTTGCCCACGAGGATGGAACGCCCGACCACGATCGCATCGAGGCCGGTCAGATCACCCAGGCTGTCCTTCAGCAGCATCAGGCAGCCAAGCGGTGTGCAGGACACCAGCCCCGGCAGGCCCGAGGCCAGATAGCCCGCATTGACCGGGTGCAGCCCGTCCACGTCCTTGGCCGGATCGATAGCCTCGATGACGGCCAGACTGTCCAGACCTTTGGGCAGCGGAAGCTGAACGAGAATGCCGTCCACGGCCGCGTCGGCGTTCAGCCGCGCGATCAGCGCCATCAGATCGGCCTGCGACACGGTTTCGGGCAGGACATGCTCGAAACCTTCCATGCCCAGCTTGCGCGCCATCCGGCCCTTTGAGCGGACATAGACCTCGCTGGCCGGATCGGTGCCGACCAGGACCACCGCCAGACCCGGCGCGCGGCCCGTCTGTGCCGAGAAGTCACTGACCTGCCGGGCGATCCGTTCGCCCAGACCATCGGCAAAGGCGCGGCCGTCGATGATGGCGGCGCTGGCCGCGCGGGCCTCGGCGATCACAGGGCGCGCTCCATCTCGGGCAGGACGTCGAAGATGTCGCCGACGATGCCGTAATCGGCGACCTGGAAGATCGGCGCCTCGGAATCGTTGTTGATCGCCACGATGATGCGGCTGTCCTTCATCCCCGCCAGATGCTGGATCGCGCCCGAGATGCCGCAGGCGATGTAAAGGTCGGGCGCCACCACCTTGCCGGTCTGGCCGACCTGAAAATCGTTGGCGGCATAGCCTGCATCCACGGCGGCGCGGCTGGCACCGACGGCGGCGCCCAGCTTGTCCGCCAGGGGATTGATGACCTGCTCGAACCGTTCGCGCGAACCAAGCGCGCGTCCGCCCGAGACAACGATCTTGGCCGAGGACAGGTCAGGCCGGTCGCTGGCCGACAGCAGGTTCTGCCGAAAGCGGGAAAGCGCGGGAAGGTCCGTGCCCGAAACGGCCACGACGGGGGCCGTCGCGTTGCCGTTGGGGGCGGGGGCGAAGCTGGCGCTGCGGATGGTCAGCACACGCAGGGCCTCGGGCGACTGGACGACCTCGATCGCGTTGCCGGCATAGATGGGGCGCTTGAACGTGTCGGGGGCTATGACCTCGATCACCTCGGAGACCTGCATCACGTCCAGAAGCGCGGCCACGCGGGGCATGACGTTCTTGCCGCTGCTGGTAGCCGGGGCCAGGATGGTGTCGTAATCCCCCGCAAGCGAGACGATCAGCGCGGCGACAGGCTCGGCCAGGCACTCGGCCAGCGCGTCACCTTCGGCCAGCAGGACGCGGCGAACGCCCTCCAGCCGGGCGGCGGCCTCGGCGGCGGGGGCGGCGCCCTGCCCCGCGATCAGGATGTCCACATCCGCGCCGATCCGGCGCGCGGCGCTCAGCGCGCGGGCGCTGTGTTCGGACAGCGAGGCGTTGTCGTGGTCGGCAAAGAGAAGGATGGCCATGGCGATGTCTTTCCCAGTTAGAGGCCCGATCAGATGACGGCGGCTTCGGATTTCAGCCGGTCGAGAAGTTCCGCGACGCTGCCGACCTTGATCCCGCTGGCGCGGGCTGCGGGCTCTTCGACGCGGATGACGTTCAGGCGGGGCGCGATGGTGACGCCCAGTTCCTCGGGGCTGTGCTGGGCCAGGGGTTTCTTCTTGGCCTTCATGATGTTGGGCAGGCTGGCATAGCGCGGCTCGTTCAGGCGCAGGTCGGCGGTGATGATCGCGGGCAGGCTGACCTCGATCTGTTGCAGACCGCCATCGATCTCGCGCGTGACCAGGGCATGATCGCCCGCCAGTTCGACCGCCGAGGCAAAGGTCGCCTGGCTCCAGCCCAACAGCGCGGACAGCATCTGGCCGGTCTGGTTGCAGTCGTCATCGATGGCCTGCTTGCCCAGAACGACCAGCCCGGCCTGCTCCGAGCGCACGACCTGCGCCAAGATCTTTGCGACAGCCAGCGGCTCGATCCGGCCCTCGGCGGCGATCAGGATGGCGCGGTCGGCGCCCATCGCCAGAGCGGTGCGCAAAATGTCCTGCACCTGCGCGGGACCGACCGAGACGACGATCACCTCGGAGGCCTCGCCGGCCTCTTTCATGCGGACGGCCTGTTCGACGGCGATCTCGTCGAACGGGTTCATCGACATCTTGGCATTGGCAAGGTCGACGCCCGAACCGTCTGATTTCACGCGGATCTTCACGTTGTAATCGACCACCCGCTTGACCGGGACCAGGATCTTCATGTCGGTTCCTCTCTGTCGATGGCCCCGCATCGGGGGCTTGTGCCCGTGCCGGCCCTGCCTTGCGCCGGATCGTCGTTGAACGATCCTGTCGGGGCAGAGAGCGGCCTCTGTTGACGCCAACATTGCCGTTTCGCGGCCCCGTGCGACAGGACGTTTGCGTCATCGCGGTATTAGAGCTACGACATGGCAGCGTCACAATCACCCCGAGGCCGCGCCATGAGCCTTGCACCCGCCCCCCACCGTCATGGGATCGCCCGCCCGCTGCGCCGCCAGCAGGGCGACACGCGCCTGTCCGTGGGCTTCATCCTCGCCAAGCGGTTCACATTATGCGCCTTCGCGAATTTCGTTGATGTTCTGCGGCTTGCCGCGGACGAGGGCGACCGCAGCCGCCCGATTCTCTGCAACTGGACCGTCCTGTCCGACACGATGGAGCCGGTGACCTCCAGCTGCGGGATCAGCGTCCAGCCCAAGGAGCGGTTGGGCGATCCGGCCCGATTCGATTACATCGCCGTGATCGGCGGCCTGATGGAGGACGAGGCCGTCCTGCCCCCCGGCTATCACCGCTTTCTGCACGATGCGGCCGCACTGGGGGTTCCGCTGATCGGCGTCTGCACGGGCGCCTTCCTGCTGCATCAGGCGGGGCTTCTGGACGGCTATCGCTGCTGCGTCAGCTGGTTCCACCACGCCGATTTCCTTGAACAATTCGAGGGGCTGAACCCCGTCACCGACCAGATCTTCGTGGTGGACCGCGACCGCCTGACCTGTTCGGGCGGGGCCAGTTCGGCCCATCTGGCGGCCCACCTGGTGGACAAGCATGTCGGCCGCGCGCAAGCCAGCAAGAGCCTGCACATCATGATCATCGACGAGGCCCTGCAGGCCGACAAGCCGCAGCCCGGCATCACGATGGATTTCAAGACGCGTGATCCGATGGTGCTGCGCGCGCTGCTGCTGATGCAGCAGAACATCGAACAGCCCTTCACCGTGGCCGAGATCGCGGACCGCATCGGCCACAGCAAACGCCAGCTTGAACGGCATTTCCAGACCGCGCTTGGCACCTCGCCGCAGGCCGCTTTTCTGGACATGCGCCTGTCGCTGGCCCATCACCTGATCGTCACGGGCGACAGACCGATCTCGCAGATCGCGCTGGAATGCGGCTTTTGCGACAGCTCGCATCTGAGCCGCATGTTCCGCCGCCGCTATGGCCGGACCCCGCAGGCCGTGCGGCAGGCGCGGGAATGAGAAAGGCCCCCGCAGCGGCTGCGGGGGCCTTCGTCGTCGTGGTCAGACGTGTCAGCGCGGTTCGCTGGCCAGTCCCTTCCAGATCGCGACGCACATCAACAGCAGCAGCACGGTGAACGGCAACCCGGTCGAGATGACCATGGATTGCAGCGCGCCCAGGCCGCCCGCCGACATCAGCAGCACGACCGCGACCACAGCCTCGAACACGCACCAGAAGACGCGCTGCGGAACGGGCGCATCGACTTTGCCGCCCGAGGTGATCGTGTCGATGACCAGTGATCCGGAATCCGACGAGGTGACGAAGAACACGATGACCAGCACGATCCCCACGAAAGAGGTGATCTGCGTCAGCGGCAGGCCGTCCAGCATGGCGAACAATTGCAGCGGCAGCTCGGCGTCGCGGACCGCGCCATAGCCTTCGCGGACCACCTGGCTGATCGCCTCGCCGCCGAAGATCGACATCCAGATCACGCAGACCAGCGACGGGATCAACAGCACGCTGATGATGAATTCCCGCACCGTCCGGCCACGCGAGACGCGGGCGATGAACATGCCGACAAAGGGCGACCAGCTGATCCACCACGCCCAGTAGAACGAGGTCCAGCCCTGCATGAAGTTCACGTCATCACGCCCGACCGGGTTCGACAGGGCGGGCAGATACTGCACATAGGCCACAAGGAAGTTGCCCATGTCGGTGATCAGCAGCAGCGTCGGGCCCGCGAACAGCACGAACATCAGCAGGCCGAAGGCCAGCACCATGTTGATCTCGGACATGCGCTTGACGCCGGCTTCCAGCCCCCGGATCACCGAATAGAGCGCGATGGCCGTGATGCCGATGATCAGGATCGTCTGCGAGGTTTCGTTGATCGGCATCCCGAACAGCTTGTTGAAGCCCGCATTGGCCTGCACCGCGCCAAGGCCAAGCGAGGTCGCCAGACCGAACAGCGTGGCAAAGACCGCCAGGATGTCGATGATATGGCCCGGCCAGCCCCAGACGCGTTCCCCGAAGATCGGATAGAAGGCCGAGCGGATCGTCAGCGGCAGACCCTTGTTGTAGCTGAACAGCGCAAGGCTCAGGCCCACGACCGCATAGATCGCCCAGGGGTGCAGCGCCCAGTGGAAGATCGAGGCCGCCATGCCCAGCCGGATCGCCTCGGCCTCGGTCGCGGCGGCGCCCAGGGGTGCCCAATCCGTGCGGACCCCGTCCGCACCGACCGCGATGCCGCCCGCCGAGGATGTGAAATGGCTCAGCGGCTCGCTGACGCCGTAGAACATCAGCCCGATGCCCATGCCCGCCGCGAACAGCATCGAGAACCAGCTGAGATAGCCGAAATCGGGCTTGGCCGCCGCCCCGCCCAGCCGGATCTTGCCGTAGGGGCTGACGACCAGCACGAGGCACAGGATCACGAACACATCGGCGGCAGCGATGAAGAACCAGTCAAACCCCTTCGTCGCGCCCGAGAACAGCGCGCTGAAAAGATTTCCCGCGGTGTCCGGCAGCGCCAGCGTGAACACCACGAAGGCCACCACGCACAGGGCCGAGATCAGAAAGACAGGGTTGTGGACGCTGTAGGGCATTGCCCCAAGCTGGCCCTCGATATTGTCCTGACCGACCTGGTAATCGGTCGGGATCACGCTTTCGGGCGGAGGGGCGTCGGGCCGATCCCCGGCCTCGCCCTCCTTGGTCACATAGGTCACGCTTACGTCCTCCTGAGTTGGCACCGTGCCTGCCTGAAGGGAAACCCGCCGATAGGGCCGTCTTGGTCTTGGCGCGGAAATGGCAAGGTCCCGTGGCCGGGCGCGACGCGTCCCGATCCCGCAGGACGGGGGTCCTGCCGAGGCTCCATTTCCGTGCGATGTGCGGCTGATCCGGCAGCGGGCCGAGACAAGCATCTTCAAGTCTGACGTTTATGTGTCCAAGTGCCGCAGCGTCGCAGGACGGACGCGACATTCCGGCGGTAGCATTGCGCCCCATCCCGAAAGCCCTTGATCGCGGTCAATGCGCCAAACGGCCGCTGCGTCGCAGCATCAGCGGACTGGCGCAAAGCTGCTGGCCGCCCGTCGCAAATCTTCACGCCGCCCCAATTGCGACCCGCTACCCATGAGAAAGGTCCCGATCACCCTGCCCCTGCGCGGCCGGGCCGATCCATGCCATCCCCCCTACCCAGCAAGAGGACATCGCCATGCCCCAGCTCATCCTGACCGTCTCCTGCCCTGTCCGGACCGGGATCGTCGCAACGATTTCCTCGTTTCTGGCGCAGGCCGGCTGCAACATCCATGACAGCTCGCAATTCACCGACCTGCAGAACGACCGCTTCTTCATGCGTCTCAGTTTCATGTCGGAACAGGGCAAGACCCGCGAAGAGCTGGATCAGGCCTTCCGCGCCGTGATCGAGGGCAGCGATATCGTCCATGCCTTCCACGATCCCTGCGAAAAGATGAAGGTCGTGATCATGGTCAGCCGCTTCGGGCATTGCCTGAACGACCTGCTCTATCGCTGGCGGATCGGGGCGCTGCCGATCGACATCGTGGCGGTGATCTCGAACCACATGGACTACCAGAAGGTCGTCGTGAACCACGATCTGCCGTTCCACTGCATCAAGGTGACGAAAGAGAACAAGGCCGAGGCCGAGGCCGAGCAGATGCGCATCGTCCGCGAGACGGGTGCCGAGCTGATCGTGCTGGCGCGCTACATGCAGGTCCTGTCTGACGAGATGTGCCAGAAGATGTCGGGGCGGATCATCAACATCCACCATTCCTTCCTGCCCAGCTTCAAGGGCGCGAACCCTTACAAGCAGGCCTTCGACCGGGGCGTCAAGCTGATCGGGGCGACCAGCCACTATGTCACCGCCGATCTGGACGAAGGCCCGATCATCGAACAGGACACCGTGCGCGTGACCCATGCCCAAAGCGCGGGGGATTACGTGAGCCTTGGCCGCGACGTGGAAAGCCAGGTGCTGGCGCGCGCCATCCACGCCCATATCCATCGCCGCGTCTTCATCAGCGGCGACAAAACGGTCGTGTTCCCCGCCAGCCCGAACGAATACGCCTCGGAACGCATGGGCTGAGCAGGCGCGGCGGGTTCAGCCCGCCGCCCGCATCCCGTCGGCGTGGGTCGCGGCGCTGCCCAGCCGGATCACCTGGTCCGAGATCCCGGCCAGCAGGTCGGGATCATGGCTGACGATCAGCAGCGCCATGCCGCGTTCGCGCGCGGTCTCGACCAGCAGGGCCGTCACCTCGGCCTGCGTGATCAGGTCCAGCCGCGAAGTCGGCTCGTCGGCAAACAGAAAGACCGGGTCCAGCAGCAGCAGACGCAGCAATGCCAGCCGCTGCAATTCGCCGCCCGAAACCTCGGCCGGGCGGCGCAGCAGCAGCCTCGGATCAAGACGCAGGCGCGCCATCAAGGCGGGGATGCGGCTGCGGTCCAGCCGGTGCAGCCGGACCAGATCCGCCAGTGCGCCGCCAAGGGGTTGGTGGCGCGGAAAGGCGCTTGGCGGGTCCTGATAGAGCTTCTGGAACCGCCGCGCCGACAGGCCGGGCTGCCGGATCACCCGGCCAGACGCGGGCTGGCAGAGGCCCAGCAGCACATCGCCAAGCGTGGACTTGCCGCAACCGCTTGGCCCCTCGATGCCGATGATCCGGCCCGGATGCAGGTCCAGACCGAAGCCGTCGAAAAGCTGTCGCCCGCCCCGGCGGACGGTCAGGCTTTCGGCGCTCAGGACGGGCGCGCCAAGGGGCGGGCGCGGCACGGGGCGCGGCCAGCTTGCGGGATCGGCGGCGATCAGGCGGCGGGTATAGGCGTGGCGCGGGCGGGTCAGGATCTCGGCGGTGGGGCCGCGCTCGACCACGCGGCCCTTCAGCATGACGATCAGTTCGCCCCCGATCTGACGCGCCAGCGCCAGATCATGGGTGATCGTCAGAAGGCCGCCGCCCTGCCTCAGCCCGGCCATCAGCAGCGCGATCACGTCGTCGCGGCGTGCGATGTCCAGACCCTTGGTCGGCTCGTCCGCGACCACGATACGCGCCCCCCCGGCGCGGGCGGCGGCAAAGGCCACCCGCTGCGCCATACCGCCCGAAAGCTGATCGGGCCGCGCCGCGCCCGCACCATCAAGGCCAAGTTCGGCCAGATCACGGTCGGCCTGAAGCCCGGCCTCGGCCCAGCCCAGCCCGCGGACAAGGGCATGCCCCTCGGCCACCTGCGCGCGCGCGCGCATCAGCGGGTCCAGCGACAGCCACGGCTCTTGCGGCAGGACGCCGATCACGCGGCCCCACAAGGCGCGCAGGGCCTGCGGTCGAGCCAGATCGAGGGCGTTCCCCGCGATCTCGACCTGGCCGGCGGGTTGCAGCCCCGCAGGCAGGGTGCCGATGATCGCCTGCGCCAGAAGGCTCTTGCCCGATCCGGTCTCGCCGAGGATCGTGACGGGGCTGCCCGCCGCCAGCCGCAGCGAGACGGGCTCGACCAGAGCTGTCATCCCCGAGCGGACCGAGACATTCACCGCGTTCAACAGATCGCTCATGCGCGGCGCCCCCCGGCGACAAGGTTGAGGCCCAGAAGGGTCAGGAAGGTGGCTGCGACCGGGACCAGCAATGCCATCGGTGCCTCGCGGTAATAGGGCAGCATTTCGACCATCATCAGGCCCAGTTCTGGCCGGGGCGGGCGCACGCCCACGCTGACGAAGCCGAGGGCCGCGATCATCATGACCGCCGTCGCCGCGCCAAAGGCGCCTAGCGTCAGCAGCATCGGCGCCAGTTCCGGCCAGAGGTGGCGGCGAAAGACGTGGATCGGCCCGAAGCCCAGCAGCAGCGAGGCCTCGATCGCGGGGGCGGCCAGAAGGCGGCTGACCGTGGCACGCGTCAGGCGGAAGAACTCGATCCACAGAACCAGCGTCAGGCCGATCCAGAAGGCGAAGGCCGTCACCGGCACGATGGCCGAGACGATCAGCACCAGAAGCAGACCGGGCAGCGCCAGAAACGCATCCGCGATCAGGCTCAGCGCGCGGTCCAGCCACCCCCCGCGCCACGCGGCCAGCACGCCCGCCGCGACGCCCAGGATGGCACCGCTAAGAACCGCCGCCGCCGCGATGGCCAGCGACAGACGCAGGGCCGAGGCCAGCCGCGCGGTCAGCGACCGGCCCAGATGGTCGTAGCCCAGGGGCGAGGCCGCGTCAGGCGCGGCAAGGATCTGGCCAAGGCTCTGGCGCAGCGGATCGGCCGGAAACACCAGCGGCGCCAGCAGCGCAAAGGCCAGGACCAGCACCAGCAGGCAAGCACCCATAAGCCGCGCCCATGCCCGCGATTGCTGCGGCAGGTCTGTCAGGGTCAGGCTCATGCGCCCAGCCTCCGGTCGGTGCGGTCGCGCGGGTCGATCCAGCGCGCGGTCAGATCCACCATCGCGTTCAGCGCGACGAATCCCAGACCCAGAAGCAGCGCGGTCCCCTGCACCATCGGCACGTCGCGCCCGAAGATCGCATGGACCAGCGCGTGACCGATGCCGGGCCAGCCGAAGATCGTCTCGATCACCACGACGCCCTCGACCAGCATGGCGAATTGCAGCCCCAGATAGGTGACCAGCGCCACACCGATATTGCGCAGCCCGTGGCGGCGCAGCAATTGCCATTCCGACAGGCCCTTCCAGCGGCCAAAGGCGTAATGCGGACTTGCGGCCACCGCCGCCATCGCATCGCGCGCGATCCGCGCCGAGACCGCTGCCAGACCAAGCGCCAAAGTCAGCGCGGGCAGGATGAAATGCTCGGGCCGCCCATGGCCTGCTGCCGGCAGCCAGCCCAGCTGGATCGAGACCAGAACGATCAGGACCAGCCCCATCAGGAATTGCGGCACCGCCCGCAACGCGGTCGAGACGACCAGCAACGCACGGTCCAGCCACCCCCCGGCCCTGAGGCCCGCCAGAATGCCAAGGGGCGGGCCGATCACGAAGGACAGCGCCATCGCGGCGGCCGCCAGTTGCAGGCTGGCGCCAAGCTGGTGGCGGATCTCGTCCCAGACCGGCGCGCCGGACAGGGCCGAGGTGCCGAAATCCAGCCGCAACAGGTCCCAGAACCACGCCGCAAAGGCCCCAAGCGCAGGCTGGTCCAGCGCCAGTTCGCGGCGCACGGCCTCGGCGGCCTCGGCGTTCACGCCGTCATAGCCGTAGCGCCCCGCCGCGATGCGAAAGGCCATGTCGCCGGGCAGCGACTGCATCATCAGGAAGGTCAGCACCCCGACCAGCAGCGCGACCAGCAGGGCCTGCGCCGCGCGATAGAGGATCGCGCGCAGCACCGGATGCGTCATTCGGCCCACTCGATCCGACGCAGGCCGATCGTGCGCTCGTAAGGGTCCAGCACCGCCCCCGTGATGGCCTTCGAAACCGCCGCGTTCTGCTGATACCAGGCCACCGGGATGACGGGCAATTCCGCCTGCAGGATGGCGATGGCGCGGTCGCGTTCGGCCTGTTCCCCCTCGCCCCGCGCAAGATCATGGATCAGGGCGGTGAAATCGGCGTTCTGCCAGTTCATCGCGCCCCAGTCGCCGGTCGGGGCGTAATCGGTCAGGAAGGTGCCCACCGGGTCGGGAACCAACGCGAAGTTCCGCGCGATCAGCGCGATATCCAGCGTGCCTTCGGAATGACGGACCGGGATTTCAGACGAATTCGTCGAATCGATGATCATCTCGACCCCGATATCGGCGAACATCTGTTGCAGCACCGCCGCCGACAGCGGCAGTTCGGGCCGGTCGGGATAGGTCGTCAGCGTCAGGCTGAGACGCTGTCCGTCGCGCATCAGGATGCCGTCAGGACCGGCGGTCCAGCCCAGTTCGGCCAGCAGCGCGCGTGCGGCCTCGGGGTCATGGGCCAGAGGCTCGACCTTGTCCGAATGCCAACCCCCGGCCGAGGGCGGCAGGATCTGGTCCGCCGCCGCCGGATAGCGCAGGATCGCCTGCGCCAGCCCCGCGCGGTCGATGGCCAGCGACAGGGCGCGCCGCGCATCCGGGCTGTCCAGCGCGGGATGGCCCGCGTTCACCTTGATCAGCAGCGAACGCGGGACCGAGACCGAGAGGACCTGAACCCGGTCCACCGCCGAAAGCCGCGAGACAGAGGCGGGGTCCAGGTTGAAGACATAATCCGCATCACCGCTTTCGGCCATCAACGCCCGCGTCTCGGCCCGGCCAACCGCCTGATAGGTCACGCGTTCGATCGGGGGGGCGCCGTCCCAGTGATCTGCGAAGGCCTCGGCCTCCAGCCGCGACGGCGCCTCAAGCACCGTGACGCGATAGGCGCCGGTGCCGATGATCTCGGTGACGCTGCCATCCTCGGCATAGGCTGCCGGCGCGTAGATCAGCGAGCGGTATTCCGACAGATAGGCCGGCAGCGGCGCGAAGGGCTCTGACAGGCGGATGACCAGCGCACCATCCTTGGCCGTGATCTCGGTGATCGGCGCGGTCTCCAGCAGGCCCGGCTTGGCGCGCGCGATATTCAATGCGCTGGCCGCGGCCTCGGCGGTAAAGGGCGTGCCGTCGTGGAACAGAACGCCCTCGCGCAGGCGGAAGCGCCATTCCAGCCCGTCGCCGGATGGCTGCCAATCCAGTGCAAGGCCGGGGATCAGCCGGCCTTCGGCATCGGCATTCACCAGCGTTTCCGCAACATCCATCTTGATGAACACGCTGCCCGACAGGACCGGATCTGGGCCCTTGATCTCGAAAGGCGCGACGACATCCAGAACCCCGTCACGGGCCAGGACGGCGGCAGGCAGCGAGGACAAGAGCGCCGCAAGGGCGGCAGAGGCAAGCAATCTGGTCATGGGTTCCGTCTCCGAGGAATGTATGCGTTATTATATCACATAACGCTACGTTCAAGCCTGAACTTGCCTGTTCGATGCCGCCGCGTGCCGGGCCGCCGACGGCTGATCCTTGCGGGTCAGCCTGGCCCTGCCCCGCAAGGCAGCTCCGGGGCACGATCAACAAAGATCAGTCCGCGCGGTCAGGAACATCGCGCCGGTCCGCAGGTTTCCCGCCCCTTTGCAATCCGAGGGGGCCTGCCATTGACCGCGACGACGCCGCTCACCGACCGCCCGAAACGCCGCACCGCGCTGGCCCTGCCTGAACCCGCGACCGACCTGTCGCGTCTGGCTGCGTCCCGGCTGGCCATCGAGGACATCTCGCATATCATCGACGGGGGCCGGTTTCCGGCCAAGGCAGTTGCCGGGCAGCCCGAGATCGTCGAGGCCGACATCTTCTCGGACGGGCATGACGTCATCGCAGCAAGCCTTCTGACGCGCGCCGCCGGGCAGGATGCCTTTGACGAGACGCCGATGGTTTTCGTCGTGAATGACCGCTGGCAGGCCCGGATCGTTTTCTCTGAGCCGGGCGATCACGAGATGGCGCTGATCGCCTGGCGCGATCTTTACGCGACATGGCTGAAAGAGATCGCGGCCAAGCACGCCGCCGGTCAGGCCATCGCGCTGGAGCTTGAGGAAGGTCGCCGCCTGATCGAGGCCGCTGGCGGACCCGAGGGGCGGGCCGGTCGCGACGACAAGGCCCTGATCCGCGCCATCCTGCGCGACGACAAGGCCTTGGCCCGCAGCAAGGCGCCCGAGGCCGACCGGCTGGCCGTGCTGGCCTCGGATGAGGTCGCCGCGCTGATGCAGCGCGCCGGGCCGCGCACCCATCTGACCCGCTCGGACGCGTTGCGCGTTCATGTGGACCGCGAGGCCGCCGTCTTCAGCGCGTGGTACGAATTGATGCCCCGCTCGCAATCGGGCGACGCAGCCCGTCACGGCACCTTTGACGACGTGATCGCGCGGCTGCCCTATGTGCGCGACCTGGGCTTTGACGTCCTCTATTTCCCGCCCATCCACCCGATCGGTCGCACGAACCGCAAGGGGCCGAACAACAGCCTGACTGCCGGGCCGGACGATCCGGGCAGCCCCTATGCGATCGGGTCCGAGGATGGCGGCCATGACGCGATCCACCCGGAACTGGGCGATTTCGACGATTTCCACCGCCTGATCCGCGCCGCGCGCGACCACGGGCTGGAGGTCGCCCTGGATTTCGCCATCCAGTGCTCGCCTGACCATCCCTGGATCAAGGCGCATCCCGAATGGTTCGACTGGCGCCCCGATGGCAGCATCAAGTTCGCCGAGAACCCGCCCAAGAAATACGAGGACATCGTCAACGTCCATTTCTACCGCGATGCGCTGCCGGGCCTGTGGCACGCCCTGCGCGACGTCGTCCTGTTCTGGGTCGATCACGGCGTGCGGATCTTCCGCGTGGACAATCCGCACACCAAGCCCTTCCCCTTCTGGGAATGGCTGATCGCCGAGGTGCGCCGCCGCGATCCGGGCGTGATCTTCCTGGCCGAGGCCTTCACCCGGCCCAAGGTGATGAAACGGCTGGCGAAACTGGGCTTTTCGCAATCCTATTCCTATTTCACCTGGCGCAACGACAAGGCCGGGCTGACCGAATATCTGACCGAGCTGACGCAGACCGACAGCCGTCTGGTGATGCGCCCGAACTTCTTCGTCAACACGCCCGACATCAATCCTCGCTTTCTGCAATCCAGCGGCAGGCCGGGCTTCCGCACGCGTCTGGTGCTGGCCGCGACACTTGGCGGGAATTACGGCGTCTATAACGGGTTCGAGATCTGCGAGGCCGCCCCCGTTCCGGGCAAGGAAGAATATCTCGACAGCGAGAAATACCAGCTTCGGGCCTGGGACATGGACCAGCCCGGCCATATCCAGGACGACATCCGGCTGGTGAACCGCCTGCGCCGTGACCATCCCGCGCTGCGCCAATTCACCAACCTGACATTCTGCCCGGCCCATCACGATCAGGTTCTGGCCTATGCCAAGCGCGCGGGCGAAGATTTCGTGCTGGTCCATGTCAATCTGGACCCCCACAACCCCGCCGCCTTCCATTTCGAGATCCCGCTTGGGGAACTGGGCCTGCCCGACGATGCCTCGGTCGAGGTGCGTGACCTGATCCACGGCAACAGCTTCACCTGGCACGGCAAGACCCAGTGGCTGGAACTTGACCCACAGACCCGCCCCTATGCGATCTGGCAGATCATCGCGCCGGGGGTGGCCCGATGAACCGGCCGCTGACGGGGCGCGAGGGCGCCAGCTTCGCCATGAAGGGCGGCATCGACCGGTCGCAGGCCGACTGGTACAAGGACGCCGTCATCTATCAGCTGCACATCAAGGCGTTCATGGATTCGAACGGCGACGGCATCGGCGATTTCGCCGGGCTGATGCAGCGGCTGGATTACGTCCAGGAACTGGGTGTCACGGCGATCTGGCTGTTGCCCTTCTACCCCTCGCCGCTGAGGGATGACGGCTATGACATCGCCGATTACCGGTCGATCAATCCGTCCTACGGGACGATGCGCGACTTCAAGGCCTTCGTGGCCGAGGCGCACAAGCGCGGCATCCGCGTGATCACCGAACTGGTCATCAACCACACTTCGGACCAGCACCCGTGGTTCCAGAAGGCGCGGCACGCCAAGCCCGGATCCGCCGCGCGCGACTGGTATGTCTGGTCCGACACGGACGAGAAATGGCCCGAAACGCGGATCATCTTTCTGGACACCGAGAAATCGAACTGGACCTGGGACCCGGTTGCGGGTGCCTATTACTGGCACCGCTTCTATTCGCACCAGCCCGACCTGAACTTCGACAACCCGAAGGTGCTGGCCGAGGTGCTTAAGGTCATGCGCATGTGGCTGGAGATGGGCGTCGATGGGCTGCGACTGGACGCGATCCCCTATCTGGTCGAACGCGACGGGACCAACAACGAGAACCTGCCCGAGACGCATGACGTCTTGAAAGCCATCCGCGCCGATCTGGATGCGCATTTCCCCGACCGGATGCTTCTGGCCGAGGCGAACCAGTGGCCCGAGGATACCCGCCCCTATTTCGGCGAGGGCGACGAATGCCACATGGGGTTCCACTTTCCCCTGATGCCGCGCATGTACATGGCGCTGGCGCAGGCCGACCGGCATCCGATCACCGACATCATCCGCCAGACGCCCGAGATCCCCGAGAATTGCCAATGGGGCATCTTCCTGCGCAACCATGACGAGCTGACGCTGGAAATGGTGACCTCGGAAGAGCGCGATTACCTGTGGCAGACCTATGCCACCGACACGCGGGCGCGCATCAATCTGGGCATCCGCCGCAGGCTGGCGCCCCTGATGCAGAACGACCGCCGCAAGATCGAACTGCTCAATTCGCTGCTGCTGTCCATGCCCGGCACGCCGATCATCTATTACGGCGACGAGATCGGCATGGGCGACAATTACTATCTGGGCGACCGCGACGGCGTGCGCACGCCGATGCAATGGTCGGGCGACCGCAACGCGGGCTTTTCCACCGCCAAGCCGCAGCAACTCTACCTGCCCGCCATCATCGACGCCGTCTATGGCCATCAGGTCATCAACGTCGAGGCGCAGGCCGAAGACCCGTCCTCGCTGCTGAACTGGATGCGGCGGATGATCACCGTGCGCCGCCAGCACCCCGCCTTTGGCCGGGGCGAGATGACGCTGCTCTATCCCGGCAACCGGAAGATCCTGGCCTATCTGCGCCAGCACGAGGGGCGCGCCTATCTCTGCGTGGCGAACCTGTCCGATGCCGCGCAGGCGGTGGAGCTGGACTTGGCGCGCCATCGCGGGCGGGTGCCGGTGGAACTGACGGGGCGCTCGGCCTTTCCGCCGATCGGCGATCTGCCCTACATGCTGACCCTGCCAGCTTACGGCTTCTACTGGTTCGCCCTGTCCGGCCCCGAGGAAATGCCCTCTTGGCACGACCAGCTGCCCGAGATCCTGCCCGAATTCATCACCCTGACCGCCCGCGACGGCAGCGTCGCCACCGCCCTTGCCGGGCGCGAAGGGGCGCAGTTCCGCCACGAGGTCCTGCCGCAATGGCTGCCCCTGCAACGCTGGTTCGCCGCCAAGGATCAGGCCGCGCCCGACCGGGTGGGCCTGGATCACCTGGGCGATCTGGGTCAGGGCGACCATGCTCTGGTCTCGATCCGCACGGGCGATGACCCGAACGCGCCGCGCTATTTCCTGCCGCTTTCGGCGCGTTGGGGTGACGACCACCTGCGGCCCGGTGCGCCGAAACTGTCCTGGACGCTGGCCAAGATCCGCCACACCGCGCGCGTGGGCGCCCTGATCGACGGCGCCTTTGATGAAAGGCTGCCCGTCCTCATGCTGGACGCGATGAAGGCGGACGACCGGCAGGGCGCGCTGCACTACCACGGGACCGACGCCTTGCGCGCCATCACCGATCCCGGTGCGCTGCGCCAGCTTGGGGTCGAGCAGTCAAACCTGTCCGTCGCGTTTTCGGACCAGATCATCCTCAAGCTCTATCGTCGCCTGCGCGCCGGGCATCAGCCCGATGTCGAAGTCGCGCATTTCCTGACCGAGGTTGCGGGCTATGCCCACACGCCGCGCTACCTGGGCCATCTGGTCCATGCTCAGGATGACGAGACCGTGCTGGCCGCCGCCTTCGCCTTTGTCCCCAATCGCGGGGATGCATGGTCGGGGGTGATCGACGCGCTGTCGCTGGACCTGAGCGAGAATGAGACCTGGTCTCTGACCGCCGACGATCCCGCCCCTCCGCATGGCTTCGACTTTCCCCTGTCGATCGGCGCGCTTCTGGGGCAGCGGACGGCGGAACTGCACCTGGCGCTGGCCACCCCGACCGACGACCCGGCCTTTGCGGCCGAGCCGATGACGGCCCGCCACCTGTCGGACTGGGCCGCCGAGGCCGAGGCAGAGGCCGTCGCGCTGCTGGATCGGCTGGAAGGCGCGGACCTGCCCGAGGATGCCGCACCACTGGCGGCCAAACTGCTTGCGAACCGGGCGCGCCTGTTGGACAGCCTGCGGGGCATTGGCCGGATGCAGCCTTCGGCCAGCCTGACGCGGGTGCATGGCGATTTTCATCTGGGGCAGGTTCTTCTGGCCCAGAACGACGTCGCCATCATCGATTTCGAGGGCGAGCCCTCGCGCAGTCTGGAAGAGAGGCGGGCCAAGACCTCGCCCTTGCGCGACGTGGCGGGGATGCTTCGCTCGTTTGATTACGCCGCCCAGACCGCCGCCGCGCGGCACCGCACCGGCTTTGGCGGCTCGGCGGACCGGGCCCTCGAAAGGATCGAGGAATGGCGCGTAACCGCCAGCGCTGCCTTCCTGAATGCCTGGCGTGACCATATGCAGGGCGCCCCCAACATGCCGGACGCGCCGCTGGCCGACGCGCTGCTGGACCTCTTCCTGCTGCAGAAGGCGGTCTACGAGGCGGGCTATGAAATGGGCAACCGCCCTGGCTGGGTCGGCATCCCGCTGGCCGGCATCCTGGAACTGCTGAACCGAGAGGCCCCATGACCGACACCGTTGCGCCCGACCTGCCCGATGGCCTGACCCTGTCGGCCATCGAGGCCATCCTGCGCGGCAGGCATCACGACCCTTTCGCCATCCTCGGCCCGCATGACGGCCAACTGCGTGTCTTTGCGCCCCAGGCCGCTGAGGTGATCGCCCTGTCCGGCGACAGCGTCACCCGGCTGGACCGCATCCACCCCGAGGGGTTCTTCTGCGGCCCCGCCCCCCAAGGACCCTATCGGCTGGCCATGCGGGCGGGAAAGCATGAATGGCAGGTCGAGGACCCTTATAGGTTCGGCCCGGTTCTGGGCGAGATGGACGAATACCTGCTGGCCGAGGGCAGCCACCGGCGTCTTTACGACCGGCTGGGCGCGCATCCCGTGACCCATGAGGGCATCGAGGGCGTCAGCTTCGCGGTCTGGGCGCCGAATGCGCGGCGTGTCAGCGTAGTGGGCGATTTCAACGCCTGGGACGGGCGGCGCCACCCGATGCGGCGCAGGCTGGGACCGGGGGTCTGGGAATTGTTCATCCCCGGCCTGATGGCAGGCGATGTCTACAAATACGAGGTTCTGGGCGTCCATGGCGAATGCCTGCCGCTCAAGGCCGATCCGGTGGGCTTCGCGCATCAGGCGCCGCCGGAAACCGCCTCGGTCGTTCACGGCTTGCCCGCGCATGACTGGCATGATCAGGGCTGGATGGCGGCACGCGCGACGCGGCAGGACCGGCAGGCCCCGATCTCGATTTACGAGATGCATCTGGGATCATGGCGGCGGGGTGGCGCGGACGAGATCCTCGATTACGACGCGATCGCCGATCTGCTGGTGTCCTATCTGGACCGGATGGGCTTTACCCATGTCGAATTCCTGCCCGTCAGCGAACACCCCTTCACCGGGTCATGGGGCTATCAGCCTATCGGACTTTTCGCGCCCACCAGCCGCTTTGGGCCGCCCGAGGGGTTCGCGCGCCTCGTGGACCGGCTGCATCAGGCCGGGATCGGGGTGATCGTGGATTGGGTGCCCGCGCATTTCCCCTCGGACGCGCATGGGCTGGCGGCTTTCGACGGCACCGCGCTTTACGAACATGCCGATCCGCGACAGGGCTTTCATCAGGACTGGAACACGCTGATCTACAATTTCGGCCGCCGCGAGGTCGCGAATTTCCTAGAGGCCAGCGCGCTCTACTGGATCGACCGCTTTCATGTGGACGCGCTGCGGGTCGATGCGGTCGCCTCGATGCTGTATCTGGATTATTCGCGCCAGCCCGGCGAATGGGTCCCGAACCCGCAAGGCGGTCGCGAGAACCTCGAGGCCATCGCCTTTCTGCGCGGCGTGAATGAACGCGTCGCCGCCGACCATCCCGGCGCCATCACCATCGCCGAGGAATCCACGGCCTTTCCGCAGGTCAGCCGCCCCGTCGATCAGGGCGGGCTGGGCTTCGGTTTCAAGTGGAACATGGGCTGGATGAACGACACGCTGGCCTATTTCCGCCGCGACCCGATCCACCGGCGCCACCATCAGCACGACCTGACCTTCGGCCTCGTCTATGCCTTCTCGGAGGATTTCGTCCTGCCGCTCAGCCATGACGAGGTCGTGCATGGCAAGGGCTCGCTGATCGGGCAGATGGCGGGGGACCGCTGGCAGAAATTCGCGAATCTGAGGGCCTATTTCACCTTTATGTGGACCCATCCGGGCAAGAAGCTTCTGTTCATGGGCGGCGAGTTCGCACAGGAACGCGAATGGAACCACGATCAGTCGCTGGATTGGCACCTCCTGGACGACCCGCTGCATCTGGGCGTTCAGGAATTGGTGGCCGACCTGAACCGGATCTATCGCGATTTTCCGGCGCTGCACCGGCTGGATTGCGACCCTGCGGGCTTTGAATGGATCGATGCCAGCGACGCGGCCCAAAGCGTGCTGGTCTGGCAGCGCAATTCCGATGACGGCGCCCCGCCCGTCGTGGTCGTCTGCAACCTGACCCCCGTCGTGCGCGAGGATTACCGCATCGGCGTGCCTGCAAACGGGGCATGGCGGCTGATCCTGAACAGCGATGCGGAACGCTATGGCGGCTCGGGCGTTTCCGAAGCAGCGCATCCGGTGGCCGAGGCCGAACCCTGGCACGGGCGCGAGCATTCGCTGCGCCTGACCCTTCCACCTTTGGCCACGATCGTGATGACCCCTGCATGAGCAAGAACGACTTTATCGTCCATCCGGGCAGCCCGGCCTCTCTGGGCGCCACCTGGGATGGATCGGGCACGAATTTCGCCATCTTCTCGGCCAACGCGACCAAGGTCGAGCTGTGCCTGTTCGACGACCGCGGCAAGCGCGAGACCGCGCGCATCGCCCTGCCCGAATATACCGACGAGATTTGGCACGGCTACCTGCCGCAGGTCCGGCCCGGCCAGCTTTACGGCTATCGGGTCCACGGCCCCCATGACCCCGCGAACGGACACCGCTTCAACCCCAACAAGCTGCTGCTGGACCCCTACGCCTTGGAGCTTCGGGGCGACATCCGCTGGCACGACGCGCTGTTCGGCTACCGGATCGGGCATGGCCGCGAGGATCTGTCCTTTGACCGACGCGACAGCGCCTTTGTCATGCCAAAATGCGTCGTCGTCGATCCGGCCGTCACATGGGGGCCGGACCTGCGCCCGAACCGCCCCTGGGCCGAAACGGTGATCTATGAGGCCCATGTCAAGGGCATGACCGCCCGCCATCCCGGCATCCCCGAAAAACTGCGCGGCAGTTTCGGCGGGCTGGCCGATCCGCGCGTGATCGACCACCTGAACGACCTTGGCGTCACCGCGATCGAGCTGATGCCCGCGCAGGCCTTCTTCGACGACCGCTACCTGATCGAAAAGGGACTGACGAATTACTGGGGTTACAATACGGCGGGTTTCTTCGCGCCGGCGATGCGCTACATCTCGCCGGGTGCGAACCTGCACGAGTTCAAGCTGATGGTCCGCCGCCTGCACGAGGCCGGCATCGAGGTGATCCTGGACGTGGTCTACAACCACACGGCCGAGGGCAACCAGATGGGCCCGACCCTCAGCTTTCGCGGCATCGACAATGCCAGCTATTACATCCAAGGCGATGATCCGCGCTATTACTTCGACACGACGGGCTGCGGCAACACGCTGGACCTGACACATCCGCGCGTCCTTCAGATGGTGATGGACAGCCTGCGCTACTGGGTGCAGGACTGCCATGTGGACGGATTCCGATTTGATCTGGCCTCGTCGCTCGGCCGCGACCGGGACCGGTTCAGCCCTTCGGCCACGTTTCTCGACACGGTGCGGCAGGACCCGGTCCTGTCGGGCGTCAAGCTGATCGCCGAGCCCTGGGATACCGGCGCGAACGGCTATCAGCTGGGGAATTTCCCGCCGGGTTGGGCGGAGTGGAACGACCAGTATCGCGACACGGTGCGGTCCTACTGGAAGGGCGATCAGGCGATCCTGCCGGACCTCGCATCCTGCCTGACCGGCTCGGCCGACCGGTTCGACAAGCGCGGCCGCCGCCCCTGGTCCAGCGTCAATTTCGTGACCGCGCATGACGGTTTCACGCTGGCCGATACGGTCAGCTACAACGACAAGCACAACGAGGCGAACAAGGAAGACAACCGCGACGGCCATTCCGACAATCGCAGCTGGAATTGCGGGGTCGAAGGCCCGACCGAGGACGAGGCGATCCTCGATCTGCGCGACGGGCTGCGCCGGGCGATGATGACCACGCTGATGCTGTCGCAGGGCACGCCCATGATCCTGATGGGAGACGAGGTCGGCCGCAGCCAGGGGGGCAACAACAACGCCTATTGCCAGGACAATCCCATGAACTGGCTGGACTGGGACACCCCCGCCCCGCGCGAGGCCGCCTTTCGCGATTACCTGCGCGGCCTGATCGCGCTGCGCCGGTCGCGCTCGCTTCTGTCGCTGCCGTCGTTTCTCAGCAGTGACCGGCTGCGGGTGCGGGTCGAATGGCTGCGCCCCGACGGCCAGCCGATGGAGGATGGCAACTGGCACGACCCCGACGCCCGCAGCGTCGGCATGTGGCTGCGAAACGATGGCGAAAGCCTGCTGGTCCTGCTCAACGCCCATTTCGAGGCCGTGCCGATGACCTTGCCGCCCCCCGATCACGCGCAGCATTGGACCTGCCTTCTGGACAGCGCCACCGGCGCACTGCATCTGCGCGACGCGCCCGTTCAGTCCGATGAAGGCCCCGCGCTTGCGCCGCGCAGCGTCATGGTGCTCGAGGATCGTCCATGACCCGCCCGACCGAATGGGGCCCGCTGGCGGTCGAGGGGGGCACGCGCTTTCGCCTCTGGGCACCGGGGCAGGCGCGGCTGTCGCTGCGCTGCGAGGGGCGCGATCATCCGATGCAGCGCGACGATCAAGGCTGGTTCGCGCTGACCGTGCCGGGCATCGGGGCCGGGACGGAATACGGCTTTGTTCTGCAGGATGGCCGCGTCGTGCCGGACCCTGCCGCGCGGGCGCAGGCGGGATCGGTCCACGGCCTTTCGCGCGTCACCGATCCGGGTGGCTTCGACTGGCATCCCTGGCAGGGCCGTCCCTGGCACGAGGCCGTGATCCTGGAACTGCATGTCGGCACCTTCACCCCCGAAGGCACGTTCCGCGCCGCCATCGACCGGCTGACCGATCTGGCCGCCACCGGCATCACCGCGATCGAGATCATGCCCGTCGCCCAATTCGCAGGCAATCGCGGCTGGGGCTATGACGGGGTGCTGCCCTATGCGCCCCACCCCGCCTATGGCCCGCCCGAGGATCTCAAGGCGCTGGTCGATGCCTGCCACCGGCACGGGCTGATGGCGCTTCTGGATGTGGTCTACAACCATTTCGGCCCCGAGGGGAATTACCTCGAAACCTACGCGCCCGACTTCTTCGACCCCGACAGGCTGACGCCATGGGGCAAGGCCATCGCCTATGATCGCCCGCCCGTCCGCCGGTTCTTCATCGAGAACGCGCTCTATTGGCTGGGCGAATTCCGCTTCGACGGGCTGCGGCTGGACGCGGTCGATCACCTGCGCGACGCTTCGGACCCCGAGATCCTTGTCGAACTCGCGCAAGAGGTCCGCGCCCATTTCCCCCGCGCCCATCTGACGACCGAGGACAACCGCAACATCACCGCCCTGCACGAACGCGGCCCCGACGGTGAGGTGCGGCTTCACACGGCCGAATGGAACGACGATTTCCACAATGTCGCCCATGTCATCGCCACCGGCGAGGCCGAAGGCTATTACGCCGCTTTCGCCACCGACCCCTGGCCCAAATTCGCCCGCGCATTGGCCGAGGGCTTTGTCTGGCAGGGCGAAGGCGGGCACGGCGCGCCCTCGGCCCATCTGCCGCCGACGGCATTCGTCGATTTTCTTCAGAATCACGACCAGATCGGCAACCGCGCCTTTGGCGAACGTCTGCTGACGCTGGCGCCAAGGCCGATGGTGCGTGCGCTGATGGCCATCCATCTTCTGTCGCCGCACATACCCCTGATGTTCATGGGCGAGGAATGGGGCGAAACGCGACCCTTCGCCTTTTTCACCGACTTCGACGGCGATCTGGCCGATATCGTCCGCGACGGGCGGCGCCGTGAATTCACGGGCTTCGCCGCCTTCGAGGCCGAGGCCACACGCGACGCGATCCCCGATCCGAACGCGCCTGCGACCTTCGCGGCCTCGCGCATCGACTGGGACCGCGCAGCCTCGACCGAGGGGCGCGACTGGCTGGCCTTTGTTCAGGGGCTGCTGGACCTGCGCCGCGAACGGATCATACCGCATCTGAAGGACGCACCGGGCCATTCCGGCCGCGTGCTACTGGCCCGCGACAGGCTGATTGCGGTCGATTGGCGGCTTGCCGGCGCACGCCTCGGCCTGCGCGCGAACCTGTCACCGGCACCTGCCGCGCTGCCGCAGGCAAGGGGCGAGTGCATCCACGGCGCGCCGGGCACCGTGCCGCCCCACGGCGTCGTCTGGTGGCACGAGGCCACGACATGATCCCCCTGCGCGCCACCTACCGGCTGCAATTCAACGCGGATTTCCGCTTTGCCGACGCGGCCGCGCTTGCGCCTTATCTGGCCTCGATGGGGGTCAGCCATGTCTATGCCTCGCCGATCTTCACCGCGCGGCCGGGCAGCACGCATGGCTATGACGTCACCGATTACAACCGCCTGAACCCCGAACTGGGCAGCCGCGCCGATTTCGACGCGATGGTCGCCACGCTGCGGGGGCACGATCTGGGCCTGATCCTCGATTTCGTGCCGAACCATATGGGAATCGGCGGGGACGCAAACGCCTTCTGGGACAGCGTGATGGAATGGGGCCCGGACAGCCCCTGGGCGCATTGGTTCGACATCGACTGGCACAGGCTGGACGGCAAGGTCCTGTTCCCCTTTCTGGGTGCCGCCTATGGCACGGTTCTGGCCGAAGGCGGGCTGCGCCTGCATCTGGAACAGGACGGCCGCCTTGCCGTGCGCGCCCATGACAGCCACCGCCTGCCGATCAACCCGCATGATTACGCGCAGGTTCTGGAACGCGCGGGCTCGCCTCTGGCGGCCGAATTCGCGGCGATGGCGGGGGCCGGGCCGCGTCATGCGGGCTGGCCGGACCTCTTTGCGCGCCTCGCGCAGGCCGGGGCCGACCTGTCGCCCTATGACGATCCGGCCCTGCTGGACGCTCTGATCGGGCGGCAGCATTGGCGCGCGGCCAGCTTCACGCTGGATGCGGACGCGATCAACTACCGGCGCTTCTTCACGATCAGCGACCTGGCCGGGGTCCGGGTCGAGGATCCCCGCGTCTTTGACGAGACCCATGCCCTGATCCTCTCGCTGCTGCGCGACGGCTCCGCCAGCGGCATCCGGATCGACCATATCGACGGGCTGCGCGATCCCGGCGGCTATTGCCGCAGGCTGCGTCAGGCGGTTGGCAGGCCCTTCTGGCTGTTCGTGGAAAAGATCCTCGGCCCGGGCGAGGACCTGCCGCCCGACTGGTCCACGGACGGCACGACCGGCTACGAATTCGCCAATCAGGTCGTGACCCTGCTGGCCGATCCTGCGGGCGAGGACGCGCTGGACCGCATCTATGCCGAGGAGACCGGCCAGAGCCAGTCCCCCGACGACATCGTGCACGAGGCCAAGCTGGCCGTCATGTCCGGCCCCATGCGCGCCGAGGCCGAGGCCCTGACTGACGCACTGGCCGCGCTGGCCGCAGGCACACCGCAATGGGCCGATCTGGGCCGGGGCGCGATCCGCGAGGCGCTGACCCAGGTGATCGCGGCGCTGGACGTCTATCGCACCTATGGCGATGCGGAGGGGATGCCCCGCGAAAGCCGCAAACGGATCGAGTCCGCGCTGGCCCGCGCGCGCCTGCGCGCCCCCGATCCCGACCCCGCGGTCTGGGACCTGCTGGGGGCGACGCTGACCCTTGACGGGCTGGATGCGATGCCCGACCGGCGCGGGGCGATGCTTGCCGCCCTGACCCGGTTCCAGCAGCTTTCCGGGCCTGTGATGGCCAAGGGTCTGGAGGATCGCGCGCTTTACCGCTTCAACCGGCTGATCGCGCTGAACGAGGTCGGCTCTCATCCCGGCGATACCGGCCTGTCGGTCGCGGCTTTCCACGCCGCGCAGGCGGCGCGTCTGGCCCGGCTGCCGCAGAACATGCTTTGCACCGCGTCCCATGACACCAAGCGGGGCGAGGATGCCCGGATGCGGATCCTCGCGATCAGCAGCAACACAAAGCGGTGGCAGGCAGCACTTGACGAATGGCGCGCCTTGCTGGGCGATGCGGCGGATGCGGTCGATCCGAACGAGCGGTATTTCCTCTATCAGCTGCTGCTGGGCCTTTGGCCCGAGAATGGCCGAATCGAGGGCGATCTGCCCGAAAGGGTCCACGCAGGAATGCTGAAATCCGTCCGCGAGGCCGCCGTGAACACTCGCTGGATCAACCCGGACGAGGGTTACGAGGGCGCTCTGGACCGCCTGATCACGCGGGCGCTCACGATGCCAGCCTTTCGGGCCTCGTTCGCCCGCTTCGTCTCGGCCCTCCGCGCGGATGCCGAAGCTGCCAGCCTGATCCAGACCGCGCTGAAGCTGACTGTGCCCGGTGTGCCGGACCTCTATCAGGGGGCCGAAGCGGGGGATCATTCGCTTGTCGATCCCGACAATCGCCGCCCCGCCGATTTCGATCTGCGGCGCAGGCTTCTGTCGGAATGGGATGGCGGCCCGATCTGGTCAGACGATGCAGGTCTTGCCGCCGAAAAGCTGCGTCTGACGGCGGCTCTGCTGCGCTTGCGGGCAAAACGGCCCGGCCTTTTCGCACGGGGCAGCTATCGTCCGCTTCTGGCCGTGGGCGAGCACGCACAATCGGTTCTGGCCTTCCTGCGCGACGACGGTGCGGATGCGCTGATGGTGGTCGCGGCGGTTCATCCGGTCGCGGATTGGTCAGGATTGGCCCTGCCCCATCCGGGCGGCCCCTTGCTGTGGTGCGACATTCTGAGCGGTCACCTTGTCGCGCCCGACGATCCGCAAGCCTTGTTCGCACAGCGCAGATTGGCTATCCTGAAACCTGTTTGACCCTGTTGCGCTGTTCTGGCCGGGTGCATTCATGCCCGGCGCGCAATTAAAGATTGTTCAATTGAACCGTTTCGTATATTATCGCACAGCAGCTATTCGAGACCTATCCATTCGACGAGGTTGACCGGCCAGCCGCATGAATTTGACAAAAAGCCATAGAAAGCAGAACGCTATCGCCTTGGCTATCGTCTCCGCGACGGCCGCGCTCATGCTTGGATTGTTCGTCGCCGGAAGCCAGCTTCTGCGATTGCGCACCGGCGAGGTGCAGGACGCGTCGATGGTGCAGGCCGCCAATGTCCGTTCGAACGGGGCGGCACTCGCCTTTGCACATGCCATGTCCGAGAACTGGCGCCAGGTCGTCTGGCTGTCCGAAGTCATCGCCCGCAACGCTGATATCGATCTGAACGAGACACTTTCCGCGCTGGTGCAGGATCACCGGAGGATCAGTTGGGCAGGCTTTGTCACACCGGATGGCACGGTGCAGGCGGCGTCGCACGGTTTGCTGGTCGGAGCGGACGTTTCCGAACGGCTCTGGTTTCAGACCGGGCTGCGGGGAGACCACGCAGGCGATCTGCGCGACGCCGTCCTTCTGAGCGACCTGCTTGGCGGGACGCCGGACGAGCCGTTGCGCTTTCTCGACTTCGCCCGCCCGGTCGTTGACCCGTCCGGCGCGACGATCGGCGTGGTCGCGATCCATATCGACGGCGCATGGGCCGCTGACTTTCTGAGCGAGATCGCCGACAGCCTGGAAATCGAGCTGTTCATCGTTGATGACGACCGCCAGGTGAAGTTCGCGACCGACACACTGGAGGACGACTCCCTCAATCTGTGGGCGCTGGAAGAGGCGGGAACCAACTTCACTGGCGGGCTGGAGGTCTGGCCGGATGGCCGGCGCTATCACTCGGCAGTGGTGCGCGACCTGAACCTGGGGCTGACGCCCGATTTCGGCTGGCGGCTTGTCGGACGGCTGGACCCGGTGTCGTTCGAGGCGATCGCGCGGCGCATCCCCTCGGAAGTCGAGGCAATGCTGTCGCGCGACGGCGCGGCGCGTATGCTGCGCGGCGTGCTGGGCGCGCTGGCCCTTGGCGTGATCGGCCTGACCGCGCTGGCGATCTTTCTGCGTCATTGGGTCGATCGCGAGGCGGGGCGCGCCAGGGCCACGGGCTATCTGCTGGACCGCAGCCAGCGCCGCCTTGCCGTCATCGCCGAAAGCGCGGCCCTTCCCATCGCGACCTTGCGCGACGGGGTCTACCACACCGCGAACCCGGCGGCCGTGCGGCTGCTGGGCCGTGAACGAGAGGGCGATCTGGTGGGGCGGGCCTTCCTCGACATCTCGCCCGCGGGCGAGATGCAGCAAGAGCGCGGCCTGCAGGAATGGGCCGACTTCGAGGATGTGCTGCATACCGCGCAGTCGATGCGCGTCGGCTGGAAGCACCGGCGGCCGGACGGGCAGATCGCGCATCTGGACGTGCTGCTCTGCGAGGTTCCCGCCGAGAATGGCGTCGAGGTCATCGCCATCCTGCAAGACATGACCTCGCGCCACGAAGCCGACGCGCTGCTCCGCGATTATCAGAGCCATCTGGAACGCGCCGTGGCCGAGCGGACCGAGCAGCTTGAGCGCAAGCGGATGGAACAGCAGGCCATCCTGAACGCGGCGATGGTGGGCATTGCGGTCCTTCGCGAAGGGGTGATCGTGCAGACGAACCCGCAGTTGCTGCGGAAATTCGCGCTGCATCAGACGGTCAGCGAGGTGGGCGTGCAATGGCATCTGCTGAAGTCGCTGATCCTGCCCGACGACCGGGCGGCGGCGGCGGCCGACGCCTTCCTCCGGAACGAGGCCTATCACTTCGAGGACACGCTGGAACGGCAGGACGGCACCAATTTCAGGGCCCGCGTGACCGTCGCACCGCTTGATCCGGCCGAACCGGCCGCGGGGGCGGTCTGGGTCGTGCGCGACGTGACCGACGAGCACGAGGCGGGGCTCGCCACCCGCAAGAGCAAGGATATCGCCGAACAGGCGGTCCAGCTCAAGATGCAGTTCCTTTCGACGATAAGCCACGAGATCCGCACACCGCTGAATGCCGTGCTTGGCTTCATGGACCTTGCCGCCGATGAGGACGACCCTGCCCGGCGCAGCGATCACATCGCCAAGGCCCGCCGGTCCGGGCGGCAGGTGGCGGGGCTGCTGAACGATCTGCTTGACCTGTCGCGCGCGGAATCAGGCCGGATGGAGATCGAGACCGTCCCCTTCCACCTCGCGGATCTGGCGCATGAATGCCTGGAATCCGTCGTGCCTGCGATCGGTTCCGCCGAGGTCGAGCTGGTTCTGGACATCTCTCCCGACCTGCCCGCCGAGATGCTTGGCGATCCTCTGCGGCTACGCCAGATCCTCGGGAACTACCTCTCGAATGCCGCCAAGTTCACCAACTCGGGCGAGATCGTGCTGTCGGTCTCGGGGCAGCATGTGGCGGGGGATGAATGGCGGTTGCGTCTTGCCGTCAGCGATACGGGGATCGGGCTGTCCGAGGATCAGGCGGCGCGGCTGTTCTCCAACTTCGCGCAGGCCGACAAATCCACCGCGCGGCTTTATGGCGGCACCGGGCTTGGCCTTGCGATCTGCAAGCAGCTTGCCGGGCTGATGGGCGGCGAAGTCGGTGTCGACTCGGCCAAGGGCCGGGGCAGCCACTTCTGGATCGAATTACCAATGGCCGCGACCGTTCCGCAACCGATGACCGCCCAGGATCCGCCGCGCGGCGCAGCCTATCTGGCCGTCGCCTGTCCTCGCCTTGCCGAAAGCCTGAAGCGAGCCCTGCACCGCGTCGGGCTGTCGCTGCTGACCGCACCACAGGCCGATGCCGTCACGATCATGGACGACCGAGAGATCAAGGCGCGGGGTTGGTCACCGGAAACCTTCGCGCCTGGACCCGGCATCCTTCTGTCGCGCAGCATGACCGAGGCTGTCGGCCCTCAGACGATCATGCTGCGCAAGCCGGTCAATCCCCTTGTGCTGGTCAACCGCGCGCAGTTCGTGCTGCACCAGCCTTCGGGCGCGGTCGTGGCGCAGGAAGTCACCGCCCGGGACGCAAGGGCCGGCCGGCCTCATGCGCTGGTCGCGGATGACAGCCCGATGCTGCGCGACCTGTCCCAGCAATTGCTGGAACGGCTGGGATTCGAGGTCACGACCGCCGAGAACGGCGCCGCCGCCGTGCAGGCCGTGCTGGACCAGGCTTTTGACGTGATCTTCATGGATCACCAGATGCCCGTCGTGGACGGGATCGAGGCGACGCGGCGCATCCGCGCGCTTGGGACCAGCCGGGCGGGCGTGCCGATCATCGGGGTCAGCGGCACGGACTCGCCCGAATTGCGGCGCCTCTGCCTTGCCGTCGGCATGGACGAGTTCCTGTTGAAGCCGATCGCCCGCAAAGACGTGGAGAAGGTGTTGAAAGAGCGCCTGTCCCTCGACGCCCCCGATCCGGCCGACCGCCCCGTCTAGGCCTTCCAACAATAGGCAAAGCCCGGCTGCATCAGCCGCGACACGACCATATGCGCGATGTCACCCGCGCCTGAATGCAACGTCGGGTCCCAGTACATGTTGCCTTCCAGAAACACCGGCCCCTCGGGCGTGATGGCGACATCCCAGCCGATCGTCTCGGGGGCGGGGCCGATGATCTCGTGCAGCAACAGACAGCGACGGGCGGCCTCGCGGAAATGCGGAACGCGGTAACCCTCGAATGTATCGAGGCCCCGCTGCTCGGCCGATAGCGGAACCCCCGCATTGTTGCGCGGCGTGCCCTGCAGCCCGCCCGAGGCCGGATCAATCGCGCAGAACGACCCGCCGCCGATGAGGTTGTCCACGACGTTGCCCGCCGCGCCGATCCGGATCGCGGTGGCCAGCATCTCGGCCTGGCGGCATGTCCTGCCGAACATCGTCACGATCCGGACGCCGTTGATGCTGCTGGGGTTCAGCACCGACAAGCGCTCGTGCTGTGCCAGTCGTCTCTGGATGAGGACCGGATAGGGAAGACCCTGAAGCAGGGCGATGATCTCGTCCCTGGTCGAGGGCTTGTCGTTCAGGCTGAATTCTCCGCCCAGGGCCGTGATCGCATAGGCGCCCTCGCCGCTGGCACCGTGCCTGTCCTTGATGAAGAAGGCGCCCTCGTGACGCGCCAGAAAGGTCGTCGGATCGGTCCTGTCCCGCGCGACGGTATCATGGACGACGCCGCCCTCCAACACGGCCAGCGTCTGCGGCGCATCCATGCCCGCGCTGCGCACCATCCCGTCAAAGGCCAGCTTGTCGCGGAACAGCAGATGGCGCCGCGACCGCCTGTTCAGCGCATAGACGACATGGTGGAACCTGCGGCGCCAGTTCTCGAGCCCCGGCATCTCGGTCTCGGACAGGCCAAGGCGCGCGGCCTTGACCGCCTCGACAAAGCGGGCGGCCAGATCGTCCCGAGGTGCGGGGATCGGCGCAGGCGCGGGGATCGGTGGGCGCACCGTATCCATCATCTGACACATCAGGCGGTCGCCATAGGGCGTGAACGCCTCTCCGGCCGAGGGATAGGACGTGAACTCGCCAAAGACCGGACCCCGCGTCGTCATGTAGAAATCCAGCCGATAGAATTCCTCGATCTCTGCCGAGATGCGTTCGGCCATCGCGATCAGAACCTCAAGGTCCGCGGGGCGGGGATAGGCGGGGCCCATGCGGTAATTCGTCTTGATCGGCCGGTCGATATGGGACCAGTCGCGCGTGAAGAACGAGTTGGTGCGCAGTTTCTTTTCGGGATTGCGGTCGATCACCTGGATCAGCCCGCAACGGCCCTTGGCCGCGAACACCTTGAAATCGCGCGGAATGGCAAAGGCGGGGTCGTAATCCTGCAGGAATTCCTCGGCGATGACCCGCGTCCCGGGCTTTTCGACGATCTTGTCGGCGGTCCAGGTCTCGCGGACATAGCGCGCCCGGTCGGCCGGCGCCACGCGGTCGCCGTTCATGCGGTTGACCTCGCCATCCAGCAGGATCACGCCCTTGCTGTCGGCGCCGTTATTGGGCTTGATCACCACCCGCGACGGCAGCGCGGCGATATCCAGCTGATCCAGCGAGGCGGCCTCGGCATGGACAAGCGGCAGCGGCAGGCCGAGGCCACCGATATACCCGGTCATCACCGACTTGTTCACCAACGAGGCCAGAAACAGGCGGCGTGCCTGAACCGCCGGGTCGGGATCGGGGTTCTTGCGCTGATACCATTCCGACAGACGCTGATCCATGCGCTGCTTGAAGGTCGGGTCGGGGCGGGTCTCGTCCAGCATCAGCATGCAGCCTCTGGCGAGGTGGCTGTCTTGTGCCGCCGTCGCGTGAATGGGGTTCGGGCCCGGATCTGCGGGTCAGCGCGGCTCATCGCGCCCGCCATCGATCGGGGGCGCGGACCGCAACAGCCACATGCTGAGCGTCCGAAGGGGCCGCGTGATCCGCCACGAGCGCGAGGTGAGGACAGCGGCCAGGGTCTCGGCCGTCTGCGTCTGCCGCATCACCGCGCTGTCGCGCTGATCCTCGGCCTGCTTGCGCCGCGACCGTTCCTGCCTGAGTTGGGTCAGCGTCTGATGCAGTTCCGCCGTGATGCGCGCCATGCGTCCGTCGGTTGCGGCCCGTGGCGATGCGCCCGCGCCCTCGGCCGGGGAGAGCTGCTGAAGCAGCAACTGTTCGCGCATCAGGACCGCGCAACCCGCGCTGTCCAGAAGGGCCGCATATCGTGCGGCAGCGCTGGTCAGCGTCGCGGGTTGGATCTGTCCAAGGCTCGCCCCATCCAGAGCCGACAGCGTGTCGCGCAGGTCGGGATCGCTGGCCAGAACGCCCAGTGCCAGCAAGGCGGCCAGCGGATCACCCGCCTCTTGCATCGCCCGTGCCAGGCCCGCACCGTTCGGACCCGAAACATGCGGGATCACCGACGCGGCATCCGGACCGGCCAGCCCCGAGGCGGCGATCAACGCACACCGCTCGGGGGCGGCCCGATGCAGGTCCAGCAGGGCCTGCGCCCGGATTTGCCAGGCGCGGGCGACGGGCGCCGGGTCGCGGCTCTCGGCCAGCGCCTCACGGATGGAGGCCGCGGGAATGTCCCACAGGATCGCCACGGGGGCGCCATCCGCCGCCTGCGACAGGTCCGGGGGCGTCTCGATCCGCGTGCCCTGATCGGACAGCGCGTCCAAAAGGGTCGGAGGGACATCTGCCGTGGCCAGCAGGCGCCGAGCGGGAGCGGCGACGGTGGCGGCCTCTGCCTTGAGCGGCTTCATGGGCGGACCCTCCTTTGTGGCAGCCGGATCGACCATTTCTGCGGCGGCGCTGTCAGACATGGCACATCACCTCGGTCACGAGGGCGTTGGCGATGCGCGCGCGTTCGGCCTCGACGATCCGGAAATCGCCGAAAAGCGACGCAAGCCGCTGTGCCGTGTCCAGCCATGCGTCGGCTAGGGCCATATCGGGGGAGAAATCCGTCAGATATGCGGCGGCCTCTGCGACCTCCAGCCCGTAGGTGTTCACCATGGCGGCGTGCGCAACCAGTTCGAAAAGCCGGTGTCGCGGCCCCGCGAAACAGACCGGGATCGCACCGCAGGCGAAGGCGTCGAACGGCTTTTCCGAGATATAGCCGTTCAGGTGGATGTTCTCTTGCGCGCCCAGAAGCAGGCTGCGGTCATGCACCTGGGCCAGCTTGTCCAGATGCCAGTCGGGCAGGTCCTGCCGCGTAGCGTCGGCCCCCCAGCCCTTGCCCAGACACAGCGCGCCATCCGGGCGCATCGCTTCGGCCAGTTCGGTGCGATAGGCGCTGAGGCGGACCACCTCGCCCTCGGGGCGCTTGTGGCGGTAGTTTTCGCCCGCCCGATATTCAGCGATGAAGGCGGCAGGCAGGCAGGCCGCACGCCAATGCGCCAGCAGATCGGCTGGACGGCGTCCGGCCTGACGGGCGATCAGGCTGGCGAAGCGCGTGATGAACCGGTCGTCGGTCAGCGGGAAATAGGGCAGAGTCTCGAAATCGAAGATCTCGGACGTGCCATGCGCCAGATGGGCGTAATTCAGCGTGATCCCGCCCTGCGTCAAGGCATTGCGGCGACCCTGGGGCGCACCGCTCCAGGTGATGTCCCAAAGAGGTTCCTCAGAGATCACCGCAAGGCTTGTGCCCTTGGTGGCCAGCGCGTCGATGCGCGCCGCGTGCTCGCGGAAATCGAGATCGAAACCCGTCACGACCAGTTCTGCCCCTTCGGGTTCGGGCACCAGCTCGAGGCGGCGGCCGACATGGCGGCGGATCGCGTCATATGCCATGGGCGTCCGGGAAGCGTGACGGCCGAAAAGGCAAATACGCGGTGCATGGATGCGCCGGATCGAGGGTGCGGGCAGGCCATGCCCCTCGGCCGGGGTCAGGCCGGGCAGGTCGCGCCGGGTGAAATGCAGCGCACGGCGCAGCACCGCGTCGAAATGCTGCCCGATGCGCGGCTCGGCGATCCGTCCCCGTTCGGCCGCGAGGGTCGCGGTCAGCTTGTCCGAGGCCGTGATCTCGTCCAGGGCGGCGGCGGGGTCCAGCAGCAGGCGCCCGCTCCAGCGCACCAGCAGCGCCCCTGCCGCGTCCGCGGGCGGCTCGTCCCCGGCCTCGGTCGCGTTCGACAGGATGAAGTCAAGAAGGTCGGTGACGAACGAGGGCGCACCATAGAGCAGCCAGATCTGCCGCATCGCGTGGCGCATCGCGGCAATCCGCTGCGGATCCTCGGCGATCCCGGCCAAGAGGTCCGGCAGCGCGGCGATGGCCTCGGGCGTCTCGGGGCAGAAGATGGCCGCCTGATCCCAGAGCCGCCGATCGCCCGGAGGCGCCCAGTCATCGGCCAGGATCACCGGGATCGTCCCTGCGGCCAGCGCTTCCCACAACCGGATCGAGTTTGGCCCCGTCCCCGACGGGCACAGCGCAAAGACCGAACCGGTCAGCGCCTCGCGGAACTCGTCGGTCGCGGATTGATCCACCAGCGTCTCGGGCTGTCCAGTGGCATTCTTCAGGATCTGCTTGTCATAGACGACGCGCTGGTAATGCCAGCCGTCGCGCCCCCGGATCAGCCCCCTCGGATCATCGCTGAGAAGGTCGAGGATCCAGTTTCGCGACTGCGTCAGATACCAGGAATTCGCCCGCGCGCCGATGAAGGAATAGAGATGCGGGCGCGCCAACCCGTCGGCCTCGGGCGAGGCTTCGGGCAGGGCCTCGGGCGTCTGCACGGGATAGAGCGGAAAGGGATGAAACCTGACGCCCGTCTCCGCGGCTGGATCGCACTGCTGGTCGGCCGGTGTGGCATGGGGCCAGAACACATCGGAAATTCCGGCCATGTCAAAGAGATACTGATACTTCCGCGCGAAGATGTGCTGGCAGACCGTCACCCTGCGCCGCCCTTCGGGCAGGACGGCACAGACCCGGTCCAGTTCCGCCATGAAGTCGGCCGCGTCGGCAGCGCGGGTCTGCAACTTGTCGATCAGCGTGGCCCAGGGAAAGGCCACGTAAAGCGGCGCGCGCGGCAGGTTCAGCCCGGTCGCGGCCAGGCGGTGGAAGGCGTGCTGTTCCGTGATGGCGGGAAATTGCCATTCCGCGTCCAGCCCGATGATCCCGGGCATCCGGACAAGCGGGCGCTCGGGCTTCTGCACGACCGCTTCCGGCAAGGTGCCGGTCGTTACTTCAACCGGCGGCGTCGCGCCCCGGCCTTCGCCCTGCGGCGGGGCCTTGCCGAAGCATCTTTGATGGCGCGCCACGAGCTCGTACCTGGCGGATTCGTCATAGAGGCTCAGCAGCCCGTCGGGATAGCGGCTGCGGATCGTGCGGCGCATGACATCTGGCGCCGCCGCCAGCGCGCGCAGGGCCTCGTCGCGCTTTGCAGTGGGGATCAGGCGCTCGATCTCGGCCAGATAGAGGTCGCGCTGGCTGGCCGAAAGCTGACCCTCTCGCAGCCGGAACGCGCCCAGGGGATTGCGCGACTGCACCAACGAGGCATGCTGCGCGAAGCGCTGCCACAGCGCCCAATCGCCCGCCAGCCGGAAGGTCGGCAGCAGGCTTGCCGCATCCGCCTTGTTCCAGAGCCAGCGCCGGAAGAACGTGCCCTCCTGCTGGACAAAGGGCCAGTGATGCCCGTCGCAAAGCCCCGCCCCGATCGCCGCGGCCGGCAGGGGACGGTCATGTGACTGGATGATCACGTCGTCGCGCATGATCGCCACGGCCCCGCCAAGCCACGAGACCTGTTTCGACGAGAACTGCCGGTCGATTTCGGACACCAGCGCAAGCGCGCCCGACAGCAGCAGATCGTCGGCATTGATCCAGGTCATGAACTGCTCGGGCGGCCCTTCGAGGCTGCCGAGCGCCCGCGCAAGGCCGTCATGTCCTGCCCTTGTCGTGCGATCAACTCGTCCCGGCGCGATGAATCGAACCGGCCCGTATCGCCTAGGCTATACGCCGCCGGGGTGCAAGAATTCCGGCGTCGCGGATCGATCCGGCGCGGCTACGGGCGCCGGGCGCCGCAGGGTCAGCGCGAACATCTGCGGCGTGAAGGCGAAGGCCAGCGTCACCGACAGCGCGACGCCTCCGGCGACCGACATGGCGAAGGGCGGCCAGAAGCCGCCCCCGGCAAGGATCAGCGGCAGGAAGCCTCCTACGGTCGTGATCGTGGTCGAGGTGATGTGCCGCGCCGAGCCTGCCACGACCTCGACCATCGCCTGCCGGTCGCCCGATGCGGCGCGCGCGTCCTGTTGCAGCCCCGACAGCACGATCAGCGCCGCGTTCACCGACACACCGATCGAGCCGATCACCCCGATGATCGCATTGATCCCGAACGGATAGCCGAAGATCGCCAGCGCCAGCATCGACAACCCCGCCGAAAGACCCGCCACCGCAAAGGCGATCAGCGTCAGGCGGAACGAGTTGAAGGTCAGCACCACCACCGCCAAGGACAGCGTGACGATCAGCCCGAGGGGTGCGACCAGCGCCCGGACCGTGCTGTCGCGGGCATCGGTATCGCCGCCGGTCTCTAGCCGGATGCCCTGCGGAGGGGCGTAGCCCTCGGCCTCCAGCAGCGCCATGGCACCGGCCAGCGCGATGGCGGGCAGGACGCCCGGCATCAGGTAGGCCTGAACATTGTTCACGCGCTCGCCGTTGCGGCGGGTGATGGTGCTTTCCGAAGGCTCCAGTTGCAGCGTGCCCAGGCTCGACAGCGGCACGCCGGGATGCAGGCCCGCCCGCGCCGCGTTGGCCGCGCCCGGCGGCAGGATCGGCATGTCGCCGACCGCCACCGGATCACCGCGCAGCCCCGCCCCGAGGCGGACCCGGACCGGCAATTCCTCGGTCCCCTCGAGCAGCGAGCCGCCGGTCACGCCCTCCAGCCCGGCCTCCATCTGCCGGGCGACCTGGCCCGGATCCAGTCCCAGAAGGCGCGCGCGCGCCTCGTCCACGGTGACGGTCAGCTTGGGCGCCCCGCCCGCGATCCCGGTTCGCACCAGCGCGATCTGGGGCACCTCGGCCAACAGGCCGCGCAGATCGTCGCCCGCCCGACGCAGCGCGTCGATATCCTGCCCCACGAGGCGCAGTTCGACCGGGGCCGCGACGGGCGGGCCTTGGGTCAGCCCCCGGATCACGAACCGCGCCTGCGCAAAGGCGGCGGGCAGGTCGGCCTGTAGTTCCGCCAGCAGGCGCGCGGTCGCAGCGGGCGATTGCGTGCGGATCAGCGCCTGCGCAAAGGCCGGGGCCTGATCGCGGTTGCCGACCATGTTGTAATAGAAAGCGGGCGCCGAGCGGCCGATCACCCAGGCGATATCCGCGATCCCGTCCCGCGCGGCGAGGTCGGCGTCGATCCGGCGCACCACGCGCAGCGTCTCGTCGAGGCTGGTGCCGGGGGGTAGATCGACCTCGATATGGAACTGGTCACGATCCACGCCGGGAAAGAATTGCGGGGTCAGGCCCGGCAGCGTCAGAAAGCCCAGCACCGGCAGAACCAGCGCGATGATCACGCTGCGCAGGGGATTGGCCATAGACAGGGTCAGCGCGCGGCGGAACAGCCGTCCCACCGGCCCCTGGCGCGCGGTTTCGCCCCCGCCGGGACGCAGCCAGCGCCCGGCAAGTGCCGGCGTCAGGGTCAGCGCGATCACCAGCGACCAGGTCAGCATCACGATGACCGAGATCGCGATCGAGCCGACGAAATCCCCCGCAGGCCCGGGCAGCAGCAGAAGCGGCATGAAGGACAGGATCGTCGTCATGGTCGAGGCGGTCAGGGGCATGGCCAGCCGGCGGACGGCGCGCGAGACGGCCTGCAACCGCGACAGGCCCACGCGCATGAGCTTGCCGATCTCGTCGGTCATCACGATGGCCGCGTCCACCAGCAGGCCAAGCGCGACGATGAGGCCGGACACGCTCATCTGGTGGATCGGCACGGCCAGCGCGTTCAGCGTGGCGACCGAAGCCAGCGAGACCATCGGCAGAACCATCGCCACGATCAGCGCGGCGCGCGCGCCAAGCGTGACGAACAGGACCGCGACCACCAGCGCGACGCCCACCGCCATGTTCAGCCCGACCTCGGTCAGGCGCTCGGTCGTGTAGCGGCTCTGGTCGAACACGGTCTCAAGCGACAGGCCCCAGGGCAGCACGGCCTGCTGTCCCTCGATGGCCGCGCGAACAGAGGCCATCCAGCGATCCACCTGCAACCCGTCGCCCAGCCGGGCCGAGATCAGGATCGCGGGCCGCCCGCCATGCAGCGCGGCCTCGGACAGGGGCAGGCGCGGGCCGCGCGTGATTTCGGCCACGTCGCCCAACAGCGTGATGCCGCCCGCTTCCTCTTGCAGCAACACCACGGCGCGCAACCGGTCGAGCGAGGTGATCTCGCCGGTGACGCCCAGCACCAGATCCGCCCGGTCGCCGCGCAGCCGCCCCGCCTGAACCTTGGCATCCGCAGCCCGGATCGCCGCCGAGACCGCGTCGGCGGTCAGGCCCAAGGCGGCGCTGCGATCGGGGTCCAGCGTGACCAGAACCTCCTCCTCAGGCAGGCCGTGCAGATCCACGAGACTGGTGCCCGGCACACGGCGCAGCCGGTCGGCCAGCGCCTCGGCCTCGCGCGCGGCGCGGGGCAGGCTGAATCCGTCAGGCATGGTCAGCGCGAAGATCGCGGCATAGCCGCCCGCGCTGTCGCTGTCGAATTCGGGTTCCAGCACGCCCACGGGAAAGTCGCGCCGCGCATCCTGCATCGCGTCGCGCACGAGGCTCCAGACCTGTTCGATGGACGCCGGGGGGGTGGTCTCTTCCAGCTCGACCGAAATGACCGAGATGCCGGTGCCCGAGGTGGATTCGATGGTCGCGATCTCGGGGATTGTGCGCAGCTCTGTCTCGATCTTGGCGGTCACGAGGGCCTCGACCCGCGCCGGGTCCGCGCCGGGAAAGACCGTCGTGATCGTGGCGAAGATGTTGGTGATGGTCGGGTCTTCCTGCCGCCCGATGGACCAGAGGGCCGAGGCCCCCGCCGACAGGATGACCAGCAGCGCCAGCATCACCAGGCGCGGCTGGCGGAAGAACAGCGTATTCATCGGACTATTCCCCCGCACGGGCAAGCTGGACCAGCACGGACTGGCCCGGTGCCACGCGCTCGGGCGCCTCGGCGATGATGCGCGCGCCTTGCGGCAGGGCGCCGCGCAGGAAGACCCGCGCGCCCTCGGCATGGATCACCTCGACCGCGACGGGCTGGACAAGATCGCCCCCCGGGTCGGGGCGCAGGGCCATGACCGACCAGCTGCCCCGCGCGCCTTCGCGCAGAGCCGCGAGCGGCGCCCAGAAACCCGCCTCGTCGATCTGCTGCCGCAGGACCACGGTCACGGTCTCGCCAAAGAGCGGGGCCGCCCCCTCGGGCAGCGTCAGGATGACGGGGCGGCTGCGGGTGGCGGGGTCAAGATCGGGGCGCAGATGCAGGATGCGGGCGTCATGCACCCGGCCGCCGATCTCGACCGCCAGCGCGTCGCCCGGCGACAGCGTGGCGGCCAGATCGGGGGGCAGTCCCACACGCAGTCGGGCCGGGGATGCGTCATGCAGGACCAGAACCGGCTGGCCCGCAATCGCGGTCTGACCCGGATCGACCAGCCGTGCGCCGACCCGCGCCGCAAAGGGCGCCCGCAGGACGGACTTGTCCAAAAGCACATCGACCCCCGCGATCCGGGCCTTGGTGGCGTCCATCCCGGCCTCGATCCGCGCCAGGGTCAGCCGCGCCTCGTCCTGCGCGGCGACGGCGCGAAAGCCTCGCTCGGTCAGCGCGTCCTGTCGGGCCAGGGTCAGCCGCGCAAGCTCGGCATCGGCGCTGAGCGCGGCAAGTTCGGCCTGAAGTGCGGCCCGTTCGGGGATCAGCGCGCGGGTATCCAGCCGCGCCAGAGCCGTGCCCTCGGCGACCAGATCGCCTTCGTCGGCCAGAACCTGCGTGACCCGCCCGCCCTGTTCAAAACCCAACTCGATGCGGGCGGCAGGCTCGACCTGACCGGCGAAGCGGCGGGTGACGGTGTAGCCGGGCTCTGGCGCGACCGCGATCACGCGCACCGTCGTTCGTGGGGCGACAGGGCCGGGATCGGCGGGGCTGGCCGACAGAAGCGCGCGCCCCCCGATGACGGCCGCGCCTGCGGCGCTGGCAATGACAAGCGTGAGGGCCAGCGTCGCGCCCCGGCGGAGTGCCTTGCGGGTCACGGTCTCTGCGCGATCGGTCATGGTCGCATCCTCAATGTAAGCGATACTTACATAAGTTAGAATCACTCACTTTGGCAAGTGGCAAGCAACGTCGGGTCGCATTCGCGGGTGGCCATCCCTAAGCCGCCGAACCGCCTTGCGGCTGCATGTAAGCGCTGCTAACTTCCGCGGGAAGACATCGACTGCGAAGGGCGATCACAATGTCCGATGAAGCGCCCGCGCCCGCCGTGACCCCGAAATCCGCCTATCACCACGGCGACCTGCGCGCCCAGTTGATCGAGGCCGTGCGCGAACTGGTCGAGACGCATGGCCCGGACGGGTTCTCGGTTGCCGAGGCGGCGCGCCGCGCCGGGGTCAGTTCTGCCGCGCCCTACAAGCACTTCAAGGACCGCCCTGAAATCCTGCGCGCGGTCGCAAGCGAGGCGCTGGACCGGCTACGCATTTCGATGGAACAGGCCGCCGCAGCCCATCCGGTCGGCTCGCTCGAGGCCGTGGCGGCGATCGGGCTGGCCTATGTCGATTTTGCGCGGGCCGAGCCGGGCGTCTTCCGACTGGTTTTCGGACTGACCGAGGGGCACGAAAATGCACCGGACCTTCAGCAAAAGGGCGAATGCTGTTTCGGCGTGGTCGTCAGGGCGGCGGCCAATCGGCTGGGCCTGCCACCGGATGATCCGCTGGTGATGCGGCGCGCCTATATGCTGTGGTCTTTCGTCCACGGCCATTCCTTTCTGCATATCGACGGCAAGGCCCGCGTCGTCGCCGAGAACATCGACGAATGGCTCTTTCTGAACGAGATCAGCCGGGGGGTTCTGGGCACACCGCCCGCAGCGTGATCGCAGGGCCTCAGGTGCGGGGGGGTTCGGTGTTCAACAGCCGTTCCAGCGCATCGACGCGCGCGTTGGTCAGGGCCTGCGGCTGGGGCGGCGTCACCCCTGCCCAGCCCCGTTCAAGCGCGGCCTCGGTCGAAAAAGCCCCTGCCCGCCGGATCCCCGGCAACTCGTCCCAGCCAACCGGACAGGCAACCGGAGCGCCGGGCCGGGCACGCACCGAAAAGGGCGCAATGGCGGTCGCGCCGCGTTCGTTGCGCAGCCAGTCGATGAAGATGCGGCCTTCGCGCCGGCTTTTCGCCATCTGCGCGGTGAAGCGGCGCGGCCAGCGGCTTTCGGCCAGATGCGCCAGCCCGCGCGAGAACAGCTTGACGCTGTCCCAGCCGGATTGGCGCTTCAGCGGCACGACCAGATGGATGCCCTTGCCGCCCGACAGCATGGCCCAGCAATCCAGATCGATCTGGGCCAGCAGATCGCGCAGGTCCAGCGCGGCGCGGCGGGTCGCGGCAAAGCCCAGCCCCTCGTCCGGGTCCAGGTCCAGCACCAGCCGGTCGGGTCGGTCCAGCCGGTCGCGGCGCGCCGCCCAGATGTGAAACTCGACGCTGCCCATCTGCACGGCGCCGACCAGCCCCGCCGCGTCGGTGACATAGGCATAGGGCGCGCTGTCGCCATCCGATCCTTCGATCTGCATGGTCTTCAGCGCGTCGGGGAAGCCCCTGCCGGGATGTTTCTGAAAGAACCGCTCGCCCTCCAGCCCCTCGGGCAGGCGCAGCAGCGACAGGGGGCGGTCGGCCATCTCGGACAGCATCAGGGGCGCGGCGGCCTCGTAATAGCGGGCCAGATCGGCCTTGGTCAGCCGGGGCTTGGGAAAGATCACCCGGTCGCCGCTGCTCAGCGCGATGCCCGCGATCATCTCGCGGCCGGTCGTGGGCTCGGACATGGGCGCGGGCTCCTCATGGTGGATCTGGTCGGCGGGCTTGTCCTCGCGCAGGCCCAGATAGACGGCGTGGCGCAGCCGCCCCGATGCGGTGATCTCGGCGTAATCGACCTCGACGGCCAGAACGGGGTTGATCCAGCGCGCGCCTGCGGTCTCGGGACGAGGCGCCGCAAGCGGTGCGGTCTTTCGTGCAAGCGGGCGCATCCGATCCGCCAGATCGGCCATCGCGGTGCCGTCGAAGCCGCTGCCGACCTTGCCCATGTAGCGCCAATCCTCGCCCTTGCGCGCGGCCAGCAGAAGCGATGCAAAGGGCCGCGCCGGGCTGTCCGAGGGCTGCCAGCCCACGACCACATATTCGCCCCTGCGGCGGCACTTGATCTTGAGCCAGTCGCGCCCTCGCCCGCCGCGATAGGGGGCGTCGTGCCGCTTGGCGATCAGCCCTTCGCCGCCTTGCCGGCAGATCAGATCGAGGGCCTCGTCCACAGGGCCCTCGATCACGGGGGACAGGGGCAGCGGCCCCATCGGCGGCAGCGGATTGAACAGCGTCTCCAGCGCGGCGCGGCGTTGGCGAAGGGGTTTCCCGCCAAGGTCGCGCCCGTCCAGATGCAGCAGGTCGAAGCCCACGAAGCGGAACGGCCCCCCTGCCCCGATGGCATCCTGCAACGCACCGAATCCCGACAGACCGGCCCCGGCCACGATCTCTCCGTCGATCAGCGCGGATTTGCAGGCCAGGTCGTCGAAGGCAGGCAGCAATTCGGCGAAACGGTCGGACCAGTCATGCCCGGCCCGCGTGAAAATGCGCGTGCCCCCGGCGCCGACAGCCACCTGCGCGCGGTAGCCGTCAAGTTTCAGCTCGTGCCAGTGATCGCCGCCCGAGGGGGCCTCGTCGGCCAGTGTGGCAAGCTGCGGCGCGACCGGGCGCGGTGTGCCGCCCTTGCGCGGTGGTGCGACCGGCTTTGCCCCTGCTGCGATCTGGGCCATCGAACGGCCGGTCGCCACGCTGGTCCGGTGGCGCGCGGCGGGGTCGGGGCCGCCTGCGGCCTCGTCCTGCTGCTTGATCAGCAGCCAGTTCTCGCGCCCCTTGTCTGAGGCACGGCCCTTGATCCGCACGAGGTTCCAGTCGCCGGTCAGGCGACGCCCGTGCAGGCGCATCCGCAGATGGCCCTTGGCCAGCCCACGCCCCGCCGGTTCGAGGGGCTGCCACCAGCCCAGATCCCACAGCATCACGCTGCCCGCGCCGTAATGGCCCTTGGGGATCACGCCCTCGAATTGCAGATAGGACAGGGGGTGATCCTCGGTCCGGACGGCCAGTCGCTTGTCGGACGGGTCCAGCGAGGGGCCGCGCGTGACCGCCCAGCTCAGCAGGACGCCCTGCCATTCCAGCCGCAGATCCCAGTGCAGCCGCGTCGCGTCGTGGTTCTGTATACTGTAGCGCAGCGCCAGCCCCGAAGGCTGGCCCGGATCGGACGGCTCGGGCGTCGCGGCGAAATCGCGCCTGTCGCGGTATCGCTGCAGCCCCGGCATGTCAGGCGGACTTCTTGCCGCGACCGCGCGGCTTGGGGCCGTCCTTCTTCAGGCTTTCCTTCAGCGCGGACATCAGATCGACGACATTCGTCGCGCCGCCGCCGCGCTGGTCGTCGCCATCGCCCAGCTTGGTGCGCGGGGTCTTGCGGCTCTTGCGCCTGGATTCGATCAGGGCGCGCAACGCCTCGTCGTAATGGTCGCGAAAGGCGCCCGCATCGAAGGGCGCGGCCTTGCGGCGGATCAGCTGGGTCGCCACGTCCAGCAGATCGTCATCGCTTTTCTGATCCTCGATCGCCGAGAAAAGCGGCGCGGCTTCGCGGATCTCGTCCTCATAGCGCAGCGTCTCCAGCAGCAGCCCGTCGCCGCATGGCCGGATCGCGCAGAGGTATTCGCGCCCCCGCATCGTCAGCTGGCCTAGCGCGGTCTTTCCCTCGGCCCGCAGTGCATCGCGCACCACGCGATAGGCATCCTGCGCCAGATCGTCCGAGGGGATGACGTAATAGGGCCGGTCGAAATAAAGCGGCGAGATCTCGGACTGGTCCACGAACTGCACCAGTTCCAGCGTCTTGCGGGTTTCCAGCTTGATCGCGTCGATATCTTCGGGTTGCAGCAGCAGGTAATCGCCCTTGGCCAGCTCGTAACCCTTGAGGATCTCGTCAGGCTTGACCGGGCCTACCCCCGCCACTGTCTTTTCGTAGCGGACCGGCTTGCCCGAGGGGCCGTGGATCTGGCGAAAGGAGAGCCGCGCGCCCGAGCGCGTGGCCGGGTGCAGTTCAACGGGAATGGCGACAAGAGACAGACGAAGCTGGCCCTTCCAGACGGCGCGAGAAGCCATGACATCCTCCGTGGCGATCATCAGGGAACGCCGGCCGGGGCGTCAGGGTTCAGTGCCGCCCGGCGATCAAGGTCCGCAGGACCGCGCGCCCGGTGGTTTGCGGCTGTCCCGGATCGGGCGGGCTTGACCACGGCGCACCGGCTCTTTGGTCACGCGATCACAACGGCGAGGCGGCCAATACGGTCGAGGCATCATCAGGGCTTACCTTGAGCGCTCTCGCTGGCAGCCAGCCAGAAGCCAGAGCCAGGGATTGCCGCGTCCGCCCGTAGGCTCAACCTTTTTCACAAGCCTTGCGTTAGCCCCGTTCACCCGTCGGCTTTGACCAGCAGGTCCGCCATGCGCGAGGACGAGACGACAAGCCGCGCATTGGGCAGGTCATTCGCCTCGACCTTCAGGCGGGCCTCGGCGGGGGGCAGGTCACGCCAGCGATCCAGAAGCCGCCGTTCCAGTTCCGACAGCGGCACGTCCAGCGCGACCGTCAGGTCGAAATGCGCGGCCAGAGGATGCCATTCGGGATCGTCCAGCAGAAGGTAGTTCCCCTCGACCAGAACCAGCCGGATGGCGGGGTCGATGATGCGGGCGCCTGCGCGGGCGATCTCGATCGCGCGATCGAAGACGGGTACCGCGACCGGCCCGTCATCGGCCCGCAGCCGCGCCAGTGTCGCGGCGAAGCCGCGCACGTCGAACGTGAAGGGCGCGCCCTTGCGCGGGCGCATCCCCTGCGGTTCCAGCCAGAGGTCGTCGTAATGGAACCCGTCCATCGGCAGGATCGCCACCCGTCCCGGATGAATGCGCGACAGATCGGCCAGCAGCGCCTCGGCCAGGGTGCTTTTGCCCGCGCCGGGCGGCCCCGCCAAGGCCACAAAGCAGCGAGACGGCCCGGCGGCCAGAGGGGCAAGCCGTTCGGTCAGCGCGGCGCGGGTGATCGGGGTGCGGCCGCGCATGGCGGGGTCGTCGGTCGGTTTCATGTCGGGCCTTTCTGTCAGATCAGCCCATATTGCCGCGCTTTCATCTTGAGGAAAGACAGACCGTCGGTCAGCACCTCATCGCGCGAGGGGGCGACATCGCGCCAGACCGACAGCGCGTCGGCGATCTGAGGCGGCACGGTGATGAAGCTCTCCATCGCCATGCCGCCCTTGAAGTCGATGGCGGCCAGCGCGCAGAAGACCTCGTCCCACTGGATCGTGTCCATGCCGGGCGTGCCGCGATCGGATGCGGACAGGTGGATGTATTTCAGATGCTCGCGCGCGCGCAGGATGCCGTTGGCCAGGCCCTTTTCCTCGATGTTCATGTGGTAGGTGTCCAGATGCACAAAGACATTCTCGGCGCCCACACGCTCGCACAGGCGGACCGCCTGATCGGCCGAGTTCAGCAGGTGGTTCTCGTAGCGGTTCACGGCCTCAAGGCCAAAGCCGAGGCCTTTGGTGCGGGCATAGGCGGCGGCCTTCTCGACCACGCGGGCGGTGGCGTCGTATTCGGCCTCGGTCGGGCGCTTGCCGGTGCGCTGGCCGATGCCGCCGTAAAGGACGCCGCTCATCGCCTCGGCCCCGATCGAGGCGGTCACATCAAGCGCCATCTTCAGGAAATCCAGCGCGCCTTCGGGGTTGTTCGTGGGCAGCCGGTCAAGGGGCAGGCCAAGCGAGGCCACGCAGGCGACCTGGTGCTTTTCAAGCAGCGCGCGGGTATGGGCCGCGTCCACGCCTTCGGGGTCCAGCATGGTGATTTCCAGAAACGCGATGTCGTGGCGCACGGCCTCGGGGATGGCGTATTCGGCCGCCTCGCGGTTCCACTCCATCGCCCACATCGCGGTATGCACGCCAAAGCCGCTGATCGTCATATCACTGTCCTTGCAAGGGTGTTGCTATTTCAGAAAAAGGTTTCATCGCGCAGCCCAACGGCCCCAGAGATGGCGCGCGACCATCACCGCGATCAGGATCGCCCCCCACAGCGCGGTGGCCAGATGCTGGTTCGTGCCGATCAGGTTCAGCCCCGAGCCGATCACCTGCAGGATCACCAGCGCCAGAACGACCGGCATGACGCGGCCGAAGCCGCCGAAGGGATCGACCCGGCCCAGAAAGCAGGCCAGCACGGTGATTAGCAGATAGGCCTCGCCATGGCCGACGCGGACCGAATTGAAGCGCGCCGCCATGATGATGCCCGCCACCGCGCACATCAGGCCCGACAGCACATAGACCATGGTCAGGGCGCGGCGTGTGTTGACGCCGGAATAGCGCGTGGCCTCGAGGTTCGAGCCAAGCTGATAGATCGAGAAGCCCAGCCGCGTCCGGTTCAGGATCACCGCCCAGAGGATCGCGCAGAGGCCGAAGACGACCAGAGGCACCGGAACACCCGCGACCTGCCCCTGTCCCAGCCACAACAGCGCGGGCGGAAAGCCCGAGACGCTGCCGCCGCGGGTCAGGAACTCGCCCAAGCCGCGCAGAAAGATCATCATCGCCAGCGAGGCCAGGATCGGATGCGCCCCCGTCCGCGCGACGACCACGCCCAGAACCCAGCCGATCAGCCCCCCGCCTGCCAGCGCGACAAGGATCGCGGCGACCAGCACGACCGGACCTGCGGCCGCGCCTCCGCCCCAGATCAGCACCCAGGCCAGCAGAAGGCCCGCGATATTGGCCGAGAAGGTCGCGGCCAGGTTGAAGCCGCCCGACAGGATCGGGATCAGCATGGCCAGCGTCAGAAGGCCCAGCTCCGGCAGCTGATAGCCGATCGACGAGAAGGTCGCCGCCGTCAGGAACCGGTCGCTGAGGACCGAGAACAGCAGGACCAGCGCCAGCAGCACGGCGACCAGCGCCATGTTCTCGCGCAGGGCCGGGGTCGAACGCTCGCCAGAGGCGGACAGAAATCGGGGCATCGCGGCGCCTTTCATGACTGTGCCTCGCGGATGCGGCGGCGGCGCAGGCCCTCGGTCAGGCCGCGCAGCGTTTCCGAGGACATGCTGATGGCGATCAGGATGATCAGGCCCACGATCATGCGAAAGGCAAAGGGCGAGACGCCCAACAGGTTCAGCCCGTTCTGCGTGATCGAGACCAGCGCAAGGCCCAGCACCGCGCCCAGCAGCGTGCCGCGCCCGCCCCCCAGCCGTGCGCCGCCAAGGACCACGGCAGCCAGAACCTCAAGCTCTCGGCCATAGAGGGCGTTGGGCACGACCTCGCGGGCGTAGTTCACCTGCATCAGCCCCGCGATGCCGGCGCAGAGGCCAAGCCAACCATAAGCCAGATAATGCATCGCCCCGATATTGATCCCCAGCCGCCGCGCGCCTTCGGGATTGTCGCCCATGGCGAAAAGCTGCCGCCCCAGGTTCAGGCGGCGCAGCATGAACCAGGTCGCGGCCAGCATCACGACCATGACCAGAACCGGCAGCGTGATCTCGGCCCAGCCTGACCGGGTCTCGTGTTCGAACAGGATGATCCGGCGGCTCAGCCAGCCCGGCAGCGCATAGATCGAGACGCCGCCCGTGAAGAACATCAGAAGGCCGAAGAACAGGTTGAACGTGGCGATGGTGACGACGATGGAGACAAGCCGGAAATGGTGGATCAGCGCCGCGTTGATCGCGCCGAGGCTGAAGCCGATCAGCCCCGCTAGAAGCAGCCCGATGGCCCAGTTGCCGCCGCCGATCTGCATCAGGATCGTGACGACCAGATATTGCACGACCGAGGCCGCCACCGCGAACGAGATGTCGATCCCGCCCGCGATCAGAACGACCAGCAGCCCCGCCGCAAAGATCAGGTTCACCGCCGAATAGTTCAGCAGATCGAACAGGTTGACCAGCGTCAGGAACGTGTCGGTGGCCAGCGACAGGCCAAGGCAGATCACCACGATGACCACGATCAGCCAGCGTTCGGTCGCGCCCACCGCGCGCAGGATCTCAGGCATGGACGGCCTCTTCCAGTTCGGCCAGCGTGCTGCGGGCAGGGGTGAATTCCTCGATCAGACGCCCCTCGCGCATGTGCAGGATGCGGTCTGCGTTGAAAAAGACCTCGGGCGCCTCGTCCGAGATCAGCAGGATCGCCAGCCCCTGACGCGCCAGCTCGTCCACGATGGCGAAGATCCCTGCCCGCGCGCCGACATCGACGCCGACCGTCGGGCTGTCCAGGATCAAAAGCTTCGGCGCGGTGGCCAGCCACTTGGCCAGGACCACGCGCTGCTGGTTGCCCCCCGACAGGGTCGAGACCGCATCCGTGGGCTGGCCGATCTTGACGCGCAGCTGCGTCAGCCAGTCGCGCACCATCGCGGACTTGCGGGCGGGTAATATCAGGCCCAGCCCGCCAAGCACGCGGTCTAGCACCGTCACCACGGTATTGTCGGCGATGGATTGCGGCTGCACGAGGCCAAGCGACAGCCGGTCCTCGGAGACATAGGCGATGCCCATGCGGATCGCGTCGCGATTGTGGCGCATCCGCAGGGGCTGGCCCTGCCAGAGGATCGTGCCAGCGTCCGGGCGGGTCATGCCGAAAAGGCTCAGCGCCAGTTCGGTGCGCCCCGAACCAAGGCGGCCCGTCAGGCCGACGATCTCGCCCGGTGCGATGGTCAGGTCAATGTCATGGTATTCGCCATGCCGCGTCAGGCCGCGCAGTTCCAGCAGCGGCGCGGCGGGCCGCGTTTCCGGGCGGGGGGCATAATCGAAGCTGGTTCCGGTCATCAGCTCGGTCAGCCGGGCCTGCGTCATGCCCGCCGTCGGATAGGTGCCGACCAGCCTGCCGTCGCGAAGCACGGTAACGCGGGTGCAGATCTCAAGCACCTCTTTCAGGCGATGCGAGACGAAAACGACCGCGATCCCCTGCGCGCTGAGGCGGTGGACGATGGCGATCAGGGCGTCCGTCTCGCGCTGAGACAGGGATGCGGTCGGCTCGTCCATGAAGACCAGCCGCGCCTCGGCCACCAGGGCGCGCGCGATGGCGACAAGCTGGCGGTTGGCGATGGACAGGCGCCCGACCGGCATCGACAGCGGAATGTCCACGCCAAGGCGCGCCAGAACGGCGGCGGCCTCGGCCCGCATGGCCTTGCGGTTCACCAGCCGGGGCCGTGCGCCCAGATTGCGTTCGAATGCGATGTTCTCGGCCACGCTCATCTCGGGGAAAAGCGCCAGATCCTGCCAGATGACCTGAATGCCAAGCGCGCGCGCCTCGGAGGGGGTCAGGCCGGTGATGTCGCGTCCCTCCCATTCCATCACGGCGCCAGGTTCGGGGCGATGGACGCCGCTGATCACCTTGATCAGCGTGGACTTGCCGCAGCCATTCTCGCCCGCAAGGCACAGGACCTCGCCGGGGCGGACGTCAAAGGCGATGTCGTCCAGCGCCTGCACGCCGCCGAAGCGTTTCGAGACATGCGCCAGCCGCAGCAGGCTTGCACCCTGCGGATCGGGTTCGGGCATCAGACCCTCCGTCGGACAAGGGAAGGGCGGGACCGGCACGGCCCCGCCCGGAGCGGATCACAGGCCCATCGCGGCCAGATCGTCCACCGTGTCGGTGTTGATCTCGACAAGCTGGTCCACGATGATGTTGCGGCCCTCGGGCTCGATCACGCCCAGCCCCTCGATCTCCATGCCCGCCTCGATCGGCTCGTCATTGGCCAGCATCGTGCCAAGCGTCACGAAGACCTCGCCCGCCTGTTTGGGGTTCCACATGTAGCCGCCCGACAGGATGCCGTCCTGCATCAGCGTGCGGCCCTGACCGGGCGAGAAAGGCCCCAGAACGATGACCTCGCCGCCCCGGCGGCGTTCCTCGACGGCGCGGGCCGCGCCGATGGGGCCCTGGCTGCCAAAGGCCAGGAAGCCGCGCAGACCCTCATGCGCGCGCATCAGGTCCAGCGCCGTGCGGCGCGAGGCGTCCACGTCCTCGGCCACGCCGAAGCGGTCGCCGACCAGTTCCATGTCGGGATGGTTCGCCTCGATCCAGGCGATGGCGGCGTCGGCCCAGGCATTGTGCAACGGCACGGTCAGTCCGCCGACGAAGACCGCGTATTGCCCCTGGCCGCCCAGCAACTCGGCCAGCTGCTGTCCATAAGCCTCGCCAAAGCCCACCGCCGAGGCCAGTTCGAAATTCCAGTCCACATTCTGCTGACCGGGCGATTCATGGGTGACGACCTTGATCCCCGCCGCCTGCGCGCGGGCCAGCACGGGCTCCAGCACGTCGGCATCGTTCGGGACCACGCCGATCACATCGACGCCCTGCGCGATCAGATCCTCGATGGCGCGGACCTGAAGGGCGGGGTCGGCGCTGGTCGGCCCGATCATGAAGGCGTTGACGCCCAGTTCCTCGGCGCGTTCGCTGATGCCTGCTTCCATGGCGTTGAACCACGGAATTCCCCCGATCTTGACCACCACGCCAATGGTCGTGTGGTCGTCGGCCAGCGCGCCCTGCGCCAGTAGTCCACCCGCCGCAACAGCGCCCAGCAGGGCGCGCCTCGTCATTGTCCAGGACGACATGATTTCCTCCCATGATGTGATGCCGACCTTTCCTCCCCGGTCGGTCAAGGATTTGCTAAATCCTTTTAGCAGATGACGTCAACAGGAAATGCGTCTATTTCTTCCGGTCAGGATCATCAGGGGGACGAATGGCGCGGACAGGACGGAAGCCCACGATCAAGGATCTGGCGCAGGCGGCGGGGACCTCGCCCGCGACGGCTAGCCTTGTGCTGAACGGCGGCTGGAAGGATCACCGGATCAACGCCGACACGGCCGAGCGCGTGCTGCAACTGGCGCAGAGCCTGGGCTACCGGCCCAATCAGCGGGCGCGGGCGCTGCGGCTGAACCGGTCCTCGCTGGCGGGGCTGATCGTGCCGCATCACCGCAACCGCTTCTTTGCCGGCCTGACCGAGCATTTCGAAACCGAATCACATGCGCGCGGGCTGATCCCGCTGGTCGCCAGCACCCAGAGGGATGCGCGGATCGAACAGAAACTGGCCGATACGATGATCGCGCAAGAGGTCGAGTTTCTGGTTCTGGCCGGGACCGAGGAACCGGCCCGCATCAACGCGCTCTGCCGCGAGGCGGGGATTCGCTGCGTCAATGTGGATCTGCCCGGCGGCACGGGGTTTTCGGTCGTGACGGACAACCATGGCGGCGCGCGCGACCTGACGCGGCGGCTGATGGCGGGGCTGGCGCCCCGGACGGGGGCGCTGTTTCTGGGCGGCAGACGCGACGAATACGCGACCGAGGCGCGGATCGAGGGCTTTCGCGCCGGGCTGGCCGAGGCCGGGCATGATCCCGACGCCGCCGCGATCCATTGCTGCGGCTACAGCCCGCGGGCGGCCTGCGATGCGATGGCGTCGATCCTTGCGCGGAACGGGGCGATCCCCAAGGCTCTGTTGGTGAACTCGATCACGGCCTTCGAGGGTTTCGCCCGGTTTTGGCAGGCGCACGCGGCAGACCTGCCTGATCTGCGGGTCGCCTGTTTCGACTGGGACCCTTTCGCCGCTTGCCTGCCCATCGAGACGATCATGCTGCGCCAGGATGTCGAGACGCTGATCGCCCGCTGCTTTGCGTGGTTCGACGGCACGACCCTGCGCGAGGGCGAGATCGAGGTCGTCCCGGCCAAGGTCGTCGTGGACGACACCCAGCCGGACGCGACAGGGGCGCTCTAGTCGCGCAGATCCTGCCAGAGACCACCCTGCCGGCTGGATCGGATACAGGCATGGATGAAACGCATGCCGTCCAGCCCGCTTTGCAGGCCCGGCAGCCCGTCGGGCATCCGGCCCGCGATGATCGCGTCGGCGGCGTCGGTATAGATCGAGGCAAAGGCTTCCAGATAGCCTTCGGGATGCCCCGAGGGGACGCGCGCGCTGCCCTGAAAGCCCGGCCCGCCGCGCGACAGGATCTGCGACGGCTCGCCCAGACGGGTCAGGCGCAGGCGGTTCGGGTCGGCATGGGACCAGTCCAGCCCGGCCTCGTCGCCCATGACCCGCAACCGGACCTCGTTCTCGGAGCCCGAAGCGACCTGACTGGCCCAGAGCATCCCGCGCGCCTGATCGCCCAGACGCAGCATCACATGGGCATTGTCATCGACCGCGCGGCCATCGACGAAGGTGGTCAGCTCGGCGGCGACCGACCGGATCGTCAACCCCGAGACGTATTGCGCCAGATGCACCGCATGGGTGCCGATATCGGCGATCGCGCCGCCTTCGCCCGACTGCGCGGGATCGGCGCGCCAATCGGCCTGCTTGCTGCGGCCGGGACGGGCCAGCCAGTCCTGCGCGTATTCGACCTGAACCAGCCGGATGCGGCCCAACGCGCCCTCGGCCACCAGCCTGCGCGCCTCGCGGATCATCGGATAGCCCGCATAGGTATGCGTCAGGATCAGCAGCGCCTGCGAGGAGGCCGCGATGCGGGCCAGTTCCTCGGCCTCGGGCAGGGTCGCGGTCAGGGGCTTGTCGCAGATGACGTGAATGCCCGCCTGCAGGAAGGCGCGGGCAATGGGCATGTGCAGGTGGTTCGGCGTGACGATGGCCACGGCGCGGATGCCGTCGGGGCGGGCAGCCTCGGCGCGGGCCATGCTGTCGTAATCGTCATAGCTGCGCGGCAGGCCGATCGCCTCGGCCGAGGCGCGGGCGCGGGCGGGGTCCGAGGACAGCGCGCCCGCCACCAGCGTGAAGCGGTCATCCATGCGCGCGGCAATGCGGTGCACCGCGCCGATGAAGGCGCCCTGCCCGCCGCCCACCATGCCAAGGGGAATGCGTTCCATGATCTACTCCAATCCAAGCATGTGCCGCAGCGCGCCCCGGTCGGGGGTCGCTCCGGCGGCGAAATCGTCAAAGGCGGTTTCCGTGGGCCGGATCAGATGCGCTTCGATGAAGGGCGCGCCCTCGGCCGCGCCCTGTTCTGCGGATTTCAGGCAGCATTCCCACTCCAGCACCGCCCAGCCCCGATACCCCGCCTGCGTCAGCCGCGAAAAGACGCCCCGGAAATCCACCTGCCCATCGCCAAGCGACCGGAAGCGGCCCGCGCGTTCGGTCCAGCCCGAGAACCCCGAATAGACCCCCTGTCGGGCCGATGGCAGGAATTCCGCATCCTTGACGTGGAAGGCCCGGATGCGGTCGGCATAAAGGTCGATGAAGCCCAGGTAATCCAACTGCTGCAACAGGAAATGCGAGGGGTCGTAATTGATCGCCGCCCGCTTGTGACCGCCTGTTGCGTCGAGGAATCGCTCGAAACTGGCGCCGTCCATCAGATCTTCGCCCGGATGCAGCTCGAACGCGTAATCGACGCCCTGCTCGTCATGCGCGTCGAGGATCGGGCGCCAGCGGCGGGCCAGTTCGGCAAAGGCCTCGTCGATCAGCCCCGGCGGGCGCTGCGGCCAAGGGTAGAGATAGGGCCAGGCCAGCGCGCCCGAAAACCCCACCTGCACGTCAAGCCCCAGATGGCGCGAGGCGCGGGCAGCCTTGACCACCTGCCCCGCCGCCCATTCCGATTGCGCTGCGGGCTTGCCGCGCAGCGCCTCGGGCGCGAAGGCGTCGAACTGGGCGGCATAGGCCGGATGCACGGCGACAAGCTGGCCCTGCATATGGGTCGAAAGCTCGGTGATCTCGACGCCCGCCTCGGCACAGATGCCCGCGATCTCGTCGCAGTAATCGCGGGACGCGGCCGCGCGGTCCAGGTCGATGAAGCGCAGATCGCAGGGCAGCTGGATGCCCTTGTAGCCCAGCCCCGCCGCCCAGGCCGCGATGTTGGGCAGCGTGTCGAAGGGCGCGGCGTCGCCCGCGAATTGCGCCAGAAAGATGGCGGGGCCCTTGATGCCCCGGCTTTCGGTCGTGGTCATGGTCGTCCTTTCAGGCCAGCAGGGCCGATGCCGCCTCGGGGCCAAGCGCCTCGGGACGGTCGCAGGTCGTGGTCAGGGTGACAAAGCGCCCCTCCTCGCCCGAGGCGAGGATCGCGGTCATCACCTCGACCACATGCAGGGCCAGACGCTCGTCGCAGCGATGCGGACGCCCGTCGGTGATCGCCGCCGCCATGTCGGCCAGCCCGGCCACGCGGTAATCGGCGACGTTGCGGCCGTCATTTGTCAGGCGATTGGCAGGCCCAAGGGGATGATCCCAATCCGGCAGGTTGGCCGGTTCGGCATGGCGGGTCAGCCGCAGCGCGCCGTCGAAGAAGTTCGGGTCGGGCAGGTGCAGCGTGCCCTCGCTGCCGTAAAGGGCCATCGGTTCCAGATCGTGCTGCCAGACATCCCAGCTGGCCTGAAAGCTGATCACGGCACCTTGGGCAAATTTCAGCAGGGCATGGATCGTGGTCGGCGTTTCGACCGGGATCGATTGCCCCTTGCGGGCCGCCGAGCCGATCACCCGCGTCGTGCTGGGCGTGGCGCAAAGCGCCGCGACCCGCGCCACCGGCCCCAGCAACTGCACCAGATTCGAGATGTAATAGGGCCCCAGATCCAACACCGGCCCGCCGCCCTTCAGAAAGAAGAAATCGGGGTTTGGATGCCAGCTCTCCATGCCGCTGCTCATCACCGCGCAAGTCCCCGATGCGACGCGCCCGATGGCGCCCCGGTCGATCAGGTCGCGGGCCTGCTGATGGCTGCTGCCAAGGAACGTGTCAGGCGCCGAGCCGATGCGCAGCCCCGCCTCGGCGGCGATGCGGGCCAGTTCGCGGCCCTCGTCCAGCGTCAGGACATAGGGCTTTTCGGAATAGACATGCTTGCCCGCCTGAAGCGCGCGTTTCGAGATGTCGAAATGCGCCGCCGGAATGGTCAGGTTCACGATCAGGTCGATATCGGGGCTGGCCAGCAGGGTGTCCACGCTGCGGGCCTCGATCCCGTATTCGGTGGCGCGGGCCTCGGCGGCAGCCGGGTTCATATCGGCCACCGCGACGAAGCGGATCGCGCGGAAATGCGGCGCCCGCGACAGATAGGATTCCGAGATGTTGCCCGCACCGATCAGGCCCAGTTTCAGTTCGTTCATGGGATCAGCCTTTCAGATCGTGGCCCAGGCGCGGGCGGCCTGACGGGCGAAGCGGTCGAAATCAGCGGGGCGGTCATGTTCGGCGACCAGCCATTCGACCCGCGCATGGGTGCGCAGCGCGGCGATGATGGCGGGCCAGTCCATGATGCCGGTGCCGGGATCGGCCCAGCCATCCTCGTCGCCGCACTCGCCGGTGGGTGCGATATCCTTGAAATGCGCAGCCGTGATGCGAGGCCCGTGCCGGGCGATCCAGTCAAGCGGATCCGCCCCGCCACGGATGATCCAGGCGATGTCGGCCTCCCACTCGATCATGGGGGCGCGGTCCAGGATGATCTGCATCGGCACCTGCCCGTCCGGCAGTGGCACGAATTCGAAATCGTGGTTGTGCCAGCCGAAACGCAGCCCGCGCTCGGCCATCGCGGCATGGGCGGCGGCCAGACGGTCCGCTATCGCGGCCCAGCCCACCGCGTCCTGCGGGCGCTGTTCGGGCGTCAGATGGGGGGCAAAGACCACCCCTGCCCCGGTCGCCTCGGCGATGCGGGCGACCTGATCGGGATCGCTCTCGACCAGATCCAGCGCCACATGCAACGAGGGCATGGCCAGCCCGGTTTCCGCCAGAAGGCCCTGCAGCGCGGACAGGTCGCCAAAGACGCCGCCATAGCCCTCGACCGCGTCAAAGCCCAAGTCCGCCAGCAGGCGCAGGACATCGGCCAGAGGCCCGGCATCGCGCGCCGAGTAGAGTTGCAGCGACAATTTCATGTTCATCTCCCAGGAAAATGCGTCAGAGGCGCAGCCCGCTCTCGGCGTCGAACAGCGACAGGCTGGAGGGGTCAAAGCCGACCGGCAGGCGCTGGCCCGCCCGGATAGGCGTCTCGCCGTCGATGCGGACGCGAAAGGGCGTGTCGCCCAGCCGCGTCCAGACGAGGGTGTCGGCGCCCATCGGTTCGACCACGTCCACCTCGACCTCGGCACGGATCGGCAGGGCGGCGGCGGCGTCGAAGGCGCGGACATGTTCGGGGCGGATGCCCAGCACGACCTTGCCGTCGCAGGGGGCGCGCTCGAACGGATAGCGGCTGATGTCGGCGCTGAGCGCGCCGTGAAAGACGCCGCCCTCAAGCCGCCCCTCCAGCAGGTTCATCGGCGGCGAGCCTATGAAACCCGCCACATAGAGGTTCGCGGGGCGGCGATAGATGTCGTCGGGTGTCGCAAGCTGCTGGATCTGTCCGCCGCGCATGATGGCGATGCGGTCGGCCAGCGTCATCGCCTCGATCTGGTCATGGGTGACGTAGATCATGGTGTTTCGCAGACTGGCATGCAGCCGCTTGAGTTCCACACGCAGTTCCGCCCGCAGCTTGGCATCCAGGTTCGACAGGGGCTCGTCGAACAGGAACACATCCACGTCGCGCACCAGCGCCCGCCCGATCGCCACGCGCTGCCTCTGCCCGCCCGAAAGGGCCGAGGGCTTGCGTTTGAGCAGCGGCCCCAATTGCAGCGTGCGGGCGGCATTCTCGACCCGGCGTGCGATCTCGGCGCGCGGGACGCGGGCGTTTTTCAGGCCGAATGACAGGTTTGCTTCGACGCTCATCTGGGGATAAAGCGCGTAAGACTGGAAAACCATTCCAATCCCGCGTTCCGAGGGTTCCGCCCAGGTCACGTTGCGCCCCGAGATGAAGATCTGTCCCTCGGTCGCGGGTTGCAGCCCGGCGATGCAGTTCAGCAGCGTGGACTTGCCGCAACCCGATGCCCCCAGCAAGACGAGGAATTCGCCCTCGGCCACGTCGAGGTTCAGGTCGCTCAACACGTTTACCGCGCCGTAGGACAGCGACAGGTCGCGGATCGAGACCGAGATCCCGTCGAGGGCCGATGTGGCCATTTGTGCTTGTGCCATGATGTCAGCCTTTCACGGCGCCTGCGGCGATGCCGCGGACGAAAAGTTTGCCAGAGACGAAGTAGATCGCCAGCGGGACCAGCCCGGTCAGAAGGGTCGCGGCCATGTTGACGTTGTATTCCTTGACCCCCTGGACCGAGTTGACGATGTTGTTCAGCTGCACCGTCATCGGATAGCTGTCGGGCCGGGTATAGATCACGCCGAACAGAAAATCGTTCCAGATTCCGGTGACTTGCAGGATCACCCCGACCGCCAGGATCGGCAGCGACATCGGCAGAAGGACGCGCAGGAAGATGCCCCAGAACCCGGCCCCGTCCACGCGGGCGGCCTTGAACAGCTCTTCGGGAAGCGAGGCGAAGTAATTGCGGAACAGCAGCGTCATGATCGGCATGCCGAAGGCCACATGGACCAGCACCAGACCCCAGACCGAACCCATCAGCCCGATCTCGCGCAGGATGATGACCATCGGGTAGATCATCACCTGATAGGGGATGAAGGCGCCGAAGATCAGGATGGCAAAGAATACCTCGGACCCGCGAAAGCGCCAGTTGACCAGCGCATAGCCGTTCACCGCCGCCACCGCGATCGACAGGATCGTGGCCGGAACGACGATCCGGACCGAGTTCCAGAAGCCGCGCGACAGCCCGTCGCAATTCAGCCCCGTGCAAGCCTGCGACCACGCCTTGACCCAGGGCTCGAAGGTGATCTCGACCGGGGGGGCGAAGATGTGGCCCATGCGGATCTCGGGCATGCCCTTCAGCGAGGTGACGACCATCACCCAAAGCGGCAGCAGGTAATAGACCGAGATCACGAACAGCGCGCCATAGACCATGATGCGCCGGGGCGCGAAGCGGCGGACGGGGGCACGGCCCGCAGGTCCGTCCAGCAGGCGCGAGGGCGCCGGTTCCAGATGGTCACGCATGGCGTTTCCTTCCCAGTCGGAGCAGCGCAAAGGGGATGATGATCGCCAGAACCGTGGCCAGCATCATCGTGGATGCGGCAAAGCCCTGCCCCAGGTTCTGGTTGGCGAACATGTAGTCATAGACGTATTTCGCAGGCACTTCCGATGCGATGCCCGGCCCGCCATTCGTCAGCGCGACGACCAGGTCGTAAAGCTTGATGATCCCCGCCGAGATCAGCACGATGCAGGTCGCAAAGACCGGGCGCATCATCGGGATGACCACCCGCAGATAGGTATTCCAGGCGGGGATTCCGTCCACGCGGGCGGCCTTCCAGATGTCGTCGTCGATGCCGCGCAGCCCGGCCAGCAGGATCACGGTCGTCAGCCCCGCCCCCTGCCACAAACCCGCCGCCAGCAGGGCCAGCAGGACCAGATCGGGATTGTTCAGCGGATCGAAGGTGAAGCCCGTCCAGCCCAGATCGCGGATGATGTGCTGCAGCCCGAAATCGGGGTTCAGGATCCATTGCCAGACCAGCCCCGTGACGATGAAACTCAGCGCATAGGGGAACAGGATGATCGTGCGGAACCCGTCCTCGAACCGGATCTTCTGGTCCAGCAGGACGGCCAGCAGGAACCCGATCACCAGCGTCAGGATCAGCGCCGCGATGCCGTAGATCGCCAGATTCTCGACCGAGACCAGCCAGCGCGGCGTGTTCCAGAGCCGCTCGTATTGGGCAAGGCCCACGAAATCCAGCCGCGGCAGCAGGCGGGAACTGGTGAAGGAATGGACCACCGTCCAGACCGAGCAGCCGATGAAGACCACCAGCGCGGTCAGGATCATGGGCGTCGCGGCCAGCTTGGCGGGCCAGTTCCGCAACAGGCGGCTCGGCCGGTCGCGGCGGGGAATGTCGGGGACGATCATGTCGGAAGCCTCTGCAGGGTTGCGCTCTGCCCGGCCGGAGCCGGGCAGCCGCGATCACTTGTCGGCCAGGACGATACGCACCAGCCGCTCATGCGCGGCCTCGGCCGTCATGGTGGACCCGAAGAATTCCGCCATCAGATCCTCGATCTGGCCGCGCGAATCCGGTTGCAGCAATTCGTCGATGGACAGGACCGTGTTGCCCGCAGCCAACGTTTCAAGGCCCCGCGTGGTGCAGTCGTTCACCGCCTGAAGGTCGATATCGCCGCGCACCGGCAGCGAGCCCTTGGCCGCGTTGAAGGCGATCTGCGCCTCGGGCGAGACGATCACCTCGGCCAACGCCAGTTGCGCCTCGGTCGTGGCCTCGTTCCGGTTCACGGGGAAGTAGAACGCGTCGCCCCCTGTGGCGATGACGGGCGCACCGCCCACGCCGATGATGCAGTCGTAATCCTGACCCGCGGTCTTGCCGGCCACGGCGAATTCGCCCTGCGCCCAGTCACCCATGACCTGCGCCCCGGCTTCGCCCTCGATGATGCGGGCGGTGGCCAGATTCCATTCGCTGAGATTGCCGCCCGAGGACATTTCGCGCGCCGCGTCGAGTTCGGCGAAGATGCGCGCCATCTCATCGCCGCGCAGCACATCCTCGTCGCCATCGGCAAAGGCGCTGGTGTAGAATTCCGGCCCGCCCAGACCCGCGACAAGCGTGTAGAACAAAAGGCCCTGCTGCCAGCCCTGCATTCCAAGCGCCAACGGCAGCTTGCCCGCCTCGCGCAGCGCGGGGGCGGCGGCCTTCAATTCCTCCCATGTGGTGGCGGGTTCCAGCCCAGCGGCCTCGAAGGCGGCGGGCGAGACCCACATCCATTGCGGCGAATGGATGTTGACGGGGGCGCAATAGATGCGGCCCTCGAAGGTGCAGGCCTCAAGCAGCGAGGGCGGGTTGATCACCTCGCGCCAGTTGTTGCGCTCGGCCACCTCAGTCAGATCCAGCATCATCCCGGCCTCGACCAGTTCCAGCGCCTGCTGGCCGTGGTTGAACTGGGTCGCACCCATCGGATCGCCGCCCATGATGCGCGACATCATGATCGGCCGCGCGGTCGATCCCGACCCGGCGATCGCGCCATCGATCCAGCGATGTTCGGTCTGCTCCTCGAAGATGCGCGCCAGTTCCTGCACGGCGGCGGCCTCGCCGCCCGAGGTCCACCAATGCGTGACCTCCAGATCGGTGGCCCACGAGGCGGCAGGCAGCAGCATCAGCGCAGCGCCCGCCCGCAGGCGGCGCATCAGGATCTTGCTCATTGTCGTTCCTCCCTGAGACGGCTGCCTGTCGGTTCACGGGCAGCGGCAATCGTTTTCATCGGGGGCTCCTCCGGCCGATGTAAACGATTGCCATGAGTCATCTCACGCAGATTGCAATCCGTCAACGGGAAATGTAATCGTTTACTCAGACGATGTTTCCAGAAAGGTCGAGGCGATGAAGGCGATGGGGATCAAGGATATCGCCCGCTTGGCCGGGGTCTCGACCGCGACGGTCAGCCGCGCGCTGTCCAACCCCGACCGGGTCTCCGAGGCGACGCGCGCGCAGGTCATGGCCGTGGTGCAGGCCCATGATTACAGGGCGAATTCGCAGGCGCGATCGCTGCGCGTGCAGCGCACGGACACGGTGCTGGCGCTGGTCCCCAACTTGGGAAACCCGTTCTTTTCCGAGATCATCGCGGGCATCCAGGACAGTCTGGCGCCTGCGGGGGTCGATCTGCTGGTCGCCGACACGCTGTCGCAACAGGCGCGCAGGCAGTCGGCGGTCAGCCATCTTCAGGGTGCCCGCGCGGATGGGCTGATCTGTCTGGACGGCGCCCTGCCCGCCGATTCGCTGGCCGATCTGGCGGCCCCCGCGATGCGGAACCGGGTCGTCTTTGCCTGTGAATGGGCACAGGGCCATGACTTCCCGTCGGTCCGCAGCGACAACCGGGCAGGGATGCGGCTGGCTGTGGGGCATCTGTTGGAACAGGGCCATCGCGACTTCGCGCTGCTGGCGGGGCCGCCCGGCAATGTCCTGACGCAAGAGCGTCTGGCAGGTGCCCGCGAGGCGCTGGCGCAGGCCGGGCTGGACCTGCCCAAGACCCGCATCGACGGCCACTCTTTCGAGATCGCCGACGGTTTCGCCGCCGCCGCGCGTCTGATGCAGGGGCCAAAGCCCCCCACCGCGATCCTGTGCCTGTCGGATCAGCTGGCCATCGGCTGCATGTCGGGCCTGTCGCGTCTGGGCATCGACGTGCCGGGCGACGTGTCGGTGATCGGCTTCGACGACATCGCGCTGGCGGCCTATTCCAACCCGCCGCTGACGACGATCCGGCAGGACCGGCGCGGACTGGGACGGATCGCCGCGCGGCGCCTGCTGGACGGGCTGAACGGTCGCAGCCCGGGCGAGGCCAGCGATGACGCGCCGACCATCCTGCCCGTCTCGCTGGTGGAACGCGGATCGACGGCGAAGGCGCGGAGCCACCGCTGATCCATGAACGGCCGCCGCAGACGCGACCGCGGCGGTCCCGACGGCCTGTCTTTCAATCCTGAATTTTTAAGTCAGGTTTTGATTGACAAATCTTAGTGAAATAGTCGATCAGGCGCCGTCTCACTAAAGCAGCAAAGCCATGATCCTCTCGCGCTCCGTTCTTCTTGCAGGGGCCGCCCTTGCGGCCCTGACCCATCCCGCCCTGTCGCAGGACGAACCCGTCTTCGTTCTGGGCGGCATCACGCTGACCCTCGACGATGTGTCGGGCTATGTCTCGCCCGGTGCGCAGATCGGCAAATCCGCGACCCGCCTCTCCGAGACGCAACAATCCGTATCGGTCGTCACCCGCCAGCAGATCGAGGATCAGGGCGCGCGCAATCTGGGGCAGGTCCTGTCCTATACGGCGGGCGTGGTCGGCCAGCCTTTCGGCACCGATCCGCGCTTCGACGCCCCCGTGATCCGGGGCTTCGACGGCAGCCGCGCGCAATATGTGAACGGGCTGCGCCAGTTGCGCGATTTCGGCGCGCCCACCTCCGAGACCTACGGCCTGCAACAGGTCGAGGTCCTGCGCGGGCCGTCCTCGTCGCTTTATGGCGCGGGTTCGCCCGGCGGCATCATCAACCAGGTGCAAAAGCGCGCGCGTTCGGGCGATTTCTCCGAGGCGGGGCTGGGCTTTGACAGCAATGGCAGCCTGCGCGCCTTCGCGGATGTGAACCGCAGCCCCTCCGCGACCCTGTCCTGGCGCCTGACGGGGCTGGGCAGCGATACCAGACAGCAGATCGAGGATCTGACCAACCAGCGCGGCTATCTGGCGGGCGCGGTGCGGCTGGCGCCGCAGGACGGGACCGTGATCGACCTGCTGGCCTCGACCACACGGGACGCTCCGATCACCCCGGCACAGGTGCCCTATGCGCTGACCCGGACCGGCGATGCCGCGAGCCTGCGCGAACTTCATGCGGGCGAGCCGTCCTTCGAGGGCAGCGACCGCGTTCTGGTCGATGCGGGCGCCGAGATCAGCCACATGCTGGACAATGGCTGGACGCTGTCACAGGGCTTCCGGGCCGAGCGGCTGGACTGGGATTACACCGGTCTCTACGTCACCGGCCTGACCGGGAACGACATCACGCGCGGCATCATCGCGCAGGACGAGACCAGCGACAGCCTCAGCCTCGACACGCGCCTGACCGGCGAGATCGTCACCGGCGCCGTCACGCACCGCATCCTGACCGGGCTGGACCTGCGCCGCTACGAGGCCGAGGCCAGGACCCGCTTCGGCTCGGCCCCGTCGCTGGACTGGCGCAATCCGGTCTATGGTGTGACGATCGACCCGTCCTACTGGTTCGACATGAACCGCAGCGTCACCCTGCGTCAGGCCGGGATCTACGTCCAGGACGAGATCGAGGCCGGCGCATGGCGCGGCCAGCTGGCCCTGCGTCATGACCGCGCCGAACAGACCGGGCGGACCGTGAACAGTGGCGGCCTGAATGCGCCCATTGATCAAAGCGACAGCGCCACGACCGGGCGCGTCGGGCTGGGCTATGTACTCACCAGCGGTGTGATGCCCTATCTTGGCTATTCGACCTCGTTTGATCCCGAGATCGGCGCCGATATCGACGGCAACGCCCTGCGCCCGACCGAGGGGCGGCAGGTCGAACTGGGCGTGAAGTATGAACCCTCGGGCTGGAACGGATTGGTGACGGCGGCGCTCTACGATCTGCGCCAGACGAATGTCAGCCGCACCGTGACCGAGGGCGGCATCACCGGCCAGCGCCAGTTCGGCGAGGTGTCGTCGCGTGGGCTTGAGGTCGAGGCGACGGCGGAACTGACCGAGGGCTGGGCCCTGCGCGCAAGCTATGCCTGGAACGAGACCGAGCAGAAGGGCGGCGCCTCGGCGGGCCGCGCGCTGCCCAATGCACCTCGCCACGTCGCGGGGCTCTGGCTGGACCGCGATCTGGGCAATGGTTGGCGTCTGGGGGGTGGACTGCGCCATGTGGGTGATCGCTTCGGCGATGCTCAGAACACCCTGCCTTTGGACGGCGCGACACTAGCCGATCTTGGCGCAACCTATACGAGTGGCGCGTTGACCGGCTCTGTCAACATCCGCAATCTGACGGACAAGGCGTGGCTGGCCAATTGCGGCGCCTTCGGCTGCACCTATGCCGATGGCCGGACTGTGGATGCACAAATGATATGGAAATGGTAGAAAAGGCGCCCCATGCGCCAGGCCCCGACCGCCGCACGATTCTGACCGCCACCGCCGCCGCCCTGTTGGCGGCGGCTTTGCCTTGGCCGGTCCGCGCGGGCAGGGCAGCGCCCCGGATCGCCGCGATCGACTGGGCGATGCTGGAAACGGCCGTCGCGCTTGGCCATAGCCCCGTCGCTGCTGCCGAGCTGATCCAGTTCCGCCGGATCGGCGCCACCACGCTGCCCCCCGCGACCATCGATCTGGGCCTGCGCGGCTCGCCCAATCTCGAGGTGCTGCATCTGGCGCGGCCCGACCTGATCCTGTCCTCGTCCTATTATACAAGCTATGAGCCGCAGCTGGCGCGCATTGCGCCGGTCCTGTCGCTGACCCTGTTCGCGCCGGGCATCCCGCCCATGCGCCCCCTGACCGAGGCGCTGGACAGCCTCGCCCTGCGGCTGGACGACCCCGCCGCGGCAGCGCGCGCCCGGCACCAGACCGATGCGCGACTGAACGCAGCGGCGGCGCGGCTTTCGGCCCATGCAGGGCGCCCCCTTGCGCTGATCGATATCGGTGATCAGCGCCATTTCCGCATTTTCGGCGCCGACAGCCTGTTCGGCGCCACCTTGGGGCGACTGGGGCTGGCCAATGCCTGGCACGGCGACACCGCCTACAGCTTTCTGGCGCCCGTCCCGATCGAGCGGCTGGCCGAGATCCCCGAGGCGACGCTGATCCTGACCGGCCCCGTGCCCCCCCACGCCGCCGAGGCGCTGGCGGAAAGCCTGCTCTGGCGCAGCCTGCCCCAGGTCGCCCTGGGCCGCATCCATCAGCTGCCCCGGATGAACGCGTTCGGCGGGCTGCCCTCGGCACTGCATTTCGCGGATTGCCTCGTGACGGCGATGGCATGAGCCGCGCGCTGCCCCTTGTTGCTGTGGCGGTCCTGCTGGCCTTGTGGCTGCCGGTCCTTCAGGCCGCGTCCTGGCCAGCCTGGCCCTGGCACCCCGAGGGGATGAGCCTCGACCAGATCATGTTGGCCTATGGCCTCTTGCCGCGGGTCGCGGCGGGGCTGCTGGCGGGGGCCATCCTGGGACTGACGGGCGCGCTGCTGCAGATCGTGCTGCGGAATCCGGTCGCGGACCCGACCACGCTTGGCATCACCGCGGGGGCGCAGCTTGCGCTGGTCCTGGCGACGCTGCTGGCCCCGGCCATGCTGGAAAGCGGGCGCTGGCCCGTCGCGGCATCGGGGGCGGCTGGTGCCGCAACGCTGGTCACGGCGATCGGCGCGGCGCGGTCCTTTCATCCGGTGACGATGGTCATTGCCGGGATGCTGGTCGCGCTGACCGCCAGCGCGGTGACGGCGGCGCTTGTCCTGTCGCAGGGCGAATACCTGCTGTCGCTGGTCATCTGGAACGGCGGCTCGCTGGTCCAGCAGGACTGGTCCAGCGCCCGCACGCTGGCGCTGGTTCTGGGACCGTCCGCGGTGCTGGCGGGGCTTCTGCTGCGGCCGCTGGTGCTGCTGTCCCTCGGCGGAGAGGTCGCGCGCGGCCTTGGTCTCAATGTCGGCTGGCTGCGGCTGGCGGCAATCGCGCTGGCGGTTCTGCTGAGCGCGGCGGTCTCTGCCGAGCTGGGGCTGATCGCCTTTGTCGGGCTGGCCGCCCCGGCGATGGTGCGGGCCTTGGGCGCGTCTGATCCGGGGCGGCTTCTGGCCCTGTCGCCCCTGGCAGGGGCGCTGATCCTGTCGCTGGCCGACGCGGCGGTCCTGCATGGTGCCCGGCTGACGGGAGAGATGTTCCCGACCGGCGCCCTGACCGGCCTGATCGGAGGGCCTCTGCTTCTGTGGCTTCTGCCGCGCCTGCGCGGTGCCGCGCCGCCAGGGCTGGAAACGCCCGCCGCCGCAACGCGGCGCGCACAGCACCCGCGCCGCCTGCTGTCTGCGCTGGCGCTGGTTCTTGTGCTGGGCGGTGCGGCGCTGGTCTGGGTCGGCCGGGTGCCGGGCGGCTGGGTGATCCTTGATCCGGCACAGGCGGGCCAGTTCCTGCCGCTGCGCCTGCCGCGCCTGATCGCGGCGGCGGCGGCGGGCGCGGCCCTTGCGACAGCCGGGGCGATGCTGCAACGCCTGACCGCGAACCCCTTGGCCTCGCCCGAGGTTCTGGGCGTCTCGGGCGGCGCGGCGCTTGGCTTCGCGCTGGCAGTCTTTGCGCTGGCCGCGCCGGGGCCTCTGGTCCTGGCGGGGGCGAGCATGGCGGGGGCGGCGCTGGCCCTTGCGCTGCTGCTGGCCTTTGCGGCGGGGCGTGACCTGCCGCCCGAGCGTGTGCTGCTGGCCGGGATCGCGGTCTCGGCCCTCGCCTCGGCACTGCTGACGGCAATGATGGCCGTGGGCGACATGCGCGCCTTTCGCGTGCTGGCCTGGCTGTCGGGATCCTCGGCGCATCTGGGCATGGCAGATGCGCTGGCCATGGCCGGGGTCGCCCTGGGCGTGCTGCTGGCCGGGCTTGCGATGACGCGCTGGCTGGCGATCCTGCCCTTGGGCGGGCCGGTCGCCATCGGGCTGGGCCTGCCCGTCGGGCGCGCGCGTCTGGCGGTGATCGGGCTGGCCGGTCTGGCCACGGGGGCCGCGACGATGCTGGTCGGGCCGCTGTCCTTCGTCGGATTGATGGCGCCCCATCTGGCCCGGCGCATGGGCCTCTTGCGGCCGGATGATCACCTGACCGGCGCCGCCCTGACCGGCGCCTGCCTGATGCTGGCCGCTGATTTCGGTGCCCGGATGGCGGGCTTTCCCTATGACCTGCCGCTTGGCCTGTTCGCGTCGCTGATCGGCGCACCCTGGCTGATCTGGCTGATGCTGAGGCGCGCATGACACTGTTTTCCACCCGTCGCCTGATCGTTGACGTGCCCGGCCGCAGGCTGCTGCACGAACTGGACCTGGACCTGCCGCAGGGGCGGATGACGGCGCTGATCGGGCATAACGGCTCGGGCAAGTCCACGCTGCTCAAGGCGCTGGCCCGGCAGGTGCCGCATGGCGGGCGCATCACCCTCGAGCGGCGCGCGCTGGCCGAATGGCCCGCCCGCGCGCTGGCCCGGCGGCTGGCCGTCCTGCCTCAGGTGACCCCGCCGGCCGAGGGGATGAGCGTGCGCGAGCTGGCCGCCCTGGGCCGCTATCCGTGGCATGGCGCGCTTGGCCGGCGTCGCGCCTCGGACCGGGCGGTGATCGACGCGGCGCTGGCGGAATGCGGGCTCTCGGCGCTGGCCGACCGGCTGGTGGACACCCTGTCGGGGGGCGAGCGCCAGCGCGCCTGGCTGTCGATGCTGGTCGCGCAGGAGGCCGCGACCCTGCTGCTGGACGAGCCGATCAGCGCGCTGGACATCGCCCATCAGGTCGAGGTCTTGGCGCTGGTGCGCCGGATGTGCCACAAGCAGGGCCGCAGCGCGGTCGTGGTGCTGCATGACGTGAACATGGCCGCGCGGTTCTGCGACCATATCGTCGCGCTGAAACAGGGCCGCGTGGTTCTGGAGGGGCCGCCCTCGGCCCTGATGGACCCGGCGGCGCTGCATGCAGTCTACGGTCTGCCGATGCAGGTCCTGACCGACCCGGACGGTCGCCCCGTCGCCATCCCCGCCTGAGAGGCCCGATGCTGAAAGACTTCTTTTCCTACTACCGCCCGCATATGGGACTGTTCTGGCTGGATTTCGGCTGCGCGGTCATGTCGGGCCTGCTGGAACTGGCATTTCCGCTGGCGGTCACGGCCTTCATCGACCACCTGCTGCCGCAGGGCGACTGGTCGCTGACGCTGGCGGCGGCGGCCGGGCTTCTGGTGCTTTACGCGATCAATACGGGCCTTTTGTCGGTGGTGATCTACTGGGGCCACAAGCTGGGCATCAATATCGAGACCGCGATGCGCGCCCGCGCCTTCGACCACCTGACGCGCCTGTCGTGGCGCTGGTATGACCGCGCCCGGACCGGCAAGCTGGTCGCCCGCGTCACCCGCGATCTGGAGGAGATCGGCGAGGTCGCCCATCACGGCCCCGAGGATGCCTTCATCGCGCTGATGACCTTTGTCGGCGCCTTCCTGCTGATGTTCTGGATCCATCCGCGACTGGCGCTGATCGTGGCGCTGATCGTGCCCGCGATGCTGGCCATCGTGATCGTCTATGGCGGGCGTATGACCGCGACCTGGCGCGCGATCTATTCCCGCGTGGGCGATTTCAACGTCCGCCTGGAAGAGGCGCTTGGCGGCGTCCGCGTCGTTCAGGCCTTCGGCAACGAGGCCCATGAGAGCCATCTCTTCGCCGCCGACAATGCCCGCTACCGCCAGGCCAAGCTGGACGCGTACCGGGTCATGGCGGCCTCGACCGCGCTGCAATACATGGGTCTGCGTCTGGTTCAGGTCGTGGTGATGGTGCTGGGCGCGGGCTATGTGCTCAGCGGCGAGCTGACCACCGGGGGCTTTGTCGGTTTCCTTCTGCTGGTGGGCGTCTTCTACCGCCCGCTGGAGAAGATCGCGGCCGTGATCGAGACCTATCCGCGCGGCATCGCGGGCTTTCGCCGCTATCGCGAATTGCTGGCAACCGAACCCGAGATCGCGGACAGCCCCGATGCCATCGAGGCGCCCGAGCTGCGCGGCCGGATCCGGTTCGAGCGCGTGGGCTTCGCCTATCAACCCGGCCGGCCGATCCTGTCGGGGATTGATCTGGAGGTGCGCGAAGGCGAGACGATCGCCTTTGTCGGGCCTTCCGGGGCGGGCAAGACCACGCTTCTGGCGCTGCTGCCGCGCTTTTACGAGCCTACCGAGGGGCGCATCACCATCGACGGTCTGGGCCTTGCGCAGATGCGCCTGCACGGATTGCGCCGCCAGATCGGGCTGGTCAGTCAGGATGTGTTCCTGTTCGGGGGCAGCCTGCGCGAGAACATCGCCTATGGCCGCCTTGGCGCCAGCGATGCCGAGATCCTGGAGGCCGCGCAGAAGGCGCAGCTGGGTCGTTTGATCGACGACCTGCCCGAGGGGCTGGACACGATCGTGGGCGAACGCGGCGTGATGCTGTCGGGGGGGCAGAAGCAGCGCGTGGCCATTGCGCGGGCCTTCCTGAAGAACCCGCCCATCCTGATCCTGGACGAGGCGACCAGCGCACTGGACAGCCAGACCGAACGCGAGATCCAGGCCGCGCTGGACGCACTGTCGGTCGGGCGCACGACGCTGGTGATCGCGCACCGTCTGGCCACGATCCGCAATGCCGACCGGATCGTCGTGATGGACGAGGGCCGGATCGCCGAGATCGGTACTCATACCGAGCTGATGGCACGCGGCGGCACCTATGCGCGGCTTGCGGCCTGAGCGCGGCGGGACAAGGAAGCCTTCACGCCCCCCATCGAGGGGGGCCTGAAGGCTGCGGGGCCCCCGGACCCCCGCGGCGCAGGGGCCGCGCGGTCAGCTCCAATAAGCGGCGGCGGTAAAGGCCTTGCGGCCAAGTCCGCGGCTGGTCAGTTCCTCACGGGCCAGCCGCGCGGCCTCGGCATGGCCCGCAAACCAGACATGCGCATCCTCGGGGATGGGCGTGGCGCGCAGAGCGGCCAGTGCATCGGGGACAATGACAAGCCGTCGGTCCGCGTCCACCAGATCCGACGGATCCGCCTGAAGCCAGGCCCCGACGACCCGCATCCGGGGCGCGCAGAGCGGTTGCAGGGCGATGATCCGCCGGATCGCGGGCAGCGCGGTCTGGTCTCCGAACAGCAGAAGTTGCCGAGCCGCTGGCAGCCAGCCGCCACCGGGTCCCATGATGGCGACCTCAGAGCCCTCGACCCCCGACATCGCCCAGTCACAGGTCGGGCTGCCCGCATGGCGGTAAATGTCGAAATCCAGCCAATCGCCATGTTGCGCGGCGACGGTGTAGACCGGGCGATGCAGCGCGTCCTCGGCCCCGGGCCAGATCGTCCGGCCGCTTGGCGCGATGCGCGGCCAAACCGGGGCGCGGCCCGGCGGGGGCAGAAGCAGCCGGAAATGCAGCCCGCCCTGCCCGAAACGCGCAGCCTCTGGCCCGACCAGCCTGATCCGCAGGAAGCCGGGGCTGAGCCGCCGGACCGAGGCCACCCGCATCACCGCCAGACCGGGCGCCAACGCGCCGACATCGACATGATCCCAGGCGACGCCCAGCCCGGCTTCGGCCAGGACCTCGCTGGCCATGTCCTGCAACAGGCCGGTCTGGCGACGCTCTGCGCCCAGGATCTCGATCCGCAGACAGTCGCGTTCGGGGATCAGGCGAAGTTCGCCGCCCCAGAGGGTCAGAACCAGCCGCTCGGGCGTCTCGTGGACGGGCGTCTCCCATTGTGCGGCGCGGGCCTTCAGGGCGGCGATGGCGGCACCCGAGGCCGAACGAACCTCGCCCGACAGACGGCATGCGAAAATCTGTGACATGGCGCGATCCCCTGAACGACACGACAGGGATCGTTCAATTTAGTAATTTTGTCAAGAATTACGCCGCCATTCGTGCAAGCCGGGGCTTGCCCGCGAGAGGTGCGCAACATGTCCAGCCTGATGCGCGCGGCGCATCACGTCTCGGGGGTCGCGCCCTACCGGATCGCCAATGTCGCGGATCTGGGCGACCTTCCGGTGAACCCGATAGACCTGCAGGACGGGCTGGCCCGGATCGAGGCCGGAATGGCCCGGATCGTGGCCACGGGCGCGCGGCCCCTGTCGGTCGGCGGCGACCATCTGACCACGCTGCCGGTCCTGCGCTCCGTCGCAGGGGCGGCGGGCCAGCCGCTTGGCCTGATCCAGTTCGACGCCCATTCCGACACGAATGACAGCTATTTCGGCGGCAACCGCTTCACGCATGGCACGCCCTTTCGCTGCGCCATCGAGGAAGGCATCCTGGACCCGGCCCGGATCGTGCAGATCGGCATTCGCGGCTCGGTCTATGATCCGGCCGAGCATGACTGGGCCAAGGCACAGGGCATCCGCATCCTCTATATCGAAGAGGTCGCCCGGCGCGGCGTGGATGATGTGATGGCCGAGGCCTGCGCAATCGTCGGAGAGCGCCCCGCCTATGTGACCTTTGACGTCGACGCCATCGACCCCTCGATGGCGCCGGGGACCGGCACCCCCGAGATCGGCGGCCTGACCACCCGCGAAGCGCAGCAGATGCTGCGTCGGCTCGCGGGGGTCAATATCCTGGGCGCCGATGTGGTCGAGGTCTCGCCGCCCTTCGATATCGGCGGCATGACCGCGCTGGTCGGGGCGACGATGATGTTCGAGCTGCTCTGCCTGATGGCCGATCAGGTCACGCGCGGGCGCCAGCGCTGAGGAAGGTCAATCCCCGGCGCAGCAGCGGCTGGAGTGGTCGCGGCCATTGGGGTCCTCGGGGACGTCCAGGGTCGGGTTACGGTCGAAGAAGCCCTCGGGGCGCAGCTTGAAGCCCGCGTAATCGACCGGCATGACCGGCCAGTCCTCGGGTCGGGGGAAGTGGGTCAGGCCGAAGCTGTGCCAGACGACGATATCCTGCCCGTCGATGTCGCGGTCGGCGGCGGCATAGGACGGCAGCCCCGCCCCACCCGGATGCTGGTTCGGGGTATAGCCCGCCGCCCACATCTGGTCGCGGTCATGGCGCGTCACCCACAGATGCCGGGTCGCGAAACCCGCACGCTTGCGGATCGAGGCGCCTTCGGCCGCTAGCAGGCCCGGCTGCCCCTCGGGCAGCAGCACATAGGCGGTGGGCTCGCCCACGCGGTTTCTGGCCTCGGACGAGGCAATGCGCCAGACGCGGCCCACCGCATTATCGGCATCGCGCTGCGCTTGACCTTCGGTCCGCAACCGCGTGACGGTGCGGGTAAACGCATTGCCAAGCGGGTTTTCCGGCCCCATCGGCAGGCGCGCCACGTCCAGTTCGTCGACATGGCAGCGGTCGCCGTCGATCGCCACGTCCAGCCGGGCCGAGAACATGTGCTGGTGGATCGGCGCGCCCAGTCCGGGCGCCATCAGCGTGGCGTAATCGTATTCGCCGCCCGGATGGCCCGAGGTGAAGACGATGCCCGTCGCCTTGCATTCCAGCTCGATCCGGCCATCCAGATAGAGATACCAGTAGAAGCCGTAATCGTAATTGCCCACCGTCACGAAGAAGCTGATGACCAGCCGCCGCTGGCGCCGGACGGTGCCTTGACCGGACATGAAATCGGTGTGCTTCCAAAGCGTTCCGAAATCTTCCTCGTGAATGCAGACGGCATTGGGGATCACCACGGGCTGGCAGAAATCATCCACGACCGTGGCGTCTAGATAATGGATCTTGCCCAGGCAATCGCAACCCAGGACCAGCGAATTGGCCAGCCGCCCCGACCGCGCGATGATCCGTCGCGATCCGGGCGAACACATGTTCCTGATCTGTCAGGCCGAAGGCGGCAGCCGGATCATGCAGGGCGGCCGGGATGTGGCGCTGCGGCGCGGAGACTTCTTTCTGGCCGATGCGGCGCTGCCCCTCGGTCTTTTCCTATCGCGGGCAGCGGTCCCGGCAGATCTCGCTGCATCTGCCGCGCGCCGAGGCGCTGGCCCGGTTCGGGCGCGCCTGCGGCGGCGGGCGGGTGCTTCGCACCGATCCCGCACGGGGCGCGGCGCTGAATGCCATCCTCGCGGCCATGATCGACGAGGGCGAGGATGCCTGCGCCATGGCCGAGGCGCTGCTGGGCATCGTCGCGGCATCGCTCTGGGCCGATGAGCGCGGGACCGAAGATCAGGGCGCGCGGCTTTATCGATCTGCGCTGCAGCGGCTGGAACGCGGGGCGTTCCGGCAGGGCTATGGGCTGGACGCGCTGGCGGCCGATCTGGGCACGTCGCGCCGTCAGGTGCAGCGCGTGTTCACCGATCACGGCGACACGGTGTCGCGGCGGCTGGCGCTGATCCGCCTCAAGGCCGCCCGCGCCCGACTTGAGGCCAAGGCCCGGGGGCAGGATGACAGCATCGCCGCCATCGCCCATGATTGCGGCTTTCAGGACCTGTCGCATTTCTACCGCCAGTTCCGCCGCCAGTTCGGCACCACCCCGGCCGGGATCGAGGCTTCGGCGCGATCCGCCAATCCTTCGGCGCAATCGTCCAAGATCGGCCTGTCGTGACGCGCTAGCCTTAGGCGCATGACGCGTGGAACGGCGGAGGGGCCGTATCGCGCAACCAGCGGGAGGAAACGACATGGCTTTCGACATCATAATCAACGGCGCGCCCCACCCTGTCCGCGCCAGCTTCGCCGTCCACGACCCCGCCACAGGCGCGGTTGTCGGCCATGCGCCGAACGCGGATCTGGCCGATCTGAACCGGGCAGTCGCCGCCGCCAAGGCGGCCTTTCCGGGCTGGTCGCAGACCCCGGACGCCGACCGCCAACAGGCCTGCCGCGCCATCGCGCGCGCCCTGGGCGATCATGCCGAAGAACTGGCGCAGATCCTGACGCGCGAACAGGGCAAGCCGTTGAACGGTCTGGGGTCGCGTTGGGAAATGGGCGGCGCGCAAGCCTGGGCCGCAGCCACGGCGGAACTGCAGCTTGCGCCCAGGGTCATTCAGGACGACGCTTCGGGCCGCGTGGTCCTGCACCGCAAGCCGCTTGGCGTCGTGGGCTCGATCACGCCCTGGAATTTTCCGGTGATGATCGCGGTCTGGCACATCCTGCCCGCGCTGCGCAGCGGCAATACCGTGGTCATCAAGCCGTCGCCGCTGACGCCCTTGGCGACGCTGCGGCTGGTGCAACTGATGAACGATCTGCTGCCGCCAGGCGTGGTCAACATCGTGACCGGCGATGATCGCGCGGTGAACCAGGGTGCGGCGATGGCCGCGCATCCCGACATCCGCAAGATCGTGTTCACCGGATCCTGCGCGACGGGCCAGAAGGTGATGCAGGCCGCCGCCCCCACGATGAAGCGCCTGACGCTGGAGATGGGCGGCAATGATGCCGGGATCGTGCTGCCGGACGCCGATCCGGCCGCCATCGCCGAGGGCCTCTTCTGGGGCGCCTTCATCAACAATGGCCAGACCTGCGCCGCGATGAAGCGGCTTTATGTCCATGACAGCACCCACGACGCCGTCTGCGACGCGCTGGTGGCCTTTGCCTGCCAGATCCCGGTGGGGCCGGGTCTCGACGAAAGCTCGATCCTCGGGCCGGTCCAGAACCGGATGCAGTTCGACAAGCTTTCGCGCCTGGTCGAGGCCGCAGCGGCCGGGGGCCGCGTCCTTCTGGGTGGCGCGCCGGGCGAGGGGCTGTTCTTTCCGCCCACCATCATCGCGGGGCTGGGCAATGGCGACTCGCTGGTCGATCAGGAGCAGTTCGGCCCCGCCCTGCCCGTGATCCGCTACCACGACATCGACGAGGCCATCGCCGCCGCCAATGACAGCCCGAACGGGCTTGGCGGCTCGATCTGGACCAGTGATCCCAAGGCCGCGCGCGCCCTTGCGCTGCGTCTTGAATGCGGCTCGGTCTGGATCAACGCGCATGGTGCGATCCGCCCCGACGTGCCGTTCGGCGGCGTCAAGCAATCGGGCCTTGGCGTCGAATTCGGCGAGGAAGGACTGGCCGAATATACCGACCTGCAGGCGGTCTTCGGGTAGGCGCAGAATAGCTGCTGGCGGACGCCTGGTCGGGCCGGGCCGGACGCACGGGCACCGCGCTGAAATCGCCCTGATCGACGCGGCGTCCGGGCATGTGAGGCCGGGCATGTCCGCCCGGCCCCGTCGCACGAGGTCAGATCGTCGTCACGGCCTCGCGCTCGAAGGTGAAGACCGCGACCGACGCGGTCTCGGTGAGGCGCAGCGGAAAGGACTTCTTGAGGCTTTCGATCGCGGCGCGCCTCGGCACCGTCGGATTGCGAGAGGCCGAGCGAGACGGTCCGGCTGCGCTGGTCTTCCGCGACCCGCTCGCGCAGCCATGCCATTTCGCGGGCCAGGTCCTCGATGGTCAGGGCAGGTGCGCCATCCTGCATCTGCGCCTGCAGGCTTTCATCAAAGGCGGCGACAGCTTCGGTGATCAGGCCCAGATTGCCCATCTCGTGCAGCAGCCGCGTCTGTGCAAGGCGCCGGACATCCGCCCGGGGCTCGATCAGTTCGACGGCGGCCTCGAAATGCTCGCGCGCGCGGTCGCCCTCATCGAGGCACAAGGACACGCGCCCGAGGGAATTGCTCAGCGCTGACAGAAGCAGCCGCGCCGCCTGACCCGGATCGGCACCCCACGCGACGGCTTTCTGCGCCAGATCGCGGGCCATGTCCCCACGACCCAGATGCTGGTGCGCGACCGAGACCAGCAGCGCAATGATCGCGCGGTCGGGGTCCTGCGCCAGACGGGTCTGGTCCAGGGCGGCCAGTTCGTGCCAGGCCCCCTGCTGCCAGCGCGTCCGGCATTGTTCGACCAGGCTATCCACGGCGATCGGCCGCAGATTTGGCTCGGACCGGATCACAGTCGCCACGCCCTCGCGCGTCTTGTCGCGCTTCTTCTTCACCCTGCGTCTCGCAGCAACAGGTCACGGATCAGCGCGACCTGCCCTTCGGCGCGGCGCAACTCGTCGCGGGCCATGTCGTTCTGGCGAGAGAGCGTATCATTGCGCTCGGTCATCGCGGCCAGTCGATCCAGCGCCGCATCCCGTTCGGCGGCAAGCCGGTCGGCAAGATTATCCGCTTTGCTGTCGCGTGCTTCCAAATCTGCGGCCCTATCCGCCAAGAGCTGCTTTTCGCTCAGCGCCGCGTCGCGCTCAGCCGCAAGCCGCGCGACTTCAGCCTGCGTCGATGCCAGTTCGCTGGCCATCTGCGCAGTCGCCTCATCAGCTTTCGTCGATGCGGCCTCAAGCGAGGCGATCACCCGGGCCTGATCCTCGGCTCTGGCCTGCAGGGCGTCGTTATCCGCGCCCAGATCCACGATCCGGGCCTCAAGGATCTGCTTCTCGTTCGATGCCGTCTCGAGTTGAGCCTGCATCGATGCCAGGTCGCTGGCCATCTGTGCGGTCGCCTCACCGGCTTTCGTCGCAGCGGCCTCGAGCGAGGCGATCATCCGGGCCTGATCTTCGGCCCTGGGGCGCAGCGCGTCGTTATCTGCGACCAGATCCACGATCCGCGCTTCAAGCATCACGATCTTTTCCAGCCGCGCCTTGGCCGACAGGCGAATGTCGGGACCTGCGCCCTCGGCCATCGAATGGCCCGGTGCGCTGAACAGAAGGTCAGGAAAATCGGGGTCGCTCAGGTCACGTCCGGCAGGGGTCAGACCACCCCCGGTCGCAATCCGTTCAAGCGAGGCACTGTCCGACGCGCCTTCGAACCAGCTTTCCGCGCCAGAGCGCAGCCAGACATGGGCCAGCCGGTCCATCGCGTTCGATCGCAGCACAAGCGACAGGATCTCTGCCTCGGCGCCCGGCATGTCGATCCAGAGCGAGAGGGGGGCGGGCAAGGGCGCAAGCTCGGCCAGCAACTCATCCAGCGTCCAGAGCCGAGTCGTCAGGCGCCCCAGATCCAGCAGATTGGGGAAGAGCTGCCGCAGCGCGGCGCTTGGCCGCTTGACAGCCTGCAGCCCGGCGGCGCCCCATCGCGTGACCTCGGCCTGACCGGGCTTGCCTGCGATCCAGCCGTCCAGCAGCGTCGTCCGCTCGCTGCCCGCGATCAGCCAGCCTGTCTGGCCCCGATCCGTGTGATCGAGGCCCGGACTCAGGATGACGGCATGTTCCGGGCGTTGCCCGAGACGGCGCAGCCGCGCCTCGTGCAACGGCCGCGAACCCGCGCCCAGGACGATGATCGTGCCCTACTACACCCCGCGTGACCCCGAGCGGGCCGAAGAACTGCGCCGCTGCCTCGACGTGAACCTCGACAGCGGCCTTTTCAGCCGGATTGTGCTGCTGGTCGATGACGACACGGTTCCCCATCGCCAGGACAGCTCCCTGCAATTGATCCGGCTTGGCAGGCGGCCGGGCTATCTGGACTGGGTCCGCGCGGCTGAACGGCTCTGCCCCGGCCAGATCGCGCTGCTGGCCAACAGCGACATTCATTTCGACAGAACGATCACCGGTCTCTGCACGATCTTCCGGCAGGACGGGAACGCCTTTGTCGCGCTCAGCCGGTTCGACCGTCAGGGCGACAGCGACATTCCCCATCCGAACCCGCATTGGTCACAGGACAGTTGGGCCTTCGTGCCCTCGGCCGAGTCGTCCGAGCGGCTTTCGCGGCGCGTGGACATCCCGCTTGGCGTGCCGCGTTGCGACAACCGCATCGCCTATGTCTTCGCCACCGAAGGCTACACGATCTACAATCCTTTCCCCGTCATCCGCTCGATCCACCTGCACGAGACGGGGCTGCGCTATTACAGCAAGAAGGGCGACCGCAGCCTGATCGGCGGCATGGCGATGGTCAAGCCGGGCGCCGACCTGACCGTTCCGGCGCGCCTGTCGATCGAGCTCTGGTCCGAACGCAGCGACCAGATCGACGAGATCAAGGTGAACCGCACGCTGGAGAAATGGTCACGGGAAGAAGCCCTGCGCCGCAAGCCCCGCCCGGCATGGCTGGCCCATGACGCCGATTGGCAATATCCCGCCATCACCGAACAGCACGCATTCGAGCGGATGCGCGCGCTGCTGCCCGATCAGCACGGCCTTTACGAGACCGTCTATCTGGGATTTCCTTTCGCCACGTTGATCGACTTTCTGGCCCAGCTCGGCCCCGACCACGCCAAGACACGCGCGATGCTGGCGGCGCTCGACGCGCTGCGCGAGCGGCTGTCGGTCTATGACCGCGTGGTGACGGTCGCCCAGCACATCCGGTCGCGCCAGTTCGGCCAGGTCTTTCAGCGCGCCGGGGTGACGGACCTGTTCTGGTCGCACCTGACCGATGATGGCGGCCCCTTCGAGGCGGCGCCCGCCATGCGGCTGCATCCCTTCCCGCTTTATCCCGTCCAGCAGCTTCCGCGCGGGCCCGAGGATCTGGACCGGCGCCGGAAATGGCTGTTCTCGTTCGTGGGCGCGCGCGCGCAGAAGAACTACCTGACGCAGGTCCGCACCCATATCATCGAACAATTGGCAGACCATCCGAAGGGCCGCGTCATCGACCGCGACAGCTGGCATTACGAACGCGTCGTCTATCACAAGCAGGTTCTGGACCGCAGCGTCGAAGGCGCCTTGGTCGATGACAAGACATCCAACGACTTCAAGGAAATGATGGACCAGAGCGTCTTTACCCTGTGTCCGTCGGGGTCGGGGCCGAACTCGATCCGCCTGTGGGAGGCGATGGTGAACGGCTCGATCCCCGTGATCCTCGCGGATGGCTGGTCGGCGCCGGGCGATCCCGACTTGTGGAATCAGGCGACCCTGCGGGTTCCCGAAACGCCCGAAGCCGTCGCTGACCTGCCCCGCCGGCTGGACGCCATCGCCAGCAACACCGCCCGACTGCGTGCGATGCGCAGGGCGCTGCTGCGGCTTGCCGCATGCTATGGCCCTGACGGCTTTGTGGGCGATGTGCATCGGCTCGTCACCGGCAACGACACGTCCAAGGACGCGTCGCATCAGGCCCCCGCGCGCAGCGCAAGCGCCGCCTGAGCAGCGCCTACGCATCGACCTTGCCCGTCAGGCGATGCGCCCGCGTCGGCCTTGGGCAGATGACACGGCCTGCCGCGCGGGGAACGACCGTCTCCGGTCACCTGACCCGCGCGGGTGGGACAGACCGGATCAGGCGGCGCGTGTCTGTTTCATGCCGTGGCGCGCGGTCCAGGCTGCATACCAGGTGCGGAACTGGTCGAACTGGGTCTTGGCCCAGACCTGCTGGCTGGGGGTCAGCGCGTCGGTCGGGTTGAAATGCAGCGCATATTCGGCATCGCCCTGCAGGACCATCAGATACTTGTAGTAGAGGACCAGATCCGCGCCCTCGTCCCACGAGGACAACACCTCGAGCGCCTCGCCCAGTTCGCGGGCGCGGTCACGGGCCTCGACATCGCCCGAGGCCGCCGCCTTCGCCAGCGAGACGAAATGCAGGATCTCGTGCGGGATGACGTTGCCGATCCCGGTGATCGTGCCGCTGGCGCCGCATTTGACGTAGCCGTGATAGACGCCGGTATCGACGCCCGCCATCAGGATCACGTCATCATCGGCGCTGGTGATGTGCTCGGCCGCGTAGGTCATCGCGCGCGGGCCGCCGAATTCCTTGAAGCCGATCAGGTTGGGATGCTCGGCGCGCAGGGCAAAGAACAGGTCCGCCTTGGTCTCGTAGCCGTAATAGGGGCTGTTGTAGATCACCGCGGGCAGGTCGGGCGCGGCCGACAGGACGGCCTTGAAGTGATGGCGCTGCGCGACCGCGGACGAGCCGCGCGACAGGACGCGCGGAATGACCATCAGCCCCGCCGCCCCCACACGCGCCGCATGGGCGGCATGTTCGGACGCAAGGCGCGAATTGACCGCGCCGGTGCCGACGATCACGGGGATGCCTGCCTCGACCAGACGGGCGACGCCCTCCATCCGCTCGGCATCGGTCAGAAGCGGCCAATCCCCCATCGAGCCACAATAGACCACCCCCGACATTCCCGCCGCCATCAGCTGCGTGGCCTTCTGCACCAGCGCGTCGAAATCGGGTTTGCGGTCTGCGGTGCAGGGGGTCATCAGCGCCGGGATGACGCCGTGAAAGACTGTCTTGTCCATCGAAAGCTCCTTGATTCGCGCAAGTTCGGGGAACGGTCCCGCCCCCGGTCAACGAGCAGAATAGCCTTTGCATTTTCGTTGTCGACAACAATATGCAAGCTGTCGACAAGAACCGTCGGTCAGAGAGCGATATCCTGCCGAACCTCTCGGGCGAAGAACTGCTGGATCTGGCGCACGATCTGGTTGGCGTGGCTACGCGACAGCCGGTCTGCGGCCTCGACGTCGCGGGCGGCGATGGCGGCGATCATCGCCTCGTGCTCGTCCACGAATTCCTGCGGCAGCCGGTCGTCGAAGGACTGGTAGTACAGCCGCAGCAGGCGACGCCCCTCGTCCAGCAGGCGCAGGAACAGGGCGGTGTAATAGGGATTGCGTCCGGCCTCGGCGATGGCCGCGTGGAATTCGCGGTTGGTGGCGATCATCGCAAGGGCCTCTTGTGCGGCGACGGCGGCTGCGAAATCGGCCTGATGGGCGCGGATGCGGTCCAGATCGCCGGGCAGGTGGTTCTGTGCGGCCAGCCGCGTGGTCACCCGATACATCAGCGTCAGCGCGTCAAAGAAGGTGTGCAGGTTCAGAAAGTCGATATTCGACACCATCGTCGAACGGTTGGGCAGCGTCTCGACCAGACCTTCGCCCGCCAAGCGCACCAAAGCCTCGCGGATCGGGGTGCGCGACATGTTGAACCGCTCGGCCAGCTGCACCTCGTCGATGGGGCTGCCCGGCGCCAGCGTCAGGTCCAGGATCTCGTCGCGCAGCGATTCATAGACGACCCGGACCCCCGAGCCCCGCTTGCGTTCCGCTTGGTTGTGCGTTTCGGGCTTGAGCATGGGCACTCCGGTCGATCAGGAAAGGGTTGGGGTTCTCAATCGTCTGACCGGGCTCAATCCACCGCGTCAAGACCAAGCCGCGCCATCTTGTCCAGCAGGGCGGTCTCGGCCTCGGTCAGGTGGATGCCCTCTGCCTCGGATGCGGCACGGGCGGCGAAACGGCGGGCAGAAGGCAGGCGCGCGCCCTGCCCCGTGATCGCGCCGAACAGCAGTTCAGCACGGGCAGAGGGATCCCCGGGGCGGCCGGCGGCAAAGGCTTCGGGCGACATGGCGATCACCAGCTCACCGTGGAACGGGGCCAGCGTGGTGGTGCCGAGTTCTTTCAGCACTTCGGGGCTGGTCAGGTCGCCGATCATGATGCCCGCCAGCAGCTCGATCATCGTGCCGATGGCCGATCCCTTGTGTCCGCCAAAGGGCAGCATCGCGCCCGCCAGACCGGCCTCGGGGTCGGTGGTGGGGGCCCCGTCCGGGCCGATGGCCCAGCCCTCGGGCAGGGGCTTGCCCGCGCGGCGCAGCAGCTCGATCTCGCCGCGCGCGGCGACCGAGGTTGCGAAGTCGAACACATAGGGATGCCCGCTTGGACGCGGCCAGCCAAAGGCCAGCGGGTTCGTGCCCAGCAGCGCGCTGGTCCCGCCCGCAGGCGCAACGCTGGCATAGCTGGGGCACATGACCAGTGCGGCAAGCCCGTGATCGGTGACGGCCTCGACCTCGGGCCACAGCGCCGAGAAATGCGTGCAATCGTTCACCACCATCGCCGCCAGCCCCAGATCGCGCGCCCGCGCGACCAGATGCGGCAGGCCCAACTCAAAGGCGGGCGTGGAAAAGCCGCGCGCCGCATTGACGCGAATGATCGCCTTGCCGTCATCGGGCAGCAGGCGCGGTTCGGCCAGGCCATTGACCTGCCCCGCGCGGAGGGTCCGCAGGACGCCCTCGATCCGGTAGATGCCATGCGACTTGCAGCCGTCGCGTTCACCGGCCACGATGATCCGGGCAAGCGCGTCCGATTGCGTGTCGTTCATGCCGGCGCCGCGCAGGATGGCGGCGACGCGGGCGGTCAGGTCCTCGACGGGGATGGCGGTCATGGCGCAACCTTTCGCGGCAAGTGGGGCGGGTTGACCTATTGCATACAAGATGTCTACAAAACCGCAAGGCTTGCGCCGATCCGAAGGCAGTGAACGCCGATCCGCCGAACGGCGCGCAAAGCTGCAACAAGGAATGAGATGCCGATGACCACCACATTGACGGGAAAGCACCTGATCGCCGGAGAATGGGTTGCGGGCGCGGGGACCTTTGCCTCGGAACCCGCCGAGGGGCCGTCGCATGATTTCGCGGCGGGCTCGCCGGAGCTGGTGGACCGCGCCTGCCGCGCCGCCGAGGCCGCGTTCGAGACCTATGCCCATGCCGGCGCGGCGACCCATGCGCGCCTTCTGCGCGCCATTGCCGACGAGATCGAGGCACGGGGCGCGGCAATCACCGCCATCGGCACCGCCGAGACCGGCCTGCCTGCCGCCCGGCTTGAGGGCGAGCGGGGCCGCACCACCGGCCAGCTGCGTCTCTTTGCGGATCATGTCGAGAAAGGCGACTATCTCGACCGCCGCCATGACGCCGCCCTGCCCGACCGCAAGCCCGCGCCGCGCCCGGAATTGCGCCTGATCCAGCGGCCGGTCGGTCCGGTCGCGGTCTTCGGGGCCTCGAACTTTCCCTTGGCCTTCTCGACGGCGGGGGGCGACACGGCCTCGGCGCTGGCGGCGGGCTGCCCGGTCGTGGTCAAGGGCCATTCCGCCCATCCCGGCACCGCCGAGATCGTGGCCCAAGCCATCGCCGCCGCCATCGCGCGCTGCAATGTCGATCCGGGCGTCTTCAGCCTGATCCAGGGCGGCGACCGCAGCGTGGGCGCGGCTCTGGTGCAGCATCCGCTGATCCGGGCGGTGGGGTTCACGGGGTCACTGGCGGGGGGGCGGGCGCTGTTTGATCTCTGCGCCGCGCGGCCCGAGCCGATCCCCTTCTTCGGGGAACTGGGTTCGGTCAATCCGATGTTCACGCTGCCCGGTGCGCTGTCCGAACGCGCGGGGCCGCTTGGGCGGGATTGGGCGGCGTCGCTTTGTCTGGGGGCAGGGCAGTTCTGCACCAATCCCGGCATCGCCGTGGTGATCGACGGCGCCGATGCCGATACCTTCGTGGCCAGCGCCGCCGAGGCGCTCAGCGAGGTGGCCGGGCAGACCATGCTGACGGACGGCATCGCCGAAGCCTATCGCGACGGGCAGCGGCGCATGGCGGGGCATCCCGACGTATCGGCGGTGCTGACGACCGATGCCGAGGGGCGCACGGCACGCCCGAACCTGTTCGAAACCCGGGCCGAAGCCTTCATGGCGGATCACAGGCTGGCCGAGGAAGTGTTCGGCCCGCTCGGGCTGGTCGTCCGCGCGGCCTCGGCAGACGAGATGATGGCGATTGCGCGCGGCCTTGCGGGGCAGCTGACCGTGACGCTGCACCTGGGCGCTGACGACACCGCGCTGGCGCAGCAGCTGATGCCGGTTCTGGAACGCAAGGCCGGGCGCATCCTGGCGAACGGCTTTCCGACCGGGGTGGAAGTCGCGGATGCGATGGTGCATGGCGGGCCTTATCCGGCCTCGACCAATTTCGGAGCGACCTCGGTCGGGACGATGGCGATCCGGCGCTTCCTGCGGCCGGTCTGCTATCAGAACATGCCCGCATCGCTGCTGCCGCCCGAGGCCTGATGACGGCCCGCAATCCCCGCGCCCCGTGTCCGGGAAGGGGACGGGAGCCGGCGGCGCATGACGCCATCTTGCATCCTTCTTGTATAATTTTTGTATTTTTTGTTTGATCTGCGCGCCGCTTGCTTCGATAGTCGGCGGACGGACCAAGAAAACGAGTCACTGACAATCAGGGGGAACTTCATGAAAACCGGTATTCTCGCCTCGGGGCTGATGCTGGCGGCCGGGCTGACCACCCCGGCCTTTGCCGACAAGCTGGACGACATCATCTCGGCCAATGTGCTGCGCTGCGCGGTCGTGCTGGACTTTCCGCCGATGGGCTCGCGCGACAGCAACAACGAGCCGATCGGCTTTGACGTCGATTACTGCAACGATCTGGCCGCCGCGCTTGGCGTCGAGGCCGAGATCGTCGAGACCACCTTCCCCGAACGCATTCCCGCGCTGATGTCGGGCCGTGTGGATGTGGCCGTCGCCTCGACCTCGGACACGCTGGAGCGCGCCAAGACGGTGGGCTTCTCGATCCCCTATTACGCGTTCGAGAACGCCGTCGTCGCCAACGAGGGCGTGGACATGGCCGACTGGGAGGGCATGCGCGGCAAGACCGTCGGCGCCACCGCCGGCACCTACGAAGCGATCTGGCTCGAGGAGAAGGTCGCCGAATGGGGCGAGGGGCAGTTCCGTCCCTATCAGAACCAGGCCGATGTGTTCCTGGCGCTGAGCCAGGGCCAACTGGACGCGACCGTCTCGACCGTCGAGGTGGCCGAGGCCAATGTCGCCTCGGGCAACTTCCCTGGCATCCGCATCGTGGACAAGGCGCCGATGGTGCCGGATTACGTCGCGCTGATCACGCTGCGCGAGGAATACGGCCTGATCAACTACATGAACCTGTTCATCAACCAGCAGGTCCGCACCGGCCGCTACGCCGAGCTTTACGCGAAGTGGATCGGCGAAGGCGAGCCCGCCGATCTGACGATCCAGGGCGTCTATCGCTGATCGAGTGAGCTGAACGGGGGCGCGCCATCGCGGCGCGCCCCGCCAGTCATCATCGCCCTTTCGCGGTCAGAGGCGTCATGTTCAATTACAATTTCCGGTGGGCGCAGGCCCTCAACTCGTTGCCGCGCATGCTGGAAGGCGCGCTGGTGACGCTGGAAGTCGCGATCCTGTCGATGGTGATCGGCATCTCGATCGCGGTGATCCTGACGCTGTTCCGCATGTCGGGCAGCCGCATCCTGTCCGGCGTCGCCGCGACCTGGGTCGAGATCGCGCGCAACACGCCCGCGCTGTTCCAGATCTACATGGTCCATTTCGGCCTGGGCGGTTTCGGCATCCACCTGTCGCCCTATCTGTCGCTGCTGATCGGCATCGCCTTCAACAACGCGGGCTATCTGGCCGAGAATTTCCGCGGCGCGCTGAAAGGCATCCCCGAAACGCAGACCCGCGCCGCGCGGTCATTGGGGATGACGCCGGTTCAGGCCTTCCGTTACGTGGTCATGCCGCAGATGCTGCGGATCTCGTTCCTGCCCATGACGAACCAGATGGTCTGGGCAATCCTGATGACCTCGCTTGGCACGGTGGTGGCGATGAACACCGACCTTTACGGCGTGACCAGCGACCTGAACGCGCGCACCTTCCGCACCTTCGAGCTGTTCGCCATCGCCGCGGTTATCTTCTACCTGATCACCAAGACCGTCACTCTGTCGGCGCGCCTGCTGGCGGCGCGGCTGTTCCGCTATTGAGGGGGCGATGATGTTCTTTGATACGGCCCTCAGCACGAACGACCTGATCTTTCTGGCGCGCGGCGCCGGAATGACGCTGATCGTCACCGCCATCTCGGTCTTTTTCGGCACGGTGATGGGGATCGCCTTCGGCATCCTGCGCCACCAGATCGGCCCTTGGTGGGCGGCACCCCTGACCTTTGTGCTGGACATCTTCCGGTCGATCCCGCTGCTGATCCAGCTTGTGCTGGCCAATGCCTTCGTGACCACGGTTCTGGGCTGGCGCATCTCGGGGTTCACGGTCGCCTGCGCGGTGCTGTCGCTTTACACCTCGGCCTATTGCGCCGAGATCGTGCGCGGCGGGATCGAGGCCGTGCCGCCGACCCTGCGCCGCGCCGCGCGCTCGCTCGGGATGACCTGGCGGCAGGACATGACCAGTGTCACGCTGCCCCTGGCCGCGCGGATCGCGCTGCCATCCTGGATCGGGCTGGCGCTTGGGGTGATGAAGGACAGTGCGCTTGTCTATGTCGTGCAGGTGGTCGAGCTGCTGAAATCGGCGCAGATCCTGATCACCCGCCTGCAAGAGCCTCTGTTCCTGCTGATGATCTGCGGGCTGTTCTACTTCCTCATCTCGTTCCCCATCGCGCGGCTTGGTGGCTATCTCGAAAGGAAATGGTCCAATGATTGAAATCGAGAATGTCCGCAAATCCTTTGGCCCGCTCGAGGTTCTGAAAGGCATCGACCTGACCGTGGCCAAGGGCGAGGTGCTGACCGTGATCGGCGGCTCGGGGTCCGGCAAATCGACGCTTCTGACCTGCATCAACGGGCTCGAGCCCATCGACAGCGGCCGCATCCTCGTGGACGGGACCGAGGTTCACGCCCGCGGGACCGACCTGAACAAGCTGCGCCGCCGCATCGGGATCGTGTTCCAGCAGTTCAACGCCTTTCCGCATCTGACCGTGCTGGAAAACGTGATGCTCGCGCAGCGCAAGGTTCTGGGCCGCCCCAAGCCCGAGGCCGAGGCCGAGGCCGTGCGCCAGCTGAACCATGTGGGGCTTGGCGACAAGCTGACGGTCTATCCGGGCCGCCTGTCGGGCGGGCAGCAGCAGCGCATGGCCATTGCCCGCGCTCTGGCCATGTCGCCCGATTACATGCTGTTCGACGAGGTGACATCGGCGCTGGACCCCCAGCTTGTGGGCGAGGTTCTGGACACGCTGCGCCTGCTGGCCTCCGAGGGGATGACGATGATCTGCGTCACCCACGAGATGAAGTTCGCGCGCGAGGTCTCGGACCGGGTGGCCTTCTTCCACAAGGGCGTCATGGCCGAGATCGCGCCCCCCGCCCAGCTTTTCGGCGCGCCCGAAAACGCCGAGCTGCGCACCTTCCTTGCGGCCACGGCCTGATCCATGCCGCAGGTCATCGTCATCGGCGCGGGCGTCATCGGCCTGTCATCGGCCCTGATGCTGCGTCAGCGCGGGCTTGACGTGACCGTGCTGGACCGAGAGGGTCCGGCGGCGGGCGCCTCGGCCGGGAATGCCGGGGCCTTCGCCTTCACCGACATCCTGCCCTTGGCCTCGCCCGGGCTTCTGCGCAAGGCGCCGCGCTGGCTTCTGGACCCGCTTGGGCCGCTTTCGGTGCCGCCGCGCTATGCGCTGCGGATCGCGCCCTGGATGCTGCGTTTCTGGCGGGCCTGCCAGCCGGACCGGGTCGCGCAATCGACCGCCGCCCAGACCACGCTGATGGACCTGTCCCGCGCCGAGCTGGAGCCCTTTCTGGCCGCCACCGGCACGCAGGGCATGCTGCGAAAGCGCGGCAACCTTCAGGTCTATGAATCGCAGGCCGAATTCGACGCCTCGCTGCCCGGCTGGCAGGCCCGCGCCGATCACGGGATCGCGTTCCGACATCTGGACGCCGACGGCATGGCCGAATTGCAGCCGGGCCTGTCGCCGCGTTTCACCCACGGCACCTTCACGCCGGGCTGGTATTCCATCGCCGATCCGCGCGATTACGTTCTGGCGCTGGCGGACCGCCTGCACGCCACGGGCGGCGTGATCGAACGCGCGGCGATCAGCGCGATCCGTGCCGATGCCTCAGGCGTGACCCTTCAAGAGGCCGGGGGGCGTGACTGGCAGGCCGATCATGTCGTTCTGGCGGCGGGCGCCCATGCCCGCCAACTTGCGCGCGGGGTGGGCGACCGTATCCCGCTGGAGACCGAGCGCGGCTACAACACCACCCTGCCCCGCGACGCCTTCGATCTGCGGATGCAGGTGACGTTTGGCGGGCATGGCTTTGTCGTCAGCGCGCTGTCCGGCGGCATCCGGGTGGGCGGGGCGGTGGAACTGGGGGGCCTCGACCTGCCGCCGAACTGGAAACGCGCGCAGGCGATGCTGCAGAAGGCCCGCGCCTTCCTGCCCGGCCTGCGGACCGAGGGCGGCACGCAATGGATGGGGTTTCGCCCCTCGCTGCCCGACACGCTGCCCGCCATCGGACGCTCGCGCGCATCCGCCCGGGTGATCCATGCCTTCGGCCACGGCCATCTGGGCCTGACCCAATCGGCAGGCACGGCCCGCATCGTCGCCGATCTGGTGACGGGTGCCGCTCCGCCGGTCGCCATCGCTTCGTTCTCTCCTCAGAGGTTCTGACTGGTCATGCATACCTTCTCTTGCCTTGACGGGCATACCTGCGGCAATCCGGTCCGGCTGGTCAGCGGCGGCGCGCCCCTGCTGCAAGGCGCGACGATGCTGGAACGCCGCGCGCATTTCCTGCGCGATTTCGACTGGATCCGCACCGGCCTGATGTTCGAGCCGCGCGGCCATGACATGATGTCGGGCGCGATCCTCTATCCGCCGACCCGCCCCGATTGCGAGGTGGGCGTGCTGTTCATCGAGACCTCGGGCTGCCTGCCCATGTGCGGCCACGGCACGATCGGCACGATCACCATGGCGCTGGAAAACGGCCTCATCACGCCGCGCCAGCCGGGGCGGCTGTCCATCGACACGCCCGCGGGCAAGGTGGATATCACCTACACGCGCCCCGACCGCTTCGTCGAGGAAGTGCGCCTGACCAACGTGCCGTCCTATCTGCATGCCGAGGGGCTGACCGCCCATGTCGAGGGTCTGGGCGAGATCGTCGTGGATGTGGCCTATGGCGGCAATTTCTACGCCATCGTCGATCCGCAGAAGAATTTTCGCGACATCGCGGACCACACGGCGGGCCAGTTGATCGGCTGGTCGCCCCTGCTGCGGCGCGCGCTGAACGAGAAATACGAATTCGTCCATCCCGAACATCCGCAGATCGCGGGCCTCAGCCACATCCTGTGGACCGGCGCGCCCACCCAACCCGGCGCCCATGCGCGCAACGCGGTGTTCTACGGCGACAAGGCCATCGACCGCAGCCCCTGCGGCACCGGCACCTCGGCCCGGATGGCGCAAATGGCCGCCAAGGGCCGGTTGGCCGTGGGCGACGAATTCTGGCACGAAAGCATCATTGGCTCGATCTTCAAGGGCCGGGTCGAGGGCGCGACGCGGCTTGCCGGACGGGACGCGATCATCCCCTCGATCGGGGGCTGGGCGCGGCAGACGGGGATCAACACGATCTTCATCGACGACCGCGACCCCTATGCCCACGGCTTCGTCGTCACATGAGCGCCGCGCATCTCATCCTGCCCGGCACCGCCGAAGGCCCGGTCATCGCCACGGACGAGCCGATCAGCTTCTGGGGCGGCATCGACCCGTCCAATGCGACGGTCATCGACGTGCATCACCCGCTGCACGGGCAATGCCTGACCGGCGCGGTTCTGGTCATGCCCACGACGCGGGGGTCCTGCACCGGGTCGGGCGTGCTGCTGGACATGGCGCTGAACGGTCGGGCGCCCGCCGCGCTGATCTTTTCCGAGCCCGAGGACGTCGTGACCCTTGGCGCGCTGATCGCGGCCGAGATGTTCGACCGCCCCATCCCGGTCCTGCGTTGCCCGCCCGATCTGCACGCGACCCTTGCCCGCGCCAGCCACATCCGCATCACCGCCGATACGCTGGAGGCCGACGGCCAGCCCCTGCCGCTGGCCCCACTGCCCGCGCCCGAACCGGACCTGTCCGATGCCGACCGCGCCATGCTGGACGGGGCCGAGGGGCGCGCGGTGCAGCAGGCGATGCGGATCCTCTGCCGGATGGCGCGGTTGCAAGGCGCGGAACGGCTGGTCTCGGTCACGCAGGGCCATATCGACGGCTGCATCTATGCCAGCCCCGCCAACCTGACCTTTGCCGAAGCCATGGCCGATCTGGGCGCGCGGGTCCGCATCCCCACGACGATGAACGCGATCTCGGTCGATCACCGCAACTGGCGGGCGCAGGGCGTGCCGGTCCTGTTCGGGGACCCCGCGCAGAGGCTGGCCGATGCCTATGTGCGGATGGGCTGCCAGCCCAGCTTTACCTGTGCGCCCTATCTGCTGGACAGCGCGCCCGCGCGGGACGAACCCATCGCCTGGGCAGAATCGAACGCGGTGATCTACGCCAATTCCGTCCTTGGCGCGCGCACGCCCAAGCATCCGGACTTTCTGGACCTGTGCATCGCGATGACGGGCCGGGCGCCTCTGGCCGGGGTCTATCTGGACCAGCACCGCGCCGCGCGCCGCATCTTGGACGTGGCCCTGCCCCACGGCATCGACGACGCGTTCTGGCCGCTTCTGGGCTATCTGGCGGGCCAGGCCTCGCCTGACCGCATCCCGCTGATCCGGGGCGTGGCGGCGGCCGGACCCACGCCCGAGAACCTCAAGGCGCTCTGCGCGGCGTTCGGCACCAGTTCCGCCGCCCCCATGCTGCATGTCGAGGGCATCACCCCCGAGGCCGACCGCATCCACCCCGAGGCCGATCACCGCCCCATCGGCGCGGCGGATATGCGGCGCGGCTGGCAATCGCTGAACGCGGGCCCCGAGGCGGTCCAGCTGGTCGCCATCGGCAGCCCACATGCCTCGGCCGAGGAATGCCGGGCGCTGGCCGGCGCGCTGGACGGGCCGGTTTTGATCCCCACGATCGTCACCGCTGGCCGCGCCGTGATCGACCTGATCCGTGCCGACGGCACGCTGGACCGGCTGACCGACGCAGGGGTGCAGGTTCTGCCCGATCTCTGCTGGTGTTCGATCTCGGAACCCGTCTTTCCGCCCGCCACCCGCGCGTTGATGACGAATTCCGGCAAATACGCGCATTACGGGCCGGGCCTTTCGGGGCGGCAGGTCCGCTTCGGCGGCATCGCCGCCTGTGCGCAGGCCGCGCGGACGGGACGCGCGCCCCTGACCCTACCCCGCTGGCTGGAGGACTAGATGCGGACGACGAAACTGGTTCATGTCATCTCGGCCCATGCCGAGGGCGAGGTGGGCGATGTGATCGTGGGCGGCGTCGCGCCGCCGCCGGGCGACACGCTGTGGGAACAGTCGCGCTGGATCGCGCAGGATGAAAGCCTGCGCAACTTCGTCCTGAACGAGCCGCGCGGCGGCGTCTTTCGGCATGTCAATCTGCTGGTGCCCCCCAAACACCCCGAGGCCGACGCGGCCTTCATCATCATGGAGCCCGAGGACACGCCCCCCATGTCGGGGTCGAACTCGATCTGCGTCGCGACGGTGCTGCTGGATGCGGGCATCCTGCCGATGCAGGAACCCCAGACGCATCTGGTGCTGGAAGCGCCGGGCGGGCTGGTGCGGGTGCGCGCGGAATGCAGCGGCGGCAAGGCGCGGCGGATCTTCGTCCAGAACCTGCCCAGCTTTGCCGCGCGTCTCGACGCCCCGCTGGAGGTCGAGGGGATGGGCCGCCTCAGCGTCGATACCGCCTATGGCGGCGACAGTTTCGTCTTTGTGGATGCCGAGGCCTTGGGCTTTTCCCTGACCCCGGACGAGGCGCATGACATGGCGCGCCTCGGGGTGCGGATCACCGAGGCCGCGAATGAACAGCTGGGGTTTCACCACCCCGGCAATCCCGATTGGCGTCACATCTCTTTCTGCCTGTTCGCTGGCCCGCTGCGGCGCGAGGGGCGTGCGCTGCACACCGGCGCCGCCGTGGCGATCCGGCCGGGCAAGATCGACCGCTCGCCCACCGGCACCGCGCTGTCGGCGCGCATGGCGGTTCTGCATGCGCGTGGCCAGATGACCGAGGGCGACAGCCTGACGGCGCGGTCGCTGATCGGGTCCGAATTCACCGGGCGAATTCTGGGCCACACGCAGGTCGGCACCCTGCCCGCCATCCTGCCCGAGATTTCGGGCCGCGCCTGGATCACCGGCACGCATCAACAGATGCTGGACCCCGATGATCCCTGGCCCGAGGGCTACCGCCTCAGCGATACCTGGGGCGCGCGCTAGGACGGACGACCCGGCGACGCAGGTCGCGGGCCGTCCGCCGGATCGGGCCTAGTCGGCCAGAGCTGCGGCGTAGCGTTCCGAGACGACGCCCCAATCGACCACGTCCCACCACGCCTTCAGGTAATCGCCGCGGCGGTTGTTGTAGGTCAGGTAATAGGCGTGCTCCCACACGTCATTGCCCAGAAGCGGCGTGCCGTTCACTTCCGCCACATCCATCAGGGGGTTGTCCTGATTGGGGGTGGTGGTGATCTGCAGCTGGTCCTGGTCGTTCACGATCAGCCAGACCCAGCCCGAGCCGAACTGACCCGCCCCGGCCTCTTGAAAGGCGGTGGCGAAATCGTCCGCCGAGCCAAAGACAGCCTCGAGCGCCTCAGCCAGCTCGGGCGACCGCTCACCCACCTCGTCGGGGGCGGCCATGCTTTCCCAGAAAAAGCTGTGGTTCCAGTGACCGCCGGCATTGTTGCGAACCTTGTCGGTGAAGGTGCCCGCCGCCGCGACAAGTTCCTCGAGCGACAGGTCCGAGGGGGCCTCGCCATCCGCGATCGCCTCGTTCAGGTTGTCCACATAGGCTTGGTGATGGCGGCCGTGATGCAGTTCCATCGTCTCGGCGCTGATCGCGGGCTCCAGCGCGTCCGTCGCAAAGGGCAGATCGGGCAGGGTGAATTCCCCCTCGGTCTGGGCAAGGGCGGCAAAAGGAAGGGTGCTGAGCGTCGCGATGGCAAGGGCCTGTCTCATCGGAAATCTCCTGTTTGGGCAGGGATACCAACCCCAGCCGGGCCGCAATGTTCCCCCGACCGGACCCTGCCCCGGAACCTGCGGAATTTGCGGGGCGTTTTCCCTGCGTCGGGCCAGATCGCGGCCCGGGAAAGGACCTGTCTTGCCGCCCTGCCCCTGCCCTCGCCGCCCGGACAGCCCCGCATGAGGCGACCGACCCTTGGCACCGTTTTGGCCATCGCCCTGGGCGTCGGCACGCTGGTGATCGCGGCGCTGAACCTGATGCCCGACCGGCGCGAATTGCGCGACCGGGTGGCGGCGGTGATGGGCACGTCGGACCCCGCCTTCCTGCGCAGCATGGACGGGCTTTACGGATCGAACCTGCTTGATGGAAACCATGTCGAGACGCTTCTGAACGGCGACCGGATCTTTGCCGCCATGCTGGATGCGATCCGCAGCGCCGAGACCAGCATCAATTTCGAGACCTATGTCTATTGGTCGGGCGAGATCGCCGAAACCTTCGCCGAGGCGCTGGCCGAACGCGCCCGCGCCGGGGTCGAGGTGCGCGTGCTGCTGGACTGGTTCGGATCGAAACCGATGGAGGCCGACCTTCTGGCGCGGATGGAGGATGCGGGCGTGCAGGTGACGCGCTTTCGTCCGATCCACTGGTACACGATCGACCGCATGAACAACCGCACCCACCGCAAGCTGCTGATCGTGGACGGGCGCACGGGGTTCACTGGCGGCGTGGGCGTGGCCGATGAATGGCTGGGCGATGCCCGCCACCCCGGCGAGTTCCGCGAGACGCATTACCGCGTCACAGGCCCGGTCGTTGCCATGCTGCAAGGGGCCTTTGTGTCGAACTGGGTCGAGGATAGCGGCGAGATCATGCGCGGGGACGCGTTCTTTCCCGCGCTTGAGCCGACCGGCGACATGACCGCGCAAATGGCGCTGAGCAGCACGGGCAGCCGCAACAATATCCACATGATGCTGATGACCGCGCTTGCGGGGGCCGAAAGCCATATCCGCATCGCCACGCCCTATTTCATCCCCGACGACGTGGCGATCCGACAGCTTGTCGATGCCCGCGCGCGCGGCATCGAGGTGGACATCCTGCTGCCCGGCCCCGAGATCAACAAGCCCGCCGTGCGCCGCGCCTCGCGCGCGCTGTGGGGGCCTCTGCTTCAGGCCGGGGTCAGGATCCACGAATACCAGCCGACCTTCCTGCATGCCAAGCTGATGATCGTGGACGAGGCGCTGGCCTCGGTCGGTTCGACGAATTTCGACGAACGCTCGTTCCGGCTGAACGACGAGGCCAACCTGAACGTCTTCGATGCCGCCTTTGCCCGCGAACAGATCGCGGTCTTCGAGGACGATCTGACGCAGTCGCGCCCCGTGACGCTGGCCGAATGGCAGGCGCGGCCCTGGACGACCCGCGCGGGCGACTGGTTGCTAAGCTGGCTGCGACCGCAGCTTTGACGGCCTAGACCCAGACGGGCAGGCCGGAATCGGGCTTGGGCTGGTCCATCACGATCTGGCTCTGGACGCGCGCCACCGCCGGATGCGGCAACAGGCGGTGGTGGATCAGATCGTTCAGCGCGGGCAGGTCCGAAACCCAGACGCGCAGCAGGTAATCGGCCTCGCCGGTCAGGGTCCAGCAGCCGACGATCTGCGGCAGGCTGGCGACCAACCGCACGAAGCTGGCGGCATTGTCGGCGCTGTGGGCGCTCATCTGCACCTGCACGAAGGCCTGGACTGACAGGCCCAGCCGCGTCGGATCAAGCCGCGCGCCGTAACCCGCGATGACGCCCTGCGCCTCCAGCCGCGCGCGACGGCGGGCGGCCTGGCTGGGCGACAGGTTCAGGATCGCACCCAGATCCTGGGCGGTGATGTCGGCACGGCGCTGCAATTCGATCAACAGCCGCGCATCGCTTGCGTCCATCATGCGTATCCCTCGCGCCGAATCTATTCTTGACGCAATCTACACGCATATCCGGACGAAATTAACTGAAAGATTGCGCGCCGTCATCGCAGCGTCCGTGAGATCGTCAGTGAGTATATTTTCAGGAGGGAGATCTCGATGGGACCGTTTCCGCATGACGCCCCGCGCGCATCGATCAACGAAGCCAATCCGGCCGGCACCGATGGCTTTGAATTCGTCGAATTCGCCCATCCCAAACCAGACGAGGCCCGCGCCCTGTTCCAGCGTATGGGTTTCGCCCTTGTCGCCCGTCACCGCACCAAGGATGTCGAGCTGTGGCAGCAGGGCGACATCACCTATATCCTGACCAACGAACCCGGCAGCCACGCGATGCGCTTTGTGGGCGAACACGGCCCCTGCGCCCCGGCGATGGGCTGGCGCGTCGCGGATGCGCGCCATGCCTTCGATCATGCGGTGAAGAACGGCGCGACCCCTTATGAGGGCGCCGACAAGACGCTGGACTGGCCCGCGATCGTGGGCATTGGCGGATCGCTGATCTATTTCACCGACTGCTACGGCGCGGATGCGAACCCCTATGCCGGGGATTTCGATTTCCTCGCCGCGCCCAAGCCCGAAGGCGTGGGTTTTCACTATCTGGACCACCTGACCCACAACGTCTTTAAGGGTAACATGGACAAGTGGTTCGACTTCTACAGCCGGCTGTTCAATTTCCGCCAGATCCGGTTCTTCGATATCGAGGGGAAATATACCGGCCTCTACAGCCGCGCGCTGACCTCGCCCTGCGGGCGTATCCGCATCCCGATCAACGAGGATCGCGGCGAGACGGGCCAGATCGTCGAATATTTGAAGCGCTACAATGGCGAGGGCATCCAGCATATCGCGGTCGGCTCAAACGACATCTACGGCAGCGCCGACGCCATCGCGGAACGCGGGCTGAAGTTCATGCCAAAGCCCCCGATGACCTACTACGAGATGTCTAAGGACCGCGTGATCGGGCATCAAGAGCCCTTGGAGGACATGGCCCGCCACGGTATCCTGATCGACGGAGAGGGCGTGGTGGATGGCGGCGAGACGCGCATCCTGCTTCAGATCTTCTCGAAAACCGTGATCGGCCCGATCTTCTTCGAGTTCATCCAGCGCAAGGGCGATGACGGTTTCGGCGAGGGGAATTTCCGGGCCCTGTTCGAAAGCATCGAACAGGACCAGATCGACCGGGGCGTGCTGTCCACGACCTGAGCACCCGCGCCGCATCCATCAGGGCCGCGCCCGGAACCGGGCGCGGCGCCAAGCCGCCGGTCAACGCCGCCCAAGGAAAGCCCAGATGACCACTCATGACCTGCCCACAGGGATGATCCGCGCGACGCCGACGACCGGCCCGCACGAGGGCTACATGCCCGGTTTCGGAAATGATTTCGAGACCGAGGCCCTGCCCGGCGCCCTGCCTCAGGGCCAGAACAGCCCACAGAAATGCAATTACGGGCTTTACGCCGAACAGCTTTCCGGCACCGCCTTCACCGCGCCGCGCGGCCAGAACGAACGGACATGGTGCTACCGGATCCGCCCCTCGGTCCATCACACCGGGCGGTTCACGCCCATCGACGTGCCGCACTGGAAGACGGCGCCGAATGTGGTGCCGAACGTCACCAGCCTCGGGCAATACCGGTGGGACCCGATCCCGGTCCCCGACCAGCCACTGACCTGGATCACCGGGATGCGAACGATCACCACGGCGGGCGACGTGAACATCCAGGTCGGCATGGCCAGCCATGTCTATCTGGTCACGCGCTCGATGGAGGACGAGTATTTCTTTTCCGCCGACAGCGAATTGCTGATCGTCCCGCAAGAGGGGCGGCTGCGCTTCTGCACCGAACTGGGCGTGATCGACCTGGAACCCCGCGAGATCGCGATCATCCCGCGCGGCCTGGTCTATCGCGTCGAGCTGCTGGACGGCCCGGCCCGCGGTTTTGTCTGCGAGAATTACGGCCAGAAGTTCGATCTGCCCCATCGCGGCCCCATCGGCGCGAATTGCATGGCCAATCCCCGCGACTTCAAATCCCCCGTCGCCGCCTTCGAGGATCGCGAGGTGCCAAGCCGCGTCGTCATCAAGTGGTGCGGCCAGTTCCACGAGACGCATATCGGCCACAGCCCGCTGGACGTGGTGGCCTGGCACGGGAATTACTGCGCCTACAAATACGACCTCAGGACCTATTCGCCGGTGGGCGCGATCCTGTTCGACCACCCCGATCCTTCGATCTTCACGGTGCTGACCGCGCCTTCGGGGCAGGAAGGCACGGCGAACATTGACTTCGTCCTGTTCCGCGAGCGCTGGATGGTGGCAGAGCACAGCTTCCGCCCGCCCTGGTATCACAAGAACATCATGTCCGAGCTGATGGGCAACATCTACGGCCAATACGACGCCAAGCCGCAGGGTTTCCAGCCGGGAGGCATCAGCCTGCACAATTGTATGCTGCCCCACGGCCCCGACCGCGATGCCTTCGAGGGCGCAAGCAATGCCGATCTGAAGCCCCACAAGCTGGACAACACCATGTCCTTCATGTTCGAGACCCGCTTTCCCCAGCATCTGACTCAATGGGCCGCGCACGAGGCGCCGATGCAGCAGGATTACATCGAGGTCTGGGACCGGCTGGAAAAGAAGTTCGACGGCACGCCGGGCGTGAAGTGACCCGCCGATGACCGGACAGCCCCTGCACAGCTGGGTTGCCAGCGCCAATGCGCCCGATTGCGACTTTCCGATCCAGAACCTGCCCTATGGCGTCTTTTCGACCGGCTCCGGGGCACCGCGCTGCGGCCTGGCCATCGGGGACATGATCCTGGATCTGGCCGCCTGCGAGGATCGGGGCGTCCTTGACGCGGGCGGCACCTTCCGCCGCCCGGCGCTGAACGACTTCATGGCGCGCGGGCGCGGCGCATGGGACGCGATGCGCGCCCGCCTGACGGCGCTGCTGGCCGAGGATGGAGACCGGACGCTGCCGCTGGTGCCGATGAGGGACGCCGCGCTGCATCTGCCGATCCGCGTGACCGAGTTCACCGATTTCTACGCCTCACGCCACCACGCCTTCAATGTGGGCTGCCTGTTTCGCGGCCCGGAAAACGCCCTGCCGCCGCAATGGACGCATATGCCCATCGGCTATAACGGCCGCGCCTCGTCGGTGGTGGTGTCCGGCACGCCGATCCGGCGCCCGATGGGGCAGGTCAGGGGCCAGGACGGGCCGGAATGGACCGCCTGCCGCAAGCTGGATCTGGAACTTGAACTGGGCGCCATCATCGGCGCCGACAGCCGCATGGGCCAGCGTCTGAGCGTCGATGAGGCCGAGGGCATGATCTTCGGCTATGTGCTGCTGAACGACTGGTCGGCCCGCGACATCCAGGCCTGGGAATACCAGCCCCTGGGGCCGTTCCAGTCCAAGGCGCTTGGCACGACGATCAGCCCCTGGATCGTCACCCGCGCCGCGCTGGAGCCATTCCGCTGCAAGGGCGCCCCGCGCACGAACCCGCTGCTGCCCTATCTTCAGGAAAGCCGCCCCGGCCTTTACGACCTGACGATCGGCTGGACGATGAACGGGCAGATCATGGCGCGGACGAATTACAACGTCATGTATTACTCGTCCGCGCAGCAGGTGGCGCATCACGCGGTCTCGGGTTGCCCGATGCGGGTGGGCGATCTGATCGGCACGGGCACGATTTCCGGGCCAAGCCCGGACCAGACCGGCGCGCTGCTGGAAATGACGCGGGGCGGGCAAAGCCCCGTCACCGTGAACGGCGCGCCGCGCTGCTTCATCGAGGATGGTGACGAGATCGGCCTTTTCGCCCATGCCCGGGGCGACGGCTACCGCATCGGCTTTGGCCCCTGCACCGGCCTGATCCTGCCTGCCGAGGCCTGAGCCTTTCCGACGCCGTGCATCGCGCCGCTGCGACGCCCTCAGTCCGTGGCCTCGTCAAGCCGGATCGTCACGGTCTTGAGATGGCAGTAATGGTGCAGGGCCTCGATCCCCTTCTCGCGCCCATAGCCGCTGTTCTTGTGGCCGCCGAACGGGGTCTGGACCGACATCGTGTTCCAGACATTGACGAAGATCTGCCCCGCCTCGATCCGGTCGGCGACGCGCAGCGCGCGGCTGACATCGCGGGTCCAGATCGTGCCGATCAGGCCATAATCGCTGTCATTGGCGATGCGGATCGCCTCGGCCTCGGTGTCGAAGGGAATGACGACGCCGACGGGGCCGAAAATCTCTTGCCGGGCGATCCGCATGTCGTTCGTCACCCCGGAATAGAGGGTCGGCATGACGTAATATCCGTCAGGACAGCCCGCGACCTCGGCCACGCGGCCACCCGTCACAAGCGCGGCCCCGTCCTCGCGCGCGATGTCGAAAAAGCTCTGGACGCGGGCGAATTGCGGGGCGGTGATGATCGGGCCAAGGCTCTCGCCCGGAACCAGAGCCGCCAAGGCCTGCGTGGCCTTGTCCAGAAACGCGTCGTGAACCGCGCTATGGACAAGGATGCGGGTTCCGGCCGAACAGACCTGCCCCGCATTCAGCGTGAAGCCGCGCACGGCCTCGGCGGCGGCGCGATCCAGATCGGCGTCCTCGAACACGATATTGGCCGATTTGCCGCCAAGTTCCAGCGTCAGCGGGATGATGCGTTCCGCCGCGATGCGCCCGATCGCCTGCCCGACGCCGACCGAACCGGTAAAGGCGACCTTGCGGATCGCGGGATGGCGGATGATCGCCTCGCCCGCCACGGGGCCGCTGCCGAGGACGATGTTCACGACCCCGTCCGGCAGCCCGGCCGCAGAGGCGATCCGCGCCAGTTCCACCGTCGTCTGCGACGTGACCTCGGACGGCTTCGCCACGACGACATTGCCCGCCGTCAAGGCCGGCGCGATGGCCCGCGCGGCCTGATTGAGCGGCAGGTTCCAGGGCGTGATGACCCCCACGACGCCAAAGGGCTCGCGGCGGGTGAAGACATGCTGGTCGGGCGCCACGTCCAGCACGTCGCCCGCAGGCAGATAGACGAGGCTACCGTAGAACTCGAAATAGGCAGCGCTGCCCTCGATCTCGGCCAGGGCAAGGGTCAGGGGTTTGCCGGTATCCTCGCGCTCAAGCGCGGCCAGGCGGTCACGATCCGCGCGGATCGCGGCGGCGATGGCCAGCATGATGCGGCCCCGCTCGGCAGCGGGCATCCGGCGCCAGCCATCGGCGGCAGCACTGGCGGCGGCAACGGCGCGCGCGACATCGGCCGCGTTGCCCGCCGCGACATGGCCCGCGATCCGGCCGGTCATGGGGCTTGTGGCAGGAAGATATTCGCCGCTTTCGGGCGCGACGGATGCCCCGCCGATCCAGTGAGACAACCGATACATGCCTGACCTCCTTGCCGATTTCGTCCGGGCATACGGCCATCGACCGGCCGTTGCGCACCTATCAGAACCACGCGCCGCGCGGCCCGAGAAATATCTTCGCAGTCTCGGCGCCAGAACGGATCTCTATGGCGCGGCGCGGCGCCAGGCCTGAGGTCCGGTCCGGTGGATCGACTGGCCGCGCGTATCGACCGCCAGCATCACGGGCATGTCCTCGACCCGCAGGCGATAGATCGCCTCCATCCCCAGATCCGTCCAGGCGACGGGGCGTGCCTCGCGGATGGCCTGTGCGACCAGAAAGGCCGCTCCGCCGACCGCGACCATATAGACCGCGCCGTGTCGGGCGATGGCGTCCAGCGCCTCGGGGCCGCGCTCGGCCTTGCCGATCATCACCTTGAGCCCCGTCCCTGCCAGAACGCGTTCGGTGAAGCGGTCCATGCGGGTCGCGGTGGTCGGACCCGCAGGGCCGATCACCTCGTCCCCGACCGGATCGACGGGGCCGACATAATAGATCGCGCGCCCCCGCAGATCGACAGGCAGATCCTCGCCCCGGTCCAGGGCATCGACCATCCGCTTGTGCGCCGCGTCGCGTCCGGTGAACAGCGTGCCGGACAGCAGCAGCCGCTCGCCCGGTTGCAGGCTGTCCAGCACATCCTGATCCAGCGCGTCCAGATCGATGCGGCGCGCAGCCTTGGCCGCGCCATCCAGCGCCACCTGCGGCCACAGCGACAGGTCAGGCGGATCAAGCCGCGCCGGACGCGAACCGTCCAGCATGAGATGGACATGCCGCGTGGCCGCGCAGTTCGGGATCAGCGCCACCGGCAGGGATGCGGCATGGGTCGGGAAATGCCGCAGCTTCACGTCCAGCACGGTGACAAGACCGCCCAGCCCCTGCGCGCCGATGCCAAGCGCGTTCACGCGGTGATAGATCTCCAGCCGCAGGGCCTCGGCGCTGTCGGCAGGGCCCCTTTCGATCAGGGCGTCGATGTCCACGGCCTCGTTCAGCACGTCCTTGGCCATGACCATCGCCCTGTCCACGCTGCCGCCGATGCCGATGCCCAGAATGCCCGGCGGGCACCAGCCCGCCCCCATCGTCTGGACCTCTGCGACGACCCAATCCGCGACCGAGGCCGAGGGGTCCAGCACCGTGAAGCGCGCCTTGTTCTCGGACCCGCCGCCCTTGGCCGAGACGGTGATGCCGACGCGGTCTCCCTCGACCATCTCGACGGTGATCATGGCGGGCGTGTTGTCGCCGGAATTGCGGCGCCGATCGAACGGGTCGCTGACGACCGAGGCGCGCAAGGGATTGTCCTGCTGGCGCCAGGCCCGGCGCACGCCGTCATCGACGATCTGCTGCAAAGGCCGCTGCCAGTCCAGCCGCGCCCTGACGCCGATGCGGAAGGTCAGGTTCACCATGCCCGTGTCCTGACAGATCGGCCTGCGGCCGAGCGCGCTCATGCGTGAATTCACCAGGATCTGGGCGATGGCGTCGCGGGCGGCGGGGCTTTCCTCTCGCGCATGGGCCGCGGCCATCGCCCGGATGAAATCGGGCGGGTGGTAACAGGCGATGTATTGCAGCGCATCGGCCACGCTGTCGGTGACATGGCTTTCGGTGATCGCGTCCATCAGATCGGCCCCCATACGGGCGGCATGATCGACCCGGGCGCGACCCCGCGCAATCCCCCGCCTTGTCCCGGCCCGCCGGCCAGAGGCTTTGCCTATCGCGGCCCGACCTGCGGGCAATCGCCGCAGGCGGGGCAGCCGGGCGATAGTCTGGCCGTATGGCCCTTATGACAAAGCGATATTTCCGCCGCGGCGCGATCCGTCCCAGATTCCGGAACGATTGCGGTCCGACAGAGGGAGGTCATTGACGTGAACGAAGCCGATCCGTTTGAGGACATTCGTGATGCCATCCGCGCGCTTTGCGCGGAATTTCCCGACAGCTATCACCGCCAGATCGACGCCGACCGCGCCTATCCCGAGGCTTTCGTCGATGCCCTGACCAAGGCCGGCTGGATGGCCGCCCTGATCCCCGAGGAGTATGGCGGCTCGGGCCTCGGCCTGACCGAGGCCTCGGTCATCATGGAAGAGATCAACCGCGCAGGCGGCAATTCGGGCGCCTGCCACGGGCAGATGTACAATATGGGCACCCTTCTGCGCCACGGCTCCGAGGAACAGAAGCGCGCGATCCTGCCCCGGCTGGCCAGCGGCGAACTGCGCCTGCAATCGATGGGCGTGACCGAGCCCACGACCGGCACCGACACGACCCGGATCAAGACCACCGCCGAACGGCGCGGCGATCGCTACGTCATCAACGGCCAGAAGGTCTGGATCAGCCGGGTGCAGCATTCCGACCTGATGATCCTGCTGGCGCGCACCACGCCCCTGGCCGAGGTGAAGAAGAAATCCGAAGGCCTGTCGATCTTTCTCGTCGATGTGGCCGAGGCGCTGGCCTCGGGGATGACGGCGCGGCAGATACCCAACATGGTCAACCACGAAACGAACGAGCTGTTCTTCGACAATCTCGAAATCCCCGCCGAGAACCTGATCGGACAAGAGGGTCAGGGCTTTCGCTACATCATGACCGGGCTCAACGCCGAACGCGCGTTGATCGCGGCCGAGTGCATCGGGGATGGCTACTGGTTCATCGACCGCGTGACGCGCTATGTCAGCGACCGGGTCGTCTTTGGCCGCCCCATCGGGCAGAATCAGGGCGTCCAGTTCCCCATCGCCGAAAGCTATATCGAGATCGAGGCCGCGAACCTCATGCGCTATCGCGCCTGCCGTCTCTATGATGACGGCCAGCCCTGCGGCGCCGAGGCGAACATGGCGAAATACCTTGCCGCGAAGGCCAGCTGGGAAGCCGCGAATGCCTGCATCCAGTTCCATGGCGGCTTCGGCTTCGCCTGCGAATACGATGTCGAACGCAAGTTCCGCGAGACGCGGCTCTATCAGGTCGCGCCGATCTCGACCAACCTGATCCTGTCCTATGTCGCCGAGCATGTGCTTGGCCTGCCGCGGAGCTTCTGATGGGACTGCCCTTGTCGGGACTGAAGGTCGTTGCGGTCGAACAGGCCGTGGCGGCACCCTTCGCCACCTCTCGTCTGGCCGATGCCGGGGCCGATGTCGTCAAGATCGAACGCCCCGAGGGCGATTTCGCGCGCGGCTACGACACGGTGGCCGCCGGGCAGTCCAGCTATTTCGTCTGGCTGAACCGGGGCAAGCGGTCGGTCGTGCTGGACCTGACCACAACCGAGGGCAAGGCGCGGCTGGCCGATCTGCTGGCGGGCGCCGATGTGCTGGTCCAGAACCTGCGGCGCGGCGCGCTGGCCCGGCTGGGCTTTGCGCCCGCCGATCTGCTGAAGCGCCATCCGCGCCTGATCGCCTGTTCGATCACCGGCTATGGCGAGGGCGGGCCGATGGCCGACCGCAAGGCCTATGACCTGCTGATCCAGGCGGAATCGGGCCTTTGTTCGATCACCGGGGGGCCATCGGAACCGGCACGTGTGGGCATGTCCATCGTCGATGTGGCGACCGGCGCGACAGCCCATGCCGCCATCCTCGAGGCGCTGATCCAGCGCGGCATCACCGGGCGCGGCGCCGATATCGCCATCTCGATGTTCGACGTGATGGCCGATTGGCTGACGGTGCCGCTGCTGGCGCACGAGGCCGGGCAGTCGCCGCGCCGGATCGGCATCGCGCATCCCTCGATCTCGCCCTACAGCACGTTTCGCACGCAAGACGGCCAGCTAGTGCTGATCTCGGTCCAGAGCGACCGCGAATGGCGCAACCTGGCGCGCATCTTCCTTGGCCGCCCGGAACTGGGCCACGACCCGCGCTTTGCCACGAATGTGGCGCGCGTGACGCATCGGGACCAGACCGACGCCCTTGTGGCCGAGGCGTTTGCCGGGATGAAGGCCGCGCGCGCCATGGACCTGCTGGAACAGGCGCAAGTGGCGCTGGCCTCGGTCAATGACATGGGCGGGTTGTCCGCCCATCCGCATCTGCGCCGCATCACGGTGGACACACCGCGCGGTGCGGTCAGCTATCCCGCCCCCGCGCCGCGCATCCGGGGCGAGGAACGCCGCTACGGCCCCGTGCCGGACTTGGGACAGGAGGCCGAGTGAGCCATGGAAATCGACCATCTGCGCGACTGGATCGGACGCAGCGAGGAACGCGCCGAGACCCTGACCGGGGGCCTTGTCGCGCGGTTTCTGGCGACCTTTGGCCGCGAAGGCCCGGTCGAGGACGGCGCCGAGGCGCCGCCGCTGATCCATCTCTGCCTGACGCAGCCGGCCCTGCCCGCCGGGGCGCTCGGGCCGGACGGGCATCCGGCGCGGGGCGGCTTCCTGCCGCCGGTCCCCCTGCCCAGGCGCATGTGGGCGGGCGGCCGCTTCGCGCTTCATGCGCCGCTGCGGATCGGTGATCGGGTGACGCGCCGGTCCCGCATCACGGATGTGCAGCTGAAGCAAGGGGGCAGCGGGCCCTTGTGCTTCGTCACCCTGACACACGAGATTTCCGGCCCGGACGGCCTGTCGGTGACGGAACGGCAGGACATCGTCTATCGCGACGCCGGAGGCGGGGCGTCAAGCCCGCCCCCCGCTCCGACTGGCGAAACGACGCGCCCCCTGCCCCATGATCCGACAACCCTGTTCCGCTATTCGGCGCTGACCTTCAACGGTCACCGCATCCATTACGACGCGCCCTATGCCCGGCAGGTCGAGGGCTATCCGGGCCTTGTCGTGCATGGTCCCCTTCAGGCGACCGCGCTGCTGCATCTGGCGCAGGATCTGGGTGGCCGCATCCCCGCGATCTTCAGCTTTCGCAGCCTGACGCCGCTGTTCGCGGGGGATCAGACGCTGCTTCACGCCGCCCCGGATGGCGACGGCCTGCGGCTGTGGACCGCGCGACAGGGCGGCCCCGTGGCGACCGAGGCGCGCGCGTCATGGTAACCCTCGGCCCGCTCAGATGCCCGCTTTTCGTGCCTGCCGACCGGCCCGACCGCTTTGCCAAGGCAGCGGCGTCGGGTGCCGACGCGGTGATCCTTGACCTCGAGGACGCGGTGGCGCCCGAGGCCAAGGACCGCGCGCGCGCGTTTCTGGCGACGGGGTTTTCCGACCTGCCGGTGATCGTGCGGATCAACCCGACCGACACGCCCTGGCATCGCCACGATATCGAGGCGCTGCAGGCCCTGCGCCCCGATGGCATGATGCTGCCCAAGGCGCAGGACCGGGCCGATCTGTCCGCCCTGGCCCAGGCCCTGCCGGGCCTGCCGGTCGTGGCCCTGATCGAGACCGCCCTCGGTCTGGCCGAGGTGCGCAGACTGGCCGCCATGCTCAATGTCGTGCAGCTTGGCTTCGGGTCCATCGACTTCTGCGCCGATCTGGGGATCGAACACCGCGCCGATATCCTGCGCCCGGTTCGGCTGGAACTGGTTCTGGCCTCGCGCCTGGCAGGGATCGCGCCGCCGCTGGACGGGGTGACCGCGCGCTTGAACGACCCCGCCGACCTCAGGGCTGACGCCGCCGAGGCGCGCGCGCTTGGCATGGCCGGCAAGCTCTGCATCCATCCGTGCCAGATCGCGGAACTGCGTCAGGCGTTCCGCCCGTCACAGACCGAACTGGACTGGGCGCGCCGGGTTCTGGCATCGGGCGACGGTGCGGTTTCCGTGGACGGCGCGATGGTGGACGAACCCGTCCGCCGCCGCGCCCGTGCCATCATCGCGGCGGCAGAGGACTGACCTCTGCCGCCCGCCCGCCTTTCAGATCGTGCGGCCGCCATCGACCTCCAGAATCACGCCGGTCAGGAACTCGGCCTCGTCCGAGGCCAGATAGAGTGCGGCATTGGCGATGTCCTGCGGTTCGGCCAGCCGCCCGAGCGGGATCGTCGCGATGAAGCGCGCGCGGTTCTCGGGCGTGTCGGGCAGGCCCATGAACTGCTCAAGCAGTCCGGTGGCACCCATCACGGGCGCGATGCCGCAGACGCGGATCCGGTCCGGCGCCAGTTCGACGGCCAACGAGCGCGTCATCGTGTTCACCGCGCCCTTGGACGAATTGTACCAGGTCAGGCCCGGGCGCGGCCTGATCCCGGCGACCGATCCGACATTCAGCATGACGCCGCCCCCCGCGCCGCGCCACAAGGGCACGCAGGCCTTGGTCATGTGAAAGATCGACAGGACGTTGATGTCGTAGATCTTGCGGAACGTGGCCTCGTCCGTGTCCATCAAGGGCTGGTTGCGGTTCGTCCAGCCGGCATTGTTCACCACGATGTCCAGCCCGCCAAAGGCGTCATGCGTGGCCTGAACGGCGGCCCCGACCTGATCGGCCTGGGCGACATCGCAGCCGATGGCGATGGCCGCATCGCCCAGGCCGTCTGCGACGCTGCGCGCGCCGGCCTCGTTCAGATCGACGATGGCCACGCGCGCGCCCTCGGCTGCGAATCGTTCGGCGATGCCCCGGCCGAAGCCCGAGGCCGCCCCCGTGACAAGTGCGGTCTTCCCCTTGAGACGCATGGTCCCCCCTTTGATTGTGATGGATCAGGGCCCCTCAGGCCGTGACCGGCTGCGGCTCAAGCGAGCCTTCGGAAACCTCGCCCCGCTCGATCACCAGCGTCCGGCTGGCAAATCCGCGCAAAAGGGCGGGGTTCGATTCCGTGATGACCAGCGTGATCGTGTGGTCGGCGTCGCGCAAGGCCCGAAGCGCGGCCGCGTAGCGCTGCGCCAGCGCGGGCGCCAGGCCCTGGAAGGGCTCGTCCAGCATGACCAGCCGCGTTCCCGACATCAGCGCCCGGCCAAGCGCGACCATCTTGCCCTGCCCGCCCGAGACATTGCCCGCAGGTCGCGCGGCCATGTCGCGCAATTCGGGCAGGATCTCGTAGATGCGGCCCAGCCTGCGACGCGTCTCGGCGGCATCCAGCCGGGCGGCCTGCGCGGGCAGCAGGATGTTCTCTTCGACCGTGAAGGCCGAGAACAGCCGCCGATCCTCAGGCGAATAGCCGATGCCAAGCGCGGGCCGTTTCGGCGGCGGAACAATGTCCAGGCGCTGATCGCCGAACCGGATCTCGCCCGTGATGCGGGTGAAGCCCATGACCGAACGCAGCAGCGTCGTCTTGCCCGCGCCGTTGCGCCCGATCAGGGCCAGCGTCTCGGACGGCTCGATGCGGAAATCCAGATCGCGCAGGATGCTGATGATCCCGATCGAGGCGTCCACATTGCGGAATTCCAGCATCAGGCGATCTCCTCTCCGATGACGTCGCGGATGACGTCGGGATGGGCCAGGACCTCGGACGGGGTGCCGCGGATCTGGACCTTTCCGGTGTTCCAGACCGCGACCTCGTCGGCATGGCGGCTGACGATCCCCATGTCATGTTCCACAAAGACCGAGGTGACACGCGCCTTGGCCAGCGCGGCGATCAGGATCTCCATGACCTTGTGCTTTTCGGACGAGGCCACGCCCGAAGTCGGCTCGTCCAGCAGCAGCAGGCGCGGCCTCAGCGCCAGCGCGACGGCAATGTCGATCAGCTTGCGCTGCCCTTCGGACAATTCCACCACCGGCCGGTGCGCGACATCGGCACAATTGACCATCTCGAGCAGGTCCATCATCTCGTCCCGCTGCGCGATCCGGTGCATCGGGCGCAGCGGATTGCGAAGCCCCTCGCGCGCCGAGACCGAGATCAACAGGTTCTCAAGCGCGGTATGCTCGGTAAAAAGCTGGGGGATCTGGAAGGCGCGGGCGACGCCGCGCGTGACGATCTTGCGCGGCGGCAGGGGGGTGATGTCCTCGCCCTCGAACAGGACCTGTCCCTCGCTCGGCTTGATCCAGCCGGTGCAGATGTTGAGAAAGGTCGTCTTGCCCGCCCCGTTCGGGCCGATGATGGCCAGGTTGCGGCCAGCCTCGATGCGGACGCTGACCTTGTCGGCGGCGGTGATGCCGCCGAACCTGATGGTCAGGTCGCGGGTTTCCAGAAGCGCGGGCGCGGTCATGTCCGGCCTCCGGGTTTGCGGCCGATCAGCCGGTCGAAGATGCCCATGATGCCCCCAGGCGCGAACAGGATGATGATCAGCAGAAAGGCCCCCAGCAGCATCTGCCAGATATCGGCGGCGAAGGCCGAGGCGTAGATGCGCACCATCTCGTAGATCAGCGCGCCGATGAACGCGCCCCGGACCGAGCCCGCCCCGCCGAGGACCGCGATGAAGACCATCTCGGCCGAGCGCACCCACCAGACATATTCCGGCGTCACGACGCCCTGCGTCATTCCCATCAGCGACCCGCCCAGCCCACACAGAACCGCCGACAGCACATAGCCCGACAGCAGCACCCGTCGCGGCGAGAGGCCCAGATATTCCAGCCGCGTCTCGTTCGTCTTGAGCGTCTGGAACAACTGCCCTGCGGGCGAGGCCAGCCAGCGCAGCGTGAACCAGCCGCAGGTGACGACCAGCCCCACGGCCAGATAGAACAGGACCAGCTCGAAATCGGACCGGCCAAGCTGCATTCCCAATACCGAGGGTCGCGTCAGCCGGATGCCGTCGGCGCCGCCGGTGTAATGGTAGAATTTCTCGAGGATCGACCAGAAGATCATTGAAAAAGCAAGGTTAAGCATACCGAAGAAGATCCCTCGGTAGCGCACCACGAACAGCCCGACGACAAGGCCGGACAGGCCCGCGCCCAGAACACCCGCCAGCAGCACAAGAACCAGGTCCGCCCCCGGCAGCGCAGTGACCAGGAACGCACCGACATAGGCCGAGATGCCGAAGAACAGCGCATGTCCGAACGAGACCTGACCCGCGCGCAGGATCACGGTGATGCCGACGACCGCCAGCCCCTTGGCCAGGGCCAGCGTGATCAGCAGTTGCAGATGCGGCAGCAGCACGGGCACCGCCATCAGCATCAGGATGGCAAGCCCGGTTAGGACATTGCGCGGCGACAGGGCGTTCTGGACCGGCACCGGCGTATCGGTTGATTGCAGGGTCATGTCCTCTCCTCAGATCTTGCGGGCGACGGGGCTGCCGAACAGGCCCTCGGGGCGGACCAGCAGGACCAGCACCATGATCAGGTAGGGCACCAGCACCGCGACTTCGGGCCACAGATAGACGGCGAAGGACCGCCCAAGCCCGATCAGCAGCGCGGCGACGGCGGCGCCCTCGATCTGGCCCAGCCCGGCCGTGGCGATCACGGCGAAGGACAGCACGATCATATCGGCGCCCATCCCCGGCAGGATCGAGGTCGTGGGCGAGGCCAGCGCGCCCCCCAGCCCCGCCAGCACCGCGCCGACGATGAAGGTGAACAGGAACACGCGGTCCGCGTCGATGCCGATGGACTGGGCAGCCTCGCGGTCCTCGGTCGTGGCAAGGATCAGCTTGCCGATGATCGTGTGGCGCAGGAAGATCCGCAGCCCGACCAGCAGCACCAGCGCCACAAGCGGCAGCAGGATCAGCTGATAGACCGTGTAGGTCACGCCAAAGACGGTGACATTGCCAAGCGCCTGCAGCGCGGTCGCCTGGAAATAGGGCTGCGTGCCCCAGACCAGCCGCTGCACGTCCTCGAGGATCATGAACACGGCGAAAGTCACCAGCAGTTGCAGCACTTCGGGCTTGTTGTAGATGCGGCGCAGCAGCAGCCATTCGATCGGACCGCCAAGCGCCACCCCGACCAGCACCGCCGACACGATCATCAGCGGAAAGGCCAGGATCGGCGCGAAGCCCATCGCCAGCCCCCACGCCGTCAGCGACGCCGTCGCATAGGCGCCGATCGCATAAAGCGAGCCATGGGCCACGTTCAGGATGCGCATGACGCCGAAGATCAGCGTCAGGCCCAGGGCCACGATGAAGACAAGCGCCGCGTAGGACACCCCGTCGAACAGCGCCAGAAGAAAGAGGGTAAGGTTCATCGGCTGATCCCCTTGATGCGTTGGGCGGGGCCCGCCCGCTGGCGGGCCCCGTTCGGGATCGGATCAGTTCTCGAAGCTGTCGGCGGCGATCCCGTCCAGATACGAGGCGTCCAGCCCCCGGATCCAGTCCAACGAGACCTCGCCCACCGGCGGCAGAAGCTGCGCGCCGTCATAGATGCGGATGTTCTCCAGCGTCGCGAAGGGATATTCCGCGGTCTGCGCGCTGATGCCCAAAAGCTGCGCCTCGACGCCCTGATTGTCCTCGCGCAGCGTGATCGGGCGACCGAAGGCCTGGAATTCAAGCCCCTCGAAGGCGGCCAGCAGCTGTTCCTCGTTCGGCCAGTCGACGCCGTTCTCGGCGATGGCCTTCTCATAGGCGGTCTTCATCGCCTCCAGCGCCTGGGCTGCGTGAAAGACCGAATAGATCGGCAGGCTGCCGGTCGTCTCGCGGAACTCGGTGATGAAGGCCTGGAAATCCTCGTCGTCGCGGCGTTCGGGATGCAGGAAGTAGTGATCGCCCCGCGCGCCCACGATGTGACCGGCAGGCAGGCTGGAACCCAGCCGCTCCAGCGAGCTTTCAGCCAGTGGCAGCACGAAGGTCGTGTTGTTCATCAGACCGCGCTGAAAGGCCTGCTGGACGAAGGTGTCCAGATCGCCACCCCAAGAAGTGGACAGGATCACGTCGGGCCGCAGAGCCTGCAGGCGCGAGATCTCGGCCGAGTAGTCCGGCGCACCGAAGGCCGGGAAGAATTCGCCCACGACCTCCACGTCGGGCTTCAGCACCCGCAGGGCGTTCGACACGATATCCCAGCTGTCACGGCCCCACGCGTAATCCTGGTTCACCACCGCGATGGTCCGGAAATCCGGCTTGACCTCGAGCAGATAGAGGACGGTGGCCATCATCTCGGCCGTGGCATTGGCCTGGGTGCGGAAGACGTAATCGTATTCGGCCTCTTCGAAGATGCGCTGCGTGCCGCAATCCCACATCAGGTTCGGCACCTGCAGATCCTCGGCCAGAGGCGCAAGGGTCTGGCAATTGCCCGACGAGATCGCGGACATCATCACCTCGGCCTCGCCGGCGACGCGGCGGAATTCGCTGCTCAGCGCCTCGGCGCCCGCGCCCTCGTCGATATAGGTCACGCGGACCGGCACGCCGTTGATTCCGCCGTCCTCGTTCAGGCGGCGGACCAGGATCTCCATCCCCTCGCGCGCGGGAACCCCGAAGACCGAGGCCGAACCCGTCAGAAAGGTCGTCATCCCGACGCGCAATTCCGAAGGCTTGTCCTGCGCCAGAGACGCGACCGGCAGCATTGCGCAAAGCGCCGTGGTGGCAAGAAACCGTTTCATTCTGTCCTCCCTTGTTGTCGTGATGCGCCTGTCGCGGCGCCTAGCGGATCGCGATGGGGTTGATGATCATCTGGACCGCGCCCTGCACCCGCGCCTGCCCCAGCACGAACAGGAATTCGCTGACCCCGTCCGAGGCCAGTTCGCGCGTGTCCATGTTCTCGAGAATGTAGATGCCGTGATGGGCCTGCAGGATCTGGTGGGCGCGGAACGCCTCGCCCTCGACCTCGGCGGGAACGACCTCCATGCCCCAGGTATCGGCACCGACGGCCATCACCCCGATCTCGGCCAGGTATTCGGCGCCGCTGACGCCCAGACCCGGCTCGGCGGCGGCAAAGCGCGCGGGATCGGCATTGTCGCCGTCCAGCAGCTCCATCCAGTTGGAATGGAACAGGACCACGTCACCCTCGCGCAGTTCGACCCCCTGATCGGATGCGGCGGCGCGGATGTCGTCGGCGGTGTAGGGAACGCCCTCGGCCACCATGTCCGTGCCGAAATGGCGGGTCATGTCCAAAAGGACGCCCCGCCCGACCAGACCCGGCAACTGGTCCAGACCCAGTTCGGTCAGCCCCGAGGCCGGCGCGAAATCGTCATAGCGGCGGCCCCCGTAATAGACATGGTTCTCGCCCGAATGGCCCAGACCATCGATCTGAGGGCCGATGCCCAGCCAGCCCATGAAGATGTCGTCATTATAGGTGAAGGCGTTTTCGCCCAGACCGGAATTGCCGCTTTGATTGGGTTGCAGCACCGTCACCGACATGCTGCGCGGCGGAAAGGCCGGGGTGTCCGACCCGACCGTGATGCCAAGGCTGTAGACCTTGCCCTCGGTCACCAGCCGCGCGGCCTCCAGCACGCGGTCGGACGTCATGTGATTGGCCGCGCCCAGCTGGTCGCCCGAACCCCACCGGGTCTCGGCCCAGTCAGGCGTTTCGTCGGTGCCGTGGGCCCCTGCCTGCGCGCCGATGGCCAGCAGACAGGCCGCAGCCATGTTGCCAAACCGGAACGCCTTCGATGTCGTGAAAATAGCCATAGCTTCCTCCCAGAGCCACAGATGGAAAACCCTAGGCCGGGGACTGGCGCAGCGGCCAATACCCTATCATGATTTCGGCCATAGGTTCAGGCTATCGCCCGACCCGCAGGTGATGGCCGATGGCGCGCGCCGGGCTAGACTGGCCCCGTCACGGAGGGAGGGACATCATGGACATCACGGCGGCGGTGTTGACGCGAACGGGGATCACCGGTGGCTTCGAGGCGGCGGGCGCGCTGAGCCTGCGGACGGTTCAACTGGCCCCGCCCGGCCGCGGCGAGGTGCTGATCCGCATGGCGGCGGCGGGGGTCTGCCATTCCGACCTGTCGGTGATCAACGGCACACGGCCCCGTCCCGTGCCGATGGTGCTGGGGCACGAGGCTTCGGGCTTTGTCGAGGAGGTCGGCGCGGGTGTGGACGATCTGGCCCCGGGCGATCATGTCGTCTGTATTTTCGCGCCGGGCTGCGGGCGCTGCGCGATGTGCGCCGAGGGCCGGCCCGCGCTGTGCACGCTGGCGGCCACTCATCATGGCCGGGGCGAGCTGATGACGGGCCACAGGCGGCTGTCGATGGACGGCGCGCCCGTCCATCACCATGTCGGCGTTTCGGCCTTTGCGACCCATGCCGTGCTGGCGCGACAATCGCTGGTGCGGGTCGATGCGGACCTGCCGCCGCATGTCTCGGCGCTGTTCTCCTGCGCGATGCTGACCGGGGCGGGCGCGGTCTTCAACACCGCGCAGGTCCGGCCGGGCAGTCGCGTCGCGGTGTTCGGTCTGGGTGGCGTGGGCCTGTCCGCGATCCTTGGCGCGGCGGCGGCCGGCGCGGGCGAGATCATCGCCGTCGATCCCTTTCCCGCCAAGCTGGAAGCCGCATCCGCGATGGGCGCGACCCGCACCGTCACCGCCGGGCCCGATGCCGCGCAAGAGATCCGCGACCTGACCCGGGGTGGCGTCGATGTGGCGATCGAGCTGGCCGGATCGGTGCAGGCGCTGGAAGCGGCATGGAACTGCACCTGCCGGGGCGGGCTGACCGTGACGGCGGGTCTGCCCCATCCGGATGCGCGGATGCCGCTCAACGCGCTTCAGCTTGTGGCCGAGGAACGCAGCCTGCGCGGCAGTTATATCGGGTCCTGCGTGCCGCAACGCGACCTGCCGCGCATGTTCGCACTGCACGCGCAGGGCCGGCTGCCGGTCGAGAAGATGCTGACCCACCGGTTGAAGCTGGCCGATATCAACCTGGCGATGGACAGGCTGGACGATGGCCGTGCCATCCGCCAGATCGTCGAGTTCGACTGAGAGGAACGGCATGGACATCCGCCAGCTACGCTATTTCATGGCCATCGCCGAGGCGCCCTCGATCTCGGCTGCGGCCTTGGCACTTGGGGTCGCGCAACCCTCGCTGTCGCAGCACATACAGCGGATGGAGGAGGAGTTGGGCGTCCGCCTGATCGACCGCACGCCGCGCGGATCGCTGCTGACGCAGGAAGGTCACGTCCTGCTGGACCACGCCCGCCGCATCTGCGACAGCCTGGACCGTTGCGTCGCGGATATGCGCGATCTGGGCGGGACCGTGCGCGGCAAGGTGGGTTTCGGGATGCCGCCCTCGTGCTCGATGGTGATGTCCGTGCCCCTGGCCGAGACCGTGCGGATCGACCTGCCCGAGGTGCGGCTGCGCGCCGTCGAGGCGATGAGCGGCTACATCAAGGACTGGATCGACAGCGGCATGGTCGATATCGGCTTTCTCTATGACCTGACCGGGGCGGGAAACCTGCGGGCGACCCATGTGATGAACGAGGAATTGTTCTTCTATTCCGCGCCGGACGCCTGGCCCCTGGCGTCGCCGCCCGGCGCGCCGGTTGCGTTGCGCGATCTGCAGAACCTCGACATGATCCTGACCTCGAACGGCCTGCGCCAGACGATCGAGAACTACTGCACCGAGATCGGCGTGTCCCTGCGCGTCGTGATCGAAATGGACGCGATGACCCAGATCAAGGATCTTGTCGCGCGCGGGTCGGGCTACACGATCTTCGCCCCGGTGGCCGCCCATGATTATGTCAAGCGCGGGGAATTGCTGCGCGCGCCCATCGTCCAGCCCCGCATGATCAGGCCCGTCTATCTGGTCTCGAACCCCGCGCGCGTGATGACGCGGGCCTGCCGTTCGGTCGAGCAACTGACCCTGGACGTCGCACGCGAGCTGGTCCAGCGCGGCATCTGGGAGGCCGAGCTGGTCTAGCCCCCGCCCGCCCGGATCAGCGCCCCGATCTCGCACGCGCGGACCGAGGCCGGATCGCCGTCCAGCCTGCCCCAGAGGTCCAGCACCGGCCCCGCCCCTGCGCCCAGCAAGGCCCGCGCCTTGGCCTGCAACCGCGCGCGCAGGATCGAGGCGGGAATGGCCTGCGACAAGTCGTGATCAAAGGCGATGCGATGACCATTGGTCAGCACGATTTCGCCCCGCACCTGCTGATCGGTCAGATCATGGTCGCCGCCGACCTCGACCCGAGCCGCAAGATCGGCAAGGGCCGGGTCAAGGGCAAGCGCATCCGTGTAGCTGCGGTCATCGCCCGTGTCGCGCCCGGTCAGCACCATCGCGGCCAGCCAGCCATAGCTGAACTTGACCTCCAGCCCGGTGCCGGGGCGCTTGATGTCGCAGACCCGCAGCCAGCGCGGCGCGGTCCGAACCTCGATCCGCGCGATCTGGCCGGGATCGGGCGGCGTCGGACAGGCGGCGCGCAGGCCCTCGATCATCGCGTGCAGGCCGTGGCAGCAGGCGTGAAACTTGTAGCGGTTCTCACGAAAGCGGAAATCCTGGGGATCGGCGCGCAAGGCGGCGGGGTCGGGCGCGTCGGAATGGGTCTCGACAAAGCCCTGCGGGCCGAAGATGCCATCCGCCGCCGTCGTGAGGCCAAGCGCGGCAAGCTGCACGGCCTCGACCCCGTTCGCGGCGGCAAGCCCCGCATTCAGAGGCTTGCCCATGGTCCCGAATTGCGACTTGAGCCCCGAGGCCCGGGTTGCGCAGAGCCCAAGCGCCCGCCGCATCCCCTGCGCGTTCAGCCCGGCCAGCCGTCCGGCCGCCAGCGCCGCGCCAAAGGCGCCCGCCGTCGCGGTCTGGTGGAAACCGCGATTGTAATGCGCCGCACCCAGCACGCGCCCCAGACGGATCGCCCCCTCGGCGCCCAGAAGGAACGCCGCGCAGATCTCGGCGGCACTCTGGTCCCGCTCCTCGGCAAGGGCCAGGGCCGCAGGCAGGATCCCCACCGACAGATGGCCCACATGATCGAAATGCGTGTCGTCGTAATCCAGCGCATGAGAAATCGCGCCATTGACCATCGCCGCCAGCCTCGCCGGTGCGGTCGAGCCGCCAAAGAGGCTGGCCGAACCACCCTGGGCCTCGGTCTGGGCAAAATGGCGCATCTTGTCGGCCAGGGGCTCGGCGCGCCCCGCCAGCCCGCAGACCAGCCAGTCCAGCAGCGACAGCCGCGCCAAGGCCAGCATGTCCCGGGGCAGCCGCCTCTCGGGCATCAGCGCCAGATCGACCAGAAAGCCCGCCGGGTCGTCCTGACCGGACATGCCGAGTTCCATAACCCTCTCCGTCATTGCCTGCCGCAATCCTGCGACGAAGCGCCGAGCCGCACCAATAGAAACCGGTGGTGGCGGCCATAGGTCCGCCCTATGCCGGGATACAGGGCGCGGACCGTGTCATCCGAAGCCCGCCACAGCAACCGAACGCTCACGCTCGGCTTCGATCCAGTCGAGAAACGTCCGTCGGGCCTTGCGCCGCGCCGCGTCGCCTTCGGTCAGTTGGGATTGGGTCAGGTAATAGTCGAAATCCTCCAGCACCGACAGATCGGACAGCTGGACCAGCCGCCCCTCGGCCAGGTCGGGCCGGATCATGGCCAGCGAGCACAAGGCCACGCCCTGCCCGGCCAGGGCCGCCGCGCGCAGCAGGTTGAAATCCTCGAAGATCGCGCCGGGCAGACGGTCGGGCACAGGCTCGCCCGCGCGGCGCAGCCAGGCTTGCCACCCCAAGGGGTCGTCATCGTGCAAAAGCCCCACCCCCAGCAGCCAGTCCAGCGACAGACGATCGGGGGGCGCGCCAACCAGCGAGGGGCTGGCGACCGGCACGCTGAGACCCGACAGGAACGGCGCCGAGACGGTGCCCGCGACCTGCGGCGTGGCATCCGCGAAGGTGAAGGCCAGATCGGTCGTCGCATAGTCGATAGCGTGGCCGTGATGGGCATAGATCACCCGCAGCTGGATATCGGGATGTCTTGCGCGGAAATTCGGCAGCCGGGGGATCAGCCAGCAGATGGCGACCGAGGGGATCGCAGCGACCACCACCGCTCCATCCGCGACCGAGGGGCGGGCGCGGCGGCAGGCGGCCTCGATCCCGTCAAAGGCCGCCGCGAGGTCGCGCGCCAGCGCCGCGCCGCGCGGCGACAGCTTCGGCACCCGGCCCGAGCGGTCGAACAGCGGCGCGCCCAGCCATTGCTCAAGATGCTTCACCTGATGGCTGATGGCGGGCTGTGTCACGAACAGGGCTTCGGCGGCGGCCCGGAAACTGCCAGTCCGCGCGACGGCCTCGAAGGCGCGCAGGGCATTCAGCGGCGGCTGGCTCATTCGCGCCCTTTCATGAGAAAACCTAATCGGGTGATTATAAATCGTCTTTTGACGCTGGCAAGGCTCGACGCCATCCTGCAGAAAAGCTAACGCCAGTGAGAATGTGATGACCGAACGCGAAAGACTGCAAAGTTTCGTCGGCAACGGCGACAAGGCCAAGGGCACGTTCTCGGCGGCCGAGATGCAGCGCCGGCTGGACGCGATCCGCGCGCATATGGCCGCGAACAGCGTGGATGCCGCGCTGTTCACCTCGTACCACAACATCAACTACTATGCGGATTTCATGTATTGCCAATTCGGGCGGCGATACGGCTTCTTCGTCGATCACGACAAGGCGACCTCGATCAGCGCAGGCATCGATGGCGGACAGCCCTGGCGGCGGACCTTCGGCCAGAACATCACCTATACCGACTGGCAAAAGGACAATTACTTCCACGCGATCCGCCAGATCATCGGCGGCGCCCGCCGTATCGGGATCGAATTCGATCACGTCAATCTGGACCTGCTGTCCCTGCTGAAGTCCCAGTTTCCGGGCGTCGATTTCGTGGATATCGCCGCCCCCGCCATGCGGCTGCGCATGATCAAGTCCGCCGAAGAGATCGCCCATATCACCGAGATGGCGCGCATCGCCGATCTCGGCGGGGCGGCCTGCGTCGAGGCAACCGCTGTGGGCGTCCCTGAACACGAGGTCGCGCTGCATTCCACCGCGACGATGGTCCGCGAGATCGCCCGCACCTGGCCCGAGGGCGAGTTGATGGACACCTGGACCTGGTTCCAGTCGGGCATCAACACGGATGGCGCGCATAACCCGGTGACCGCGCGCAGGATCCGGCGCGGGGACATCCTGTCGCTGAACTGCTTCCCGATGGTCGCGGGGTATTACGTCGCGCTGGAACGCACGCTCTTTGCCGAAGCGGCCAGCGACGAGCATATCCGCCTGTGGGAGTTCAACTGCAAGGTCCATGACCGCGGCAAGGCGCTGCTGGTGCCGGGCGCTCGATGCTCGGACATCGCGGCCGAACTGAACGAGATGTATGCCGCCGAGAACCTGCTGCAGTATCGCAGCTTCGGCTACGGCCACAGCTTCGGCGTGCTGTCGCATTATTACGGGCGCGAGGCCGGGCTGGAACTGCGCGAGGATTGCGAGACCGTGCTGGAACCCGGCATGGTCGTCAGCATGGAGCCGATGATCACGATCCCCGAAGGCATGGCGGGCGCGGGCGGCTATCGCGAACACGACATTCTGGTGATCGAGGACCGGGGCAATCGCAACATCACCGGGTTTCCCTATGGACCCGAGCATCTGATCGTCGGGCCCGGCGCGAAAGCGGTCGCCTGACCGCTGCGGCGCCGCCCGGCCAGCATGGCCGCCTTGCGCAGCCGGTCATGCTGAAGCGAGGGCGATCAGGCGGCGAGGCCGCGACGGGCATCCGCGAACGAGATGAGGCGCTTCAGCTTCTCGTCCCACAGGTGCAGGTTCACCGAACGCAGGCTTTCCAGAAGCGTCAGCCGTTGGGCGTCGGCCAGACCCGGGTGATCACGCAGGATCTCGGGCAGGCGATAGAACGGGATGCGGCTGTAGAGGTGATGGACGTGGTGAATGCCGATATTGGCCGACAGCCATTGCAAGGGCTGCGGCAGGACATAATGCGACGACCCCGCCAGCGCGGCGTGATGCAGCTGCCATGTTTCTGCCTCGGCCCAATGCGTTTCCTCGAACTGGTGTTGGACGTAGAACAGCCACATGCCGATGGTCGCCGCGACGATCACGGTGGGCAGATAGACGAACAGCACGTATTGCAGCCCGCCCAGCCAGATCATCCCCGCCAGGAGAAGGGCAATCATCGCATTGGTCCCCATAGCCGAGATCCAGTAGCGCCTGCCCGACCGCATCAGACCAAGCGGCAGACGGTTCTGCAGCAGGAACAGATAGCTCGGCGCCAGGCCGAACAGCACCAGCGGGTGACGGTAGAGGCGATAGATCAGCCTGCCGACCCGGCTTCGGCCGTGATACTCATCGACCGTCAGCGTCAGCACGTCCCCGATGCCGCGCTCATCAAGGTTACCGTGCTGCGCGTGGTGCATGGAATGCGTGCGCCGCCAGACGTCGTATGGCGTCAGGGTCAGGACCCCGAGACAGCGCCCCACCCAGTCCTGCGCCTTGCGGCTGTGAAAGAACGACGCATGGCCGCAATCATGCTGGATGCAGAATATCCGCACGAGCAGGAAGCCGTTCAGAACCGCGATCCCAAGTGCCAGCCACGGGCTGAACGTAATGGCGGCCCCTGCCAGCCCCCAAAGGAACGCGAAGGGCACAAGGGTCACGAGAAGCTCGAAGATGCTGCGCCGCGTCGAGGGGTCTCGATACTTTGCGAGGATCCGCACCCAGTCCTTTGCGGACCGGACCTGCGCCGCAGATTTGTCGGAAGATGTCATTGTCGCCGCCTTGCAGTTGGAGCCACGTATGCCCCACGGCTACCACGGCGCTTGTGCCCGCTCGTTTAGTGCAGCGCCGTTTCCCGAGCAAGACACCGCGCGCGGTGACAGATCGGCGCATCCTGCGTATCGGTCGTCCGCCTCGCCCTCCGTCTGCATGAGGCCCGCTTTTTCCGAACATGCCCTTGCATCCCTCCGGCGACCGGTTCAGTGGTAAACCGTGACGGATTATTCCCATCAGACATCGCGGACCCTGACCCAGCTTGGCTGGTCGCGCTTCTTCGAGGGGCAGCTGGACCCTTCCGAAACGGGCCTTGCACGGATGCGGATCTCTTCGGTGCATCGGACCAGGCTGACGGCATTGTCCCTGTCCGGCGAGCAGAGGCTGACGCTGCCCGCCTCAGCCGATCCGGCGGATCACGCGGTGGGGGACTGGGTTCTGGCAGAGCCCGCGGACGGAACGCTCGTCCGAAGGCTCGAACGCAGGACATTGCTGCAGCGGCGCACCGAAGGCCGCCGGGGGCCGCAGCTGATCGCGGCGAACGTGGATACGCTGTTCATCGTGACCTCGTGCAATGACGATTTCAACGTCGCGCGGCTGGAACGCTACCTCGTCCTTGCGAACGAAGCCGGCGCGACGCCGGTGATCGTCCTGACCAAGGCCGACCGGGTGGCGGATGTCGCCCCGTATCTGGATCAGGTGAGGGGCCTGCAAAGCGGCGTTGCGGCGGCAACACTGGACGCAAGATCGAAGGATGCAGCACGGGTGCTGGCCCCCTGGTGCGGCGCGGGGCAGACGATTGCGCTTGTCGGCTCGTCAGGGGTGGGAAAGTCGTCCCTGCTGAACACGCTTGCCGACAAGGCAGCCGCCGAGGCGCAGCTGACCGGCGCCATTCGCGAAGCCGACAGCAGGGGCCGCCACACGACGACGTCGCGCTCGCTTCACGCCATCGCGGGTGATGCCTGGGTGATCGACACGCCCGGCATCAGGACGCTTCACGTCAGCGACATCTCTGACGGGCTGGACATCGTCTTTGCAGAAATCGTCGCGCTTGCCCCGCACTGCCGGTTCGGGAACTGCACGCACTCCCACGAACCGGGATGTGCCGTCAGCGCAGCAGTCGCTGCCGGGGCGATCGACCCCCGCCGCGTCGCTCGTTGGCGCAAGCTCTTGACCGAAAGCGGCTCGGCCACACCGGGCCAATCCCGCGCGCACCGCAACAAAGTCGCCAGGTCGCAGGCCAGACCCCGCGAAAGATGAGGTCGACCCCCCTCGCGCCTTTCGCGCAGCGACGAACGAGACCGGACCACGGAACCAGCCGTCAGCGAAGAAAGCGCGCCGATGGCAGCGGCTGGCGGCGTAGCCGTCGCGCGCGGGGGGCCGGGGTGGGCACGGTCCGATGCGTTCTGCGGCGTGCTTTCTTGATCCTGCGGCGGGTTCGCGCTATCAGGCGGTCACAAGCAAGGACCCGGTGAGACTCCGGGTGGCTCTTCCGGCCGCCGATCCGCCGGACAATCCTTTGAAGAACCCTGAAGCACAAAGAGGAACGTCTTGCAAAAGACCTCCCGTGCCGGGTCATTGGAAAACGCATGATCTCTCTTTCCGAATACCGCGCGCAGTGGTTCGGCAATATCCGCGGCGACCTGCTGTCGGGGCTTGTCGTCGCGCTGGCGCTGATCCCCGAAGCCATCGCCTTTTCGATCATCGCGGGCGTCGATCCCAAGGTCGGGCTTTACGCCAGCTTTTCGATCGCGGTGCTGATCGCCTTTGTGGGCGGCAGGCCCGGCATGATCTCGGCGGCGACGGCGGCGACGGCGGTGCTGATGATCACGTTGGTGCGCGATTTCGGGCTGGAATACCTGCTGGCGGCGACAGTTCTGGCGGGCCTGATCCAGATCGCGATGGGGCTGGCACGGCTGGGGCGCTTCATGCGGTTCGTGTCGAAATCGGTGATGACCGGCTTCGTGAACGCGCTGGCCATCCTGATCTTCATCGCGCAGCTGCCCGAACTGGACCTTGCCAACACGGGCGTCACCTGGCTGACCTGGGCGCTGGTCGCGGCGGGCCTGGCGATCATCTACCTGTTTCCGCGCCTGACCACCGCGATCCCCTCTCCACTGGTGACGATCATCGTGCTGACGGCGCTGACGCTGGTGATGGGCTGGGATGTGCGGACGGTGGGCGATCTGGGCGCGCTGCCCGATACGCTGCCGGTCTTCCTGATCCCCGACATCCCGCTGACGCTGGAGACGCTGTGGATCATCCTGCCCTATTCCACCGCCATCGCGCTGGTCGGGCTGCTGGAAAGCCTGATGACGCAGAACATCGTGGACGAGCTGACCGACACAAGATCGGACCGCGACCAGGAATGCGTGGGCCAGGGCATCGCCAACACAGCCACCGGCTTCATCGGCGGCATGGCGGGCTGCGCCATGATCGGGCAGTCGATCATCAACGTGAAGTCGGGCGGGCGCGGTCGGCTGTCGTCCTTCACCGCCGGAACGGTGCTGCTGATCCTGGTGGTCGGGCTTGGCGATCTGGTGGGCCTGATCCCGATGCCCGCGCTGGTCGCGATCATGATCATGGTTTCGATCGGCACGTTCAGCTGGTCCTCGATCCTCAACCTGCGCACACATCCGCGGTCGTCCTCGGTGGTGATGCTGGCGACGGTCGCGACGGTCGTCTGGACGCACAACCTGGCCATCGGCGTGGGCGTCGGTGTCCTGCTGTCCGGGATCTTCTTCGCGGCCAAGATCGCGCAGCTGTTCCGCATCCGCTCGACCCTGTCCGATGACGGGCGCGCGCGGACCTATATCGTCGAGGGCCAGATGTTCTACGGTTCGGCCGAGGATTTCGCCGCGGCCTTCGACTTCCGCGAGGTGGTCGAGCGGGTGATCATCGACGTCAGCCGCGCCCATATCTGGGACATCAGTTCGGTTCAGGCGCTTGACATGGTGATCCTGAAGTTCCGCCGCGAGGGGGTCGAAGTCAGCCTGATCGGCATGAACGAGGCATCCGAGACGCTGGTCGACAGGCTGGCGATCCATGACAAGCCGGGCGCGCTCGACAAGCTGACCGCGCATTGAGGGAGGACGGAATGACCAACAAGATACTCGCGCTGGTGGACGGCTCGGCCTATTCGGAAAGCGTCTGCCACCACACCGCATGGATTGCAGGCCGCCTGAGCGCGGATGTGGACCTCATGCATGTTCTGGGCCCCCGCGAGGGCGGCGCGCCGCGCGATCTGTCCGGGGCGATCGGCCTCGGCGCGCGCTCGGCGCTGCTGGATGAGTTGGCGCGGGCCGACGAACAGCGCGCGCGGCTTGCCCAGGCGCGCGGTCGCGCGATCCTGGAGGATGCCGAGGCGATCCTGCGCGCGCAGAATGTCGGCACGGTCAAGGCCCATCTGCGCAAGGGCGACATCCTTGAGGCCGTGCAGCAGGCCGAACCGGACCTGCGCGCCATTGTCATCGGAAAGCGCGGCGAGGGCGCGGATTTCGCCAGCGGCCATCTGGGCTCGAACCTCGAACGGATCGTGCGCGCCTCGCAGGTGCCGGTCTTTGTCGCCGCGCGCGGCTTCAGGCCGATCGGCACGGTGCTGGTCGCCTATGACGGCAGCCCCTCGGCCATGAAGGCGATCGAGCGGATGTCGAACAGCGCCGTCTTCCAAGGGCTTCGGATCACGCTTCTTCATGTCGGCACCGGCGGGCAGATCGCCGCGCGGCTGGACGATGCGGTGGCGACACTGGCCGCCGCGGGTCTGACGGCGGATGCCCGCATCGTCGATGGCGAACCGGACGAGGCCTTGCAGGCCATCGTCGAGGCCGAAGGCCATGATCTTCTGGTGATGGGCGCCTACGGGCATTCCCGCATCCGCAGCCTGATCATCGGCTCGACCACGACGGCGATGGTGCAATCGGTCAAGATCCCGGTTCTGCTCTATCGCTGACTTCGCTCATGTGACAACCTGCATCCGGAGAACCGGGCGCAGGCACCCCTAAGCGCCGATCTGCCGCCAGCCGGATGACGGCAGGTTGCGCCCTGCCCTGGCCGCCGCAATCGCCCGCCGTGCGGAATCCCGCGCGGCGGGGGGCGCAATTCGGCCACCGGCTCCAGTGCTCAATCCAGCTCGTCGCCGAGCGCACGAGCCGCTTCTTCCAGACCTGCGATGGCGTTCTGGCGCACCTGTCCGGTAAAGCGGGTGTTGAGGCCCGAAATCGTGAGCGCGCCGCGAAATCGGCCGGATCTCGAAAAGACGGGCGTCGAGATCGAGGCGATGTTGGGGTTGCGTGTCGCATCCAGGCTGACGGTCCCGGTCTCGTTGAAAGACGAGAGGTCGGGAAGGTGCTCTCCGGTATATCGGCGCAGCACGAGACCGGAGGCACCAGTCCCAAGTCGCAGCCGCATCCCTTCCTCGACGCCGTATTTTTCCAGACTCGGGCTGTTCTCGCGGTAGAGGCAAACGCGGTCGTTGCCGGCCCTGACGAAGAACGAGGCGGTTTCTCCGGTATGGTCCACCAACCTGCGAAGGATGGGCCGGATCGTTTCCCCGGTGTCATAATCCTGCCGGAAGATCAGACCCAGGTGCCAGATGCTGGCCCCGACCGAAAAGCGGCCATCGCTGTCTCGATCAATGAACCCGTAGATCGCAAGCGAACGCGTCAGCCGCAGGATCGTGCTCTTGTGCAGGCCGGTCTCTGCCGCAAGTTCGGCCAGCGTCAGTCTGGGTCTGCGGATGCTGAAGGCCGTCAGAATCGACAAGGCCCGCTCTACTGATTCAGTCCGCTCGGCTGGCATGCGTTCTCCCTGGCGAAACGACGCGGCTTCTGCGTTGCCAGAATCTTGGGCGTCAGTCTACAGAAACCGCAACGGGCACAGGAGAGCCCGCGTCAACCACATCGGGAGGATGTCATGAAACAACCGCTTTTGGCGGGCTGCGCCCTGCTGCTTGCCACCACCGCCGCAACGGCTGCGCCGGTCCGCTTCACTCTCGGGACCGAGAACAACAGCTCGGACTTCAGTGTTCAGGCCGTGCAGCACTGGAAGTCGCTCATGGAAGAGCGCTCGGACGGTGAGTTGCAGATGACAATTGTCGATGGCGGCGCCCTCGGCTCGGGCACCGAGGTCCTTCAGCAACTGGCCGGCAACGAGATCCAGGTCAGCATCTCAGGCCCGACGCTTTTGCAGGGGATGGCTCAACCCTTCCAGTGCATGGAAGCCGAGTTCGTCTTTGATGACGCCGACCACGGCTATCGCGTCTGGACTGGCGAACTGGGGGACGAACTGTCCCGGTTCATGGAGGATAACCACCGCATCACGATTACCGGCGTCGCCCATCGGGGCGCGCGGCATGTGACCGCGAACAAGCCGATCAACGCGCCCGAGGATCTGGTTGGCGTCAAGCTGCGGGTCACGAACCAGTTGCGCAGCGATGTCTTTGCAGCCTTCGGCGCCCTGCCCGGCCCGCTGCCCTATTCCGAGCTTTACGGCGCGCTGCGTCAAGGCGTCTTCGATGCGCAGGAAAACCCGATTTCGGCAGTCCACGCGCAGAAGTTCTACGAGGTGCAGAGCACACTGAACCTGACGGGCCATGTGCAAAGCTACTACGTCCTGACAACCAGCACCGACTTTCTGGAAAACCTGACGGACGAGCAACGCACCATCTACAACGAGACCGCGGCCGAGACGATGGAATGGCTG
>NZ_JBQTCG010000005.1:0-229383 GCF_052379855.1 Paracoccus sp. NSM | reverse complement strand
CGGGCAAGGATGCCCCCGGCTGGCACCAACTATGCCCCGAGCAACAATCAGTGGGTCCAGGGGGCGCGGCGGTCGGTTGCGAAATTCTCGCCATAGCCGCGCGGGCGGACATTCGTGCCGCGGCGCTGCGGTTCCTGAACGACGTAATCCAGCCCGTGTTCGCGGGCGTAATCCTCGGCCTGCTTGCGGCTGTCGAAGCGCAGGCGGACCTGGCTTTGGGTGTCGCGGCTGCTGGTCCAGCCCATCAGCGGGTCGATCTCTCGTGCATCGGCGGGCGGGAATTCCAGAACCCAGCCCTTGGACCGCCCCATCCCCGAGGTCATCGCGTTGCGGGCGGGCTGATAGATACGCACGATCATGGCGGGACTCCGGCTTGCTTCTGGCGATCATATCACCCCAAATCCGCCCCGGATCAAGCCCCTGCGACGCGCGGGCTCAGGGCGTTTCGTCAAAGGGCGCGGTCAGTTCGATCTCGCCGCTCGCCTTGTCCATGATGCAGGCCATGCGCTCGGTCGCGCCCTGGGGATCGGTCAGCGTCACCACCGCGACCCCATAGGTTTCCGAGCCGAAGGGATTGACCTCGATCACGGCCTCGGCAGCCGCGGGCAGCAGCGCTTCGCAGCCCTGGGCCAAGCGGTCGCGCATCTCGTCCCAAGCGGCCTCGGTGGAGGCATGGGCAGGCAGGGCCAAGGCGGTCAACAGGACGGCAAGACGCATGGTTCAAACCCTTTACAGATCATGCCAAGCGTGCCGCCCGGAACCCCTGAACGCCAGACGGCGTTCCGTCACGAAAACGAGAGGACCAGATGATGAAAGCTGCCAGCATCACCCTTGCAACCCTGCTTGCGCTTGGCGCCTGCAGCGCGACCTCGCCCTATACGGTCGCCGATACGCGCTGCAACGCTGCCCGCCATCAGCAGTTGGTCGGCATGAACTGGGGCGAGGTGTTCCTGCCGCCCAACCTGACCGTGCGCCTGATCGACCGCAACGAGATCGTCCCGGCGACCAGCAATCCGGGCCGGTTGAACCTTTATGTCGACGAAAAGGGCTGGATCGCGCGGATCAGCTGCGGCTGACGGGCGCCCCTTCAGCGCCCGCGCTTCGACCGCTTGTTGCCGCCGCGCTGCCCCGCACGTCCGGCCGTCGAGCGCCCCGAGGCGCGGGTTGCGGCCTCGGCGGCCTCTTCGACCGCGGATTGACGCGCCAGCGGATCGTCCGAGATCACCAGATCGACGGCCTCGAGGCGCTTGACCTCGTCGCGCAGGCGGGCGGCTTCCTCAAATTCCAGGTTCTCGGCGGCCTTGCGCATCTGCGCGCGCAGCCCGTCCAGATGCGCGGCAAGGTTGGCGCCGACCAGCGGCTTGTCCACCTTGGCCGTGACGCGCGACTGGTCGGTATCGCCCTGCCAGAGCCCCGCCAGAACATCCTCGACATTCTTGCGGACGGTGGTGGGGGTGATGCCGTGGGCCTCGTTATAGGCCATCTGCTTCTGGCGACGACGCTCGGTCTCGGCCATGGCGCGTTCCATGCTGCCGGTGATGCGGTCGGCATACATGATGACCCGCCCGTCGGCATTGCGCGCGGCCCGGCCGATGGTCTGGATCAGCGAGGTTTCCGAGCGCAGGAAGCCTTCCTTGTCGGCATCCAGAATGGCCACCAGCCCGCATTCGGGAATGTCCAGCCCCTCGCGCAGCAGGTTGATGCCGACCAGCACGTCAAAGGCCCCAAGCCGCAGGTCGCGCAGGATCTCGATCCGTTCGATCGTGTCGATATCGCTGTGCATGTAGCGGATGCGGATGCCCTGTTCGTGCAGATATTCGGTCAGATCCTCGGCCATGCGCTTGGTCAGGGTCGTGACCAGCGTGCGGTAGCCTGCGGCGCTGACGCGGCGCACCTCGTCCAGAAGGTCGTCCACCTGCATCTCGACGGGGCGGATCTCGATCTGGGGGTCCAGCAGGCCGGTGGGACGGATGATCTGTTCGGTGAAGACGCCGCCGGTCTGGTCAAGCTCCCATTGCGCGGGGGTCGCGCTGACGAACACGGACTGGGGCCGCATCGCGTCCCATTCCTCGAACTTCAGGGGGCGGTTGTCCATGCATGAGGGCAGGCGGAAGCCGTGTTCGGCCAGCGTGAACTTGCGCCGGAAGTCGCCCCGATACATGCCGCCGATCTGCGGCACGCTGACATGGGATTCGTCGGCAAAGACGATGGCATTGTCGGGGATGAACTCGAACAGGGTCGGGGGCGGCTCGCCCGGCGCGCGACCGGTCAGATAGCGGGAATAGTTCTCGATCCCGTTGCAGACGCCGGTGGCTTCCAGCATCTCGATGTCGAAATTCGTGCGCTGCTCAAGGCGCTGCGCCTCCAGCAGCTTGCCCTCGTCCTGAAGCTGCTTCAGTCGGCCCTGAAGCTCGGCCTTGATGCCCTTGACCGCCTGCTGAAGGGTCGGGCGCGGCGTGACGTAGTGGCTGTTGGCGTAGATGCGGATCTGCTTGAAGCTGTCGGTCTTGACCCCGGTCAGAGGGTCGAATTCGGTGATCGCCTCAAGCTCGTTGCCGAAGAAATCGAAGCGCCAGGCGCGATCCTCGAGGTGGGCGGGCCAGACCTCGACCAGATCGCCGCGCACGCGGAAGCCGCCGCGCTGGAAGCTGGCATCCAGACGCCGGTATTGCTGCGCGACAAGCTGGTTCAGGAATTCGCGCTGATCGTAGCTTTGGCCCACGATCATGTCCTGGGTCATCGCCGAATAGGTCTCGACCGAGCCGATGCCGTAGATGCAGCTGACCGAGGCCACGATGATCACGTCATCGCGTTCCAGAAGCGCCCGCGTCGCGGAATGGCGCATCCGGTCGATGGCCTCGTTGATCTGCGATTCCTTCTCGATATAGGTGTCGCTGCGCGCGACATAGGCCTCGGGCTGGTAGTAATCGTAGTAGCTGACGAAGTACTCGACCGCGTTTTCGGGAAAGAAGCCCTTGAATTCGCCGTAAAGCTGGGCGGCCAACGTCTTGTTCGGTGCAAGGATGATCGCGGGGCGCTGCGTCTCTTCGATGACCTTGGCCATGGTGAAGGTCTTGCCCGTCCCCGTCGCGCCCAAGAGGACCTGATCACGCTCGCCATCGCGCACCGCCTGCGCGATCTCGCGGATGGCGGTGGGCTGGTCGCCTGCGGGCTGGAACTCGCTGTGCATGACAAAGCGCTTCCCGCCCTCGAGCTTGGGGCGGGTCACTTCGATGGGACGCGCGACGGGCGCGTTCGTGTTGTTGTGACCCATGGGGTTCCTGATCCGTTCGGCTTGGCCCCAAGATGTGCCCGAACGGGGCCGATTTCAACCGCGCTTGATCCGCGAGGGCTGAAGTTCGGACCACCCTGCCCCGCCATCCAACTCGTCGGCAAGAATTTCGGCCGTCACCGGCCCCAGGGTGAAGCCCTGATGGCCATGGCCGAAATGCGCCCAGAGGTTCGGCTGGTCCGGCACCCGGCCCACCAAGGGCAACATGTCGGGCATGCAGGGGCGGCGGCCGGTCCAGGGCTCGGCCTCGACCGGGGCGCCGATGTCGAACAACTCGCGCGCGGCCTTTTCGCCGTGCTTCAGCTGCGGCGGCGACAGACGCGGATGGGGCGTCAGCTCGGCGGCGGTGGCGATGCGCAGGCCCCGGCGCATGGGCGACAGGACGACCGAATTGCCGAAATCCGCGATCGGGTGATGGGGCGGCAGTTCCATGTGGTAATGGCGGTGATAGCCGCGCTTGAACACCATCGGCACACGCAGGCCGAAGCGTTCGGTCACGATGGGCGACCAGGGACCAAGCGCGATGACGGCATGTTCGCCCGTCGCCTCGTCGGCGACCCAGGCCGCGCCCTTGCGGTGAAGATCGCCCGCATCGCCGTTCACGATCCGCCCGCCGCGTTTCTGGAACAGCGCCGCATAGGCCGCCACCAGCCCGCCCGGATCGGCGCAGTTCCAGCTGTCGGACCAATGGGTTGCGCCCTCGACCTCGATCTTGACCGAGGGTTCCATGGCGCGCAGTTCCGCCCCCGTCATCAGCCGCGCCTCGACCCCGAATTCGGTCAGGAAGCGTTCGGCCGTCTTGCGGGCCTTGTCCATCCGGGCGGGGGTGCGATGCAGCTCGATATAGCCGTTTCGGCGAATGATGTTATCCGCGCCCGCAGCCGCGATCAGGGGCCCGTGGCGGTCGGTCGATTGCCGGATCAGCCGCCCCCAAGTGGCCGAGGCGCGGCGATGCGCGGCGGGCAGCGAATGGCGGGCATAGGACAGGATCGCGCCCAGTTGGGGCAGAAGCCCCGAGGGCGTCCACTTGACGTCGAACCCCCGGCCAAGAGCGATCTGCATCAGCGCAAAGGGAGCCAGCGGCATGGCATAGGGCTCGACCGCCTCGGTCTGGATCAGCCCGGCATTGCCATAGCTGGTCTCGCGCCCCGGCACGCCGCGTTCGATGATGGTGACATCATGCCCACGCGCCTGCAACGCCAACCCGGTCGAAACCCCGACCATCCCCGCACCCAGAACCAGAATTTCGGCCATCGCTGCCCCCTGTCCGCTGAACAGGATCAGGGATGCCGGGATCGCGCGCGTCCGGCAAGGATGAAAGGGCTTTCTTCGGCCATCGTCCGAATCTTTGCAAGATTCAGGCGAAAAGCTCGCGGCAGAAGGTCAATCCTTCGATCAGCGCGTCCACTTCTGCCTGCGTGTTGTACATGGCAAAGCTGGCCCGCGCGCTGGCCGGGACGCCCAGATGCGTCATCAGCGGCATCGCGCAATGCGTGCCCGCCCGGACGGCGATTCCCTTCTTGTCGAGGATGGTCGAGATGTCATGCGCATGTGCCCCCTCCATCGTCATGGAAAAGATCGCGCCCTTGTCTGCCGCATCGCCCTGGACCTGAAGCCAGTTCAGGCTGCGCAGCCGGTCGCGGGCATAGTCGCGCAGGGCGCGTTCATGGGCGGCGATGTTCTCCATCCCCAGATCCATCAGATATTCCAACGCGACGCCCAGACCGATCTGGTTGACGATGCCGGGCGTGCCCGCCTCGAAGCGCAGCGGGCCGTCATTATAGGTGACGGCGTCGCGGGCCACGGTGCGGATCATGTCGCCCCCGCCAAGGAAGGGGCGCATCTGGGCCTGACGCTCGCGCCGGACCCAGATCGCGCCGGACCCCGAGGGGCCGTAAAGCTTGTGGCCGGTGATGCAGTAGAAATCCGCGCCAAGCGTCGAAAGGTCCACCGGCAGATGGACCGAGGCCTGGCTGCCATCGACGACCAGCGCCAGGTCGGTCCCGGCCCGGATTCCCGCGATATCGACGACCGTGCCGGTGACGTTCGACATATGCGTGACGGCGATCATCTTCGTGCGGGGCGTGATGGCGGCCAGCACCTTTTCGGGCGGCAGGCTGCCATCGGCCTCGGGCTCGACCCAGTTCAGCACCACGCCCTGACGTTCGCGCAGGAAATGCCACGGCACGATATTGGCGTGATGCTCAAGCAACGAGATCAGGATCTCGTCGCCCGGCTGCAGGTTCGGCGCAGCCCAGCCATAGCTGACCATGTTCAGCGCCTCGGTCGAGCCCGAGGTAAAGATCACCTCATCCTCGTGGGGCGCGTTCAGGAAGCGCGCGATGATCGCGCGGACGCGTTCGTAATTGTCGGTCGCCAGGTTCGACAGGTAATGCAGGCCCCGGTGGACATTGGCGTATTCGCCCTCGTAGGCGCGGGTGATCGCGTCGATCACGCAGCGGGGCTTCTGCGCGCTGGCACCATTGTCCAGGTAGACTAGCGGGCGGCCATTGACCTGCCGCGACAGGATCGGGAAATCGGCGCGGACAGCATCGACATCAAAGCTCATTGCGGCATCTCCGGCAGGATTCCCAGGGCGACGGCAAAGAAGGACAGAACGAAGCCAAGCGCCAGAAGCGTGGCGAACATGACCAACAGGATCTTGGGCGCGCTGATGAAGCCGTGCAACGCCTTGGTGAATTGCACGGTCAGCCACAGGAACAGCGCGATGGACAGGATGCCGATGATCGCGGCAAAGGGCGGCAGAATCACCGACAGCACGACCTGCACGGCCTGGACCATCAGCAGGATCGCCTCGATCCAGACGGCCAGAAGCAGCGCATCCTCGAACCGGCCATGGCCACCGAACATGCGTCCGACAGAGGCCATCAGCGACGCGCCCACGACCACGGCGGCGAATTGCAGCCCCGCCAGGACCAGCGGCTGCTGACCGGCCAGAAGCCCGCCCTGAGTCTGCTCACCACCGCCATAGATCTGCATCGAGACCCAGGCCAGCAGCCCCGAGACCGACACCGCCAAAGCCAGCGCCATCCAGCGCACGGACATCGGCCAGCCCTGCGCCATCAGCCAATGGGCCGCCTGCTCCGGCTCTCGGAAAGTCAGCCGGATCAGGGCCTTGAAGTCGTCAGAACTCATCGATCACGCCTTGCCAGCGCCGAAATCCCGGCGCCCCAGATGAAGAAAAAGCCGAAACCTGCCACCACATCGGTGGTGGTAAGCGCCGGGCCCTCGCCGATGAAGCCGCCGACCAGCCCCCGCAGCAACATCGCCGGCGCCACCGCCAGCAACGCCCAGAACAATGCCAGCCGCGAGGCCTCGGGCGCAAGCCGCCAGGGCGTCGCGCGGCTGAACAGCGCAACCAGTCCCGCCACCGCATAGGCCAGAAGCGGCATCATGAACATCACGGCCATCAGCGCCCCGCCCATCCGCGCTTCGAAGGGGCGCGAGGGGTCAAGCGCGGCTGCACGGGCATGAATCGGCGCCTGCGCCAGCAGCATGAAGACCATCGCCAGCATCAGAACGACCAGCATTACGCGATCAGGCATGCCTTGCAGGCCCCGCACCACCCGGCGCGGCGCCCACCAGCTTTGCACCACGCGGCCCGCCATGCCCTGCCGGGCCGCAGGGCTCATGCGCGGCTGCGTCCGGTCAGCCATGCGTCGAGACGCTCGTTGATCTCGTCGCGCAGGCCCTCATCCTCGACCTCTTGCAGGGCATCGGCCAGGAAGGACAGGACCAGGAACACGATCGCCCGGTCATGCGGCACCCCGCGAGAGCGCAGGTAGAACAGCGCATCCTCGTCGATCGCGCCCGTGGTCGAGCCATGCGAGCATTTCACGTCGTCGGCATAGATCTCAAGCTCGGGCTTGGCCAGGAACTGGCTGGCCTCGTCCAGAAGAAGCGCCTGGCTGATCTGGTAGCCGTCGGTCTTCTGCGCGCCCGGCTTGACCAGGATCTTGCCCTGAAAGACGCCGGTGGCGCCGTTTTTCAGCACTTTCTTGAAGACCTGACGGCTTTCGCCGCGCAGCGCGCCATGGGTGACAAAGACCGTGTCGTCGTGATGGAACGGGCCTTCATCGCCATCGCCCAGAACGGCGGCGGCGACATGGGCCACCGCATCGTCGCCGACCATGTCGATGACCGATTCCTGCCGCATCGTGGTGCCGTTCACGGCCAGCGCAAAGCTTTTCAGCACGGCATCCGAAGCCACCCGTGCGAACAGGTGCGACAGCCCGACCTTGGCGTCATTGGCGCGCTTGGCGGTGATGTGGTGCAGCGTGGCGCCGGGCGCCAGATCGACCTCGAGAACACCGTTCGAGCGCGCGCCGACGCTGCCGGTCTCCAGCAGGGTCAACTCGGCTCCTTCCTCGACGCGCACGACATGGTGCCACATCGCATCGGCTTTATCCGAGGCCCGGCGGTGCAGCACATGGACAGGCTTTGCAGGCTTTCCCGTCACGCGGATCAGCAGCCCATCGCGGGCGGCGGCGGTGTTCAGCGCGGCAAAGGGGCGGCGCACAGGCGACTGGCCCGCAGCCTCCAGCGAGCCGAAGAGGCCCTCGGCCCATTCCGCGCCCGAGGGGTTGGCCAGCGTCGTGATCTCGATTCCGTCCAGCGCCAGATCGTCAGAGGCGGCGGCATCGAAGACGCCATCCACGAAAACCAGCGTCAGCTTGTCGCGCGAGGCGAAAAGCGGCGAATCCGGCCCATCCACACGCGCGACCGCGGCGGGTTCCGGCGCGTTGAACGGGCGCGGGTCGGTATAGCGCCAGTATTCGTCGCGCGGCCCCGGCAGGCCCATCGCGCGCAGCCGCGCCAGCGCATCGGCGCGCGCGGCGGCAAAGGCGCCCGTCGGCAGGTCCAGCGCGGCAAGGCGCTGGTCCAGCGCGTCAGGCGCCTTGGCGGTGCCGCTGACCTGCGGCACCTGCATGTCCTTGACGGCGATATCCGACATCAGCCCGCCTCCGCCAGCAGGTCGCCGTAACCGTTTTCCTCGACCTCGAGCGCCAGTTCCGGGCCGCCCGATTTCACGATGCGACCATTCGCCATGATATGCACCACGTCCGGCTGGATGTGGTTCAGCAGGCGCTGGTAATGGGTGATGACCAGAAAGCTGCGGCCCGCATCGCGCAGGGCGTTCACGCCTTCGCTGACCAGACGCATCGCATCCACGTCGAGACCCGAGTCGGTCTCGTCCATGATGCACATGCGCGGCTCCAGCATGGCCATCTGAAGGATCTCGTTGCGCTTTTTCTCGCCGCCCGAGAAGCCGACATTGACCGGACGCTTCAGCATTTCAGGGCTGATCTGCAACTCGGCGGCCTTGGCGCGCACGACCTTGAGGAACTCGCCCGACGACAGTTCGGCCTCGCCGCGCGCCTTGCGCTGCGCGTTCACGGCGGTCCGCAGAAAGGTCATATTGCCGACGCCGGGGATCTCGACCGGATACTGGAAGGCCAGGAACAGACCGGCGGCGGCGCGCTCCTCGGGCTCCATGTCCAGCAGGCTCTCGCCGTCCAGCATCGCCTCGCCCTCGGTCACCTCGTAGCCGTCGCGGCCCGAGAGGACATAGGACAGGGTGGACTTGCCCGAGCCATTCGGCCCCATGATCGCATGGACCTGACCGGCGGGAACCTCAAGCGTCAGCCCTTTCAGGATCTGCTTGTCCTCTTCCTCAAGTTTCACATGCAGGTTGTTGATTTTCAGCATCTTTTCCTCAAACGGCGAGGGCGCCACCAAGGGCGCCGAATTGGGTATGGGCACGGGCGGTCAGCCCACCGAACCTTCCAGCGAGATGGCGACGAGGCTCTGCGCCTCCATGGCGAATTCCATCGGCAGCGCCTGAAGCACTTCGCGGCAGAAACCGTTCACGACGAGCGCGACGGCCTCTTCCTCGTCCATCCCGCGCGAGCGGCAGTAGAACAGCTGGTCGTCATCGACCTTGCTGGTCGTCGCCTCATGCTCGACCCGGCTCGAGGTGTTCTTGACCTCGATATAGGGCACGGTATGGGCGCCGCATTTGTCGCCGATCAGCAGGCTGTCGCATTGGGTATAGTTGCGGCTGTTCGTGGCGCGCGGATGCATCGTCACCAGACCGCGATAGGTGTTCTGCGCCTGCCCCGCCGAAATCCCTTTGGAAACAATGCGAGAGCGGGTGTTCTTGCCAAGATGGATCATCTTGGTCCCGGTATCGGCCTGCTGGTGATTGTTCGCGATGGCGATAGAATAGAACTCGCCCTGCGATTCATTGCCGCGCAGGATGCAGGAGGGGTATTTCCAGGTGATCGCCGATCCGGTTTCCACCTGCGTCCACATCACCTTGGCGCGGTCGCCGCGGCAATCGGCGCGTTTGGTGACGAAGTTGTAGATGCCGCCCTTGCCCTCCTCGTCGCCGGGGAACCAGTTCTGGACGGTCGAATATTTCACCTCGGCATCTTCCAGCACGACGATTTCCACGACCGCCGCATGAAGCTGGTTCGTGTCGCGCTTGGGCGCGGTGCAGCCCTCGAGGTAGCTGACATAGCTGCCCTTGTCGGCAATGATCAGCGTGCGCTCGAACTGGCCGGTATTCTCGGCGTTGATGCGGAAATAGGTGGACAGCTCCATCGGGCAGCGCACGCCTTCGGGGATGTAGACGAAGCTGCCATCCGAAAAGACCGCGCTGTTCAGCGTGGCAAAGTAATTGTCGGTGACCGGAACGACGCTGCCCAGATATTTCTTCACCAGTTCCGGATGCTCGCGGATCGCCTCGCTGATGGAACAGAAGATGACGCCGGCCTTGGCCAGTTCGTCCTTGAAGGTTGTGCCGACGCTGACGCTGTCAAAGACCGCGTCCACGGCGACCTTGCGCCCTTCGACGGGGGCGGCCTCGGCGCCCTCGACGCCCGCCAGGATCATCTGCTCGCGCAGCGGGATGCCCAGTTTCTCGTAGGTGGCCAAGAGCTTGGGATCAACCTCGTCCAGCGACTTGGGCTTGACCTCCATGCTTTTCGGGCGGGCGTAGTAATACTGGTCCTGATAGTCGATCTCAGGGTAGTTCAGCATCGCCCAACGCGGCTCGGTCATGGTGAGCCAACGCCGATAGGCGGCCAGGCGCCATTCGGTCATCCATTCCGGTTCGTTGTTCTTTTCCGAGATCAGACGGACGATATCCTCGTTCACGCCCTTGGGGGCGTATTCCATCTCGATCTCGGTGTCCCAGCCGTATTTGTAGCTGCCCATGTTCTGCACGGTCTCGACCGTTTCACGGTCTACGCCCTCGCGCACGTCAAGATCGGTGGTTCCCGTCATCCTGTTTCCTTCCTGCGGCTGGCGCCTTGGCTAGCCATTCCTGTCGCGCCAGCGTGAATACGCGTTTTCCCAGGCATCCGCAAATCGGTTCATCTGATCCTCGTCCAAAGCCGGACTTATGGACAGACGGATGGCCGATTGCGATTGCTGATCGTCAAAGCCCATCGCCTGCAGGGTGCCGCTGGCCCGCACCTTGCCGGACGAACAGGCCGAGCCCGCCGAGATGGCAAAGCCCGCAAGATCCATCTGCATCACCTGCGTCTCACCCTTCCAGCGCGATGTAAGAAGGCAGGTCGTGTTCGGCAAGCGCCGCGCCGCCTTTCCGGCGATGGAAATTTCGGGAAAACGGTCGGTCAGACGCGCCTCCAGCCTGTCGCGGCGAGCGGCGACCTCGTCCCAGAGCCCCGCCTCCAGATCGGCCTGCGCGGCGCGGGCGGCGGCGGCGAAGCCCAGAATGCCGATCAGGTTCTCAGTCCCGGCGCGGCGGCCCTGTTCCTGACCGCCACCTTTCAGGATCGCTTCCAGATCGGTTCCCTTGCGGATCACCAGCGCGCCAATCCCCTTCGGGCCGCCCAGCTTGTGCGCGCTGACGAAGCCCGCCGTGAGGCCCAGCCAGTTGAAGGCCAGGGGGATCTTGCCGAAAGCCTGCGTCAGATCGCTGGCCGCAAGCCCGTCAGGCAGGCGCTGGATCACGCCGGTCTCGCTGTTGGCCATTTGCAGCGTGGCGCGCGCGGGGTCCGGCACGGTGACGATGCCGTCGTGATCGACGGGCAGGCAGGGGTCGCACCAGGCGCGCACCGCGTCATGTTCGACCGGCGCGCAGGCAAGGCCGCGCCCCGCCAGAATCAGCGCCGCCGCCTCGGTCGCGCCCGAGGTGAAGACCAGATCCGCCCCGTCCGCGCCAAGCGCCGAGGCGATGTCCTCCCGCGCGCGTTCCATCGCCATCTTGGCGGCGCGGCCCTCGGCATGGACGGATGAGGGGTTGCCCACCAGATCCATTGCCCGCAGCATCGCCTCGCGCGCCTCGGAGCGCAGGGGCGTGGTGGCGTTCCAGTCCAGATAGGCCCTCATGCCAGCGCATCCGCGATGCGGGCGGCAAGGCGCGCGGCGACGGCCTCCTTGGCCATGCGCGGCCAGTCCTCGGCCCCCTCGGCGGTGATCAGCGTCACGGCATTCTCGGCCCCGCCCATGATGCCGGTGGCGGGGCGCACGTCATTGGCGACGATCCAGTCGCAACCCTTGCGCGCGCGCTTGGCCGTCGCATGGGCGATCACGTCATCGGTCTCGGCGGCGAAGCCCACGACAAGGCGCGGGCGCTGCGGGGCCTGACTGATCCAGGCAAGGATATCCGGGTTCTCGGCCATCTCCAGCGCCGGGGGGCGGCCCGTGCCGTCCTTCTTCATCTTGCTGTCGCTGCCGTTCACGACCCGCCAATCCGCGACCGCCGCCGCCATCACGGCCGCATCGGCGGGCAGCGCGGCCTCGACCGCGTCGCGCATCTGCCGGGCGGTCTCGACGGCGATGACCTCGACGCCGGCCGGGGGCGCGACCTGCGCGGGGCCGGTGACAAAGCTCACCCGCGCGCCCAGATCGCGCAGCGCCGCCGCGATCGCCGCGCCCTGAGCGCCGGATGAGCGGTTGGCGATATAGCGCACCGGGTCGATCGGCTCATGCGTCGGCCCCGAGGTCACGACCACATGCCGCCCCGCCAGCGGGCCGCGCGGCACCTGTGCCTCGGGCAGAAGCCGCAGGGGCACGGGCGCCAGCGCCGCACGGATCGCGTCAAGGATCGCCTCGGGCTCGGCCATGCGGCCGGGGCCGTATTCGCCGCAGGCCATCTCGCCCTCGTCGGGGCCGACCAGCGCGATGCCGTCGCCGCGCAGCGTCGCCAGATTGCGCTGCGTCGCCGGGTGCTGCCACATGCGGACATTCATGGCGGGCGCGATCAGCACCGGCTTGTCGGTCGCCAGCAGCAACGTCGAGGCCAGATCATTGGCCAGCCCCGCCGCCATCTTGGCCATCAGATCGGCGGTGGCGGGCGCCACGACCACCAGATCGGCCCGGCGCGACAGCTGGATATGGCCGATCTCTGCCTCGGCGGCCATGTCGAACAGGGCCTGATGCACGGCTTCTCCGGCCAGCACCGACAGCGACAGGGGGGTGACGAACTCGGCCCCCGCGCCGGTCAGGACCGGCGTGACATGCGCGCCCTCGGCCCGGATCAGGCGGATCAGCGCCGGGATCTTGGTGGCGGAAATCCCGCCGCCCACGATCAGAAGTATGCGTTTTCCCAGCATGTCGCCCCCTTTGCCCGCCCGATGATCGCCGGCCCGCCACAGATAGCCCCGCCCGCCCCCGCCCGCAAGAAAGCCCGCCGTTAACCTGTCCTTAACGCCACGCCCGTTAACCATGCCCCAAAGGTCAGGAGCCCGCATGATCGCCATCGCCTATTCGGTCGCCTTCGAGGGGATAGAGCCCCGTCTGGTCGAGGTGCAATGCTCGATCACCGCCGGAATGCCGGGCTTCGCCATCGTGGGCCTGCCCGACAAGGCCGTCAGCGAGGCGCGCGAACGGGTGCGCGCGGCCTTTGGCGCGCTGGCCATCGCGCTGCCCAACAAGCGCGTGACCGTGAACCTGTCGCCCGCCGATCTGCCCAAGGAGGGCTCGCATTTCGACCTGCCCATCGCGCTGGCGGTGCTGGCGGCCCTCCAGATCATCCCGCAGGAGGAACTGGCCCGCTGCCTTGCGCTTGGCGAACTGGCGCTGGACGGGCGGCTGGTCGCGGTGACGGGCGCCCTGCCCGCCGCCCTTGCGGCCTCCGAAGATGACCGCTCGCTGATCTGCCCCCGCGCCTGCGGCCCCGAGGCCGCCTGGATCGAGGCCGTCACGGTCCTGGCCCCCGCCCATCTGCGCGAGGTGATCGACCACCTGACCGACCGCAGGCCCATACCCCCTGCCGCGCCGGGCCGCGTGATCGCCGAAGAGGACGGCCTCTGCCTGTCGCAGGTCAGGGGTCAGGAACGCGCCCGCCGCGCGCTGGAAATCGCGGCAGCGGGGCGGCATCACCTGATGATGATCGGCCCGCCCGGCGCGGGCAAGTCGATGCTGGCCAAGCGCCTGCCCGGCCTGATGCCGCCCCTGACCGCGCGCGAGGCGTTGGAGACCTCGATGATCCAGTCGCTGGCCGGCACCCTGCCCGAGGGGGGCATCTCGCGCCGCGCCCCCTTTCAGGAACCCCATCACACCGCATCGCAGGCCGCGATCATCGGCGGCGGACGCGGCGCCCGGCCCGGCCAGATCAGTCTTGCGCATAACGGCGTGCTGTTTCTGGACGAGATGCCCGAATTCCCGCGCCACGTCCTCGACACGCTGCGCCAGCCCATCGAGACGGGCGAGGTCGTCGTGGCCCGCGCCAATGCCCATATCCGCTATCCCTGCCGCTTCCTGCTGGTGGCGGCGGCCAATCCCTGCCGCTGCGGCCAGATGGCGGATGCGGCCCGCGCCTGCCCCCGCGCGCCTGCCTGCGGGGCGGATTACCTGTCGCGGATCTCGGGGCCGATGACGGACCGGTTCGACCTGAGGATCGAGGTGCCGCCCGTGGCGCTGGACGATCTGCAACGCCCCTCGGACGGCGAGACAAGCGCTACGGTCGCCGCCCGCGTGGCCGAGGCACGCGCCCTGCAGGACAGGCGCTACCGCGATCACCCCTCGGTGCGGGTCAATGCGGATGCGCCGCCCGACCTTCTGGACCTTGTCGCCGCACCCGACGCCGAGGGCCGCGCCCTGATCCAGCGTGCCGCCGACCGTCTGGGCCTGACCGCGCGCGGCTATCACCGCATCCTGCGCACCGCGCGCAGCATCGCCGATCTGGATGGCAGCGACCGCGTCCACAGCGCCTATCTGGCCGAGGCGATCAGCTACCGCCTGCCCTCGCTGCCAGGCGGCTGAAGACGGCTTGATCGCGGCGGGCATCGACCCGAGGATGGGCGCATGAGCCCGATCCCGACCCTAGGCACCGCCCGGACGATCCTGCGCCCCATGCGGGCCGGGGATTGGCCGGATTATCACCGGCTGATGCGGTCGGATCGTGCCGTCTTCATGGGCGGCCCCTTCGACCTGAAAACCGCTTGGGGCATGTTCTGCGCCGATCACGCGCAATGGGATCTGTTCGGCTGCGGGGCGCTGATGATCGAGGACCGCGCAAGCGGCCGCGTTCTGGGGCAGGTCGGCATCAATGACGGCCCGCTTTTCCCCGAACGCGAACTGGGCTGGTTCCTCTATCCCGAGGCCGAGGGCCGGGGCATCGCCTTCGAGGCCGCATCCGCCCTGCGGGATTGGGCCCGCGATGTCCTGCGATGCGCAACGCTTGTCAGCTATCTGGACCCGGCGAATATCCGCTCGGCGCGGCTGGCGGAACGACTGGGGGCCGTGCCCGACCCGCTGGCTGCACGGCCCGACCCGACGGATCTGGTCTATCGCCATTTCGGCCAGGCCACGCGCCCCTGACCGAAAACCCCGCGCAGACCGCGGAAACGAAAAAAGCCGCCCCGAGGGGCGGCCTTCTCCGTTTCCGAAACCGGAAGCGATCAGACGAACTGGACGTTCGTCGCCGATTCGCGGCCGTCGCGGCCACGCTCCAGCTCGTAGGTCACTTTCTGGCCGTCGGCCGGGGCCGAGAGGCCCGCGCGCTCAAGAGCCGAAATGTGCAGGAACACGTCCTGACGGCCGCCTTCCGGTTGGATGAAGCCGAAGCCTTTGGTGCTGTTGAACCATTTCACGGTGCCGTTGGCCATCGTGAGATCTCCTGTCTTGGTTGCCACCCACAGAATGCAGTGGCTTGGCCCAGTCATTTAGCAAAGCAGACTGAAGGCAGAAGCAGACAGGATGCAGAGAAGATAACGAAGCCTCATCAAACTAGGGTTTGAGGGGGGCGAATGCAAGGGCGCTTTGCAGATCGCGCAGGAATTCTATTGCCTGGTCGCGTCCTGCGCCACGAGACCCAGCCGGTCCAGCAATTTGCGGGTCGAGGCGTCCGCCAGGGGCGCGATGCGCCGATGGACCAGCGTCCTTTCGCTGAACGCCCACCAGCGGCGGTAATGCGGCAGGAAAGCGGCCCTCATCCGGTGCGTCTTGCCCAGAGGCAGGATTCCGTCCGGTCGGGCGGCGGCCTGGTCGCGGATCAGCTGTTCCTGCGCCGCATCGGGGCGAAAGGCAAAGGGCTTGGGCACATGGCCCGCGAAATGCACGATCGCGGGCTCGGCCTTGATCCGCCCCGCGCCCGGAAAGCCGAAGCGGAAATTGTAGCGGTCATGGGCGGGCGCGAAGGCGCTGCCGAAGGTCAGAGAGAAAAGCCCCTGATCCCCGAAGGACAGGCCCTGCTGCTGCGCCCAGGTCGCGGTCCTGACGTAATGGTCAAGATCGATCCCCTCGTCGCGGAACCTGCGCAGGTTCAGCACCATCGCGCCGCTGTTGATCAGCCCGAGCGAGACGCGGCGGATCACCTCGGGGTCGGTCCCCGCCTCAGAGGCTTCGCGCGCCGGGCCGATCGAGATCGGGGGCTGGGCGCGGGCCAGGAATTCATGGCAGGCCAGAACGTAGCGATCGCCCAGATCGTGGTTCAGGAAGGGGCGCAGATCATCCAGAACCATCGTGTCGAGCGCGTCGAGATAGATCACCCGGTCCAGATCGGCGGGCAGGTATTCATGCGCGACGAACCACAGGAAGCGCTCGCAATCGGGCTTGCCCCCAAGCGTCTTGAGCGCCACGAGCGCCTCGGTCCGCTCGACCCGGATCGGGCGCAGGCGGACATTGGGCAGCTTGTCGCAAAAGCGCGCCATGCGGTTCATGATCGGGTCGGCGACATCCAGGTGGAAGAACCAGAAATTGATCCTCTGCCCCGGATGGGCGTCCGACAGCGACCGGATCAGGATCTGCGTGATCCCCGAATTCTTGCCGCCGCAGGACGTCATGACATCCAGCACCTCGCCCCCGTTGGCGGCGCGGGCAAGCCGGTATCGGGCCACCCGGTCGGCCAAGGCAAGCCGCACCCTCGAGAGCGTTCGTCCGAAGGGAATGCGCGTCATGACTTGCCTGCCTGCTGGTCGGTTCGGTCAGGGCGCCGTTCGGGCAGTCCGCTGACAGGGGGCTGGTGCCGGCTGAGGGATTTGAACCCCCGACCCCCTGATTACAAATCAGACGCTCTACCACTGAGCTAAGCCGGCGCGGTTTCCGCGATAGCGTGCCTGCCGGGTTTCTGCAAGCCAAGGTTGGTGCGCGCCAGCAGGATCACCGCAAGAATGCCCACCATCATCACCAGCAGACCCGCAGGCGCGGCATTGCCCAGATCCTCGAGGCTGGCGCGTTCATGGGTGCGGGTGGCCAGGGTCTCGAAGTTGAAGGGCCGCAGCAGCAGCGTGGCGGGCAATTCCTTGACGCAATCGACAAAGACCAGCAGCAGCGCCGCCCCGACCGAGCCACGCATCAGCGGCAGGAACACGTCGCGCAAGACCCCCGCATGATTGCGGCCAAGCGAGCGCGCCGCCATCGGCAGCGAGGGCGGCACCCGCGTGAAGGCGGCGTCGATCGCGCCCTGCCCGATGGCGAAGAAGCGCACGATATAGGCCAGCACGATGGCCGCGCCGGTGCCGGTGATCAGCAGGCCCGGATCGGTGCCGGTCAGCGACAGGACGGCATCCGCGAAGCGGTGATCCAGCGCCGCCATCGGGATCAGGATGCCCACTGCCAGCACCGCGCCGGGCGCGGCATAGCCCACCGTCGTCACCGGCAGCAGCAGGCGCGGCAGGCGCCGCCCCGACAGTCGCACGCCATAGACCATGACCATGGCCAGCCCCACCGTCAGCAGTGCCGCGACCCCGCCCAGACTGACCGTGTTCCAGGCCGCGCGGGCAAGGCCGGGCGTCACCCAGCCCTGCGGATAGGCCACGGCATAGGTCAGGATCACGCCCACCGGCAGCACGAAGCCCAGAAGGAACGGAAACAGGCAGGCCGCCGTCGCGGCCCATGCCGCCACGCCCCGCAGGCGCTGCGGCGTGATCGGGCGCGGCTGGCGGGCGCTTTGGTGATAGCGGGCGCGGCGGCGGCCAAGACGCTCCCACAGACCCAGGATGATGACGATGGCCAGGATCACGCAAGCGATCTGGGCCGCGCCTCCGGCATTGCGCCGTTCCAGCCAGGTGGTGAAGATGCCGGTGTTCAGGGTCTGCACGCCGAAATAGCTGACCACGCCGTAATCGGCCACGGCCTCCATCATCGCGATGGCCGAACCTGCCACGATGGCCGGGCGCGCGAGCGGCAGGCCCACACGGCGAAAGAGCGCCCAAGGTCCGGTGCCAAGCGCGCGGGCAACCTCGTAGGCGCTGCCCGATTGTTCGTTCAGGGCGGCGCGGGTCAGCAGATAGACATAGGGGTAAAGCGCCGCGCCAAGGACGACGATCGCCGCCTCGATCGAGCGGATGCGGGGGAACCAGTAATCGCGCGCGCTTTCCCAACCGAACCAGCCGCGCAGCGCGGTCTGGACCGGCCCGGAATAATCGAGGAAATCGGCCAGTGCATAGGCGCCGATATAGGCCGGCACCGCCAGGGGCAGCAGCAGCAGCCATTGCAGCCAGCGCCGTCCGGGAAAGTGATACATGCAGACAAGCCACGCGGCCCCCGCCCCCATCGCCGCCGCCAGCGCGCCGGTGCCAAGCGTCAGGATCACCGTATTGGCGAAATAGCGCGGCATCACCGTGGACATCAGCTGCGGCCAGATGTTCCCGGTGGGATTGGCCGCCATCCAGACCACCGCCGCGACCGGGGCGAGGACCAGCGCCGCGATCAGCGCCGAGGCCAGCGACCAGCCGCGGCCACCGCCCTCTCTCAGCCCCTGCTCGCTGCCTTTGGCCGTCCCGGCCCCGATGCTGGATGTCGTCATGCGCCCGTCGTTAACGCAAAGCCGTTTGACTGTCCACGAAGGACGGCTAGATTGCACGGCGCCGCGCCCGGTCGGGCAGCGGGCCAACGACAAGACGGGACAGGACGGCATCATGCAGATCGCCTATCACATCGGGGTGCATTGCACCGACGGTGACCGGATGCTGAAGACCTTGCTGAACAACCGCAACTGGTTGCTGCGCGAGGGGACCGAAGTGATCACGCCGAACCGCCACCGCGCCGTTCTGGACGAGGCGCTCGAGGCGCTGCACGGCGGCACCGCCACGCCCGAGATGGAACAGATCATGCTGGACGCGCTGGTCGAAAGCGACAATCCGTCGCGACTGGTGATGTCCAGCGCCACCTTCATGGGGGCGCCGGGGCGGGTCTGCGGACAGGGCGGGCTTTATCCGCAGATGGGGGCGCGGATCTCGGCACTGCGCAAGCTGTTCCCCTCGGCGGAATGCGAATTCTTCGTGGCGATCCGCAACCCCGCCACGCTGCTGACCGAAGTGCTGCCGCATTTCGCAGGCGGCGGCTACCACGAGCTGGTACAGGGCTGTCGCCCCGAGGAACTGCGCTGGCGCGATCCGCTTCTGTCGCTGCTGCGGGCGGCCTCGGGCTGCCGCGTGGTGATCTGGTGCCACGAGGACGTGCCGCTGATCTGGCCCGAGCTGGTGCGCCTTCTGGGCCATATCCCGCAGGACGTGCCGCTATCGGGGGCGCTGGTCTACATGTACGACCTGCTGGGCGATGCGGGGATCGCGCGCCTGCGCGACGCCGTGGCCGGGCAAGAGAACCTGGACATCACGCGCCGCCGCGACATCTATGCCCGCGTGCTTGAGAAATACGCCCTGCCCGGCATGCTGGATCAGGCGATCGACCTGCCCGGCTGGACGCAAGAGGTCGTGGACGAGGTCACCGACCTCTACCGTGCCGACGCCGCCATGATCGCCGCGCAACCCGGCGTGGAATTCGTGCTGCCCTGACGGCCCGGGCGGACGCCCGTCGGACTAGGGGCGCGCCGCCGGGCGCGCCCTTGCGCGTCACGCCATCCCGAGCGCGCTCTTGTACATTTCCAGGATCGCCTCTTCCTCGGCGATGTCGTCGCGGTGGCGTTTGCGCAGGGCGACGATCTTCTTCATCACCTTGGTGTCGTAGCCGCGGGCCTTGGCCTCGGCCATGACCTCTTTCTGACGCTCGCTGATGTCCTTCTTCTCGGCTTCGAGCTGCTCGAATTGTTCGATGAACTGGCGCAATTCGTCGGCGGCGACGCCGTAAGCCTGATCGTCCTGCATGGCGGTCTTTCCCTTCTCGCGTTTTGCCCGACCTGTTAGGCCGTCTTGCCGCGCGGTGCAATCGCCGCTAGGGCAGGCATCGGAAAACTGCCGGGGAATGCTGTCATGGGCCTTTACGACTGGATCATCTGGGCGGGTGCCGCCCTGACCCTGCTGGGGCTTGTCGGGATCGTCTGGTGTATCCTGACCGTCACCCGCGCCCGCCGCGCCGGGGCCGATGACGAGGCGCTGCGCGCCCGCATGAAGACCGTGCTGGCGGTCAACATGGGGGCGCTGGCGGCATCCTGCATCGGGCTGATGGTCGTTGTCATCGCGATCATGCTCAAGCCCTGACGCGGACTTCGCGGTCTTGACATATTCTCGTTTCGGAATACATCTTCACCGAACCTTTACTGAGGAGCGTGCGGATGGAACCCGACTGGATCATGGGCCTGATCGGCGGATTGATGATCGGAGGCGCTGCGGCGCTGTATCTTCTGGGCAATGGCCGGATCATGGGGGCCAGCGGGCTTCTGGGCGGGCTGATCGACGGCACGGGCCGCGCGAACCGGGCCGAACGCGTGGTCTTTCTGGCGGCGCTGGTGCTGGTGCCGGCGCTGATGGTCGCGGCGGGTCTGGGCGCGGCCTCGGAACCGGTGGCGGGAACGGGGGTGCTGATCCTTGCGGGCCTGCTGGTCGGCTTCGGCACGCGACTGGGCAATGGCTGCACCTCGGGGCACGGGGTCTGCGGCATTTCGCGCCTGTCCTGGCGCGGCATCGCGGCCACGGCGGTCTATCTGGCGACGGGCGTTCTGGCCGTCATCATCGCACGCATGATCGGGTGGGCATGACCATGACACGATTGCTGATCGCCGCGCTTTCGGGCGGATTGTTCGGGGCCGGGCTGCTGGTCTCGGGGATGACGGACCCGGCCAAAGTCCGGGGATGGCTGGACATCTTCGGCGCATGGGACCCGACGCTGGCCTTCGTTCTGGGCGGCGCGGTGGTGCCGATGTTCTTCGTCTGGCGCCTTGCCGCGCGCAAGCCCGCCGCGCTGACCGGCGCGCCGATGCCCGCCCTGCCGCCGCAAAAGCTGGACGGCCGCCTGATCGCGGGCGCGGCCCTGTTCGGGCTTGGCTGGGGTCTGGCGGGTCTCTGCCCCGGCCCGGCCATCGCCTCGCTGGCGACCGGAGGGACGCCCGCGCTGACCTTCATGGCGGCGATGGTCGCGGGGATGGCTTTGTTCGGCCTGTGGAACAACCGCCAGCCGCGCGCGGCGCTGGCATGAGGCTGCTGCTGCAGCGCGTGACCGAGGCCTCGGTCTCGGTCGAGGGGCAGTTGGTCGGCCGGACCGGCCCCGGCCTTCTGGCGCTGGTCTGCGCGATGCAGGGCGATGACGAGGCCGTGGCCGAACGCATGGCCGCCCGCATGGCGAAACTGCGGATCTTCCGCGACGAGGCCGGGCGGATGAACCGCGCGATCACCGATATCGGCGGCGGCGTACTGGCGGTCAGCCAGTTCACGCTGGCCGCCGATACGCGCAGCGGCAACCGGCCCGGCTTTTCCTCGGCCGCCGCCCCCGAGGATGGCCGCCGCCTCTATGAGCATTTCGTCACCGCCCTGCGCCAGCTGGGCCTGCCGGTCGAGACCGGCATCTTCGGCGCCGAGATGCAGGTGTCGCTGATCAATGACGGGCCGGTGACGATCTGGCTGGACAGCGCCGAGCGCGCTTGACTTTCGCGCCGTTCTGCACCATCTGCAACCTGTCGCCCCCTGCTGCCGCGTGAGCAGCCACAGCCGGCCCCTTCGGCCTACCTGTCCCGGGCGCGACACCCATCCGTTTCCCATTCACGCGGGGAGGCAGCGGGCATACTCGTATTTCGCCCGCACCCCTGCAATAGGCCGCACCTGATGCGCGGCCCCTGCCTCGTGCGCCCGATACGGGGGGCGGCGGGGATGAAAGACGATCATGGAACAGAAGACCAATACCCGCCGCCGCCATCCGCGCGGCCCCAATGCCGCCCCCACCGCCCATGGCGGCCGCCGCGCCGTGCCGAATGTGCAATCGCCCGCACTGGCCGCGAACGAGGGGCGCCGCGCCCCCGCCCGTGACCCGCTGCCCACCGGTCCCTTTGCCGATATGGGCATCGACCACCGCATCAACGCCAATATCGCCGCAATGGGCCTGACCCAGCCGACCCCGATCCAGCGCGAGGGCATCCCCGCGGTCGTCGCGGGCCGCGACGTGCTGGGCCTGGCGCAGACCGGCACCGGCAAGACGGCGGCCTTCGGCCTGCCGATGCTGACGCGGCTGATCAAATACGGCAAGAAACCGGACCCGCGCACCTGCCGGGCGCTGATCCTTGCCCCCACCCGCGAACTGGCCACCCAGATCGCCACCAATATCGACGCCTATGCCGAAGGCACCCCGATCCGCAGCTTCCGCGTGGTCGGCGGCGCCTCGATCAACGTCCAGACCGAGCGGATGTCGCGCGGCGTGGATGTGCTGATCGCCACGCCGGGCCGCCTGATGGACCTGATCGAACGCCGCGCGGTCGATCTGTCGGCAACCACCTATCTGGTGCTGGACGAGGCCGACCAGATGCTGGACATCGGCTTCATCCACACGTTGCGCAAGATCGCCAAGATGCTGCCGCGCGAACGCCAGACGCTGCTGTTCTCGGCCACCATGCCCAAGCTGATGGAGGAACTGGCCGACACCTATCTGACCGATCCCGTCCGCGTCGCCGTGAACCCTCCGGGTCAGGCCGCCCGCAAGATCGAGCAGGGCGTCCACTTCACCGGTCAGGGCGACAAGGCGACGCTGCTGGCGGAATACCTGTCCAAGCATACGGGCGAATTGGCGATGGTCTTCGGCCGCACCAAGCATGGCTGCGAAAAGCTGGCCAAGCTGCTGGAGAAATGGGGCTTCCCCGTCGCCGCGATCCACGGCAACAAAAGCCAGGGCCAGCGCGAGCGCGCGCTGGAGGCCTTCCGCAAGGGCGAGACGCAGGTTCTGGTCGCCACCGACGTGGCGGCGCGGGGTCTGGACATTCCCGAGGTGGCGCATGTCTATAACTACGACCTGCCCAACGTCCCCGAGAACTATGTCCACCGCATCGGCCGCACCGCGCGGGCGGGTCGTGACGGCCGCGCCGTCGCCTTCTGCGCGCCCGCCGAGATGGGCGAATTGCGCGCCATCGAAAAGGCGATGAAGGCTGCCATCCCGGTCATCGGCGGCGAGCCCTGGGCCTATGCGGCGGCCCCCGCCGCCAAGGGTCCGCGCCCGCAATCGCGGGGCCGTGCGCCCATGGGCGGCGGCGCGAAACCCTCGCGCAAGCCCGCGGGCGGCGCCAAGCGTCGGGGCTGATCCCCACGCCAACGACACCGGAAAAGCCGCAGGCCCGCCCTGCGGCTTTTCTTCTGCCGCGCGGGGCCTTGAGGCGGCGACGGGGCGCGGCTATCTGGCGTCATGGCCAAGCTCTATTTCCACTATTCCACGATGAACGCGGGCAAGAGCACGATGCTGTTGCAGGCCGCGCATAATTACCGCGAACGCGGAATGGCGGTCCTGCTGTTGTCGGCGGCCTTCGACGACCGGGCGGGCGCGGGGCGCATCGCCAGCCGCATCGGCATCGCGGCAGAGTCGGTGGTCTTTTCCCAGCAGACTGACCTTTTCGACCTGATCGCGCGCACCGGCACGGGCTGCGCCTGCATCTTCGTCGATGAGGCGCAATTCCTGACCCACGAACAGGTCTGGCAACTTGCGCGCGTGGCCGATGATCTGGGCCAGCCGGTGATGTGCTACGGGCTGCGCGTCGATTTCCGGGGCGAGCTGTTCCCCGGCTCGGCCGCACTGCTGGCCCTGGCCGATGACATGCGCGAGGTCCGCACGATCTGTTATTGCGGGCGCAAGGCGACGATGGTCGTGCGGCAGGACGCGGCGGGCCGGGTCATCACCGAGGGCGCGCAGGTGCAGGTCGGCGGGAACGAGACCTATGTCTCGCTCTGCCGCCGCCACTGGCGCGAGGCGGTGGGCCAGCACCAGCCCGATCACAATAGCGCCCCGCAGGGTCTGGCCGCGTTGCGGGATGCCGGGGCATGATGTAACCATCGCGGCAAAGAAGTCAGAGGAACCTACCCCATGCGCGCATTCCTTCTGTGGTTCGCTGCCGCCCTGTCGCTTGCCGCGCCTGCGCGCGCCTTCGACACGACCGCGACCTCGGCCTGGGTCTATGATGTGACCAGCGGCACCGTGCTGATGGAGAAGAATGCCGACGTGGCGATCCCGCCCGCCTCGATGTCCAAGCTGATGACGCTCTACATGCTGTATGAGGCGCTGGAGGATGGCCGCGTGCAGATGGATACGCGCCTGCCGGTGTCCACTCGCGCGCGGCAGATGGGCGGCTCGACCATGTTCCTCAATGAACTGGACCGCCCGACGGTCGAGGAACTGATCAAGGGCATCATCGTGCTGTCGGGCAATGATGCCTGCGTCGTTGTGGCCGAGGGCCTTGCCGGGACCGAGGAAGCCTTTGCCCGCCAGATGACCGAACGCGGCCGCCAGATCGGGCTGACGCATTCGGTCTTCAAGAACTCGACCGGCTGGCCCGCCGAGGGCCACGTCATGTCGGCCGAGGATATGGGCCTTGTCGCGCTGCGGATCATCGAGAAGTTCCCGCAATATTACAGCGATTTCTCCCTGACCGAATTCCGCTTTGACGATCGCGCGCCCGCCAACCGCTACAACCGCAACCCGATCCTGCGTCAGGGCATCGGCGACGGCCTCAAGACCGGCCACACGCAAGAGGCCGGTTACGGTCTGGTGGGCTCGGCCGCGCAGGACGGGCGCCGGATCATCTTCGTCGTCTCGGGCCTGCAAACCGACCGCGCCCGCGCCGAGGAATCCGAGCGGATCGTGAACTGGGCCTTCCGTCAGTTCACCATGCAGACGCTGGTCCCCGCAGGCGAGACCGTGACCGAGGCACCCGTCTGGCTGGGCACCGCCAGCCGCGTCGGCCTGACGACCGAGAACGGCGTCAACGTGCTGATCCCCGCCGGCGCGCAGGATCAGGTCAAGGTCGAGATCGTCTATGACAGCCCCATCCCCGCGCCCATCGCCAAGGGCGACCCCGTGGGCCGTCTGGTCGTCACCATCCCCGGCGCGCGCGAGGCCGTGACGCCCCTGATCGCCACCGCCGACATCCCCGAGGCGGGCTTCATGGGCCGCATCAAGGGCGCCGTGATGCAGTTGGGGCAGCGCGCCATCGCCGCCACCGGCATCTGATGCTGGTCAGCTTCGAGGGCATTGACGGCTGCGGCAAGTCCACGCAGGCCCGCCTGCTGGCCGAGGCCCTGCGCGCCGAGGGCCGCGAGGTCGTGCTGACGCGCGAGCCCGGCGGCAGCCCCGGCGCCGAAGAGATCCGCCGCCTTCTGGTCGAGGGTGCGGGCGAACGCTGGTCGCCGGAAACGGAATGCCTGCTTTTCACCGCCGCCCGCCGCGATCACCTTGAACGCACGATCCGCCCCGCGCTGGACAGGGGCGCGACCGTCATCACCGACCGCTTCGCCGACAGCACCCGCGTCTATCAGGGCGCCGCGCGCGGCGATCTGCGCGCGATGGTGGACCGGCTGCACGCGCTGATGATCGGGCTTGAACCCGACCGCAGCTTTGTCATCGACATCGACCCGGCCACCGGCCTTGCGCGCGGCAATGCGCGCGGCGGCACCGAGGACCGGTTCGAAAGCCTCGGCCTCGCCTTTCAGGAACGCCTGGCGCAGGGCTTCCGCGCGCTGGCCGCCGAATATCCCGGCCGCGTTCGCCTGATCGACGGCAGCGGCACACCGGGCGATGTCGCCGCCCGCGTCCGGGCCGCGCTGTGAAGACCGCGCCCGAGGATATCCCCGAAGCCGATCGCGTGCCCGGCGCCCCCCATCCGCGCGAGGCGCGCCGCGTGCTGGGCCATGACGCGGCCTTGAGCGATTTCGTCTCGGCGGCGCGGGGCGGGCGGCTGCACCATGCCTGGCTGCTGACCGGTCCGCGCGGGGTCGGAAAGGCGACGTTGGCCTGGTCCATCGCCAAATGGGTCCTGTCGGGAATGGCGTCGGACGATCTGAGCGCGGACCCCGACACCCCCGAGACACGCCGCATCATGGCCATGTCCGAACCCCGACTGGCGCTGATCCGGCGCCCCTGGGACGACAAGGCCGGGCGCCTTTCGGCGCAGATCACCGTGGACGAGATCCGCCGCCTTCTGTCCTTCTTTCACATGAGCGCGGCCGAGGGCGGCTATCGCGTGGCGATCATCGACGCCGCCGACGACATGAACATCGCCGCCGCCAATGCCCTGCTGAAAGTGCTGGAGGAACCGCCCGCGCAGACGCTGATCCTTCTGGTGGCGCATCAGCCTGCGGGTCTCTTGCCGACGATCCGCTCGCGTTGCCGGACGCTGCGCCTGTCGCCTCTGGCGCCTCGACAGATGGGCGAAATCCTGTCGGATCTGGGGCTGCACGAGGATGCCGAACCGCTGGCCGCGCTGTCCGACGGCTCGGTCGGCGAGGCCTTGCGACTGGCCGGGCAGGATGGGCTGGACCGCTATCAGGCGCTGGTCGATCTGTTCGCGACCCTGCCCCGGCTGGATCGGCTGGCGGCGGCGGAATGGGCCAATGCGGCGGCGGGCCGGGCGGGCGCGGATGGCGATCCGTTCGATCTGGCGATCACGCTGCTGGACCGCTTTCTGGCGCGGCTGGCGCGGGCCGGGCTGATGGGCGCGCCGCTGGATCAGGCCGCGCGGGGCGAGGCCGCGCTGATGGCGCGGCTGTCGCCCGACGATCTGTCGGCCCGCCATTGGGCCGAGGCGCAGGCGCGTCTGTCGGCACGCGCCCGCGCCGGGCGGGCGGTCAATATTGACCCTGCCGCGCTGGTGATGGATATGGTGCTGGAACTGGCGCAATCGCCCCCCGCGCGCGCCGCGACAGCCTGACCGAAGGAAACCGGATGCGTGACGCAGCGCCCCCTGCCCTCGTGGACAGCCATTGCCATCTGGATTTCCCGGATTTCGATGGCGAACACGCGGCGCTGATCGAACGCGCCCGCGCGGCGGGCGTCACGCGCATGGTCACGATCTGCACCCGCCTGCGCAACGAACCCGCGATCCGCGCCCTGGCCGAGACGCATGAGGGCGTCTTTTACGCCGCAGGCACCCACCCGATGAGCGTGGCTGACGAGCCCATGGCCTCGGTCGATCAGCTTGTGGCGCTGGCCGCGCATCCGAAATTCGTGGGCATCGGGGAAACCGGGCTCGACTACCACTACACCGCCGAAAGCGCGGCGCTTCAGCAGGAAAGCCTGCGCACCCATATCGAGGCCGCGCGCCGCACCGGCCTGCCGCTGATCATCCATGCCCGCGATGCCGATGACGACATGGCCCGCATCCTGACCGAGGAACACCGCGCGGGCGCCTATGGCTGCGTGATGCATTGCTTCAGCTCATCCGCCGCCCTGGCGCGCGCGGCGCTGGATCTGGGCTTTTATCTGTCAATGTCGGGGATCGCGGCCTTTCCCCGGTCCTCTGACCTGCGCGAGATCTTCGCCGCAGCCCCCCTCGACCGCATCCTGATCGAGACCGACAGCCCCTATCTGGCGCCTCCGCCCCATCGCGGGCGGCGCAACGAACCCGCCTATGTCGCCCATACCGCGCGCGTGGGGGCCGAGTTGTTCGGGCTGGACCTTGCCGATTTCGCCGCCGCCAGCAGCGCGAATTTCGACCGCCTGTTCACCAAGGCCGCCGCATGACCGGCGATCTGCGCGTCACGATCCTGGGCTGCGGATCGTCGGGCGGCGTGCCGCGCCTTGGCAACCGTTGGGGCGTCTGCGACCCGGCCGAGCCGCGCAACCGGCGGCGCCGCTGCTCGATCCTGGTCGAACGCGACGGCGCGCAGGGCACGACCCGGGTGCTGATCGACAGCGGCCCCGATCTGGTGCCGCAGCTTCTGGATGCCGGGGTCGAGATGCTGGATGCGGTGGTCTATACCCATGCCCATGCCGACCATATCCACGGCATCGACGACCTGCGCCAGCTGGTCTACAACGCCCGCCGCATCCTGCCCGCCTGGGCCGATCACCAGACCGCCGAGGCGCTGCTGACCCGCTTTGGCTATGTGTTCGAAACCCCCGAGGGCAGCGAATACCCCCCCATCTGCACGCTGAACCCGATCGAGGGTCGCGTGACCATCGACGGCCCCGGCGGACCCGTGGGGCTGATCCCCTTCCGCGTCCAGCATGGCCGCACGACGGCGCTTGGCTTCCGCATCGGCGGGCTGGTCTATCTGCCCGATGTCTCGGCCATTCCCGACGCGGCCTGGCCCCTGATCGAGGGGGCCGAGACCTTCGTCATCGACGCGCTGCGCCCCGAACCCCATCCCAGCCACGCCCATCTGGCGCTGGCGCTGGACTGGATCACCCGCGCGGGCAGCCCGCGCGCGGTGCTGACGAACATGCATCTCGACATGGATTACGCGACCGTCGCGCGCGAGACGCCCGATCACGTGGTCCCGGCCCATGACATGATGCAGCTTGAGGCGACAGCCGCCCTGCCCGATCTGCCCGCCGCGCTGTGAGCGCGCTCTTCACGATCATCCTGCCGGTCTTTCTGGTCGTGGGCTTCGGCTATCTGGCCGCCTGGCGGGGCTGGTTCGGGGCCTCGACGGTCGATGGCGTCATGGCCTTCGCGCAGAATTTCGCGGTGCCGGCGCTGCTGTTCGCGTCCATCGCGCGGCTGGATCTGGGGTTCGAATTCCGCCCCGCCCTGCTGATCCCCTTCTATCTGGGGGCCTTCGCCAGCTTTGCGGCGGGCTGGGCGGGGGCGCGGTATCTGTTCTCGCGCCCGCCGATGGATTGCGTGGCGATCGGCTTTGTCTGCCTGTTCTCGAACACGCTGCTTCTGGGCGTGCCGATCACCGAACGCGCCTATGGCCCCGAGGCGCTGGCCGGGAACTGGGCGATCATCGCGCTGCATTCACCGCTGCTTTACACCTTCGGCATCACGGTGATGGAGTTCACCCGCGCGCGCGGATCGGGCCTGTCGGTCGGGCGCGTGGCGCTGAAGGCGCTGGCGGGGGTGCTGCGGACATCGCTGGTGATCGGGATTCTGGCCGGGTTCAGCATGAACCTGCTGATGCAGGCGGGGCTGGTCATGCCGCAGGGCTTCTGGGATGCGGTGGACATGCTGGCCCGCGCGGCCCTGCCCGCCGCCCTGTTCGGGCTGGGCGGCATCCTCTACCGATACCGGCCCGAAGGCGACATGGCGACCATCGCCATGTGCTGCGCCATCGCGCTGGTCCTGCATCCGGCGATCACCTATGGCGCGGCGCGGCTGGCGGGGCTGGATATGGCGGGGCTGCGTTCGGCGGTGCTGACCGCCTCGATGGCGCCGGGGGTCAATGCCTACCTTTTCGCCAATATCTACGGCTCGGCCCGCCGGGTCGCCGCGTCCAGCGTGCTGATGGCGACGGCCCTGTCGATCCTGACCGTCTGGGTCTGGCTGATGATCCTGCCCTGAACGGGGCTCAGATCGGCACGCCAAGCGCGCCCAGAGGTTCCTCGAGCGCGGTCTCCTCATAGCCGAAATGCGACCGGATCGCGCGGTCCAGCACCGCAAAACGCTGCGCGCAATCCTCGAACGCATCGGCCGAGGGCGCATCGCGCAGGGCGCGCGCGGCATCGTGCAGGTCCTCGATCAGGCGGTGGATCACCTCATGCTCGGCGCGCAGTCGCGCGATGACCGGCGCCAGAGGCGCGCCGCCGCGTTCGGCCAGCGCGGGGAACATCCAGCTTTCCTCGATATCGTGGTGGTTCTGCAACAGCGCGCAGTCGCGCCCACAGGCCGTGCCGAACAGGCGGAAATTGCGCGTCATCTGCATTCCGCACACGGCCTGAACCAGCGCGCCCGGCGCGGCCATCTCGGCCCGGATCGCGGCCAGGAGGCCCGCCACGCCGTCCAGTTCGGCCCGATACATGTCGTGGATAGCGGCCAGCCGGCGGCCATGCGCGCGCTCGGCCCTTGTTATGGATGGATAACGCGGCGGCGCGGGGCGCGCCTCTGCGTCATCCAGATCCTCGGGCGTCATTGCGGGGACAGGCCCCGGATGCGTTCCGATCGGCGGCGCAGCAATTCCACCGTGGTCAGCAGCGCGATCGAGAAGATCACCAGCAGCGTGGCCACGGCAAGGATGGCCGGGCTGATCTGCTCGCGTATGCCGTTCCACATCTGGCGCGGGATCGTCTGCTGCTCGGGTGCGGCGATGAACAAGACCGCCACGACCTCGTCAAACGAGGTGACAAAGGCGAACAGCGCCCCCGCGATCACGCCCGGCAGGATCAGCGGCATCGTCACCCGGAAGAACGTCACCCGCGGGCTGGCCCCAAGCGAGGCCGCCGCCCGGTTCAGCGACTGGTCGAACCCGACCAGCGTCGCCGTCACCGTGATGATGACGAACGGGATGCCAAGCGTCGCATGGGCCAGGATGACGCCCAGATAGGTGCCCGCCAGCCGCCCGCATTGCGGCTCAAGCCCGATCAGGGTCAACAGCTCGCAGGGGTTCGAGTAGAAGAAGAACATCCCCGTCGCGGTGATGATCAGCGGCACGATCATGGGCGATATCAGGATCGCCATGATCGCCCGCCGATAGGGCATTTCGGGGCGAGACAGGCCAAGGGCGGCCAGCGTGCCCAGAACGGTGGCGACCAGCGTGGCAAAGAAGCCGATGATGACCGAGTTCTTCGCCGCCTTGATCCAGTGCGCGTTGTTCCAGGCATCCGACCAGAAGGCCCAGCCCTCGGACTCGGGGTTGTCCATGCCGAAGGTCAGAAGGCTCTGATACCAGCGCAGGCTGAACCCCTCGGGGTCAAGCGAGCGCATGGCCGGGGTGAAGGTAAAGAACGGCTCGGCGTTGAAGGACAACGGGATGATCACCACGATCGGCGCGATCAGGAAGAAGAAGATCAGCCCGCAGATCACCAGATAGAGGTAATGCCAAGCCCGCTCCAGCGGCGAGGCGTAGGAAGGAAGCGCCATGGTTTACCCCAGTTTCAGGTTGTCGATGCCCACCAGCCGGTCATAGAGCCAGTAGAGGACCAGGACCGAGGCCAAGAGCAGCGCGGCCAGCGCCGCCGCCATCGACCAGTTCAGCGTCGAGGTCATGTGCATCGCGATCATGTTGGAAATCAGCTGCCCCGACGATCCGCCGACCAGCGCGGGCGTGATGTAGTAGCCCACCGCCAGGATGAAGACCAGAAGCGCCCCCGCCCCCAGCCCCGGCAGCGTCTGCGGGAAATAGATCCGGCGGAAGGCCGTCCAGCTGGTCGCGCCAAGCGATTTCGCCGCCCGGACATAGGACGGGTTGATCGTCCGCATCACCGAATAGAGCGGCAGCACCATGAAGGGCAGCAGGATATGGGTCATGGCGATGATCGTGCCGGTCTGGTTGTAGATCATCTGCAACCGCTGGTCATTGCCGATCACGCCCAGCCAGACCAGGACGTCGTTCACCACCCCCTGTTGTTGCAGCAGCACCATCCAGCTTGTCGTCCGCACCAGAAGCGAGGTCCAGAAAGGCAGCAGCACAAGGATCATCAGCAGGTTCGATTTCCGCATCGGCAGCGTGGCCAGAAGATGCGCGATCGGAAAGCCCAGCAGGAATGTCAGGCCGGTGATCACCAGCGACAGCCAGAAGGTGCGCGTGAACAGCATCACATAGACCTGCTGGCGTTCCTCGACCTGCTGGATGCGGCCATCCTCGTCGCGGGTGCGGTCAACGGCGGCAAGGTAGAAATTCGCGGTGTAGGGCTGGGATGCCTCGCGCATCACGGACCAGAGCATCGGGTTGTCCCAGCCCTCGTTGATCTCAAGCAGCGCCTCGCGATAGGGCGGTTCCAGCCCGCCGCGCAGCGAACGCCCGGTCGAGGTGAACAGCGACCGCGCCCCCGACAGGTCGTAATTGATCCGCGTGCCGATCATGCCGATCGTGCGGGCCTCGGCGGCGGCTTTCAGGTCGGTGGCCAGGGCGGCCCATGCGGCCTCGTCGGGATCGGTTCCGCGCTCGGTCGAGGCGAACCAGGCCGAGACCTCGGGCATGTTGCGCGAAAAGCCGTCATTGTAGAACGACCGTTGCAGCATCTGCCCGATCGGGATCACGAAGGTGAGGAGAATGAAGGCCAGCAGCGGCAGGACCAGCAGAAAGGCCCGACGGCGGGCGCGGCGCTGGCTGCGGGCCAGCGCGCGGGCCAGCGGCTTGCCATCGGCGGTGGTCAGCCGGGCCTCGCCCTCCGAGGTGGTGGCGTCATGCGGATCTAGGGCGATATTCGCCATGGCTGTTCCCGATTGTCGTGGTCCGGTCGTGGTGAAAAGCCGCGCCCGGCAAGGGCGCGGCTTCGGTCGCTGATCAGGACGAGGCCAGCCAGGCGTTGAAACGCTCGGTCAGTTCGGTGTCGTGATCGGCCCAGAATTCCGGGTTGTCCATCACGGCGTTCTCAAGCGCCTCGGGGCTGGTGGGCATGTGCGGCGCCATCTCGGTCACGCCATCCTGATAAAGACCGACCAGTTCGGCCGAGGACCGGCGCGCCGGGCCATAGGCGATGTATTTCGCCTGATCCGCCAGACGTTGCGTGTCGGTGGCGAATTTCAGGTATTGCAGCGCCGCATCCATGTTCGGGGCGTCCTTCGGGATCACGAACATGTCCATGTCCATGTATTGCCCGTCCCAGATCACCTCGAAGGGTTTGTTCTCGGCCACCATCGCGTCGAAGATGCGGCCGTTATAGACGGTGGTCATGGTGACTTCGCCATCGGCCAGAAGTTGCACGGGCTGGGCGCCGGCCTCCCACCAGACGACGTCGGACTTGATCGTGTCCAGCTTGGCGAATGCGCGCTCGACGCCCTCGTCGGTGCCCAGCACGTCATAGATGTCGGCCGCGGGGACGCCATCGGCGATCAGCGCCAGATAGAGCGTGCGCTTGGGGTTGCGCGGCAGGCCGCGCTTGCCGGGGAAGTCGGCGGTGTTGAAGAAATCGGCCGCCGACTGCGGCTGGGCGCCCTCGTCGAACTTGGTCGTGTCGAACGAGATGACCGTGCCCCAGACGATGTTTGCGACGGCGCAATCCAGCAGCGCCCCCTCGACAAAGTCATCGACGGCGGGGGTCCCGTCCGGCGCGGGCGGCAGGGCGGCGTGGTCGATCTCGATCAGGGCGCCCTCGTCGCACAGCCGGATCGCATCGGAAACCTCGACGTCGAAGACATCGGCGGTCACGTTGCCGGCCTCGACCTGCGCTTTCAGCGGCGTGGCCGGGTTGTCGGCGGCGATCATGTTCACGCGGATGCCGGTCTCGGCGGTGAAGGGCTTGTTATAGGCCTCGACCTGGCTCATCTCGTAGGCGCCGCCCCAGGAGACGACGTTCACTTCCTGCGCGGAAGCGGCGAAGGCCATGCCGGTCAGAGCGGTGGAGAGGATCAGAGTGGTTTTCACGTTTTGACTCCCAGTTGAAATGCCGCGGGCTTTGCCCGTCCTGTCATTGTCCGGGGCGCATCCAGCTCGCCCCGGAAAGGGTCGGTCAGACCGGGTCCAGCGCGCGGGCATCCTGGGGATGCCAGCCGATGCGGATGGTCTGGCCGGGATCGAGCCTTGTCTGGCCGATCGTGTTGCGCATCTTCATCACGAAGTTGTCGCTGCCCGCGACGGCCAGCCGGGCACGAAGGATGTCGCCCATATAGATGACCTCAAGAACCTTCGCCTCGATCGTGTGGGCGCCGGGGGGCATCATCTCGGGCTTGAACTCGACCCGTTCGGGCCGGATCGAGACCGTCGTGCGCTGGCCCCGCTCGCGGATGTTCACGGGCGTGGCGTCGATCACGCCGCCGCCATCCAGCCGCACCAGGGCCTTGTCGCCGTCCAGTTCCTCGATCACGCCGGGAAGGGCGTTGTTCTCGCCGATGAAGCTGGCGACAAAGCTGTTCTCGGGGCGTTCGTAAAGCGCGGCGGGCGGGGCAAGCTGCTGGATGCGGCCATCGTTGAAGACCGCGATCCGGTCGGACATGGTCAGCGCCTCGCCCTGATCATGGGTCACATAGACGACGGTGATTCCAAGTCTTTCGTGCAAGTGCTTGATTTCGAACTGCATATGTTCGCGCAACTGCTTGTCCAGCGCGCCGAGCGGTTCGTCCATCAGCACCAGCTCGGGATCAAAGACCAGCGCGCGGGCCAGTGCGATGCGCTGCTGCTGGCCGCCCGAAAGCTGCGCCGGGCGGCGATTGATGAAGGCACCCATCTGCACCATGTCCAGCGCCCGCTTGACCCGCGTCTCGCGCTCGGACTTGGCCATGCCGCGGACTTCCAGCGGAAAGGACAGGTTCTCGCCCACGGTCATGTGCGGAAACAGCGCGTAGTTCTGGAACACCATGCCGATGCCGCGCTTGTGGGGCGGCACCTGGTTGATCGGGCGTCCGGCCAGCCGGATCTCGCCATGGGTGGCGGTCTCGAAACCGGCAAGCATCATCAGGCAGGTCGTCTTGCCCGAGCCCGAGGGCCCCAGCATGGTCAGAAATTCGCCCTTGCCGATGGAAAGGTTCAGGTCTTTGACGACAAGTGTCTGGCCGTCATAGCTTTTTTGCACATGCTCAAAGGCGACGAATGCGTCGCCAAGGCGGTCGTCCAGCAAAAGCGCTCTCCCTGCGTTTATATGGTTATTCAGCGCCACGTCAGGTTAGACGCGGCTTTCGCAGGGTTGCAAGAATGTTTGCGACAATCTGGAAAATAAATACGCCTCCGACCCGTGATGGTCGGAGGCAGAATTTCCTGCGCATTTAGAGGGCAAAGCCTGTCTCAATCCGGACGGCGCGGCCCCTTGCGGTGCGGCTTGGCCGCGCGGGGCTTGGCCCATGCGGCGGCCTTGGCAGGCCCACGGGGCTTCGCATCGGCGCGCGGCTCGTCATGGCTGCGGGCCGCGCGAGGCTTGCCCTTGAAGGCGGGCTTGTCGAAGCTGCGCGGCGGACGGGGCGCGCGCGGGGCGCCGCCCGAGGGCGCGTCCAGATCCGGCGCGCCCTGCATCCGGCGCATGGTCAGTTCGTCGGTGATCTGCGATTCGGCGCCAAAGCGGTGCGCCTCGGATGCCGCGATCTGCACATAGCTGACATCGTGGCGGATGCGGATGGCGCCGATCGCCTCGCGGCCGATGCCGCCCGCGTCACAGATCTTGGGCAGCAGCCAGCGCGGCTCGGCGCGGCCGGTATGGCCGACCGACAGGCTGAACCAGACGGCATCCTCGAACCCGCCCAGATCGCGCGGCGCCTGGCTGCGCGGGGCACCCGGAACGGCGGCGTCGGACAATTCCTCGGGCGCCGGGCGCCCCTCGCGCCACAGCGCGACGAAAGCCTGCGCGACCTGCGCGGGGCCAAAACGCTCCAGCAGCGCCGAGGCCAGGGCCGCATTATCCTCGTCGCCGGTCTGGGTCAGCGAGGCGTGATCCATCAGGCGGCGGTCATCCTCGGCCCGGACCTCGTCGGCCGAGGGCGCACCGCCCCATTCGGCGGTGATACGGGCATTCTGCAGCAGGCGTTGGGCGCGCTTGTATTCGGCGGGCGGCACGATCAGCGCCGAGACGCCCTTGGCACCGGCCCGGCCGGTGCGGCCCGAACGGTGCAGCAGCGTTTCCGGGTTGGTGGGCAGATCGGCATGGATCACCAGTTCCAGCCCCGGCAGGTCGATCCCGCGCGCGGCCACGTCGGTGGCGATGCAGACCCGCGCGCGCCCGTCGCGCAGGGCCTGCAGCGCGTGGTTGCGTTCGGTCTGGCTGAGTTCGCCGGACATCGCCACGGCCTTGAAGCCGCGGTTCGACATGCGCGCCAGCAGGTGGCTGACATTCGCACGGGTCTTGCAGAAGATGATCGCCGTGCGCGCGTCATGCAGGCGCAACAGGTTGAAGATCGCGGGCTCGCGGTCGCGCGCAGCGACGGAATAGGCGCGATAGGCGATGTCGCCGTGCTGGCGCGCTTCGCCCATGGCGGCGATCCGCAGCGCGTCGCGCTGGAAATCGCAGGCCAGTTTCTCGATCGCGGGGGGCACGGTGGCCGAGAACATCAGCGTGCGACGTTCCGCCGGAGCGGCGGCCAGGATGAATTCCAGATCCTCGCGGAAGCCCAGATCCAGCATCTCGTCGGCCTCGTCCAGAACGGCGGCGCGCAGCGCGGTCAGGTCAAGGCTGCCGCGTTCGATATGGTCGCGCAGGCGGCCCGGCGTGCCGACGACGATCTGCGCGCCACGCGCCAGCGCGCGGCGTTCGTTGCGGTAATCCATGCCGCCGACGCAGGTGGCGATCTGCGCACCGGTCGAGGCATAGAGCCATTCCAGCTCGCGCGCGACCTGCAAGGCCAGTTCGCGGGTCGGCGCGATGGCCAGCGCCAGCGGCAATTCGCCCTCGGGCAGGCGGTCGCCGGTCAAAAGGTCCGCACCGATGGCGAGGCCAAAGGCCACCGTCTTGCCCGAGCCGGTCTGCGCCGAGACCAGCAGGTCGCGGCCTGCGACCTCGGGGGCCAGAACCGAGGTTTGAACGGCGGTCAGGCTGTCATAGCCCTTGCCCGCCAGCGCCGCCTGAAGCGGTGCGGGGATGTTGTGATCTGTCATGGTCTTCGCCAGAAAGGGGGTGCATTACCCGATGAGCGGCACCCCTTTTCCGTAGGGTCGGCCCGGCAACCTTGCACCGGGCGCCTCGAAGCTGCAGCGCCAAAGTCAGACCCAATAGAGAGGTCGGCGGGGAAAGTCCACCCCGCGCGCGCCTGCCCCTGCGTCAGGCCTCGATCCGGACCGGGATGCCCTTGTAGGCGGGCGTCCCCGAGGCCAGATCATGCCGGTCCAGCGGCGCCAGCACGTTCAGTTCCGGGTAATAACCCGCCACCGCCCCGCGCGGCAGGTCATATGGCACCACCCGCAGCCCTTGGACGCGGCGGTCCACCCCGTCATCGCTGTCGGTGACCAGCGCGACCAGATCGTCGGGCTTCAGCCCGGCCGCGACCATGTCTGCGGGCGCCATCATCACGACCATCCGCCCCTCGATCCCGCGCAGCCGGTCCGACATGCCGTAGATCGTGGTGTTGAACTGGTCATTCGAGCGCAGCGTGATCAGCCGGAAGGGCGCATCAACCCCGCGCGCAAGGCCGGTCGCGTCCAGTCCCGCGGGGATGGTGAACTGCGCCTTGCCGGTCTCGGTCTGCCAGTCGCGTTCGCGGGCGGGATTGCCGCGATAGAAGCCGCCGGGCTGGTTCATCCGCGCCTCGTAATTGCCGAATTCGTCGGGCCAGACGGCCTCGATCGCCTTGCGGATCAGCGCGTAATTGCCGCGCCATGCGCGCCAGGGCAGGCGCGGGTTCGGGTCCAGCACCGCATCGGCCAGAGTGGCGACGATGGCGGTCTCGGACCACAGATGCGGGCTGGCCGGGTCGCGCCGGCCGATCGAGCCGTAGATATGGCTGAAACTATCCTCGACCGAGACCTGCTGGCTGCCGCTGTCCTGCAGGTCGGTTTCGGCGCGCACCAGACAGGGCAGCAGCCAGGATTGCCGCCCCGGTGCCAGGTGCGTGCGGTTCAGCCGCGTCGCCACATGGACCGTCATCGGAATGTCGCGCCATGCGGCCATCACGCGGGGTTGGTCCGGCACAGCGCGCGCCAGATTGCCGCCAAGGCCGATATAGGCCTCGACCTCGCCTGCAAGCGCCGCCTGACAGAAGGCCAGCGTATTCCAGCCCACTTCCTCGGGTGGGTCGATGTCGAACAGCGCACGCAGCCGGTCATGGGGTGCCAGTTCGGGCTTTTCCGTGATGCCGACAGTGCGCTGGCCCTGCACGTTCGAATGGCCGCGCACCGGCGAGACCCCTGCCCCCTTGCGCCCGATATTGCCGCGCAGCAGCATCAGGTTCACCAGCGCGCCGATGGAATCCGATCCGTGGACATGCTGCGTCAGGCCCATGCCATAGATCCCCATCACGGCCTTGGCGCGGGCATAGACGCGGCCCGCCTCCTCCATCTGGGCGCGCGACAGGCCGCTGACCTCCTCAAGATCGGCCCAGGGGGTTGCCTCGACCCAGGCCATCCAGTCTTCAAGACCGTGACAATGTTCGCGCAGGAAGTCGTGGTCGAGGATGCCGCCCTCGTCACGCTCCATCGCCAGAACGTGCTTGGCCACGCCCGTCAGGGCCGCGATGTCGCCGCCGGGATGGGGCTGGAAATAGAGATCCGCAATCTGCGTCCGCCGCCCGATGGTCATCTGCACCGGGCGCTGCGGGTTGGTGAATTCCAGGAGCCCCTTTTCGCGCAAAGGGTTGAAGGCCACGATGGTGCAGCCGCGTTCGACGGCCTTTTGCAGCGGATGCAGGATGCGCGGGCTGTTCGTGCCGGGGTTCTGCCCGACATAGAAGATCGCGTCGCAATGCTCGAAATCCTCAAGCACGCAGGTGCCCACCGGCGAGCCGATCACCTGTTTCAGACCGACCGAGGTCGTCTCGTGGCACATGTTCGAACTGTCGGGCAGGTTCATATGGCCATAGGCCCGCGCGAACAGGCCGAACAGGAACGAGGGTTCCAGCGCCGCCTTGCCCGAGACATAAAAGCACGTCTTCTTCGGATCGACCGCGCGCAGATGGCCCGCAATGGCGGTGATCGCCTCGTCCCAGCTTGCCGCGACATAGCGGTCGCTTTCGGCGTCATAGCGCATCGGGTGGGTCAGGCGGCCCAGCATTTCCAGATCGTGGTCAGACCAGGTCGCAAGCTCGGTGACGCTGTGGCGCGCCATCACCTCGGGGGTGCAGGTTTCGGTGGTCAGATCCCAGATCGTGGCCTTGGCGCCGTTCTCGCAGAACTCGGCCGGATGGGGGTTCGGCGGCTTGGCCCAGGCGCAAGAGGAACACATGTATCCCCCCGGCTTGTTCTGCCGTGCCAGCGTGATGGCGACGCCCGGATCGGGATGGGCCGCGCGCCCGACCTGCGCCATGCCCCGCATCGAGCCCCAGCCGCCGACGGGTCCGTCATAGCCTGCGGGTTCGGGCAATCTGTCGTCGGTCCGGTCGTCGGTCCTGTCATGGGGCATTGGGGGCCTCTTGCGGTCGGGTTTCCGGCTCAACCGCAAGGGGCCGTCATTGTTCCTGCCGCGTCAGGCGGTGACGGTGATCGCCACCTCTGCATCGGGGAATTGCGGGTGTCGCGCGGTGACGCGGATCGTGCCCGGCTCGCCGGTCAGGCGCAGGATCATTCCGGCCCGGCCACCCTGCAGCGGGCGCAGGTCCGGGCCGATCAGCCGTGCAGGCCCCTCGACCGAGACCTGCACCACGCCGGGCAGAAAGGGCAGCCGGTTCCCCGCCTGATCCAGCGCGCGGATGATCACGCGCAGGTCGATATCGGCATCCGCCGGCAGCGCCTCGCGGTCGGGCGCGATCTGCAAGGTGGTGGGCAGCGGATCGGCCACATAATCGCGCACCGCAACCGGCTGGCCGTCCAGCCAGCCAGTGATGCGGCCCGGATGCCAGCTCATCCCCCAGAGGCCCAGTTCCGCGGCGCCGATATGGCGGTGGTCGATGATGATCGGCGGATGCGGCAGATGCGGGAACCGCTCGCGGTCGGGGCCGACGCGGCGGGTGACGCCCGCGCATTCGAACTCGACCCCGTCGCAATTGGTCAGGATGATCAGCGGCAGGACGCCGCCGATGTTGCGTTCGCCCCGCGCCCAGAAGGTCACGGGCTCCATCACGATGCCTTCCGAGGGCGGCTTCTGGCTGGCGTAAGCATGGGCCGCGAATTTCGGCTCTCGCCAGATGTCCATGACGCCGTGATGGCAGATGCGGTCGCCCGCGCCGAAATCCTTGTGCGTGTTGTAATCGAACATGCACCAGCCGATCGACCCCGCGATGCCCGCATCGCCATGGGCGGCGTTCAGCACCTCCAGGTGGCGGATCACATGCTCCATCTGGCGCAGTTCGGGATCGCCCGCCTTGGTCGGGAACATATGGCCGTTATATTCGGTGACCAGATAGGGGACGGGTTTCTTGATCCCCGTCACCTCGGCGGGCGTGCGCAGGGCGGTGCGGGGCCGGTTGATCAGCGGCAGCTCGGATTCGTCCAGGATGAAATCGTTCATCGTATAGACATCCTCCAGCATCTCGCTGTCGGTGATGTAGCGCACGCCGCCAGTCGCGCGCGTCGGGTCCAGTTCCCGCGCCAGCGCGTTGGTGCGGACATAGAAGTCGTGATTGTCCTGGCTTTCGTTGATCCTGACGCCCCAGATCACGATGCTGGGATGGTTCCAGTCGCGGGTGATCATGGCGCGGACGTTCTCCACGCTGCGGTCCTGCCACGCGCTGTCCCCGATATGCTGCCAGCCGGGGATCTCCTCAAAGACCAGGAGGCCGATCTCGTCGCATCGGTCCAGGAACCACTTGCTTTGGGGATAATGCGAGGTCCGCACGATGTTGCAGCCCAGATCATGGCGCAGGATCTCGGCGTCACGCTCCTGCGCGTGGCGGCCTGCCGCATAGCCCTGATGCGCCCAAGCCTGATGCCGGTTCAGCCCGCGCAGCTTCATCGGCTGGCCGTTCAGCAGAAAGCCCTGCGGCGTCCATTCCGCGGTGCGGAAGCCGAAGCGATGCGTGGTCACGTCGCCGCTGTCGGGCAGGGTCAGCTCGACCGTGTAAAGCTGCGGGTTTTCGGTGGACCACAGCGACAGGCCGGTCAGGCCCGACAGGGTCAGCTCACCCTCGCCTTCGGTGGCGGCAATCTCGCGGTCGCCGTCCAGCAGGCGGGCGCGGACCGGGCCGGGGGCGGTGACCGCGGGGCGGATCACGACCGTTTTCGTCTCCGACAGCGCGTCGGGCGTCAGGATGCGCGCATTGGTCAGGTGCCGTTCGGGCAGCACCATCAGCCAGACATCGCGATAGATGCCCGCATAGGTCAGATAGTCGATCTGCGCGCCGAAGGGCGGGATGGCGGGGTTTTCCGACCCGTCGATCCGCACCGTCACCCGATTGTCGCCGGGGCGCAGATGGTCGGTCAGATCGGCGACGAAGGGCGTATAGCCGTCGGGATGGGCCACGACCTGCACACCGTTCACCCAGACCACATTGTCGGCCATGGCCCCGTCGAACCGCAGCTGCACCCGGCGGCCCGCCCATGCCTCATCCCACGCGATCACGCGCTGATAGGTGAAGGCCCGCTGATAGCAGGTCTCGTCGAAATAGGTCAGCGGCAGATCGACCGCGTTATGCGGCAGCGTGACCGACGCGCCAGACAGCGGCGTGGCAGGGTCGGCGGCGCCTTCGGCAAAGATCCAGCCATGGTTCAGTTTCTGGGTCATCCGCATGTTCACCACTCCGCAAAGCTGCCGTCGGCATGGCGCCAGACGGGGTTGCGCCAGCGGTGCCCTTGGGCGGCCATCTGGCGGACCTTGTCCTCGTTCACCTCGATGCCCAGACCCGGTCCCTGCGGGATCGCGACGAAGCCGTCGTCATAGGCAAAGACCGACGGGTCGGTCAGATAGTCCAACAGGTCGCTGCCCTGGTTGTAATGGATGCCAAGCGACTGTTCCTGGATGAAGGCGTTGTAGCAGACCGCGTCCAGCTGCAGGTTGGCGGCCAGCGCAATGGGCCCAAGCGGGCAGTGCAGCGCCAGGGCCACGTCATGCGCCTCGGCCATGGCGGCGATGCGATAGGTCTCGGTGATGCCGCCCGCATGGCTGGGATCGGGCTGGATGATATCGACATAGCCGCCCTGAAGGACCCCTTTGAAATCCCACCGGGAATAGAGACGTTCCCCGAGCGCGATCGGGGTCGAACAATGGTTGGCGATCTCGCGCAGCGCCTCGGCATGTTCCGACAGGACGGGTTCCTCGATGAACATCAGGCGGAAGGGCTCCAGTTCACGCGCCAGAACCTTGGCCATCGGGCGATGCACCCGGCCGTGGAAATCGATGCCGATGCCGAAATCGGGGCCCATCTCCTCACGGATGGCCTGGACGCGCTCCAGGACCTGATCGACCTTGGCGTGGCTGTCAACGAACTGCATTTCCTCGGTGCCGTTCATCTTGACGGCGGTGAAGCCCCGGTCGCCGCAATCGCGCGCCATCCGCGCCGTATCGCCCGGACGGTCGCCGCCGATCCAGCTATAGACGCGGATGCGGTCGCGCTGCTGCCCGCCCAGCAGGGCATGGACCGGCACGCCCAGATCCTTGCCCTTGATGTCCCACAGCGCCTGATCGATTCCCGCGATGGCCGACATGTGGATGCCGCCGCCGCGATAGAAGCCCGCGCGATACATCACCGTCCAGTGGTCCTGGATCAGGCGCGGGTCGCGACCGATCAGGTAATCCGACAGCTCCTCGACGCAGGTGGCGACGGATGCGGCGCGGCCCTCCAGCACGGGTTCGCCCCAACCGCTGATGCCCTCATCCGTGCTGATCTTGACGAAGCACCAGCGGGGCGGAACGATGAAGGTCTCGATGGCGGTGATTTTCATATCAGTCCTCGAAAGCGGGGGCGGCGTGCTGGCGGCCCGTCAGGAAGGCATCGGCGACCAGACGCAGCGGCGCCAGATCGCAATCGCTGTCACCCGCCGCGACCAGATCGCGGAAGCGGGCATAGAGGCGGGCATATTCGCGGTTCTCTCCCACGGTCTGGATGCCCGGCGCGGTGAAGCGCGCGCCGCCTTCGGAAAGCGTGGCCGCGCCTGCATCGGTGTCGAAGGCGATCCGCCAGACCTCGTCCCCGGTCACGCGCCAGTCGAAATGGGCGGCGATGGGGTGGCCCGCCTCCAGCACCAGATCGGCAGCGATGGGGGTCTGGCGGTTCGCGGGAATGTGCAGGTCGGCATCGACCAGCCGCACGCCGGGGATCAGCGCGGTCAGGATCGACAGCGCGTTGATACCGGGGTCGAAAACGCCAAGGCCGCCGGGCTGCCAGATCCACTCCTGCCCCGGATGCCATTTGCGCACATCTTCGCACCAGTCGATGCGGACGGCACGGATGCGGGTCGTGGCCAGCCAGTCGCGGGCGGTATCGACCGCCGCCGCCTCGCGCGAGTGCCAGGTGGCGTGGATCGTGACGCCCTGCCGCGCGGCCTCGGCCTCAAGGACCGCCATTTCCGACAGGGTCGCGCCGGGGGGTTTCTCCAGCATCAGGTGGCGGCCTGCGCGCAGCACCGCCATGGCCTGATCGAACCGCCCCTGCGGCGGGGTGCACAGCGACACCGCGTCCACATCACCCAGCATCTGCGTCACGTCGCGGTGGTTGGCGACGCCCGGATGCGTGGCGTTGCGGCTGGCGATGGCGGTCAAGGTCAGGCCGTCCGTCGCGGCGATGGCGGGCAGGTGCTGGGCGCGCGCGATGGTGCCAAGGCCCACAAGTCCGATCCTCAGGCTCATCTCAGGCGCTGCCCGGTCTCGGCGTCGAAGAAAAAGGCGTTGGCCGGATCAAAGGTCAGACCGACGCTGCCGCCGCCCGCGGGGTCCAGTCGCTGCCCGGTTTGCACGATCAGCTTTTCGCCCGAGGGCGCGCGCAGATGGGCGAAGGTCGTGCCGCCCAGATTCTCGGCCAATTCCACCCGGAAGGGGCCGTCGCCCGACAGGTTCAGCGCGTCCGGGCGCAGGCCGATCTCGACCGCGCGGCCATCGGTCAGGGCCGGGCTTGTCGCAGGCAGGGCAACGGCGAAGGCCGGGGTCACGACCTGCCCGCCCTGCACGCGACCGGCCACGAAATTCATCGCCGGGCTGCCGATGAAGCCCGCGACAAAGCGGTTGTCGGGGTCGTCGTAAAGCTGCATCGGGCTGCCGACCTGCTCGATCCGGCCGGCGCGCAGCACGACGATCTTGTCGGCCATGGTCATCGCCTCGACCTGATCATGGGTGACATAGATCATCGTGGCCTTGATCTCGCGGTGCAGGCGCGCGATCTCGGCGCGCATCTCGACGCGCAATTCGGCATCGAGGTTCGACAGAGGCTCGTCGAACAGGAACACTTTGGGGCCGCGCACGATGGCGCGACCGATGGCCACGCGCTGACGCTGACCGCCCGACAGGGCGGCGGGCTTGCGATCCAGCAGCGGCTCCAGCTTGAGGATACGCGCGGCCTCGGTCACCTTGGCGGCGATCTCGGCCTTTGGGTGGCCGTTCATCTTCAGCCCGAAGCCCATGTTCTGCGCGACCGTCATGTGGGGATAAAGCGCATAGGTCTGGAACACCATCGCCACGCCCCGGTCGGCGGGTTCGGCATCGGTGACGTCCTGATCCTCGATCAGGATCTGGCCGCCGGTCGTTTCCTCAAGCCCCGCGATCATCCGCAAAAGTGTGGACTTGCCGCAGCCCGAAGGCCCGACGAACACGCAGAATTCGCCCTGTTCGATGGCAAGATCGACGCCGTGGATGACCCGGACGGGGCCGAATTCCTTGGTGACGCGGTTCAACTGGACGCCGGACATGGCAACCTCATGACTTGATTTCGGGAAAGCGCCACGCCTCGGCGGCGGCGGCAATGCGTGCAGCGGCGCCCGTCACCGGCCCGACCAACGCCAGAAGCTGGTCGCGGCTGGTGGCGGCGGTAGTCGTCGTGACCGAGATCGCGCCGAGGATGCGGCCCGACCCCGACAGGATCGGGGCGGCGATGCAGGCGATGCCGGTCTCGTGTTCCTCGTCGTCCAGCGCATAGCCGCGCTGGCGGATCACGGCCAATTCGGCGCGCAGGGCATCCGGCGTGGTCAGGGTGTTCGGCGTATGGGCGTGAAAGGATTGCCGGTCGATGGCGGCGGCCAGCCGGTCCTCGGGCAGGTGGGCCAGCATCGCCTTGCCGACGCCGGTGCAATAGGCCGGGCCCACCTTGCCCGATTGCGAGAACATTTCGACCGGCTGGCGGGCATTGCGCTTGTCCACGTAAAGGACCGCGCCATTGTCCAGCTGCGCCAGATGGACGGTCTGGCCAAGCGTCTCGGCCAGTTCGTCCAGCACCTCGCGCGCGATGGGCGCCAGCGAGGATTGCGCCCAGGCCGAATGGGCCAGCCGCACCAGCCGCATGCCGGGCGCATAGGTCTGCCGGTCCTCGTCGAAGGCCAGCATGTCCTGATGCGTCAGCGCCTGCAGAAAGCGATACAGCGTCGCCTTGGGCAGGCCCGCCACGGGCAGGATTTCGGCAAAGCGGACCGGGCGGCCAAAGCCCGCCACAAGGTCCAGAACGGCCAGCGTCCGCCCCACCGTCCCGTCAGACGCCTCGCGCCCCTGCATGGCCATGCCTCCTCATCCACCATGTTGACAGGCTAAGTGATTCGCCACATAGTTTCAATATTCAAAACTTGGTTTCATTATTTGGAACCAGCAAGGGAGGAGAGAATGGCACTTCACGGAAAGGCACTGGCGCTTGCGGCGCTGATGTGCAGCGCGGCGCCGGCCATGGCCGAGCAGCGCGTGCTGACCTTCAACAGCAACGCCTCGGACCCCGCGCCCCGCGCGATGTTCGAACAGCTTGCCGCCGATTTCATGGCCGAGAACCCCGACATCCGGGTCGAGATCAACACCTTCGATCACGAGGGCTACAAGACCGCGATCCGCAACTTCCTGACCGCCGATCCGCCCGATCTGATCACCTGGTTCGCGGGCAACCGCATGAAGCCCTTTGTCGATGCGGGGCAGTTGCTGGATGTCTCGGATGTCTGGGAAGAGAACGGGCTGAAAGACAGCCTGGGGTCCACGCTGTCCTCGATGACCTTCGACGACAAGCAATGGGGCGTGCCCTACACCTATTACCAGTGGGGCATCTACTACAACAAAGAGGCCTACGCGACCGCAGGCGTCGAGCCCGCGACCGACTGGGAAGGCTTCATCGCCAATTGCGCCGCCTTCAAGGAGGCCGGGATCGACTGCCTGACCACCGGGTCCAAGGCGCTGTGGCCGGTGGCGGGGATCTTCGATTACCTGTCGCTGCGCACCAATGGCTATGACTGGCACATGCAGCTGACGAACGGGGAAATCCCCTGGACGGATGACAGCGTGCGCGCGGTCTTTGCCGAATGGGCCAAGATCCTGCCCTACACGACCGCGAACCACGCCGCGATCGACTGGCAGGACGCGGTGGCCAATATCGTGCAGGGCCGCGCGGCGCATTACGTCATGGGCAATTTCGCGGTCGCGGCCTTCCGTGACGGCGGCATGACGGACGAGACGCTCGGCTTCATGTCCTTCCCCACGATCAACCCGGACATCCCGCGCGCCGAAGAGGCTCCGACCGATTCGATGCATATTCCGGCCGGCGCGAAGAACCCCGATGACGCCAAGCTGTTCCTGGCCTTCCTGGCGCGTGCCGACGTGCAGACCAAGATGAACGAGGCTCTGGGCCAGCTGCCCGTGAACGCCGAGGCCAGCGTGGGCGACGATCCGTTCCTGCAAGCGGGCTTCGAGATGCTGTCCACCGCCGAAGGCGGCATCGCGCAGTTCTTCGACCGCGACGCCCCCGCCGAGATGGCCAAGGCTGGGATGGAGGGCTTCCAGGAGTTCATGGTCCGCCCCGAGCGTCTGGACGCGATCCTCGACCGGCTGGAGCGTCAGCGCCAGCGCATCTACGCCGCCGCCCAGTAACGGCGGCACGCGGGGCGGGCGGCCTCCCTGCCCGCCCCGCCATCCCTTTCGACCCTGTCACCGGAGCGCGCCATGACCGCCCTGCCCGACACCCAGGCGCCGACCGCGCCGCGCAAGCGCTCTCGCAGGCGCTCTCTGACCCCCTGGCTGTTTCTGGCGCCGGGCATGGCGATGTTTGCGGTCTATGTCCTCATTCCCATCGTCCAGTCGGTCTGGGTCTCGTTCCATGACTGGGACGGGCTGGGCCAGATGCGCTGGATCGGCACCGCCAATTACAGCGAATTGTGGTGGGACGACGCTTTCTATACCAGCCTCAGGAACAACGTCATCTGGCTGGCGCTTTACATGCTGGCCGTGCCTCTGGGGCTGATGATCGCGCTGTTCCTGAACCAGACCGTGCGCGGCATCCGCATCTACAAGTCGCTGTTCTTCTTTCCCTTCGTCATCTCTCAGGTGGTCGTGGGTCTGATCTTTTCCTGGTTCTACGCGCCGGGCTTCGGGCTGTTCTACGCGCTGATCGAGTGGCTCACCGGCTCGGGCGTGGCGCTGCTGGCGGACGAGCGCTACGTGACCTACGGCATCATCGCGGCGGGCCTCTGGCCGCAGATCGCCTATTGCATGATCCTCTATCTGACCGGGCTGAACGCGGTGGCCCCCGACCAGATCGAGGCCGCACGGCTGGACGGTGCCAAGGGCTGGCGGATGCTGTGGCATGTGGTGCTGCCGCAGCTGCGCCCGGCGACCTTCATCGCGGTGGTGGTGACGGTGATCGGCGCGCTGCGCAGCTTCGATCTGGTCAGCATCATGACCTCGGGCGGGCCGTTCGGGTCGTCGCGGGTTCTGTCCTATTACATGTATGAACAGGCGCTGTCGGAATACGGCTACCGCATGGGTTACGGCGCCGCCATCGCGGTCGTGCTGTTCGGCATCATGATGATCTTCATCTCGGGCTTCATCTGGAAGATGTGGCGCGACGAGAAAGGGCTGTAACGCCATGTTCCCCCGCCCCATCCAGACCATGTCCCCCACGGCGCAGCGCCTCTATCGCGTGGCGCTGCCGGTGATGCTTGTCCTGTGGCTGCTGCCGCTTCTGGGCGTCGCCATGACCTCGATCCGGCCCTCGTCGGATCTGGCGCAGGGCAATTACTTCGGCATGCCCTCGCGGCTGGCCTTCGAGAATTACCTTGATGTGTTCCGCAACTCGCCCATCGCGCAATATCTGTGGAACAGCTTCCGCATCACGATTCCCGTGGTGATCGGCGCGGTGGCCCTGTCCTGCCTGACGGGCTTTGCGCTGGCGGTCTACAAGTTCCGCCTGTCGCTGGTCGTGTTCTTCATGTTCGTCGCGGGCAATTTCGTGCCGTTCCAGATCCTGATGGTGCCGGTGCGCGACCTGACGGTGAATCTGGGCCTCTACAACACAATCTCGGGGCTGGCGCTGTTCCACATCGCGTTCCAGACGGGGTTCTGTACGCTCTTCATGCGGAACTTCATCAAGGCCCTGCCGCGCGAGTTGATCGAGGCAGCCCGCGTCGAGGGCGTCACCGAATGGCAGATCTTCTGGCATATCGTCCTGCCGCTGGTCCGGCCCGCCATCGCCGCCCTGTCGGTGCTGGTCTTCACCTTCGTCTGGAACGATTACTTCTGGGCGATGGTTCTGACCCAGGGCGCGGGAACGCAGCCGATCACAGCGGGGCTGAACAGCCTGAACGGCCAATGGATCGCGGCCTGGCATCTGGTCAGCGCGGGTTCGATCCTGGCGGCCCTGCCCCCGGTGCTGATGTTCTTCCTGATGCAGCGCCATTTCATCGCCGGTCTGACGCTCGGAGCCGTGAAATGACCTTCTGGAGGATCGACACACCCGCGCAGACGCTGGTCCTTGGCACCGATGGCGGCATGGCGTCCTGCCATTACTGGGGTGCGCCCCTGCCTGCGGATGCAGACCTTGCCGCGCTGGTCGCGGCGGGGACGGGCGGGATCACCGGCGGCATGCTGGACGCGCTGCCGCCTTTGTCGCTGATCCCCGAGGCGCGGCGCAGCTTTCCCGGCCAGCCGGGGCTGGTCGCCTATCAGGACGGCGCGCCGCTTGAACCGGAATGGCGCTTCGAGGGCGCCGATCAAGGCGAGGCGCTGACGCTGCGCCACACCGCGCCCGGCCTGCGGCTGGAGATCACCGCCCGCGCGATGGATCACGGGCTGATCGCGCTGTCGGTGCGGCTGTCCTCGGACGCGGCGCTGACGCTGCACCATCTGGCGCTGGCCCTGCCCGTTCCGCCGCACCTGTCGCACCTGACCGAACTGGCCGGCCGCTGGACGCGCGAATTCCAGCCCGTCACCAGCGCGCTGGATCACGGCGCGCGGCTGCGCGATGCGCGCACCGGCCGGTCGGGCCACGAACACCCGCCGCATCTGTGGCTGACCGCGCCCGGCACGACCAACACCACCGGCGAGGCCGTGGCCCTGCATTACGGCTGGTCGGGCGGCCACCGGATGCTGGTCGAGACCCTGCCCGAGGGGCGCCGCCAGATCCAGCTTGGCCATTGCGCAGGCTCGGAACGCGCCCCCGGCACCGCGTTTGCGACCGCCGAGATCTGGCTGGCGCGCGGCGATCAGGGCCTCAACAGCATCTCGGTCCCCTTTCAGCGCGCGATCCGCGACCGCCTGCCCCCCGCGCGCCAGCCCCGCCCCGTCCATTACAACGGGTGGGAGGCGATCTATTTCCGCCACGATCCCGCCGAACTGGCCCAGATCGCCGAACGCGCCGCAGCCCTTGGCGCGGAACGCTTCGTGCTGGACGATGGCTGGTTCGGGCGACGCGACGACGACACGTCCTCGCTTGGCGATTGGGTGATCGACCCGCGCAAGCACCCGCAGGGCTTCGGGCCGCTGATCGACAAGGTCCACGCGCTTGGCATGCGCTTCGGCCTGTGGTTCGAGCCAGAGATGGTCAACGAAAACAGCGATCTCTGCCGCGCGCATCCCGATTGGGTGCTGGGACCGGCGGATCAGATCAGGGGCCGCAACCAGCTGCATCTGGACCTGTCGCGGCAGGATGTGGGCGATTATCTCTTCGACCGGATCAGCGCGATCCTGACGGCGTGGGACATCGACTACGTCAAATGGGACCATAACCGCCTGACGCCCTGGCCCGATGCGGCACAGACGCGGGGCGTCTATGCGCTGCTGGACCGGCTGCGCGCGGCGCATCCGGCGGTGGAATGGGAAAGCTGCGCCTCGGGCGGGGGGCGGATCGATGCGGGCATCCTGACGCGCTGCGCCCGCGTCTGGCTGTCCGACAGCAATGACGCGCTGGAGCGGCTGCGCATCCAGCACCACGCCGCCTGCCTGCTTCCCGCCTGCGCCACCGGCAGCCATGTCGGCCCGCGCGCGTGCCACACATCCGGGCGCATCCTGCCGATGACGCTGCGCGCCTGGACGGCGGCACAGCGCCATATGGGATTCGAGATGGACCCGCGCGAACTGACCGGGGACGAGGCGGCGACCCTGACCCGCGTCACCGCCTGGTGGAAGGCCAATCGCGGCTGGACGCAGGCGGGCGACATCTGGCGCCTCGACCGGCCAGACGGTGCGCTGGCCGAAATGCAGCTGGCTGCCGACGGATCGCGACTGGTGATCTTCGCCGCCCAGATCGAGACGCAGACCGCCCTGCAACCGCCCCCCCTGCGACTGACCGCTTTGGACCCCTCTGCCCGCTACAGGCTGCGGATGATCGAACGGCCCTGCGGGCATCCGGCCTCGGCCACGGCGATCACGCGAGGCGAGGTCGTGCTGGACGGTGCCAGCCTGATGGCACAGGGGCTTGCGCTGCCCCCCGCCTTCCCCCAGACCGTCGCCGTCATCGAAGGAGAGCGCCTGTGACCGATCAGAGGATGGACTGGATCGCGGCGGATTGGGGCACGACCAATCTGCGGCTCTGGGCGATGGCGGGGGACCGGGTCGTCGAAAGCCGCCAGTCGGATCAGGGCATGGCGGGTCTGGCGCCCGACGCCTTTGCCCCGGCCTTGGCCAAGGCCACGCAGGGCTGGCCCGAGGTGCCGGTCATCGCCTGCGGCATGGTCGGGTCGCGCCAGGGCTGGATCGAGGCGCCCTATGCGCCGGTTCCCTGCCCCGCCCGCCCGCGCGTGGTCCAGGCCCCGGGCGCAGGCCGTCCCGTCCATGTCATCTGCGGCGTCCGGCAGGACCAGCCCGCCGATGTGATGCGCGGCGAGGAAACCCAGATCGCGGGCCTGCTGGCCGTGCATCCCGATTTCGACGGTATCGCCTGCCTGCCCGGCACGCATAGCAAATGGGTCCGCATCTCGGCGGGGGAAATCTGCAATTTCAAGACCTTCCTGACGGGCGAGCTGTTCGGCCTGCTGTCCGGGCAATCGGTGCTGCGCCATTCGCTTGCGGGCGAGGGTTGCGATCCGGCAGTCTTTGCGGCCGCGGTCGATCAGGCCATGACGCGGCCAGCGCAGGGCTATGCGGGCCTCTTTCAGATCCGGGCCGAGACGCTCTTGGCGGGGCTGGACCCGTCCGTCGCGCGGGCGCGGCTGTCCGGCACGCTGATCGGCTGGGAACTGGCCGCCGCGAAACCCTGGTGGTTGGGCCATCAGGTCACGATCATCGGCGCGCCCGCGCTGTCGGCGCTTTACGCGCAGGCGCTTCAGGCACAGGGCGCGCCGGTCACGCAGGTCACGGCCGAAGATGCGACCCTCGCCGGTCTGAACGCCGCCCGCAAGGAATTGAAGGTCACGACATGAGCCGCCCCCTGATCGCCATTCTGCGCGGGATCACCCCGCCCGAGGCCCTGCCCGTCGCCGAGACACTGATCGAGGCCGGGATCACCCGGCTGGAAGTGCCGCTGAACTCTCCGGCGGCGATGGACAGCATCGCGGCCATGCTGGGCGCGTTTGGCGACCGCGCGATGATCGGCGCCGGGACCGTCCTGCGCGTCCCCGAGGTCGAGGCACTGGTCGCCATCGGCGCGCGGCTGGTCGTCTCGCCCAATTGCAACCCGGCCGTGATCGCGGCGACGGTGGCGGCGGGGATGGAAAGCTGGCCGGGCGTGATGACCCCGACCGAGGCCTTTGCCGCGCTGGATGCGGGGGCCACGGGGTTGAAGCTGTTTCCGGGCGAGCTGATCGGCCCTGCGGGTCTGCGCGCGATGCGCGCGGTTCTGCCGAAAGAGACTGCGCTGTTCGCGGTGGGTGGCGTCTCGGCGCAGAATATGGGCGAATGGTGGCAGGCGGGGGCTTCGGGCTTCGGCATCGGCTCGGCGCTCTACAAGCCCGGCGATGACTCGGCGGTGGTCGCGGCCAAGGCGCAGGCGCTGGTGCAGGCCTTCGACCGCGCCGCGGGCAAGGGAGTGATGGCATGATCTTCGACGAGACGACCTGCACCCTGGGCGAGGGCGCGCTGTGGCATTCGGATCGCGGCGCGCTGATCTGGTTCGACATCCTCGAAAAGCGGATGCACATGAAGGCACCGGGCGGCGCCTTGCAGGTCTGGGATTTCCCCGATCACGTCTCGGCGGCGGGGATCGTGGACCGCGACCGGCTGATCGTTGCCTCGTCGCGCGCGCTGATGCTGTTCGACCTGCGCGATGGCAGCCACCGCGATCTGGTGCCGCTGGAGGCCGACAACACGGTCACGCGCAGCAATGACGGGCGCGCCGATCCGCAGGGCGGGTTCTGGATCGGCACGATGGGGCTTGATGCCGAACCCGGCGCGGGCGCGATCTGGCGCTATTACCGGGGCGAACTGCGGCGCCTGTTCGGTGGCATCACGATCACCAACGCGATCTGTTTCTCGCCCGACGGGCGCAAGGCGCATTTCGCGGATACCGCCGAGGGCATCATCAACCGCGTGGCGCTGGACGATCAGGGCTGGCCGCTGAGCGAGCCGGTCCCCTTCATCGACCTGACAGCCGAAGGGCTGAACCCAGATGGCGCGGTGATCGACGCCGAAGGCTTTCTGTGGTCGGCACAATGGGGCGCGTCGCGCGTGGCCCGCTACGATACCGAGGGTCGTTTCATCGATGAGGTCACGTTCCCCGCAAGCCAGATCTCGTGCCCGGCCTTTGGCGGGGCGGATCTGCGGACGCTCTACGCGACCTCGGCGCGGGTCGATCTGGAAACGCCGCGCCGCGAGGATGGCATGACCTTCGCCGCCGATCTGGATGTCGCGGGCCAGCCCGAGCATCGCGTCATCATCGACTGAGCGCAGGCCGCCAACGAAAATCGCCCGGCCCCCGCTGCCCTTTTCGGGCGCATGGGGACCGGGCGCTGTCGCCTTGGCCGGGCGTCACCCGGCTGGTTACGCAGCCGGACACGGGATCACTTGTCCTGCGAGACGTCCCGGATGGTCGGAACGATCTGGTCGCCCCAGGCACCAGCGCCGTTGTGATGGCGCGAGACGCGGACCAGCTCGACCGAGATGCCCTCGGCGACGGCGCGCTGGACGGCTTCGTTCATGCGGTGGACGGCATCGGCGACTCGGTGGATCGCGCGGGTCTGGGCGTCGGTCTCGGGGCGTTCGATGCGCTGGAAGTCGGTGCTCTCGTTCATGATATCCTCCCTGATTGAACGATGGTTCTGGTCGTCCCCGGCCCGTCGCGCGGGCCGGGGCATTCGTTCAGCAGCCGATCACTCGGCGGCGAACTGGTTCATGGTGTTGGCGTGGCCGCCCGCCTTCAGGGCGCGCTCGCCTGCGACCATCTCCTTGAAGGTGTCGCCCAGGTCCGAGCCGACCTCGTGCTGGTGCTTGACCGCCGAGATGCCGCGACGGATCTCTTCGCGCTGCACGGTGGCGACATAGGCCAGCATCTTGTCCTCGCCGAAGTAACCGCGCGACAGCTCGTCCACCGATTTCGCGGTCAGGTGGAAGGTCGGCAGCGTGATCAGGTTGTGGAACACGCCCGCACGGGTCGAGATGTCGGTCTGGAAGCGGCGCAGACGGGCATCGGCCTCGCGGCCCAGGTCGGTCTGGTCGAAATCGGCCTTCATCAGCTCGTTCCCGGCCGGATAGTCGGTCTCGCTGATCTTGCCTTCGGCGATCCACTGGTCGCGGACCTGTTTGCGCAGGTTCAGCGTCCAGTTGAAGCTGGGCGAGTTGTTGTAGGTCAGCTTGGCGTTCGGGACGACCTTGCGGATGTCGTTCACCATGCCGGCGATCTCGTCCACGTTCGGGGTGTCGGTCTCGATCCACAGCAGATCGGCGCCGCCCTGGGTCAGCGAGGCGATGCAATCCTCGACCACGCGGTCACGGCCCGAACCATCCTGGAAGGGGAACAGCCCGTTGGGCAGGCGCGCCGGGCGCACGAACTGGCCGTTCTGGAACAGCGCAAGCTCGCCGTCCTTCATCGGGTTCGCGTCGGTGATCGGCTCGGTCTTGAGCCACTTGATGTATTCGGCGGCCAGATCGCCGGGCTGCTGGCTGACCGGAACCTTCTGGGTCAGGCCCGCGCCCAGGCTGTCGGTGCGGGCGACGATCACGCCCTCGTCCACGCCCAGTTCCTCGAAGGCCAGACGGCAGGCGCGCAGCTTTTCGATGAAGTCTTCCCGCGGGACCGTGACCTTGCCGTCCTGGTGGCCGCATTGTTTGGCGTCGGACACCTGGTTCTCGATCTGAAGGCAGCAGGCGCCGGCCTTGATCAGTTCCTTGGCCAGCAGATAGGTGGCGTGCTCGTTGCCGAAGCCCGCGTCGATATCCGCGATGATCGGAACGACATGGGTCTCGAAGTTGTCGATCGCCTCGATCGCGGCCTTCTCGGCGGCGGCGTCACCGGCGGCGCGGGCGGCTTTCAGGTCCTTGAACAGGTCGTTGATCGCGACCTCATCGGCCTGACGCAGCGAGGTGTAGATCTCCTGGATCAGGTCGGCGACAGCGGTCTTTTCATGCATCGACTGGTCCGGCAGGTGGCCCCAACGGTTGCGAAGACCCGCGACCATCCAGCCCGACAGATAGACATAGGCGCGCTTGGTGGTGCCGCGCAGGCGCTTGACCGACTTGATCATCTGCTGCGCGTGGAAGCCCGACCAGCAGCCAAGCGACTGCGTGGACAGCGACGGATCGGCGTCATAGGCCGCCATGTCCTCGCGCATGACCTTTGCCATGGCGCGGGCCACGTCCAGATGCGTGTCAAACGTGTTCTGCAGCTTCAGCTGGACGATATCGTCCACGGTGACGCCGCCGGGCGTCTGACCCGAGGGGTAACGGGCCTGCGCTTCGGCGCGCAGTTCGGCGTAGGTCTTGCGGTTTGCCATGTGATCCTCATTCAGGCAGATGTGACAGGGGGTTCGGCGCCCCGATGCGGGGGCCGTCCTGCCAGATGGTTGTTCATGCGAAGCGAGATGCCGCGCGGCGGCGGCTCAGATGACCACGCGTGGTGGCCTGTGGCAGGCTGTCGTCATCCGGTCCTCCTCTGGGCGTTTGCAGCGATCTGCGATTCCCTGATGTCAGATTAGTAATGTAACGCTGCAAATGCATTATCCGTTTGAAATTAACGGGTGCGTTTGTCAGTTTTGTCATATACTGACAGCCGCAAGTGTAGGTCTGTCACATGACGGAAGGACGGCTGATGGCGAAGCGCAGCGCGAAACTGATGATCGGGCGCAGGCTCAAGGTGCTGCGCAAGTCGCTTGGGCTGACGCAGGCGCAGCTGGCCGACCAGCTTGATGTCTCGGCCAGCTACATCACCCTGATCGAGGCCGACCAGAGACCCGCCTCGGCCAACCTGCTGCTGCGGCTGGCGCAGGTCTATGACATGAACATCTCGGAACTGGCGCCCGAGGTCGATGCCCAGCTGACCGCCGATTTCGAGGCCGCGCTGAAAGACCCCGCGATGGAGCTGTCCGGCCTGCCCCATTCCGAGATCGAGGCGGTGCTGCAAGCCTCGCCCCGGATCGCCGCCGGGATCGTCAGGATGCACGGCAAGCTGACCGAACAGCGGATGCGCGACCAGGTGGACGAGAACCCCTTTACCGACCGCGCCAAGGTCGAGGCCATAGGCCAGGTCAGCCGCCCCGACGAGCGCGTGCGCGACTGGCTGTACGAGACCGACAATTACGTCGATGTGGTGGACCGCGCCGCCGAAAGGCTGGCCGTGGACATGGCGCTGCACCGCGAGGAACCGCATCTGGCCCTGACCGAGCGCATGTCCCGCCACGGCATCCGCGTCCGCATCCTGCCCGCCGAGGTGATGGGCGGCGCGCTGCGCCGCTATGATCCGCACCGCAAGGAATTGATGCTGTCCGAGCTTCTGGCGCAGGCCAGCCGCCGCTTCCAGATCGGCGTGCTGATCGCGCGGCTGGAATACGAGGCGCTGATCGAGGATCAGATCGACGCGGCGGGCTTCAAGGATGCCGATACGCGCAGTCTGGCCCGGGTCAGTCTGGCGAACTACTTTTCCGCCGCGCTTCAGATGCCCTATGCCCGCTTTCTGGCCGCCTGCGAGCAGGAACGCTATGACGTCGAACTGATCAGCCACCGCTTCGGCGCCAGTTTCGAACAGACTGCGCACCGGATGGCGACGCTGCAACGCCCCGATGCGCGTGGCATTCCGTTCTTCTTCGTGCGGATCGACCGGGCGGGGAATGTCTCGAAACGCTTCAGCGCGGGGCGGTTTCCGTTCTCGCGCTTTGGCGGCACCTGCCCCTTGTGGAACATCCACGCCGCCTTCGAGGCGCCGGGACAGGTCCAGACCCAGATCATCCGCATGCCCGAGGGCGCCAGCTACTTCTCCATCGCGCGCACGGTCACGCGGGCGGGCGGCACGCACAGCACGCCCGCGCAGCGGTTGGCCATCGGGCTGGGCTGCGACGTGTCCTATGCCGCGCGGCTGGTCTATTCCGACCGGATCAATCTGGAACGGACCGGCCCGACCGATATCGGCCTGAACTGCTATCTCTGCGAGCGGCAGAATTGCGGATCGCGCGCGCAGCCGCCGATCAACCGGCGTCTGGCCATCAATGAACGCGAACGCAGCCTGGCGCTGTTCCGGTTCGAGGGCGAGGAACCGCCCCTGACCCGCTAGGCTGAGGCGGCGGCGACGAAATCGCGGATCAGCGCGGCATCCTTGACGCCCGGCGCCGATTCGACCCCCGAACTGACATCGACGACGGGCGCGCGGGTCAGGCGCACGGCCTCGGCGACATTGGCCGGGGTCAGCCCGCCCGCCAGCATCCAGGGCCGCAGCCAGCGCCGCCCCTGCAACAGCCGCCAGTCAAAGGACAGCCCGTTCCCGCCCGGCAGCGCCGCATCAGGCGCGGGCTTGGCATCGACCAGCAGCATATCAGCGACCAGCCCGTAATTGGTCAGCTGCGGCAGATCATCGGCCGAGGCGATGCCAACGGCCTTCATCACCGGCAGCCCGGTCAGCGCCCGCAGGGCGGCGACACGCTCGGGCGTCTCGTGGCCGTGAAGCTGGATGATGTCCAGCGGCGCCTCGGCCAAGGTCGCCTCGATCATGGCATCGTCCGGGTCAACGAACAGCCCCACCCGCGCAACGCCCACCGGCACATCCGCCGTCAGCGCGGCGGCTTGGGCGGGCGTCACCGCGCGGGGGGATTTCGGAAAGAAGACGAGGCCCAGATAGCGCGCCCCGGCCTGAACCGCCGCCGTCACATGCGCGGGCTGCGACAGGCCGCAGATCTTGACATCGGCCATCAGCGCGGCGCGGGCAGTTGCGCACCGGGCGTGGCGGCTGCGGGCGCGGGCGCGGGCGCGTCGAGGATCGCCAGAACGTCATCCTTGGGGGCGGCATGACGCTGGCGCAGATGGCCCAGTTCGGCCTCCAGCCGGTCGACCTGCGCCTGACGCTGGCGCGCCTCGCGGCGGATATGCGCCTCGCGCAGCCATTCCCAGACCAGCCCGGCCAGCATGCCAAGCGCGAAGGCGCCCAGGATCACCAGGAACAGCGGCAGTTGCAACGACCAGTCACCGCCAAGATATTGCCCGAAATTCGCGGGAAACAGCGACAGCGTGACCGCGCCGCGATTGGCAAGGGCCACCGCGACCAGCACAAGGGCAAGGGCCACGACAAACAGAAGTCGAAGATAGCGCATCCAGTTCTCCCACGGGCAGGCATCCGCCAGGGCGGACGCCCTGTATGTAAGCCTCTCAGGCCTCGCCGTTCAACCGGTCGCGCAGCAATTTGCCGGTCTTGAAGAAGGGAACGTGCTTTTCCTCGACCTCGACCGAATCGCCGGTGCGCGGGTTGCGGCCCGTGCGGGCATCGCGCTTCTTGACCGAGAAGGCTCCGAAACCGCGCAATTCGACCCGGTCGCCGCGTGCCATCGCATCGATGATCTCTTCGAAGACGGTGTTCACGATCCGCTCGACATCGCGGCGGAACAGATGCGGGTTTTCGTCGGCGATCTTCTGGATCAGCTCGGATCGGATCATGCTTGCCCCCTTGATGCGAAGATTGCGGCCTTCGCCGCTGGCCAAGATCAACGCGCGACAGAAGTCACTTGTTTCATAGCGTTGCCAGCTTTGGCGAAAGGGTGCAAGCGGCTTGCCCTGGTGGCGCGGGGCTTTCGGCAAGAAAAGGCCCGCCCTGCCATCTGGCGGGGCGGGCCGGATCGTCACGGCGAACCGATCAGTTGCGGTTCAGCGCGGCGCCCAGGATGTCGCCGAGCGAGGCGCCCGAATCCGAGCTGCCATACTGGTCGATCGCTTCCTTCTCTTCGGCGATCTCGCGGGCCTTGATCGACAGGCCCAGACGGCGGGTCTTGGTGTCGATGTTGGTCACGCGGGCATCGACCTTGTCGCCGACCTGGAAGCGCTCGGGGCGCTGGTCCTGACGGTCGCGGGCCAGATCGCTGCGGCGGATGAAGGACTTGACGCCGTTATACTCGACCTCGACGCCGCCTTCCTCGATCGCGGTGACCTCGACGGTCACGACCGAGCCACGCTTCACGCCGTCAACGGCTTCGGCCATGTGCTCGTTTTCCAGCGCCTTGATCGACAGGCTGATGCGCTCTTTCTCGACATCCACGTCCTGCACGACGGCCTTGACGACGTCGCCCTTGCGGAAGTCCTGGATCGCGTCCTCGCCGCGGGCATCCCACGAGATGTCCGACAGGTGAACCATGCCGTCGATATCGCCTTCGAGGCCGACGAACAGACCGAATTCGGTGATGTTCTTGACTTCGCCTTCGATGACGGTGCCCGAGGGATGCGTTTCCGCAAAGACTTCCCACGGGTTGCGCATGGTCTGCTTGAGGCCGAGCGACACGCGGCGCTTCGCCTCGTCGATTTCCAGAACCATCACGTCAACCTCTTGCGAGGTGGACACGATCTTGCCCGGATGGACGTTCTTCTTGGTCCAGCTCATTTCCGAGACGTGGACCAGACCCTCGACACCGGCTTCCAGTTCGACGAAGGCGCCGTAATCGGTGATGTTGGTCACGCGGCCCTGATGGACCGAGCCGATCGGGAACTTGTCGCCGACGGTATCCCACGGATCGGCCTGAAGCTGCTTCATGCCCAGGCTGATGCGGTGGCTGTCCTTGTTGATCTTGATGACCTGGACCTTGACGGTCTCGCCGATCGCCAGGATCTCGGACGGGTGGTTGACGCGGCGCCAGGCCATGTCGGTGACGTGCAGCAGGCCGTCAACACCACCCAGATCGACGAAGGCGCCGTATTCGGTGATGTTCTTGACGACGCCGTTGATCGCCTGGCCTTCGGACAGGTTGGCGATGACTTCGGCGCGCTGCTCGGCGCGGCTTTCCTCCAGGATGGCGCGGCGCGACACGACGATATTGCCGCGGCGGCGATCCATCTTGAGGATCTGGAAGGGCTGCTTCAGACCCATCAGCGGGCCGGCATCGCGCACGGGGCGCACGTCAACCTGCGAACCGGGCAGGAAGGCCACGGCACCGCCCAGATCGACGGTGAAGCCGCCCTTGACGCGACCGAAGATGGCGCCTTCGACGCGCTCTTCCTTCTCGTAGGCTTTTTCCAGACGGTCCCAGGCTTCCTCGCGGCGGGCCTTCTCGCGCGAGATGCTGGCCTCGCCACGGGCGTTCTCGACGCGGTCCAGATAGACCTCGACCTCGTCGCCGACCTTGATGCTGGGCTCTTCGCCGGGATTTGCGAATTCCTTCAGATCGACGCGGCCTTCCATCTTGTAGCCGACATCGATGATGGCCTGACCCGCCTCGATGGCGATGACGCGGCCTTTGACAACGCTGCCCTCATCGGGGGTGTCAATTTCGAGGCTTTCGTTCAGGAGGGCCTCGAATTCCTCCATGGTCGCTTTAGCGCACATGCGTATGCAGTATCCTTTATCACGGTTTTCCGGCCTGACGGTTGGCTCCGCCGGTCTTTATGGCGCCATCATGGCAACGACAAAGGGTCGGCGCAGAACGCCCGACCCGGTGAAAAGCGGCCTGTTATGGCCATGTCGCCTTGTGACTGGGCCTGCCTATAGGCCCCTTTGCGGCGAATTTCAACGCGAAAAGCGTCAGATCAGCGCCGCCGCCGCCCGGGCCGAGGGTTTCAGTCCCTCGCCCCCCGCCGCGACATGGGCGGCCAGACGGGCGCGCATGTCGGGTTCCCAGAAATCGCGCAGATGGGCTGCGATCTTCTCGGCGGCCTCTCCGGGCTGGGTGTCGAAGAAGGTGGCGATCTGGTTGGCCATGCGGACCAGCTTGTCAGGCGACATCGAAACCTCCGGCGATCCTGTCGGGACGGGTGAAAAGGTCAAAGCCCTCGCCACGGGCAAAGGCGGCAAGGGTGATGCCCGCGCCATCGGCCAGCCTGCGTGCATGGGCGGTAGGGGCCGAGACCGCGATCAGCACGGCGCAGCCCGCAATCGCGCATTTCTGCACCATTTCGACCGAGACGCGGCTGGTCAGCACAAAGGCGCCCTGCCCCGCATCGATCCCCTGCCGCGCCATCGCGCCGATCAGCTTGTCCAGCGCGTTGTGGCGCCCGACATCCTCGCGCGCAAGCACTACGCCCTGACCGGGCAGCAGAAAGCCCGCCGCATGGACCGAGCGCGTGATGTCGTGAAGCGGCTGCCAACGGCGCAGATCCTCGGTCGCGCGGGCGACCTGGGATGCGTCCAGCGCCGGGCCGACCGCACCCAGATCGGGCAGCGCGCGGGCCGCCTCGGCCAGGCTGTCGATCCCGCAGAGCCCGCAGCCCACCGGCCCCGCCATGAAGCGGCGCCGCGCGGCCAGCGCCTCGGCCCTGTCGCCGGCAAGCCACATCTGCGCCTCGATGCCCTGCGGGTGGTCCATGATCTCGAGCCGCTCGATCTGGTCGGGATGGGTCACAAGCCCCTCGGTCAGCGAGAAGCCCACCGCGAAATCGTGCAGATCGGCGGGGCTGGCCATCATCACCGCCTGCGTCGAGCCGCCATAGACCATCGCCACGGCCGTCTCTTCGGCCAGATCGCGCGTCACGGCGCGAAAGGCGCCCCGGGCGTGATGCAGGCCGCCCACACGCCGCACAGCCTGCGCCAGCGCCGGGGGCGGCGCGGGGCGGTCGGTCTGGGGCAGCGTGCGGGTCATCATGGCGTCCTCATTCGGCGGCGGGCAGGATGCGGCGCGCGCGCTCGGTCTCGGCGGCATAACGCTCCTGCCAGTCGGAAGGTCCGTTCGAGGGGCTGACCTGCACCGCCGTCACCTTGTATTCGGGGCAATTCGTCGCCCAGTCCGAGAAGTCGGTCGTGACCACATTGGCCTGCGTGGCCGGGTGGTGGAAGGTCGTATAGACCACCCCCGGCGACACGCGGTCGGTCAGCGTCACCCGCAGCGTCGTCTCGCCCGACCGGCTGGCAAGGCGCACCCAGGCGCCTTCGGTCACGCCGCGCGTCTCGGCGTCATGGGGGTGCATCTCCAGCAGGTCCTCGGGGTGCCAAACGGTGTTGTCGGTCCGCCGGGTCTGGGCGCCGACATTGTATTGCGACAGGATCCGCCCAGTCGTCAGCAGCAGCGGATAGCGCGGGCCGGTGCGTTCGTCGGTGGGGATGTATTCCGTGATCATGAAATGACCCCGCCCGCCCTGGAACCCTTCGATATGCATCAGGGGCGTGCCCTCGGGCGCGGCCTCGTTGCAGGGCCATTGCACGGAACCCAGCGTTTCCAGACGCTCGTAGCTGACACCTGCGAAGCTGGGGGTGGTGGCCGCGATCTCGTCCATGATCTGGCTTGGGTGGGTGTAATGCCAGAGCGGCCGCCCCTCGGCCTGCAGCATCGCATTGGCCAGCATCTGCGTGACCTGCCAATCCTCATAGCCGTTGCGAGGCGCCATCACGCGGCGCACCCGGTTGATGCGCCGCTCGGCATTGGTGAAGGTGCCGTCCTTTTCCAGGAAGGACGAGCCGGGCAGGAAGACATGCGCGTAATTCGCCGTCTCGTTCAGGAACAGGTCATGGACGATGACGCAATCCATCGCCTTGAGGCCCGCCGCGACATGCGCCGTGTCGGGGTCCGATTGCAGGATGTCCTCGCCCTGGCAATAGAGGCCGCGAAAACGCCCCTCGACCGCGGCATCCAGCATGTTGGGGATGCGCAGGCCCGGCTCGGGGTCGATCTCGACGCCCCATGCGGCCTCGAAGATCGCCCGCACGTCGGGCAGTTTCACATGGCGGTAGCCCGGCAGTTCATGCGGGAAAGACCCCATGTCGCAGGCGCCCTGCACGTTGTTCTGGCCGCGCAGCGGGTTCACGCCCACGCCCGGCCGCCCGATATTGCCGGTCAGCATGGCAAGGTTCGCAATCGCCATGACCGTGGTCGAGCCCTGCGAATGCTCGGTCACGCCCAGGCCGTAATAGATCGCGCCGTTGCCGCCCTTGGCGAAAAGCCGCGCGGCGGCCCGCAGATCGGCCGCGGGAACGCCGGTCAGCAGCGCAGTCGCCTCGGGGGCGTGGCGAGGGTCGCTGATGAATTCGGCGTAGTGCTGGAACTCGTCCCAGTCGCAGCGGGTGCGGATGAAATCCTCATCCATCAGCCCCTCGGTCACGATCACATGCGCCATGGCGCTGACCACGGCGACATTGGTGCCGGGGCGCAGGGGCAGGTGATGCGCGGCCTCGACATGCGCGCTGCGGACGATATCGGTGCGGCGCGGGTCCACGACGATCAGCTTCGCACCCTGACGCAGACGTTTCTTCAGGCGGCTGGCAAAGACCGGGTGCCCGTCGGTCGGGTTGGCGCCGATGATCAGCACCACGTCGCTTTGTTCGACGCTGTCGAAATCCTGCGTGCCGGCCGAGGTGCCGAAGGTCTTGCCCAGCCCGTAACCCGTGGGCGAATGGCAGACGCGGGCGCAGGTATCGGTGTTGTTGTTGCCGAAGACCGCGCGGGTCAGCTTCTGGACGAGGTAGGTCTCTTCGTTCGTGCAGCGGCTTGAGGTGATCACCCCGACAGACCGCCGCCCGTGCTGTTCCTGGATCGCGCGCATGCGGGTGGCGGCGAAGGTCAGCGCCTCGTCCCATTCGACCTCGCGCCAGGGGTCCTCGATCCGCTCGCGGATCATCGGACGCAAGATGCGGTCCTTGTGGGCGGCATAGCCATAGGCGAAGCGGCCCTTGACGCAGCTATGGCCGCGGTTCGCCTTGCCGTGCTTCCACGGGACCATGCGGACCAGCTGGTCGCCGTTCATCTCGGCCTTGAAGCTGCAACCGACCCCGCAATAGGCGCAGGTCGTGATGACCGACCGCGTGGGTGTGCCCAGTTCCGCCACGGATTTCTCTTGCAGGGTCGCGGTCGGGCAGGCCTGTACGCAGGCACCGCAGCTGACGCAATCGCTGGCCAGAAAATCATCCGCGCCTGCGCCCGCCTTGACGCGGCTGTCAAAGCCACGCCCCTCGATGGTCAGCGCGAATGTGCCCTGCACCTCTTCGCAGGCGCGCACGCAGCGAGAGCAGACGATGCACTTGCTGGGGTCATAGCTGAAGTAAGGGTTGCTGTCGTCCTTGGGGATGTATTGCGGATTGCCGGGGCCCGATTGCAGCTTGGCCTCGGACTGGCTGCGCGCGCCGATGCCCTTGGGGTCGAAATGGTTGGCGCCGGGCGTATAGCGGACGTCGCGCAGACCGACCTGCCCTGCCGCGTCCTGCAATTCGCAATCGCCGTTCGCCGCACAGGTCAGGCAGTCCAGCGGGTGGTCGCTGATATAAAGCTCCATCACGCCCCGGCGGATGCGGCGGACCTTTTCGGACTGGGTGCGCACGACCATGCCCTCGGCCACGGGCGTGGTGCAGGAGGCAGGCGTGCCGCGCCGCCCCTCGATCTCGACGACGCAGAGGCGGCACGAGCCGAAGGCTTCCAGATTGTCGCTGGCGCAGAGCTTCGGGACGCTGATCCCCGCCAGAAACGCGGCGCGCATGACCGAGGTGCCCTCGGGGACCGTCACCGCGACCCCGTCCACACTCAGCGTGACGGGCGCGCCGTGGCGGGCCGGGGTGCCGAGGTCGCGGTCGTCGGTGATGTCCTCGCCGGGGCGATGGGTGGGGATGATGAAATCCTTCATTCCGCTGCCTCTTTCTGGGTCGCGAAGTCATCGGGGAACTGCGTCAGCGCCGACATGACCGGATAGGGGGTGAAGCCGCCAAGCGCGCAGAGAGAGCCGTCCTTCATCGTCTCGCAAAGGTCGGTCAGCAGCGGGATGGCGCTGGCATCCCCGGCGGCGATCCGGTCGATGGTTTCCACGCCGCGCACCGCGCCGATCCGGCAGGGGGTGCATTTGCCGCAGGACTCAACAGCGCAGAACTCCATCGCGAAGCGCGCCATCGCCAGCATGTCGGCGCTGTCGTCGAAGACCACCAGACCCGCATGGCCGATGAGCCCGCCCGCCGCGTCGAAATCCTCGTAGCCAAGGGGTGTGTCGAACTTGGCGGGCGGCATATAGGCACCAAGGGGGCCGCCCACCTGAACCGCCTTGACCGGGCGCCCGGTCGCCGTGCCGCCCGCGATGTCATTGACCACCTCGCCCAGAGAGAGGCCAAAGGCGGTCTCGAACAGGCCGCCCCGCGCGACGTTTCCGGCGATCTGCAGGGTCACCGTGCCGCGCGACCGACCGAGGCCGAAATCGGCGTAGGCTTGCGCGCCCTTCTCGAAGATCACCGGCACCGTGGCCAGCGAGATCACGTTGTTCACCACCGTCGGCTTGCCCAGAAACCCCTCAAGCGCGGGCAGCGGCGGCTTGGCGCGGACCGTGCCGCGCTTGCCCTCGAGGCTGTTCAGAAGGCTGGTTTCCTCGCCGCAGACATAGGCGCCCGCGCCCTTGCGGATCTCCATGTCGAAGGCCCGGCCCGAACCCAGAACGTCAGGCCCCAGCAGGCCGTGGCGGCGGGCGATCCGGACCGCCTCGGACATGACGCGGATCGCGTCGGGGTATTCGCTGCGCAGATAGACATAGCCGCGCGTCGCGCCAACGCCGAGGCCCGCGATCACCATGCCCTCGATCAGGGTGAAGGGGTCGCCCTCCATGATCATGCGGTCGGCGAAGGTGCCGCTGTCGCCCTCATCGGCGTTGCAGATGATGTATTTCTGGTCGGCTGCTGCGTTCGCAACGGTCTGCCACTTGATGCCGGTCGGAAAGCCCGCGCCGCCGCGTCCGCGCAAGCCGCTGGCGGTGACTTCGGCCACGATCTCTGCGCTGTCCATCGCGATGGCGCGGCGCAGGCCCGAAAGACCGCCATGCGCCTGATAATCGTCAAGATCCAACGGGTCGATCACACCGCAGCGGGCAAAGGTCAGCCGGGTCTGGCGGGCGAAGAAGGGGATGTCCTGGACCGGGCCGTGACAAGGGAAGGTGCCGTCCAGCAGCGACGCCGCATCGCCCGGCGCGACGGGGCCGTAAGCCAGCCGCTGCCCGTCGCGTTCGATCTCGATCAGGGGTTCCAGCCAGATCATCCCGCGCGATCCATTGCGGATGATCTGCACATCCAGCCCGCGCGCCGCCGCTTCGCGGGACAGGGCCTGAGCGACCGCATCGGCGCCAAGCGCCTTGGCTGCGCTGTCCATGGGGACGAAGATCTTCATTGCCGCACCTCGCGGGTCAGCCGCTCGGCCGTGACCCGGCCGATCACGCGGTCGTCGATCATCGCGGCAGGCGCGCAGGCGCAGAGGCCGAGGCAATAGACAGGCTCGACCGTGACCGCGCCATCGGCGGTCGTGCCGTGCCAGTCCACGCCCAGCCGGGCCAGCGTCTCGGCCGCGACCCCTGCCCCGCCCATCGCCTGACAGGCCTCGGCCCGACAGATCTTGAGAACCTGCCGACCGGCGGGATGGTCGCGGAAATCGTGATAGAAACTGATCACGCCATGCACTTCTGCCCGGCCCAGATTGAGCAGCTCGGCCAGAACCGGCACGGCATGCGGGGGGACATGGCCGAACGTCTCCTGCAAGGCATGCAGCATCGGCAGAAGCGGGCCCTCCAGCCCGCAGAGGGGGGCCGCGATCTGCCGGATCTCTTCGGCAGAGGGTTGCGGTGCAGAGGAAGCTGGCATGGATTCGTGCATGGCTGGCCTTTCATCAGGCCTCTATTTGCGCTTGTGAGCGATGCGAAATCAATATCGACTTTCCGTCAGTCGATAGGGTTTTTCGATCGATCAGAGCCGCCGCGCCTCGGCCGTCAGCGCCGACAGGACCGGGGTCTGAGGCTCGCGCCATGGCGCGATCAGGCCGACCGCATGGCCCCCGCCCCCGGTCAGCGGCACCTGCGCCAGATCCTTGTCCTGGGCGAGGAAGTCCGCGATGCCCTGCGGCAGGATCGTGATCCAGCCGCCCTCCAGCACATGGGCGACGAGGATGACGGTCGAGTTGGATTCCACCCGCGCCTCGGCCGCGACGCCCGCCTGAGAAAGCATCCGGTCAAGGATGCGCCGGTTCTGCATGTCGGGCGACAGGAGGCAAAGCCGCTGCCCCTCGAGCGCGGACCAGGCCAGCGAGGGCTGGCCCGCCAGCGGATGGTCGTTGCGCGCAAGGACCACGTAGCGTTCATCGTAAAGCGGCACGCTGCTGACGCGGCCAAGGGGTTCGTTGTCGAGATAGGTGATCCCCGCATCCACATCGAGATCGTCCAGCATCTTGAGGATCTCGACGGAACTGCGCGACAGGATGGTGAAGCCGACATTCGGGTGCAGGGCGCCGAACCGGGCCGAAAGGCGCGCGGCCCAGGTCAGGGCCGTCGGGATGACCGCCAGCCGCAGCCGCCCCGACAGGCCGTGGCGGGTGGCGCGCATCTCGTCGCGCAATTGCCGGGCATCGCCCACGATGCGGCGCGCCCAGACCAGCGCGGCCTGACCTTCGGGCGTGAGACCGCCGTAACGCGAGCCGCGGAAGATCAAGAGGACACCGAGCGTTTCCTCGAGCTGCTTGATCCCGGCCGAGAGCGTCGGCTGGGTGATGCCAAGCGAGGCTGCGGCGCGGCCGAAATGGCCCTCCTTGGCGGTGGCGAGGAACATTTCCAGCTTGTCGATCATGGCGGCCCCTTTTGCCCATGAAGCGCGGGTGGGGCCTTGAGGTCAAGCGGGCGCGCGCGGGGATGGCGGCAGGGGGACTGTCTGCCCCCCTGCACCCCCCGAGGATATTTGCACCAAGGCAAAGCCAGGTGCCGGGTGCGGTGTCAGACCGGGACGGCCAGGACCGCGAGGCAGTCACCCATCTGCACGAGGCCCGGAAAGTGGCGCGCGGCGATCAGGCCGGGGCGCTGCGCGGTCACGGTCTCGGGTGTCCCGCCGGTGCGGTCGGCGGGCCAGATGCGGGCCAGGGGCTGGCCTTCGGACACTGTCTCGCCCAGATCCGCGAGCGGCTGGACGAGACCGTCGCGGGGGGCGAAGTGGAAGCAGGCATCGTCGGGCATGTCGAGCATCTGCGAGGGTTCGGGATGTTCGACCGCGCCCGCCAGGATGCCCGCATGGCGCAGCACGTTCAGCGCACCACGATGGGCGATGCGGCACGAGGCCGCCGTCGCCGTGCCGCCGCCGCCGAGTTCCGTCGTGACGAAGGTCTTGCCTTTGGCCTCGACCGCGGTGTCGAACATGCCGACCGCGTCGATTTCGCGCATCATCATCGAGAAAGGTGCCCCGAAGGCCCGCATCGCGGCCACGCAGGCCTCTTGCTGGGCGGCGTCATCGAGGTAATGCGCCGCCGCATAGGGCAGGAAATCCAGCGTCTTGCCGCCCGAATGGTAGTCCAGCACGATGTCTGCCATCGGGAGCAATACGCTGTCGAAGTAATGCGCGATCTTCTGCGTCACCGTGCCGTCGGGGCGGCCCGGAAAGCAGCGGTTCATGTTCACCTGATCGATCGGGCTGACCCGCGTCCCCGCCCGGAAGGCCGGGTAGTTCAGGAAGGGCGCGATGATCACGCGCCCCGAGACTTCGTGGGGTTGCAGCTCGGATGCGAGCTGCTGAAGGGCGACGGGGCCTTCGTATTCGTCGCCGTGATTGCCGCCGGTCAGCAGCGCCGTCGGGCCGTCGCCATGGGCGATGACCGTGATCGGGATCATCACGCTGCCCCAGGCGCTGTCATTGCGCGAATGGGGCAGCCGCAGGAAGCCGTGATGCTTGCCGGGACCGTCCAGCGGGATGGTGGGGGTTATCGGGCTCATGCCTTCACCAGCATCCGGCGGGGGATGTTGCAGAAAAGCTCGGGCTCGGCCTCGGTGATGACGATGGATTCCGTGGTCTCGTAGCCCCAGCCCTCCATCCAGAGGCCGGTCATGAAGTGGAAGGTCATGCCCGGTTTCAGCTCGGTCCGGTCGCCACGGCGCAGCGACATGGTGCGTTCGCCCCAGTCGGGCGGGTAGCTGAGGCCGATCGGATAGCCGGTGCGGTTGTCCTTGACGATGCCGTAGCGGTCCAGCACCGTAAAGAAGGCATTGGCGATGTCCTCGCAGGTATTGCCCGCGCGGGCGGCGGAAAGGCCGGCCTCCATCCCCTCCAGCACGGCCTTTTCGGCGTCGAGCATCTCTTGCGGCGGCGTGCCGAGGAAGATCGTGCGCGACAGAGGCACGTGATAGCGTTGGTAGCAGCCCGCGATCTCGAAGAAGGTGCCTTCGTCGCGCTTCATCGGCTGGTCATCCCAGGTCAGGTGCGGCGCCGCCGCGTCCGGCCCCGAGGGCAACAGCGGCACGATGGCCGGATAATCGCCACCATGCTGGGACCATTCGTCGAAGCGCAGGCCCGCGTCATAGATCTCGGCCACAAGATCGCATTTGCGCATCCCCACCTCGACCCGGTCGGCGATGCGGCGGTGCATCCGCTCGACGATGCGGGCGGCCTTGCGCATGTATTCCAGTTCCTTGGGCGTCTTGACCGCGCGCTGCCAATTGACCAGCCCCGTAGCATCCAGGATCTGCGCCTCGGGCAGGCCGTCGCAGAGGCGCTGATGGGCGCGGGCGGTATACCAGTAATTGTCCATCTCGACGCCGATGAAGCCGCGATGCCAGCCCCGGTCGGCCAGCTGCGCCCAGAGGTAATCCATCGGGTGCCGTTCGACCGATTGGACGTAATGGTCGGGATAGCCGATGATGTGATCGTCCGTCATCCAGACGGTGCGCAGCGCGCCCTGCGCGTCCTGTCCACGCCCGAACCAGATGGGCGCGCCGGTCGGGCCGACGATGACGCATTGATGGACATAGAAGGACCAGCCGTCATAGCCGGTCAGCCAGGCCATGTTCGACGGGTCGCTGACGATCAGAAGATCCAGCCCCAGCTTTTCCATGCTGGCGCGGGTCTTTTTCAGCCGCTGCTCGTATTCCTCGGTCGAGAAGCGGTAGGGGGTCCTTTGCAGTTCAGGCATTCAAGTGGCTTTCGAAAACGCGGCAAGCGCGTGGGTGGCTATGGCTGTGTCCTGCACGCCGGTACCCGTCAGATCGCAGATCGTGATCTGATCGGGATGGGTTCGGCCGGGGCGCTGCCCGGCGATGATCTGGCCCAGTTCGGGATGGTCCCGATCGGGCTGGCCCGCCGCGATGGCCGCACGCAACTCGCCCATCAGGCGGGTCTGCGACAGGCGGTCCGCGACATAGAGATCGGCGCGGGCGAGGCAGGCGGGGTCAAGTTCGGTCTTGCCCGGCTGGTCGCTGCCCATCGCGGTGACGTGCTGGCCGGGGCGCAGCCAGTCGGCCATCACGATGGGCTGAGTGGCGGGCGTGGTCGTGACGATGATGTCGGCGAAGGCTGCGGCCTCGGCGGGGTCGGCGGTCGCGTGGACCGTCAGTCCGGGGCGGGTCAGGCTGGCGGCCAGCGCCTGCGCGCGGGCCGGGTCGCGCGCCCAGATCATGGCCTCGGCGATAGGCCGGACAAGGGTCAGCGCCTGCAACTGCAACCGCGCCTGAAGCCCTGCGCCGAAGATCGCGGCGCGGGTCGCATCAGGGCGGGCCAGCCAGCGTGCGGCCACGCCTCCGGCGGCGGCGGTGCGCAGGTCTGTCAGGTAGCCATTGTCCAGCAGCACCGCGCGCACCCGGCCCGTCTCGCTGTCCAGGACCACCATCAGCCCCGAGGTCGAGGGCAGGCCACGCGCCGGATTGTCGAAGAAACCGGGTGAGATCTTGACCGCAAAGCCCTGAAAACCGGGGATATAGGCGGTCTTGACGTCTACTTCGCCATTCACGTCCGGCAGGTGCATGGACAGGATCGGGGGCATGACCACGCCCCCCTCGGCCAGCCGGGCAAAGGCGGATTCGATCAGGTCGATCAGGGGCGCGTCCAGCGTCAGGCGGGCGCGCAGGTCGGGTTCAGTGAGGATCAGCGGGGTCATGCGGCCCTCAGGATGTCGGCATGGGTGGCGGGGTCGATATTCGCGCCCGAGACGATCAGGACCAGCGGTCCGGGGCCGCGCAGCCGCCCCGCCAGAACCGCGCCCGCGCCTACGGCGGCGGCGCCCTCGACCACGTGCCCCTCGAGCGCAAGGTGGCGGATGCCGGCGGCGATCTCGTCCTCGGTCAGCAGGATCAGGTCGTCCATCAGGTCGCGCACCATCGGGAATGTCAGCCGGTTTTGCAGCCCGATCCCGCCGCCCAGACTATCGGCCAGCGTCGGCAATTCGCGCACCTCGACCGGCTGGCCCGCCGCAAGGCTGGCGGCCATCGCGGCGCCGCGTTCCATGCTGATGCCGATGATGCGGATATCGGGACGCATCGCCTTGGCTGCCGCCGCGACGCCCGCCAGCAGACCGCCGCCGGACAAGGGCACGGCGATCGCCGCCGCCTCGGGGATCTGCTCGATGATCTCGAGGCCAAGCGTGCCCTGCCCTGCGATCACGTCGGGATGATCGAAGGGCGGGATCAGGGCGAAGCCCTCATCGGCCTCAAGGCGCTGCGCTTCCAGAAAGGCCTCGTCCTGGCTGCCGCCGATGATGCGCGCCTCGGCGCCCAGATCGCGGATGGCGCGGACCTTGTTGTCAGGCACCAGCGAGGACATGCAGATCACCGCCCGCATCCCCCGCGCCCGCGCCGCATGGGCCAGAGCGCGCCCATGATTGCCGGTCGAAGCCGTGGTGACGCCCGCCACATCGCCCAGCCGCGCGACCGCGTTCGTGGCGCCGCGCAGTTTGAAGGCGCCGGTCGTCTGCTGGTGTTCCAGCTTCAGAAGAACCGGGACGCCCGCAGCCTGGGTCAGCCCCTCGGACCGGGCGACGGGGGTGCGGAGCACCTGCCCCTCGATGCGCCTTGCGGCGTCGCGGATCGCCTCCAGCCCTACCATGTGCGCGCTCCGAACAGGGTGCCGGGGCCGGTTGCGGGGATGCGGGCCTCGTCCAGCATGGCCCAGAACAGCGCCTGATTGGCGGTCAGGACGGGCTTGCCCAGCCGCGCCTCCAGCACATCGATCAGGTCCAGCGCGGGCAAGGCCGTGCAGGACAGGAACAGCGCCTGAGCATCCGGGTGGTCGCTGGCCTCGGCCATCTCGACGATCTCGGCGGCGCCCAGCATGGCCATGTCGCGGTCGTCTTCGTGACCCATCGAGGAACGGCGCAGCACCTCGATCCCCGAGGCCTGGAAATGATCGCCGACCAGATCGGTCGTCGCCGCCAGATAGGGCGTCATCAGCGCCACCCGGCTGACGCCAAGCACGCGAAAGCCGCGCAGCGCCGCGCCTGCGGGCGTGGTGACGGGCGCACGGTCGCCGGTGAGCGGCCCGATCCGGTCGCCCAGCACCGCCGAGGCCGAGGTGCAGCCGAACCCTATCCCCTTCAGCGCCACGCCCGGCACCAGCAGATCGACCGCCGCCCGCAGGCGCGGACCGGTGGCCAGCAGGTTCTCGCGCGTGGTCGGGTTGTCGAACGCGATGCGCGTCACATGCAGGCGTGTGCCCTGCGGCATCAGGCGCGCGGCGTCGCCCTCGATGGTCAGGTCAGTGGCAAGAGCCACCAGCCCGAACCGGTGAAGATCATCGTCCCACATCGGGATTTTCCTTTCAGACGACCATGACGGGACAGGGCGCCAGCCCCGTCACCTTGTGACTGACCGAGCCCAGCAGATAGCCCTCGGTCGCGCCAAGACCGCGCGAGCCCAGAACGATCAGGTCACATTTCTTCTCGCGCGCGACGGCGACGATGGTCCGGGCGGGCTGGCCCGCGCGGATGAACGCGCTGACCTCGGCCACGCCCGCGTCGCGGACAAGGCTTTTGGCGTAATCGGCCGCGTCGCGGGCATGGCTGCGCATCGCGTCGTCCAGATGCCCCGGCTCGGATGCGCCGCGCACCATCGACAGCGACGCTTCCAGCATCGAATGGTGGCGATAGACGGTCAGCACCACGACCCGCGCGCCGCAAAGCTTCGCCAGTTCCGCCGCCTTGACCAACGCGCGTTCCGCCCCGGTCGAGCCGTCATAGGGAATGAGGATCCGCTCGAACATGGGCTTACCTGAAGGCGAGGTCGCGCAGGAACAGCGCGATCTGGGGGAAGAAGATCAGCAGGACCGACACGGTCAGCAGGATCAGGATAAAGGGCGGCGTGCCCTTCACCACCTCGGCATAGGGGCGCTTGAAGACGGCGATGGCGGTGAAGATGTCGCAGCCGAAGGGCGGCGTGGCGCTGCCGATGGCGACCTGCAGGGTGATGATCGTGCCGACCAGCACCGGGTCCAGCCCGGTGGCCTGCACGACCGGCGCGAAGATCGGCACCAGGATCAGGATCACCACGATCGGATCGACGAACATGCAGCCGATGAAGAACGCGATCGAGATGGTGAACAGCACCCCGTAAGGCCCCATCCCGTCGATACCGATGCCGCCCAGCACCGCCTGCGGGATCTGCGCGAAGCTGATGATGTAGCTGAAGGCCGCCCCCGCACCGACCAGGATGAAAACGACCGCCGTGATAAGCCCGGTCGATTTCGCCGTCGCGTAAAGCTGTTTCGGCGTCATCTCCCGAAAGACGATCATCTCGAGGAACAGCGCGTAAAGGACGCAGGCCGCCGCCGCCTCGGTCGGAGAGAAGATGCCGCCATAGATGCCGCCGATGATGATGACCGGAAAGCCCAGGGGCCACAGCGCGCGGCGCACGGCGCGGCCACGTTCGCGCCATGTCGCGGGCGGCTCGGTCGGGACGTTGTGGCGGACGGCGTAGATATAGGCGTAGACCGAGAACAGCAGCAGGATCAGCAGGCCCGGCCCCAGCCCCGCGATGAACAGCTCGGAAATCGACGTGCCCGAGACGACGCCATAGATGATCATCCCGATCGAGGGCGGGATCAGGAATGCGATGTCGGATGCGTTGATGATCAGCGCCAGCGTGAACTTGTCGCTGTAGCCCGCCTTCAGCAGGCGCGGGCGCAGGGGGCCCCCGACCGCCACCACCGTGGCCTGGGTCGAGCCCGAGACCGCGCCGAACATCGTGCAGGCCCCCGCGGTCGAGATCGCAAGCCCCCCCTTGATATGGCCCAGAAAGGCCATGACCAGATCGATCAGCCGCCCCGCCGACTGGCCGCGCGTCATGATGTCGGCGGCCAGGATGAACATCGGCACCGCGATCAGGCTGGCGGGCTGGATGCCAGCAACGACCTGCTGAACCAGCGTGGGCATCTGCCCCAGACTGTCGAAGATGCCGACGAAGCCCACGATCGCGCCGATGATCAGCGGCACCATCATCGGAAAGCCGATCAGCAGCAGGACGACCATGGTTCCCAGAATGGCAATGGTCATGGTCTAGACCTCTTCCTCGCGGTTGTCGTCGTAACCTTCCAGCGTGCCGGTTGACAGCCAGATGGCAGGGTCAATGAGGTTCTTGATCGCGGTCAGCGCGTATTGCAGCCCGGTCAGGAAGAAGCCCAGAGGCACCCAGACCAGGATCCACCAGTTCGGAATGCGCAGGGCGGGCATGATCCGCCCCCGCGCCGCCTGCGTGGCGACATATTGATAGGCATACCAGGCCAAACCCAGCAGCAGCGCCGCCGTGATGGCCGAGATCAGCACCATCGCCAGCTTGCGCGCGCGAAAGGGCAGCATGTCGAAGAAGGCCGACATGCGGATATGGCGCCCATGCCGCGCTGCATAAGAGATGCCCGCGAAGGTGATCAGGATGATCAGCGCCTGATTGAGCTCTTCGGACCAGTAGAGCGACTGGCCGAAGACATAGCGCCCGACGACATTGGCGCAGGTATTGGCCGCCATCGCCAGAACGCCAAGCGCCAGCAGCACCGATTCCAGCCGCGCGATGCCCTGATCCAGCCAGCCAAGGGGTCCCGGCAGCCCGGACCGATAGGCGCTGTCGTCGATATCGTCGGCCCCGACCGACGGCATCTCGGCCCCTGCCTCGAGGGCGGGAAGGTCAGAGGGCCGCTCGGCCGGGTCAGGAAGGGGGTTCGACATGCGGGCGATTCCGGCGCGAGATCTGGGCACCGACCGGCCCCGGGCGGGGCCGGTCGGCAGGGTGGTTTACTCGGCCGCAGCCTCAAGGTCGGCCTTCATCTGGTCCAGCACCTCCTGGGCGCGCGGGCCGCCGATCTCGAGGAATGTCTCCTCGACGGTGCCGGCGGTCTCGCGGAAGGGGGCGCGCTGTTCCTCGGTCAGGGTGGTGATGGTGATCGAGGGCTTGGCCTCGCGGATCTTGTCCAGCGATTCCTCGGTCAGGCCCTGCTGGTATTCGATGATGTGATCGAAGGCCGCTTCGGTCGCGTTGCGGATCAGGGTCTGGTCCTCTTCGGACAGGCCGTCGAAGAAGTCCTTGTTGGCCATCAGCGCGGTGGTGAAGTTGTTGTGACCAAGCCGCGTGATGTGGTCGGTCACTTCATACATCCGCGTGGATTCGATGAAGAAGGCGGGGTTTTCCTGCCCGTCGATGATGCCGGTCTGAAGCCCGCCATAAACCTCGCCCCAGGGCAGCGGCGTGGGCGTCGCGCCGAAGGCCTGATAGCTTGAAACCAGCAGCGGGTTCGTCATCACGCGGACCTTCACGTCGTTCAGGTCGGCGGGGCTGGTGACGGGGCGGTCGGTGGTCAGCATCACCTCGCCCTCGGGATACATGGTCAGAAGCTCAAGCCCCTGATCGGCGTAAAGCTCGGGGAAGATGCGGTTGATCGTCTCGGATTCGCGGAAGAAACGGACCAGCTGATCCTCGTCCTCGGGCAGCAGGTAGGGGACGAAGAAGACCTGCGCCTCGGGGATCAGCGCGCCGGTGAAGCCGGGCGACTGGTTCACGAATTGCAGGATGCCGGCCTGCGTCTGTTCCAGGATGTTGTCGGATTCGCCAAGCGTGCCAAAGGGGAACAGCTGGACCTCGTGGTCCGAATTGGCCTCGATCTCTTCCTTGAACTTCTGGGCGAAGACGCCCTGCACCTCGTCGAGGGCTTCTTCGAAGGCATAGCGCCAGGTGTCGGCCATGGCGGTTCCGGCACCGATGATCAGCGCCGCGGCGCTGGCGGCGGTCAGGGTCTTGAAGGTCATGTCTTCTCCTGTTGGTGGGGGCTTGTTGCCGGTTCGCGGCCAGCCCTCGGGTTGCAGGATTCGGGGCTGAGATCGCCCGCTCCGGCTTGGGCAGAGAGTTCTGCGCAAGCTGAATTCAAGTCAATTTATATATTAAACCATGACAATTTTCCCGGACAGAGTCAAACCGACCCCGAATTGTCATGGAAAATGCCGCCGCTCAGCGGGGCAGGATTGCCGAAAGGATGCGCAAAGCCTGTTCCAGTTCGCGCATGCTGGCGCCGCCGATGGACAGGCGCAAAGCGGGTCGCGCGGGCAGCGTGGCAAAGCCCGCGCCGGGGGCCAGCGCGATCTGGTGGGAGAGCGCATGGGCCAGCGTCGCGGCCTCGTCCGCGTCTCCCGGCAGGGGCAGCCAGCGGTGCAGGCCATGCGGGAAGCCCTGCGCCTGCGTGCCGAGGATGCGCTGCGCCATGCGGTTGCGAGCGGCCAGTTCGGTGCGCTGCGCCTCGATCAGCGCGTCCGCCGTGCCGCCGGTGATCCAGTCCTGCGCGATCTCGGCCATCAGCGGCGTCGCCATCCAGGACATCGACAGATGCCGGTTCAGCGCGGGTTCGGCCAGGGTCTCGGGCATGGCCAGAAAACCCAGCCGCAGCCCCGGCGACAGGCATTTCGACAGGCCCGTGAAGTAGAAGCTGCGTTCGGGCGCGAAGCTGGACAGGGCCGCCGGGCGGCGCGGGGGCATCGGCCCGGTCGGGTCGCTTTCGAGAATCGCCAGCCCGGCCCGTGTGGCAGCCCGCGCCAGCGCCTCGCGGCGGTCGCGCTCGATGATCCGCGCCTGTGGCCCGCCCCCCGAGGGCAACAGGAACACCGCCTTCATCCGTCCGCCCGAAGCGCGTGCAGCGGCCTCCAGCGCGTCGGGATCCATGCCCGCGCCGTCATCGGGGATGCCGCGCAGCCGCAGATGCAGGTGCTTGGCGGCGGGTTTCAGCGTGTGGCAGGTCACGGCCTCGGTCGCGATGATGTCGCCGGGCTGCGCGACCGTCATCAGCGCGACGAACATCGCGGGCGTGGTGCCGTTGGTGATCAGGATGCGCTGCGCGGGCACGACCATGCCGCAGCGCGCCAGCCAGGACGCCGCCATGCCGCCGTAAAGCGACATGGTCTGGCGGGGGCGAAAGGACAGGATCGCCGGATCGGGCAGACGCCCGGCCACGCGCACCAGGCTTTCGGCCCATGCCGTGCGGATCTGCGGCAGCGCGACCGGCGTCATCATCGACAGGTCGATCGGCGGGCGGTCGGTGGGGGCGCGGAACCAGGGCACCTCGATCGTCTCGCGCGGGCCGGATTTCACGAAACTGCCCCGCCCCACCTCGCCCGAGATCAGGTCGGCGCGGATCAGTTCCTCGTAGGCGCGGCTGACGGTCTGGACCGACAGGCCAAGCTGCCAGGCCAGGTCGCGATGCGGCGGCAGGCGCTGACCGGGACGCAGGCTGCCCGAATCGATGGCGGCCGCAATCCCTTGGGCCAGGCTGCGATAGGCGGGGCGGGTGATGTCATCCTTGCGGAGCGGCCAATGCGTCATGCGCCAAGGATCGCGCCAAGCCGGGCGATTGACAAGCCGCGCGCCGCCGGAAAGAACCGGGGCCATGATCCCGCCCCGCGCCCTCCGCCTCGACGACCGCGACATCGCCATTCTGGCGGTGCTCTCGCGCGAGGGGCGCATCGCCAAGACCGAGCTTGCCGCGCGGGTGAACCTGTCGCCCACCCCCTGCTGGGACCGGATGCGGCGGCTGGAACAGGCCGGGCTGATCCGCGGCTACCGCGCCCAGATCGACCTTGCCGCCCTTGGCGCGCATGTGCAGGTCTTTGTCACCGTGGAACTGGACAGCCACCGCGCGGAAAGCTTCCAGATCTTCGAGCGCGTGATCGCCCGCACTGATGCCGTGACCGGCTGCTGGGCCATCGGCGGGGGCTTCGATTATCTGCTGCATGTGGTCGCGCGCGATGTGGCGGCCTTTCAGGACCTGATGGACGGGCTGCTGGAAAGCCGCGCCGGGCTGAGGCGCTATTTCAGCTATATCGTGACCAAGCCCGTCAAGGACCTGCCCCCCGCCACTGCGCTGCTGGGCTAGAGGAATCCTCTGCCCCGGCCCGAAGGGGCAGAGGATTCCTCTGCCGCGCGGGCGATCTTCAGGGAAATTTCCCCTGCCCCTACCCCCATCATGGCGCCGTAAAGGAGATTTGCCATGCTGGATCACCAGACAAGCCTGACCGAAAGCCTGACCGATCCCGCGCTGCTGCCCGGCGCGGGCGATTTCCCCGCCGAAGGGCGGCTGGCCGTGCGCGACCCCGCCACCGGCGCCGTCGTCGCGCAGGTCCGCATCAGCGATCAGGCCGGCGCTCGTGTCGCCGTCGATGCCGCGCAAGACGCCTTTGCCGGCTGGGCCGCGATGCTGCCCCAACACCGCGCCGCGATCCTGCATCGCTGGCACGCGCTGATTCTGGCCGCCCGCGAAGATCTGGCCCGGATCATGGTCGCCGAACAGGGCAAGCCCATCAGCGAGGCGCGGGGCGAGATCGACTATGCCGCCAGCTTCGTGCAGTTCTACGCCGAAGAGGCCTTGCGCCCGAATATCGAGGGCGTGACCAGCCACCTGCCCGATGCCGAGATGGAGCTGTGGCGCGAACCCGTGGGCGTGGCCGCACTGGTGACGCCCTGGAACTTCCCCTGCGCTATGATCACCCGCAAGGCCGCCGCCGCCCTTGGCGCGGGCTGCACCGTGGTCATCCACCCCTCGGCGGAAACGCCCCTGTCGGCGCTGGCGCTGGCGGTGCTGGCGCAGCGGGCGGGCTTTCCCGAGGGCGTGGTGAACACGGTAATCGGGGATGCGGCGACGATTGTCGGCGAATGGACCGCCGATCCGCGCGTCCGCGCTCTGTCTTTCACCGGCTCGACCGAGATCGGGCGGCTGCTTTACCGCCAATCCGCCGATACGGTGAAACGTCTGGTGCTGGAACTGGGCGGGCATGCCCCCTTCATCGTCTTTCAGGGCGCCGATCTGGACCGCGCCGTGGCCGAGGCGATCAAGGCCAAGTTCGCCACGACCGGGCAGGATTGCCTTGGCGCCAACCGCTTCTACATCCATCGGCCCATCTATGACGAGTTCTGCGCCCGCTTCACCGCCGCCGTCGAGGGCCTGCGCCTTGCACCGGGGATCGAGGATGCCGATCTGGGTCCGCTGATCCATGACCGTCAGATTGCCAAGCAGCAGGCCCATGTCGATGACGCGCTGGCCCACGGCGCGCGCCTGCTGACCGGGGGCGCTATCGCGTCGGAACTGGGTCCGCTGTTCTACAAGCCCACCGTGCTGGCCGATGTGCCCGACGAGGCCGCGATCATGCGCGAGGAAACCTTTGGCCCCGTCGCCGCCCTGACCCCCTTTGACTCCGAGGACGAGGTCATCGCGCGCGCCAATGCCAGCGAATACGGGCTGATCGCCTACCTGCACAGCCAGGACCCGCGCCGCATCTACCGCCTCAGCCGCGCGCTTCAATACGGCATGGTCGCCGTGAACCGCACCAAGGTGACGGGCGCGCCCATCCCCTTTGGCGGGATGAAGCAGTCGGGGCTGGGCCGCGAGGGCGCGCGCCAGGGCCTCGAGGCCTTTACCGAGATCAAATATGTCTGCCGTGACTGGGCATGAAAGGAATGACAATGCTGACGAATGACGAACTGGCCCGGTGGGACCGCGAGAACTTCATGCACCCTTCGACGCATCTGGCGCAATTCGCGCGCGGAGAAGCGCCGCAGCGCATCGTCACCGGGGGCGAGGGCTGCCACATCACCGACCGCGACGGCAACCGTCTGCTGGACGGTTTCGCGGGGCTCTACTGCGTGAATGTCGGCTATGGCCGCAAAGAGATCGCGGATGCGATTGCGAAACAGGCGCATGAGCTGGCCTATTACCACGCCTATGCAGGGCATGGGTCCGAGGCCTCGATCACGCTGTCCAAGATGGTCATGGACCGCGCGCCCGAGGGCATGGCGCGTGTCTATTTCGGGCTTGGCGGATCGGATGCGAACGAGACCAACGTCAAGCTGGTCTGGTATTACAACAACATCCTGAACCGCCCGCAGAAGAAGAAGATCATCAGCCGCTGGCGGGGCTATCACGGATCAGGGCTGGTCACGGGCAGCCTGACGGGGCTGGAGCTGTTCCACAAGAAGTTCGACCTGCCTCTGGCTCAGGTCATCCATACCGAGGCGCCCTATTACTTCCGCCGCCCCGACGCCGCCATGTCCGAGGCCGATTTCGTGAGCCATTGCGTCGAGCGCCTGGAGGCGCTGATCGAGGCCGAGGGCGCCGACACCATCGCCGCCTTCATCGGCGAGCCGATCCTTGGCACCGGGGGCATCGTCCCGCCCCCCGCCGGTTATTGGGCGGCGATCCAGAAGGTTCTGGCGCGCCATGACATCCTGCTGATCGCGGATGAGGTCGTGACCGGCTTCGGGCGCCTGGGGACCATGTTCGGCAGCGATCATTACGGCATGAAGCCCGACCTGATCACCTGCGCCAAGGGCCTGACCAGCGCCTATGCACCCCTGTCCGCGACCATCGTCGGCGAGCGGATGTGGAAGGTGCTGGAGCAGGGGACGGACGAGAACGGCGTCCTGGGCCATGGCTGGACCTATTCCGCCCATCCGATCGGCGCTGCGGCCGGGATCGCCAACCTGAACCTGATCGACGAGCTGGGGCTGGTCGGCAATGCGGGTCGCGTGGGTGCCTATCTGAACCGGCAGATGCAGGAAGCCCTGGGCGCCCATGCCCATGTGGGCGAGGTGCGCGGCGAGGGGATGCTCTGCGCGGTGGAACTGGTCGCGGATCGCGAGGCGCGGCGTTTCTTCGAGGCCTCCGAGGCCAAGGGCGCCAAGGTCGTCGCGGCGATGCTGAAACGCGGCGTGATCGCGCGGGCCATGCCGCAGGGCGACATTCTGGGCTTTGCGCCGCCCTTGTGCCTGACCGAGGCCGAGGCCGACCGGATCGTCGAGGTGACGGCCGAGGCGGTTGCCGAGGTGTTGGGCTGAATTGCGTCCCGCGACGGCCGGGGGGACTTCACGTCCCCCCGGACCCCCCTGTGGGATATTTTCGTGAAGAAGAAGGGTTCAGGGTGCGAGGTCCCCGGGGCTGTCGATATCGGCCAGGAGGTCGGGGGCCAAAATGAGCTGTCCCTCGGGGAGGTCCCGAAGGAGGCTGGCGGCGCCCCGGTCGCCTGTCAGCGCCGCGAGGCGCGGCAGGACGGCGCGGGGAAAGCAGGCGGGGGGCAGGATCGCCCGACCATTCGTCGAGGCGGCGGGGCGGTCGGGGGTTGTGCGGTCGATGATCGCCTGCAGGTGGGCCGGGGTGATCCCGGGCATGTCGCCGAGCGCGATCAGCAGTCGGTCTGGTTGACCCGCGGCGGCGAGGCCCGCGCGCAGGCTGGTGGAGTGCAGCGGCGCCGTGCCGGGCGGCAGAGTCACGATCCGGAAGCCCGCGAGGTGCGGGATCAGCGCGGGATTGGCGATGACCGCGATGCGCTGTGCGAGGCGTGTCGCCCTGAGCGCGGCCGCACCATGGGCGATCAGAGGCTGGCCGCGATGATGAGCGATGAGCTTATCCTCGGCGCCGAAGCGCCGCGAGGCGCCTGCGGCAAGCAGGAGCGCCGTCGTGCCGCCCTCATGCAAAGCGGATCTGGTCGGCGAAGGGCATCTGCCGCAGGCGCTGGCCGGTCGCCGCGCGGATCGCATTGGCGAGCGCCGCCGCGGCGGGCGGCAGGCCCGGTTCGCCCAACCCCCGCACGGGGCCGTTTTCCAGAAGCCGCGTCGTCACGCGCGGGCATTGCGGCAAGCGCATCCCGTCATGGTCGTAGAAATTCTGCTGTTCCGGGCGGTGGTCGGCATAGGTGATCTGGCAGTTCATCGCATGGCCCAGCCCGAAGAGCATCCCGCCAGAAAGCTGCGCCTGGGCATTGACCGGGTCCAGCACGGTGCCGATATCGGCCACCGCCCAGGCTTCGGTGATGCGCAGGCCATCGGGCGTGTCCTCGACCTCGATCACCTCGGCGCATGGGACGCCGAAGCTGAGGCAGAAGGCGACGCCCCTGCCCCGGCCCGGACCGGGCTGACGGCCGCGCCAGTCGCACAGGCGCCGCGCCTCGTCGATGACCGCGCGCGACACATCGTCGTTGCAGGCGCGCAGGAGGCCCTCGAACGGGTCGATCCCGGCGGCCTCGAACATCTCGTCCATGAAGCTGCCGAGATAGAAGCCCGTGCTTGACGCGCCCACCGAGCGCCAGCTGCTGACGGGGGCCAGATCCGGGGCGCGCTTGCCCGTCACGCGGAAATGCGGGATGGCGAAGGGCTGGTCCCAGGCGCCCGCCACGATGCTGATATCGGGGCCGGGCGGGTTCATCCAGACGCGCCCGAACCAGGACGACATGACCGAGGGCGAGGCGATGGTCAGGTCCAGCGCCTCGATCCCGGCCTCGCCCATGCGGCCGCGCGCGCGGGCGATCTGGGCGGGGCGCGGGCGGGACTGGGCAAAGTCCTCCTCGCGCGTCCAGGTCATCTTGACGGGGCGGCCGGGCACCGATTGCGCCACGCGCACCGCCTGAAGGATGAAGTCCAGTTCCAGCCTGCGCCCGAAACTGCCGCCGATCATCGGGTTTTCCAGCCGGATCGCGGACTCGGGCAGGCCGGTCAGCCGCGCGGTCTGGGTGACGACGAAATCGGGGATCTGCGTGCCCGCCCAGATATGGCAGGCCTCGTCCGTCACAAGGACGGTCGCGTTCAGCGGCTCCATCGGCGCATGGGCCAGGAAGGGCACGCGGTATTCCGCCGCGATCACGGCGCCTTCCGCGCCAAGCGCGGCCTCGACATCGCCGTCATCGCGGTTGCGGCTGTCATGGCCGGATTCGTCGAGCGAGCGCGTCAAAGCATCCCAGATCGCGGCGCTGTCGGCGGGGCGGTCGGGCGGGCCGGTCAGGTCAAGCAGCAGCGCATCGGCGGCGCGAAAGGCGTGCCAGGTGGTTTCGGCCAGAACGGCCACGCCGCCCTCGATCGCGGTGACGGAATGGACGCCCGGCATGGCGCGTGCCGCATTGTCGTCGATCAGGCGCGCCTGACCGCCCTCGGGCGCGGCGCGGACGGTCGCGTAAAGCATGTCGGGCAGGCGCAGGTCGATGCCGAATTCCTGCGTGCCGGTGGATTTCGCGACGATGTCGCCGCGCAGCATCGGCTTGCCCAGATGCCGCCATTGCGCCGGATCGCGCAGGACGATCGTGGTCACGGGCTCGATCCGGGCCGCGTCGGGGGCCAGTTCGGTATAGGGGATGCGGCGTCCGTCGGGCAGGACGACATGGCCTTCCTCGGTCCGCAGGGCGACGCGGTCGAGGCCCTCGCGCAGGGCGGCGGCCTCTTTCAGGGTCTCGCGGGCGACGGCACCGGCCTCGCGCAGCTTGCGGAACCCGTCGGGCACGGTCGAGCTGCCGCCGGTCATCTGCAGGCCCAGAAGCCGGGCCGGAATATCCGAGGCCGCGCGGGCATTGCGCGCCAGCCAGCCCTCATCGGTCGGCAGAAAGGGCAGGTTCTCGGCCAGAAGGGCGCGGTTGTAATAGGCGGGGCTGACCGGACCGGGCGCGATCCGGGCCGAGGCCGGGTCGATGTCCAGTTCCTCGGCGATCAGGGCGGCCTGGATCCAGCGGCTGCCCTGCCCCTTGTCGGCGCGGGGCGCGATCAGGGTGATCCCCCCGGCGTCGATCACGACATAGGGGGTCAGGGCGACGGTCTCGGCGTCACCCGCAAAGGGATCGGGCAAGGGCCGCGTGTAGCGCCAGGCGCCGAAGGCTACGCCGCCCGCCACCGCGACCGAGCCGATCAGCAGGCTGCGCCGGGCGATGCGGCCCGCCCGCGCAAGACCGCCCCGGCGGGGCTGGCCGGGGGAAAAGCCGCGCGCCATCAGGTGGCCCCCAGCCGCAGGGCCGCACTGCGGATCGCGGCGCGGATGCGGGGATAGGTGGCGCAGCGGCAGAGATTGCCCTGCATCGCGGTGTCGATATCCTCGTCCGAGGGGTCGGGGTTCTGCGCCAGAAGCGCCGCCGCCGCCATGATCTGCCCAGATTGGCAATAGCCGCATTGCGCGACCTGCTGTTCGATCCACGCGGCCTGGACGGGATGAGGGGATGCGGGCGTTCCCAGACCCTCGATCGTGGTGATCTCGCCCTCGACATCGCCGATCAGGGTCTGGCAGGCCAGCACCGCCTGCCCGTCCACATGCACCATGCAGGCCCCGCAGGCCGCGACGCCGCAGCCGTATTTCGTGCCGGTCAGGCCCAGAACATCACGCAGCGCCCAGAGCAGGGGCATGTCTGGGTCGGCCTCGATCCGGGTCGTCCGTCCGTTGATCCTGAGTTCCATGCGCGAAAGCTAGGCTGCGTGCGCTTCTGCCGCAAGACTTGCGTTGGGTCACGGCGCGGGGTCGGCGGGCCGCCGCCCCCAAGGTCGCAACGGCGTCATGCGAAAGGGCCGCGATCCTTGCGGATGCGGCCCTGATGCGCCCGGCCCTTAAAGAACCGGCAGGCAGGCAGATCTTACTTGATCTTGCCTTCCTTGTATTCCACGTGCTGACGGACGACCGGATCGTATTTGCGGACGGTCATCTTTTCGGTCATGGTGCGGGCGTTCTTCTTGGTGACGTAGAAGTGCCCGGTGCCGGCGGTCGAGTTCAGCCGGATCTTGATGGTGGTCGGCTTCGCCATGTTTATCGCTCCTGCTTCGGGGCAATCGCGCGCCGCAAACCCCGTGAATTCCGTATGGAAGCCGCCTTTTATCCGCCAAGGCGGCGAAGTCAACCGCGAATCCGGGCTTTTCGGCAGGGCGGGTCAGAAAGCCCGGGAAACGTTCGGCATTCATGTGCGGAGGGCCTGTAAGCCGGATCCTGTCCACCGCGTTCTGCGGCTGGATGGCCATTCATCTGGTCCGCCCGTTGCCGGACGGATCTAGCTGCCTACCCGGATCTGCTGGGGCAAGGCGGCCCTGCGGGTTGCCCCGCGCGCGATCCCTATTCGGCATTGCTCCCGGTGGGGCTTGCCATGCGGGCGCTGTTGCCAGCCCCCCGGTGGGCTCTTACCCCACCGTTTCACCCTTACCCATCCGGGGATGGGCGGTCTGTTCTCTGTGGCGCTTTCCCTGGGGTTGCCCCCGCCGGGCGTTACCCGGCACCGTTGCCTCGTGGAGTCCGGACTTTCCTCGACAGGACAGGCCTGCCGCGGCCATCCGGCCCCCCGCACGCGGCGGGATATGGCGCAGGCCGCCGGGCGGGTCAAGGGCGCAGGCGTCAGGCCCGCGCAGAGGGGTCGGAGGGGGCGCTGCCCCCGTCGCGCTGGCGCGCGACTCCCCCGGGATATTTGGATGAAGAAGAAGCGGCGAGGCGGGCTGCCAGCTGCCGGTCGCCGCGGGATTCGGGGCCCGTAGCCCAGGGGCTGTGGCGCAGGCGGAAGGCCGCAAGGCGGATCGCGGCCTCGGCCTGCGGGTAGCCGAGGCGGTCGAGGCTGGGGCCGAGGGGCGGATCGGGGTCCTCGGGCTGGGGCCGGGCAAAGGTGGCAAGGCCCTGGCGGGCCAGCGATTCCCAGTCGAAACGCGGGCCGGGATCGGTCTTGCGGCCCGGTGCGAGGTCGGAATGGGCGATCACGGCTTCGGGTCGGATCTGCCAACGGGCCATGATCTGCGCCAGCAGCGTTTCGAGCGCCTTCATCTGGGTGGATGTGAAGGGGCAGTCTCCGGGATTGACGATCTCGATTCCGATGCTGCGGGAATTCACGTCGTCACGGCCGTGCCACGTCCCCTGCCCGGCATGCCAGGCGCGGCGCGTCTCGCAGACCAGCTGTTCGGTCCGGCCGTTCTCGTCGATCAGCCAATGAGCGCTGACCTCGGCCGCAGGATCGCAGAGCCGTGCGCGGGCCGAGGCCGCATCCGTCATGCCCGTATAGTGCAGGACGACCAGTTCGGGGCGCTGGCCGCGACGGTCGCCGTGATTCGGACTGGGCCAGTCCCGCCCGGTCAGGGCTTGGTCGCCTGCAACTGGGGCGCGTGGACCGGCCGCGCCAGCGGGATCACGGCGGGGGTCTGCGCGCCTGTGGTCAGGGCAGCCTCCCGCTCGGTGCGATACTGCCCGTAGGGACTGGCCGAGGCCGGATAATTCGGGTTCCAGCCCGCATGTTCGCTGCATCCGGCCAAGGCCAGGATCGTCATCATCACGAAAGCGCGCATCGCTTCTCCTGTCCTTGATCGGGGCAGCCTACCACCAGCGATCGGCCTTGGCCACAAAGCCCGCCGCGCGTTCCAGCACCTGCGCCTGGTTCAGCAGGTCGCCCTCTTCGAAGGGCCGCCCGAAGAGTTGCAGACCAAGCGGCAGGCCCTGCGCGTCCTGACCCACCGGCACCGCGATGCCCGGCAGGCCCGCGAGGTTCAGCGTCACGGTGAAGACGTCGTTGAGATACATCTGCACCGGATCGCCCTTGTCCACCGAGCCGAGCGGGAAGGCCGCCGAAGGCGTCGCAGGCGCCAGGATCGAGTCGATCCCCGATGCGAAGGCCTGGTCGAAATCGCGCTTGATCAGCGCGCGCACCCGGCGGGCGCGGTTGTAATAGGCGTCGTAGAAGCCCGCCGACAGCACATAGGTGCCGATCATGATGCGGCGCTGCACTTCGGGGCCAAAGCCCTCGGCCCGGGTCTTTTCATACATCTCGATGATGCCGTCGCCCTGGCCCAGCCTGGCGCGGTGGCCGTAGCGGACGCCGTCATAACGGGCGAGGTTCGACGAAGCCTCGGCCGGGGCGATCACGTAATAGGCGGGCAGCGCGTATCTCGTGTGCGGCAGGCTGATATCGACGATCTCGGCGCCTGCGTCGCGCAGCATCTCGGCGCCCTGGCGCCAGAGGGCGTCGATGGCGTCGGGCATGCCGTCCACGCGATATTCACGCGGGATGCCGATGCGCTTGCCGCGGATGTCGCCGGTCAGGGCGGCCTCGAAATCAGGGACGGGCAGATCGGCGCAGGTGCTGTCCTGCGGATCGGCCGAGGCCATCGCGCCCAGCATGATCGCAGCGTCGCGCACGGTGCGCGTCATCGGCCCGGCCTGGTCCAGGCTGGACGCATAGGCGATCACGCCCCACCGGCTGACGCGGCCATAGGTCGGCTTCAGCCCGACCGTGCCGGTGAAAGCCGCAGGCTGGCGGATCGAGCCGCCCGTATCGGTGCCGGTCGCGCCAAGGCAGAGATCCGCCGCGACGGCTGCCGCCGAGCCGCCCGAGCTGCCGCCCGGCGTCAGCTGCGCCCCGTCAGGGCCGCGCCAGGGGTTCACGGCGGGACCGTAGCAGCTGGATTCGTTGGTCGAGCCCATCGCGAACTCGTCCTGGTTCAGCTTGCCCAGCATGACCGCACCCGCATCCCACAGGTTCCGCGTGACGGTCGATTCGTATTCCGGCGTAAAGCCCTCAAGGATGCGGCTGCCCGCCTGGCTGGGCACGCCCTTGACGCAGAAGACGTCCTTGACGCCGACCGGGATGCCGGTCATCGGCGCGGCATTACCCGCCTTGATGCGCTGATCGGCGGCACGGGCCATGTCGCGGGCCATGTCGGGGGTGTGGTGGACAAAGGCGTTCAGCGCGCCCGCGCCGTCGATGGCGGTCAGGCAGGCCTCGGTCAGTTCCATCGAGGTCAGGTCGCCCTTGCGCAGCGCGTCGCGCGCGTCGGCAATAGTCAGGCTGTTCGGATTCGTCATTCCACCACCTTCGGCACGGCAAAGAAGCCCTCGCGCGCGTCGGGCGCGTTCGACAGGATCCGGTCGGCCATGCCGCCAGAGGTCACCTGATCCTCGCGCCGTTTCAGACGCATGGGCGTGACGCCGGTCATCGGCTCGACGCCCTCGACATCGACTTCGTTCAGCTGTTCCATGAAATGCAGGATGCTGCCAAGTTCGCGCGCCAGCGCCGGCAGGGCGGCATCATCGACCGCGATGCGCGCCAGATGCGCGACCTTGCGGGCCTGATCCTCGGTGATCGACATGACGTTTCCTTTCGTTGGCGCGGGTCTACTATCCCGCCGGGCCTGCCGCAAGCGGGGCCATGCCCGAGATTGCGGCCCGGCCATGCGATGGCTAGGGTGCAAAGGCAACCGAACAGGAGCCCCCGATGAACTGGCTTGCGCCCGTCGATGCCTATTGCGAACGGACCGGCCCCGATTACTGGTCCGAGCCGATCAACGCGCTGACGAACCTCGCCTTCATGATCGCGGCGATCCTCGTCTGGAGACGCCTTTCGGGGCCGGGCATGACGACAGGGCGGGTGCTGGCGGCCAACCTGTTCATCATCGGGATCGGGTCGTGGCTGTTTCACACCCATGCGAACCAGCTGACCGGGCTGATGGATGTGCTGCCCATCGTGGCTTTCATCCTGATCTACGTCTTCGCGGCGACACGCGATTATTTCGGGCTGCGCACGTGGCAGGCAGGTCTGGTGACGGCAGGGTTCATTCCCTATGCGGCGCTGACGGTGCCGCTGTTTCAGATGGTACCGGGGCTCGGATCATCGGCGGCCTATGCGCCGGTGCCGCTGCTGATCCTGATCTATGCGGCGCTGTTGCGCAACAGACTGCCCGACACGGCGCGCGGGCTGGCGATCGGTGCGGGCATCCTGATCGCCTCGCTGACCTTCCGAACGCTGGACGAGCCAAGTTGCGCCCTGCTGCCCTTCGGCACGCATTTCATGTGGCACATCCTGAACGCGGTGATGCTAGGCTGGATGATCGAGGTCTGGCGGCGCTTTATGCTGAAGGGGCGTTAAGGGCGCCCTCAGCCTGCCGCGCGCCTTGCGTCGATGCGCCGCTCGATGGCCTGCCAGATGGCCTCGGCGGCGTTGATGCCGTCGAACCGCTCAAGCTCCTGGATGCCTGTGGGCGAGGTCACGTTGATCTCGGTGAGCCAGCCGTCGATCACGTCGATCCCGGTGAAGATCAAGCCCTTCTCCCGCAGAACCGGCCCGAGGCGGGCGCAGATCTCGCGCTCGCGGTCAGTCAGGCCGACTTTCTCGGCGCGTCCGCCGACATGCATGTTCGACCGCGCCTCGCCGGCCTGCGGCACGCGGTTGATCGCGCCGACGACTTCGCCATCCACCAGGATGATGCGCTTGTCGCCAAGCGTGACGGCGGGCAGGAATTTCTGCGCGATGACAGGCTCGCGGTTGATGCCCGAGAACATCTCGACCAGCGAGGACAGGTTCGGGTCGTCGGGTCGCAGATGGAACACACCCGCACCGCCATTGCCATAGAGCGGCTTCACCACGATATCGCCGTGGCGTTGGCGAAAGGCGCGGATCGCCTCCAGGTCGCGGGCGATCAGCGTCGGCGGGGTCAGGTCGGGAAAGTCGAGGACCATCAGCTTTTCGGGCGAGTTCCTGACCCAGAACGGATCGTTCACCACCAGCGTCGTCGCCGCGATCCGGTCCAGAAGATGCGTCGAGGTCACATAGGCCATGTCGAAGGGCGGATCCTGCCGCAGCCAGACGACATCGGCCTCGGCCAGATCAAGCTGTTGCCATTCGCCGAACGCGACGTGATCGCCCTGCTGCCGGCGCAGTGTGACAGGCCGGCCGCGCGCGATGACGCGCCCTTCGTCGTAACGTAGCTGATCGACGGTGTAGTGAAACAGCCTGTGGCCGCGTTCCTGCGCCTCGATGCCGATGCGGAATGTGCTGTCTGCGGTGATCGAGACATTCTCGACCGGGTCCATCTGCAAGGCGACAAACAGGCTCATCTCGGCCCCCTTTTCAATCACGGGGGTTCTTGTCGCCCGTCGAATGCCACAAGACAAGCCCGCCGCTTCAGTTTTCTCCAAACGCGTTCAGCATAAGGTCGACGCGTCCGGTCCGGTCGACCAAGGCAAGGTCGAAGCGCATCGAAGAGAGCCCGTCATAGCCAGCCCGATCACAATACTCCAAGGCCGCCTGACAGATCCGGCGCATCTGCGCACGCTGCAGACGCTCGGCGGCGATGGCATGGGTGGCCGCGCTCTTGACCTCGACAAAAACGATATCGTCGCCGTCCTGGAAGATCAGGTCGATCTCGCCGGATAGGCCGCGCCAACGGCTGGCAAGCAGCGTTGCGCCCCGCGACAGGTAAAGACGCTGAACGGCATCCTCGGCCATAAGACCGGACAGGGCCGCGACACGACCACGTTCGCGGCGGACCCGGGGAACCGGCTGGGCTTCGATCCGGCCGACGAAATTCTCAAGTCCCATCCGTTTCTCCTGTCTCGGGCCGGTCCGCCCGCCCGTCCTGATCGCGCCCCAAATCCAGCGCGCGCTGGTAAAGCTCACGTCGTGGCAGCCCGAATTCCTCGGCCGCCTGTTTCGCGGCGTCCTTGACCGACAGGCGCGCCATCAGGTCGCGCAGCCGGGTATCCACCTGCTCTGCCCCCGGCGCAGGCGGTGCCGCCCGATCCAGAAGCACGACAATCTCGCCCTTCAGGGACGCCATCCGCGGATCAGCCGCCAGTTCGGCGGCGCTTCCCCGGATGATTTCCTCGAATTTCTTCGTCAGTTCCCGCGCAACCACTGTATTTCGATTCGGGTCAATCTCGCAGAGATCACCCAACATTCGGTTAATGCGCCTTGGGCTTTCGAAGAAGATCAGCGTGGCGTCGGTCCAGATCCATTGTTCCAGCCAGGCGCGGCGGGCGGCCTCGGTCGGGGGCGGAAAGCCCAGAAAGAGGAACCGGTCGCTTGGCAGGCCAGAGAGGCTGAGCGCCGCAAGTGCGGCCGAGGGGCCGGGCAGCGCATGGACCCGGTGGCCCGCCTGCGCGGCATCCAGCGCCAGACGATAACCTGGGTCGGCGACAAGGGGCGTGCCCGCATCCGACGCATAGGCGATGCTGGCCCCTTCGGCCAGTGCGGCCAGCAGAGCGGGTCGCGCGCGCTCGCCATTATGGTCGTGATAGGACAGGACCCTGCGCCCCCGCAGCGGGACGCCGTGGATGTCCATCAGGTGCCGCAGCGTCCGCGTATCCTCGGCGGCCAGAAGATCAGCCGAATTCAGCACATCCAGCGCCCGCAGCGTGATGTCGCGCGCCGCCCCGATCGGCGTCGCCACCAGATAGAGGCCGGGATCCAGCCGCGCGGCTTCGATATGGGCGGCAAGGCGGGCGGGGCGGTTTTGGTCCATGCGGTCGGTCGGTTCGGTCATGGGGTTTTCCTTCTTGCGGCGGGCCGATTGCCAAGGCTGGGCCAAGCGCCTAGTTTGCCGCAAAGCCGTTCATGCGCGATCAACAGGGGACTTTCACATGTTTGCATCCGCGACAAGCGGGACCACAAGCGGTCTTCGCAGCCTTTTCATCCGGGGCGCCGCCATCATCTCGGGCCTGTTTCTTGCGGCATGCGAGCCCGTGGGCGGGCTGGGTCAGGCCAGCGGCCCCGAGACCGGGCAGGTGATCACCGCAGGCGAACCCGTGCGCGTCGCGCTGCTGGTTCCGGGGGGCTCTGGCTCGGCCGATCTGGACTGGCTGGCGCGCAGCCTGCGCAATTCGGGACGGATGGCGGCGGCCGACGCGCAAGGCGCGGCGATCGACCTGCGCGTCTATGACAGCGGCACCACCCCCGACACCGCCGTGGCCCAGGCCAATGCAGCGGCCGATGCGGGCGCGCAGATCATCCTTGGCCCGCTTTTCGCGGAATCCGCCAATGCGGTCGGGCGCGCCATGCTGCCGCGCAACATCAATGTGCTGTCCTTCTCGAACAACACGCAGGTCGCGGGGGGCAATGTCTTCATCCTGGGCAACAGCTTCGAGAATGTGGCCGACCGGCTGGTCTCGCACGGGCTGTCGCAGGGCAAGCGCAACGTGCTGCTGGTGGCCGAGGACGACGTGGCGGGCCAGTTGGGCGCCCGCGCCATCGAACAGGCCATCGCCCGCAAGGGCGCGCGGCTTGCGGGGCGGATCGATCATCCGGTCTCGGTCACGGGGATCGACGGCGCCGCGCCGGGCATCGTCTCGGCCGCCCGCTCGGGGCAGGTGGACGCGATCTTCATGACGGCCAACAACCAGGCCGTGCTGCCCTATCTGACGGAAAGCCTGGCGCAGGCGGGCGTCAGCTCGCAGGCCACGCAGCTCATGGGCCTGACGCGGTGGGACCAACCCGCCGACCGCCTGTCCATGCCGCAACTGGCCGAGGGCTGGTTCGCCATTCCCGATCCCTCGCTCATGGCGCAGTTCGAGGCCCGCTATCGCCAGGCCCATGGCGAGGCCCCTCATCCGCTGGCCTTCCTGGCCTATGACGGCACCGCGGCCATCGCCTCGCTGGCGCGGTCGGGGCGGCGCAATGCGCTGACGACGACCGGTCTGACGCAGCGGTCGGGCTTTTCCGGCGTGGGCGGGCTGTTCCGGCTGAACCGCGACGGCACGGCAGAACGCGGGCTTGCGGTCGCCACGATCCGCAACGGGCAGCTTGTGGTGATCGACCCGGCGCCGCGCAATGCGCGCGGGCTGGGGTCGTGACACCGCGCAGGGCCCGCCCCGCATGAACGTCACCCCGCAGGCCGCGCCGGACGCGCTGCCCGATCCGCTGGACCTGCGCGCCGCGCTCGACGCGGCGCTGGAGGGCCAGAGCGAACCGCGCCGGATCCGCGCCCTGAGCGTCGCACTGATCGCCGAGGCGCGCGCCGGCGCCCTGGCCGGGATCGAGGCGGATTTCGCCCGCAACCCCCGCGCCGCCCGCGAGATGGTGCGCGCCATCGCCTCGGTCACCGACAGCACGGTCATCGCCGTGCATCATGTGGCGACGGAATGGCTGCATCCGCTGAACGCGTCCTCGGATACCGAGCGGCTGGCGGTGCTGGCGGTGGGCGGATACGGCCGGGCCGAGATGGCGCCCGCATCCGATGTGGATCTGCTGTTCCTGACGCCCTGGAAGATCACCGCCTGGGCCGAAAGCGTCGTCGAATCGATGCTCTACATGATGTGGGACCTAAAGCTGAAGATCGGCCATTCGATCCGCAGCATCGACGATTGCCTGCGTCTGGGCGAGGCGGACATGACGATCCGCACCTCGCTGGTGGAAAAGCGGCTGGTCACGGGCCATGCGCCGCTGGCGCTGACGCTGCGCGACCGGCTGTGGTCGGAATTGTTCGAGCGCACCATCCCCGAATTCATCGAGGCCAAGCTGGACGAACGCGCCTCGCGCCATGCGCGGCAGGGCGGGCAGCGCTATGTGCTGGAACCCAATGTCAAAGAGGGTAAGGGCGGCCTGCGCGACCTTCAGACCCTCTACTGGATCGCGAAATACATCCACCGCGTTGACCGGGCGGTCGAGCTGGTCGATCTGGGCGTCTTCACCCGCGACGAGCATCTGGCCTTCTGGCAGGCTGAGGATTTCCTCTGGGCCGTGCGCAGCCACCTGCACCTGATCGCGGGGCGGCCGGTCGATGTCCTGTCCTTCGACATGCAGGTCGAGGTCGCGCGCCGCATGGGCTATGCCGACGGCCCGGCAAGGCGCGCGGTCGAGTTCTTCATGCAGGATTACTTCCGCCACGCCACCCGCGTGGGCGAGTTGACCCGGGTCTTCCTGACCGAGCTTGAGACGCGCCATGTGCGGACCGCGCCGATCCTCGGGCGGCTGTTCCGGCGCAGGCGCAAGATGCGGGCGGGGTTTGCTGACCAGCAGGGGCGGCTGTCCTACGACAACGAGGCGCAATTCCTTGCCGATCCGCTGAACATCCTGCGCCTGTTCGAAGAGGCCTTGCGCACCGGCATCCTGATCCATCCCGACGCGATGCGGCTGGTGGCGGCGAACCTGCACCTGATCGACGAAAAGGTGCAATCCGACCCCGAGGCCACGCGCATCTTCATGGACCTGCTGCTCAAGCACGGCAATCCCGAACGCGCGCTGCGGCGGATGAACGAACTGGGCGTGCTGGCCGCCTTCATCCCGGAATTCGAGCCGGTCGTGGCGATGATGCAGTTCAACCATTATCACCACTACACGGTGGACGAGCATTCGATCCAGTGCGTCGCGGCGCTGGCGGCGATCGAACGGGGCGAACACCCCTCGGACCTGCCGCTGTCCTCCGAGATCATGCAGGCGGGCGGCATCAACCGCCGCGTCCTCTATCTGGCGACGCTGCTGCACGATATCGGCAAGGGCCGGCCCGAGGATCACTCGATCCTGGGCGCGCGGATCGCCCGGCGGATCGCGGCGCGGTTCGGTTTCGCGCAGGATGACGTGGATACGGTCGAATGGCTGGTGCGCCATCACCTGCTGATGTCGGACGTGGCGCAGAAACGCGACATCGCGGACCCGCGCACCCTGCGCGACTTCGCCAAGGCCGTGAAGACGCGCAAGCGGCTGGACCTGCTGCTGGTCCTGACGGTCTGCGACATCCGCGGCGTCGGCCCCGGCACCTGGAACAACTGGAAGGCCGCGCTCTTGCGCAAGCTGCATCAGGAAACCGCTGCCGCACTGGAAAACGGGCTGGAGGAGCTGAACCGCGACCGCCGCCAGGCCGAGGCCAAGCGCAGCCTGCGCCATATGCTGGTCGCCAAGGGCTGGGATGCGCGCGACATCCGGGCCGAGCTGGGGCGCCATTACGACAGCTACTGGCCGGGCCTGACCACACGCACGCAGGCCAGCTTTGCCCAGATGCTGCACCAGATCACCCCCGAGGAGATCCGCATCGAGATGCGCGCCGATCCCGACCGGGACGCGACGCAGGCGGCCTTTGTTCTGGCCGACCATCCAGGGATCTTCTCGCGGCTGGCGGGCGCGCTGACGCTGATGGGCGCGAACGTGGTCGATGCGCGCACCTACACGACGCGCGACGGCTATGCGACGGCGGTCTTCTGGGTGCAGGATGCCGAAGGCCACCCCTTTGCCGAGGATCGGCTGCCCCGCCTGCGCCAGACCATCCTGCGCACCCTTGCCGGGGAAATCGTCGCCCGCGAGGCTTTCGCCACCCGCGACAAGCCGAAAAAGCGCAACCGCGAGTTCCGCTTTCCGACGCATATCACCTTCGACAACGAGGGCAGCGACATCTACACGATCATCGAGGTCGATACCCGCGACCGTCCCGGCCTGCTTTACGACCTGACCCGGACGCTGGCGGCGAACCACATCCAGATCGTCAGCGCGGTCATCGCCACATTCGGCGCGCAGGTGGTGGACAGTTTCTACGTCAAGGACATGTTCGGGCTGAAGCTGCACAGCGCCGCCAAGCGCGACGGGCTGGAAAAGAAGCTGCGCGCGGCCATTGCCGACGGGGCCAAACGGGCAGAGGCATAAGACCATGAGAACCGGACTGGTGCGCGGCTTCCTCGCCGTGGGAAGCTGGACCTTCCTGTCGCGGCTGACGGGCTTTGCCCGCGACATTCTGATGGCGCGCTGGCTGGGCAGCGGCGCGGTCTCTGACGCGTTCTTCGTGGCGCTGGCTTTGCCCAACATGTTCCGCCGCTTTTTCGCCGAAGGGGCCTTCAACACGGCCTTCGTGCCGATGTTCTCGAAGAAGCTGGGTGACCGAGAGGAGGCCGAGGGCTTCGCGCGTGACGCCTTCAACGGGCTGTTCTTCTGCACGCTGGTCCTGACCGCCATTGGCATGATCGCGATGCCGGGGCTTGTCTGGCTGATGGCGGCAGGGTTTCAGGGCGATGCGCGTTTCGATCTGGCGGTCGAATACGGGCGGATCATGTTCCCCTATATTCTGCTGATCTCGCTTGCGGCGATGATCTCGGGGGTGCTGAACGCCAATGGCCGCTTTACCGCAGCCGCCGCCGCGCCGGTGCTGCTGAACCTGCTGTTCCTGGCCGCAATGGCGCTGGCGCGGGTGATGGGCTGGGATATCGGCCTGACGCTGGCCTGGGCCACGCCCCTGACCGGCATCGCGCAGCTCGGCCTTGTCTGGTGGGATGCGCGCCGGCACGGCTGGCGCTTTGCACCCCGCCTGCCCCGCCTGACGCCCGAGATGCGACGGCTGGTCCGCGTGGCCATGCCCGCCATTCTTGCGGGGGGCGTGGTGCAGATCAACCTGCTGGTGGGCCGTCAGGTCGCCTCGCGCTACGAGGGCGCGATCTCGTGGCTAAACTATTCCGACCGGCTTTACCAACTGCCGCTTGGCATCGTCGGCGCGGCGGTGGCGGTGGTGCTGCTGCCCGAACTGGCGCGGCGGCTCGAGGCAGGCGACGCGGCGGGCGGGCAATCGGCCTTTAACCGCGCGACCGAGTTCGGCCTGTTCCTGACCCTGCCCGCCGCCTTTGCCATCGCGGTGATCGCCGAGCCGATGGTCAGCACGCTTTACGAACGCGGCGCGTTCACCGCATTCGACACGCAGCAGACGGCGGCAGCGCTGCTGGTCTATGCGCTTGGCCTGCCGGCCTTCGTGCTGCAAAAGATCCTGCAACCGCTTTACTTCGCGCGCGAGGATACGCGCACGCCCTTCCGATATGCAGTCCATTCGATGATCGTGAACGCGGTCGTGGCCTTCGGGCTGATGCCGGTGATCGGCTTTCTGGCGGCGGCCCTGGCCACGACGCTGGCGGCCTGGGTCATGGCGGCGCAGCTCTGGTGGGGCAGCCGCAGGATGGGCGAGGCGGTGCGCGTCGATCCCCGCCTGCGCCGCGCCCTGCCCCGGCTTCTGGCCTGTTCGGCGCTGATGGCGCTGGCGCTTTGGGGCATGCGCGAGGGGCTGGCCGACTGGCCGCGCATCCCCGCGCTGGCGATCATGGTCTTCGGGGGCGCGGCGCTTTACTTCGCGCTGGCCTTCGTGATCGGCGGCTACCGGCCGTCCGAGCTGAAAGCCGCCCTGAAACGCGGTTAACGCTGGCGGATCTGCGCCAGCGCGCGTTTCAGTCCGCCATCGACCAGCAGGAAGGACAGCAGGAAACCGACGCCGAAGCCCGCGATTTCCGCGATCCAGCCGTGACCCTGCGCGCCATAGACCAGCCCGAAGACCAGCTGGAACAGCAGCAGCATCCCGATCAGCAGGAAGGCCCGCATCCGGTTCGCATTCTCGGCCGCAAGCCGCGTCCACAGCAGGAAGGTGAAGGCGCCGACCAGCCCGTAAACCGCCGGATAGCCTCCGATCAGAGGCGCGTTGCGCGCACCGATCATGGGCAGGATCGCCGCATGGATCAGCGCGCCGCCGATGGCCGAGCCGAAGAACAGCGCCAGCACCGCCCAGGGGCGGAAGTTCTGCGCGACCATGTTGCCAAGCGCCAGCGTGAAGACCACCACGAACAGCGCATGCGTCAACGAGCCATGCACGAAGCTGAAGCTGAGCGCGCGGTAAAGCTGCCCGGTATCGACGACGCCCAGTTCCCACATACGCTGCGCCAGTTCTGGCCGAAATGCTGCGTATCCGATGCTGTTCAACCGCAGCCCCACCCCCTGCGCGCCACCGATCACGCCCCAGGCACCAAGGGCAAAGACCGCCTCCAGCGCGACGATGGGCAGAGCCAGAAGCCAGATCACCGGCGGCAGCGGGTTCAGAGGCGATTGCGTCAGCATCGAGGGGTCGCGCATTGGGGCTCCTTGCCGGTTGCGAACGGGTCGGGCAACCGCTAAGCCACGGGGCAGAAAATTCCAAGGCAGGCCGCTCATGTCCGACCCGATCAACGCATCCTTCCGCCCGCGCATCTTTTCGGGCATCCAGCCCTCGGGCGGGCTGACGCTTGGCAATTACCTCGGCGCGCTCAAACGCTTTGCCGCCCTGCAGGGCGGCGAGGCCGAGACGATCTATTGCATCGTCGATCTGCACGCGATCACCGTCTGGCAGGACCCGGACACCCTGCGCGCCCGCATCCGCGAGGCGGCGGCGGCCTTCATGGCGGCGGGCGTGGACCCGGCGCAGTCAATCCTGTTCAACCAGTCCCAGGTCAGCGCCCATGCCGAGATGGCCTGGCTGTTCAACACGGTGGCCCGCGTCGGCTGGATGTACCGGATGACGCAGTTCAAGGACAAGGCCGGCAAGAATGCCGAGAATGTCAGCCTGGGCCTTCTGGCCTATCCGGCGCTGATGGCGGCCGACATCCTGACCTATCAGGCGACCGCCGTGCCGGTGGGCGAGGATCAGAAGCAGCATCTGGAACTGACCCGCGACATCGCGGCCAAGTTCAACCATGATTACAAGGTGAACCACTTCCCCATCACCGAACCCCTGATCGAGGGCGTGGCCACCCGCGTCATGTCCCTGCGCGACGGGTCGAAGAAGATGTCGAAATCCGACCCCTCGGATGCCAGCCGCATCAACCTGACGGATGACGCCGACACGATCGCGCAGAAGATCCGCAAGGCCCGCACCGATGCCGACCCCCTGCCCGGCCAGATGGACGGCCTCAAGGACCGCCCCGAAGCGCGCAACCTGGTCAATATCTATGCCGCCCTGTCCGACGAGACGCCCGATCAGGTCCTCGCGCGGTTCGAGGGTCAGGGCTTCGGCGCCTTCAAGCCCGCCCTGGCCGAGATCGCAGTCGAGACCCTGTCGCCCATCACCCGCCGGATGAGCGAATACATGGCCGATCCCGCCCAGATCGACCGCATCCTGGCCGACGGCGCGAACCGCGCGGACGCCATCGCGCGCCCGATCCTGGACCGGACCAAAGAGATCATGGGCCTGCTGGCCACCCGCGCCTGACCCCCCGAAGGATCACCCGCCGATGCGGGACCGAATGCCGGGGCCACCTTGCCCCGGCATTCGCATATCCGCACGAGAGATCGGTAACGGCCTCTCTCGGATTCGGCCTGATTCTGGTTAATGCAGGGCCCTTGGCTTGTATCGGCATCGCAGAGCGACGGCCGATACGGCAAGCCGGCGGACGAAAACGGCCTTGATGCAGATGTGTTTAGATCATTCGCACGGCAATTTACGCATTTTCCCTGTCTGGCATACCGAAACCCGGCCGGAACGCGACGCGATAAATGATTTTTTCTTTCGTTATCAGTTAACTGTCAGGGAAACCCATCCACTCGCAAGGCTTTACATCCTTTTAGCAGTTTAATTACCCATTCGTTGACGAAAAGGCATCCGGACGGCCATCTCGACCCCAAGCGATCTAGGATTTATGTCAGTGTAAACAGGGGACTGCCATGAGCAACAACGACATCACCGTCGCAAACACCAGCACAGTTGTGCAGGGCGTCACCGTCAGCAACGCAACGGCGGCGGATGGCACACCCCTCCGCGACGACACAATCACGATCACGCGGACCGGCACGAATGCCGGAACCAACACGTTCAGCGGCAACAACCGCTTTGTCGGCATCAACCTCGGCGCTGGGAACGACACGCTCATCGGCGAGGACATGATCTGGCGCCGCGCTGGCGACCCGACTGTCGCATTCGACAACATCTCGATGCAAGGCGGCAACGACTCGGTCAGCCTGTTCCGCAGCGCCTTCACCGACATCAACATGGGTGACGGCAACGACACCCTCATCATGGAACTGTCGGCAGGTCGCAACGTCACGATGGGCTCGGGCGACGACTCGGTCCGTCTGGGCGGCGATTCCACCGCGACGCTGAGCGATGCGGAACTGGCGCAGAAATCCGGCGCGCCGCAGATGGTCATCGACGGTGGCACCGGCATCGACACGCTGAACCTTCAGGGCGATTGGACCGTCACGCTGTCTTCTGGCAATGTCGTCATCGACGCGAACAACAACGGCGTCGTCGATGCCGGCGACATCACGACCAGCGTGTTCAACAGCACGAACGCCGATCAGATCATCCGCTTCCCGTCCGTCCTGAGCGGCACGGTCGACTTCGGCACGATCACGCTGTCGAACGGCAACACGCTGCCTTCGCGCGTCACCTTCGCCAATTTCGAGGCGATCAACGCGGTCTGCTTCACCGCCGGAACCCTGATCGAGACCGCCCGCGGCACCCTCAAGATCGAGGACCTGCGCGAAGGCGATCTGGTCCAGACCCGCAACGGCATGAAAGCCCTGCGCTGGATCGGCAAGCGCCGCCTGGACGCCGTGGACCTGCGCGCCAACCCCAAGCTGCTGCCGGTCATCGTGCCCGCAGGCGCCTTCGGCAACGGCCTGCCCAAGCGCGACATCAGCTTCTCGCCGCAGCACCGGTTGCTGATCCGCTCGGCCATCGCGGAACGCATGTTCGGCTCGGCCGAGGTTCTGGTGCCGGTCAAGCAGCTGGTCGGCTATGCGGGCATCGACACCCAGGGCGACGCGCAGAACGTCACCTATTTCCACCTGATGTTCGACAAGCACGAGATCGTCAGCGTCGAGGGGATCGAGGCCGAAAGCCTGTATCCCGGCAAGCAGGCCCTGTCCTTCCTGTCCGACGACCAGCTGACCGAGCTGCGGTCGATCTTCCCCGAGTTCGACGCGATCTGCGAGGCCGACACGCTGGAGACCGCCGTGCCCTTCCTCAAGGGTCGCGAAGCACGGTCGCTGGCCGCCCGCCACGCAAAGAACGACCGCCCGTTCTACGGCTGAGCGGCTTTTTACCCAGCTTTCCTGATTCTAGTTAACGCGGGTCCCATCTTTCGGGGCCCGCGCCACCTTGCGTGGTGATCCCCGAAAGCGATGCCTTGAAAACGGGCAAGTTGTAATCGCTCTGTAAAAGATTTACAGCGCATTTTGCAACCTATGCGTGCTTACTTCTCCAAAGCAGCCCCTGATATCAACCTTTGCATGATGCGTGCACGGGATTTGTCCTTCATTTTCATCAACAAACGGACACGACACATCCGTTTGAGTGCCTCCCTATCCTTTCTGGCAGATTCATTAACTATTCGTTGACAGAGGCCCATCCTCGCGGCTATTTCGCTATCAATCGATGTAAATTTTACCCGAGTGTAAATGGGAACCCGCCATGAGCAACAACAACGTCACCGCCCTTGATAGCAGCACCGTCGCGCAGGGCGTCACGGTCAGCAACGCCACGGCGGCGGATGGCACGCCCCTCCGCAACGACACAATCACGATCACACGGACCGGCACGAATGCCGGAACCAACACGTTCAGCGGCAACAACCGCTATGTCGGCATCGACCTTGGCGCCGGGAACGACACGCTCATCGGCGAGGACATGATCTGGCGCCGCGATGGCAGCCCGACTGTCGCATTCGACGACATCTTGATGGAGGGCGGCAACGACTCTGTCAGCCTGTTCCGCAGCGCCTTCACCGACATCAACATGGGTGCCGGCAACGACACCCTCATCATGGAATTGTCGGCGGGCCGCAACGTCACGATGGGCTCGGGCGACGACTCGGTCCGTCTGGGCGGCGATTCCACCGCGACGCTGAGCGATGCGGAACTGGCGCAGAAATCCGGCGCGCCGCAGATGACGATCGATGGCGGCACCGGCTCCGACACGCTGAACCTTCAGGGCGACTGGACCGTCACGCTGACCTCGAACGTCACCATCGACGTCAATAATAACGGCACTTTCGAGCCCGGCGTCGATATTGTCACCAACGTGTTCAACAACACGAATGCCAATGACATCATCGGGCTGCCGGCTGTTCTGACCGGCACGGTCAGCTTCGGCACAATCACATTGGATAACGGCAGCACGCTGCCTTCGCGCGTCACCTTCGCCAATTTCGAGGCGATCAACGCGGTCTGCTTCACCGCCGGAACCCTGATCGAGACCGCCCGCGGCACCCTCAAGATCGAGGACCTGCGCGAAGGCGATCTGGTCCAGACCCGCAACGGCATGAAAGCCCTGCGCTGGATCGGCAAGCGCCGCCTGGACGCCGTGGACCTGCGCGCCAACCCCAAGCTGCTGCCGGTCATCGTGCCCGCAGGCGCCTTCGGCAACGGCCTGCCCAAGCGCGACATCAGCTTCTCGCCGCAGCACCGGGTGCTGATCCGCTCGGCCATCGCGGAACGCATGTTCGGTTCGGCCGAGGTGCTGGTGCCGGTCAAGCAGCTGGTCGGCTATGCGGGCATCGACACCCAGGGCGACGCGCAGAACGTCACCTATTTCCACCTGATGTTCGACAAGCACGAGATCGTCAGCGTCGAGGGGATCGAGGCCGAAAGCCTCTATCCGGGCAAGCAGGCCCTGTCCTTCCTGTCGGATGACCAGCTGACCGAGCTGCGGTCGATCTTCCCCGAGTTCGACGCGATCTGCGAGGCCGACACGCTGGAGACCGCCGTGCCCTTCCTCAAGGGTCGCGAAGCACGGTCGCTGGCCGCCCGCCACGCAAAGAACGACCGCCCGTTCTATTCGTAAGCATTAGTCGTCAACTTTATCGAATGGCCCACTTTGCTCGATCAGGCAAAGTGGGCTAACACATGAATATGACAAGCGAACCCAAAATCTCTGAGTCGGAAGCCCGCAAGCTGCAGATCCTGTTCGGCAAGGATGTGGCCGAGCTGGACAAGCTGCTTCCTTTGGCGCGTCAGATGCACAAGGAAAGCATTTTTTCCGACATGCCGTTCGACCTGCCGCAACTGGAAAAGGTCGTGAACGACCTCAAGGGCGAAACCGGCTATCACGGCGCGGTCTATGTCGAATATGACGGTGAGCCTGTCGCCTTCGCCTATTTCAACTTCTGTCCGATGATGGGCAGCCGCAAGACCTGGATTACGGTCATGCACACGATCTATATCCGCAGCGATATCCGCTCGACCCCGCTTGGCGGCTATATCTGGGACCGGATCATGATGGCCGTGCGCGCTTGGTCGGCGCCGCGCGGATCCAAGGGTCTGATGTTCAACGTCGTCTCGGGCATCGCCATCGAGGAAACCGACATGGTCCTGCGGGCAAACGGGGCCACCCATCTGGGCGGCAATTACTTCATGCGGCTCTGACAGGGCGCCGGTTTTCCCGAAGTTATCGTTTCGAAAGTGCCTGATCCATGACCCAGACCCGCGTCGAAACGAGCGCAACAGACAGCGATGCCCCGATCATCACCGGCCTGTCCTGTCGCCTGCCCTCGGCGCGCGGAAACGACGCGGTCTGGGATGCGCTGGCGCAGGGACGCTGCACGGTCACATCGCTGCGCAGCCTGACCTTTGATCCCGCGCAATATCTGGACCCCCACCAGAACCGCCGCGGCAAGACCTATACGCTGGCCGCCGGTCAGGTGGACGGGCTTTTCGATTTCGACGCCAGCTTCTTCGGGATCAGCCCGCGCGAGGCGGTCCATATCGACCCCCAGCAGCGCATGATGCTTGTCGCCGTCTGGGAGGCGATCGAGGATGCGGGTCTCTCGCCCGCCGATCTGGCCGGGGACCGCACCGGCGTGTTCGTGGGATCGTCCATCGTCGAGAACATTTCGCTTTACTACGCCGATACGGCACGGTCGGGGTCCAGCTTCTCGCTTGGCAACACGCTGTGCATCATCGCCAACCGCGTGTCGGCCTTCTTCGATTTCGGCGGGCCGAGCTATGCGATGGACGCGGCCTGCGCCTCGTCGCTTTATGCACTGCATCAGGCGTCCGAGGCGATCCGGACGGGCCAGGTCGATACCGCCATCGTCGGCGGGGTCCATGCGCTTCTGTCGCCCGGCGGGTTTGTCGGCTTCTCGCAGGCGCGCATGCTGTCGCCGACGGGTCTTTGCCGGGCCTTCGACGCCTCGGCCGACGGCTATGTCCGGTCCGAGGCCTGCGTGGCGCTGGTCCTGCAAAGCCCCCGCACCGCCGAGGCGATGATGGCGCGCAAGCGCGCGCGGCTTCTGGCGACGGGGGCCAATACGGACGGCGCGGCCTCGCAGCTGACGGTGCCGTCGTCGCTGCGCCAGGAACAGCTGATGGATGCGGTCCTGACCCGCAGCGACCGCGACCCGGACGATCTGGCCTTCTACGAGGCGCATGGCACCGGCACCCAGGTCGGCGACCCCGTCGAGGCGCAGTCCATCGGCCGCTCGATGGGTATGCTGCGGACGAACCCGCTGCTGATCGGCTCGGCCAAGACGAATTTCGGCCATGCCGAGCCTGCCGCGGGGCTGATCGGCACGGCCAAGGTCCTGCTGACCATGCAGCATCGCGCCCTGCCCGCCTCGCTGCATTTCAAAGAGCCGAACCCGAATATCGACTTCGAGGCGCTCAATCTCGAGGTGAACACCGCGCTGCGCCCGCTGGCCGAAGATGGTCCGCTGCTGGCGGGGGTGAACGCTTTCGGCTTCGGCGGCACGAACGTCTCGGCCATGCTGGAAAGCTGCGATCCCGCGCCGCGCCGCCTGCATCCGGGCGCCGCCATCGACGGCCCGCGCCGCTGGCTGATGCTGTCGGCCGGCTCCGAGACCTCGCTGCGCCGGCTGGCCGCCGATTGGGCCGATGCGCTCGAGGACGCCGATCCGGCCCTGCGCGCCGAGATGGCGGCGGCCGTCGCAGCCCGCGCCTCGCTGGCGCATCGGCTGGCCTTGCCGCTGGACGATCAGACCCCCGCGCGCCTGCGCGTGATCGCGCAAGGCATCCCGGACGAGGCGCCCGAGGGCGTGATGCTGGGTCAGTCCGCGCTGGTCCGCGCCCGCACCGTCCTGGCCTTTCCCGGCAACGGCGCGCAGGTGCCGGGCATGGGCGTGGCGCAGTATCGCGACGATCCGGTCTTCCGCGCGGCCTTCGACGATGTGGCGCGGGCGATGCAGGCGCAGGGCGTCGATGATCTGGTCGGCCTGATGCATGCCGAGGATCTGGGCGACCGGCTGGGCAGCCCGTTGGTCGCGCAGCCGCTGCTGTTCGGCTATCAGGTCGCGCTGGCACATAGCCTGATCGGGGCCGGGCTGCGCATGGACGCGGTGGTCGGCCATTCCGTGGGCGAGATCGCGGCCCTGCACATGGCGGGCTGCTTCGATCTGGACGCGGCGGCGCGGATCATCGTCACCCGCTCGCGCGCCTTCGAGCAGTTGCGCGGCAAGGGCGGCATGGCCGTCGTCGCGGCAACCGCCGCCGATGTCGAGCGCGCGATCCAGGGCCTGTCCGAGCCCGATCTGGCCATCGCCGCCATCAACAGCCCTCGTTCCGTCACCGTGGCCGGGCCGACCTCGGCATTGACGCGGCTGTCGCGGGTGACGGTCGCGGGCAAGCGCCTGCCGATGGTGCGCCTGAAGATCGAGATCCCCTATCACTCGCCTCAGGTCGAGGCGCTGCGAGAGCAGTTCGAACGCGACCTTCAGGGCCTGACCCTGACCGCCCCGCGCGTGACGGTCGGCGGCGCGGCCCTTGGCCGGGTTTTGGCGCCACGCGATTGCTCGCTGGACTATTTGTGGCGCAATGCCCGCGATACGGTCCGCTTTTCGGAAACGCTGCAGGCGCTCAGCGCGGACGGCCCCTGTCAGGTGATCGAACTGGCACCGACGCCGGTCATCCAGGGCAATGTGCGCGATATCGCCCGCTATGGCGGCGCGGCGCTGGATCATGTCCTGCCGGTCGAACTGGCCGCGGAGGGCGGGTCCCGCGACGCCGTGATCGCCCGCGCCTGGAGCCGGGGCGTCGCCATCGACGGCGCGCGCCTTGCCGGGAATCGCAGCGGTCCGGCACCAACGCTGCCGCATTATCCGTGGGACGAGGCCGAATACCGCACCCCCCTGTCGCCCGACGGGCTGGATGCCTGGGGCGAGGAAAGCCGCCGCAATCTGGTCGGCCGTCGCGCCGACCGCGACAGCGCGGTCTGGATGACCGACATGACCCCGACCCGGCCCTCCTGGATCGCGGATCACAAGGTCGGCGGCAATATCGTCCTTGCGGGCGCGCTGCTGGCCGAAATGGCGCTGAGCGCCGCGACCGAGCTTTGGCCCGACAGCGCGGTCGAGCTGCGCCATTTCGACATCCTCGCCCCGACCCTGATCGAGGGCGAGGGCGTGCGCCTGCGGACCATGATCGACGAGACCAGCGGTGCGGTGACGCTGCAACAGCGCCCGCGTCTGACCGACAGCGCCTGGACGCTGGTGGCCCGCGGCGTGCTGCGGCGCCTCTCGGGCGAGGTTGCGGCGCCTGCCCGCGCGCGGGCGGGGGCGGAACTGCCGGTCGATGACCTCTATGATTTCCTGACGGCGCGGGGGCTGGAATACGGCCCGGCCTTCCGGCGCATGGCAGGCGCGCGGGCGATCCGGCGCGATGCGGTGCGTCTGTCCCTTGCCCCCGCCGTCACGGGCGAGCGTTTCGCGCTGGACCCGACGGCTCTGGACGCGGCTTTCCACGGGATCGCCGCCATCGCCCGCACGCTGATCGAGGGCAAGGCGGGCGCCGATCACGCCGATATCGCCGATGCGCTGCGCGAGGGCGCGATCCTTCTGCCCACGCGGATGGGGCGGCTGCGGCTGCTGGCGCCGGAAGGCATGCCCGCTCAGGCGGTGCTGCGGGTGACGCGCCTGCGCCGCCGCTCGGTTCTGGTCGATATCCTGCTTGAGGATGAGGCGGGCAGACCCATCGCCCTGCTGGACGAGGGCGAATTCACGCTGGTCCGGCTGGACGCCGCAACGCGGATCGCGCCGACGCAGATCGCCAATCACCGCATCCGCCTGCGTCTGCCCGGCGCACCCGTTCGCCTGCCCAAGGGCTGGGCGCGGCCTGCCACGGCGCTTGCGCGGATCGGCGCCGAGGACGCGCCCCTGGACAGCCCCCTGCGTCAGGCGCTGGCCGCGCTGCATGCCGCGCCCGAGGGCGACCGCGACGCGCTGGCCGCCGTGCTGCACCTCTGCCCCGATCTGGCGGACGATCTGCGTGCGCGGGCCCTGGCCCGGTCCGGGACCGACCCGCGCGACACCGCGCTTTACGGGTTGGGTCAGCGGCTGCTTTCGGCCGAGGCCGGGCGCATCATCGACCTTCTGGCCGCGCGCTGGCCATCGGATCAGCGGCTTTCGGTGATGGTGACGGGCCTGCCCGATCCGGGCCTTCTGCGTCGATTGCGGGGCCGGTCCGATCTGGACGGGCTGACGCTCTGGGCGCCCGATCCCGAGACGCGCGGCCTGATCGCGCAGGTCCTGCCCCCCGATCTGGCCGCCCTGCTGGTCGAGGAAGCCCGGCCCGGCAGCGCCGATCTGGTCCTGTCCCTTGGCGGGCCTGCCCCCCTGGAGGCACTGGCCGAGGGCGGTCTGGCCATCGCGCTGGACCTGCCCGACCTGTCACCCGCAGAACCGACGCCCCTGCGCACCGGCTGGCTGAATGGCGGCCCGCTGCCCTTGCGGCTGGCGCTGACGCATGGTCCGGCGATCCCCGCGCCCGAGACCGCGCCCGTCACGCCGCTGCTGCTTGAGCCGCGGCCCGAGGGGCTGCCCGCCGATCTGGCCGCACTGCTGCCCGACCCGGCCGAGGCGCCCGGCAAGCCCTCGCACCGGCTGCTGGTGCATGTGCACAAGGCGGGCGACAGCGTGCCCGAGGCGCTGACCGCGATGCTGATGCGGCTCAAGGTGCAGGCGCCGCAGGACAAGGCGCCGCTGATCGTGCTGGCGCTGGATGCCGATGGCGATGCCAGTTTCGGCCCGCTTGCGGCGGGTCTATGTTCTGCGGTGCGGACGGCCTCGAACGAATATGGCGACCGCGCGCTGCGGCTGATCACGCTGGCCCATGACGCGCAGCGCCCTTCCTCGCTGGAGCCTCTGCTGCGCCTGTCCGACGCAGAACCGGTGATCCACGCCACCGCCACGAGCCTTTGCGGCGAGCGTGTGCGCCGGCTCTCGGACGTGCCCACGCCCGGCCCCGCCTTGGCCCTGCGGCAGCGCGATGCCGGGCGGCTCGAGACGCTGGACTGGCGCTCGGCGCCGCGTCCGCGCCCCGGACAGGGCGAGGTCGAGGTCGAAGTTCTGGCCACCGGCCTCAACTTCCGCGACGTGATGTCGGCGCGCGGGCTTCTGTCGGAACGCATCCTCGATGCCGGGGCCTCGGGCGCCGGGATGGGGATGGAATGCGCGGGTATCGTGCGGCGGCGCGGCAAGGGGACCAGCCTGCCCGAGGGCGCGCTGGTCATGGGTTTCGCGCGTTCGGCCTTTGCCTCGCATGTGATCCTGCCCGAGGATGCGCTATCGCCCTTGCCGCCCGGTGTCGCGCCCGAGGCCGCGGCGGGCCTGCCGGTGGCCTTCGTCACCGCATGGGAGGCTTTGTGCAACCTGGCCCGCCTTGCGCCGGGCGAGACGGTGCTGATCCATGGCGGCGCGGGCGGCGTCGGTCTGGCCGCGATCCAGATCGCGCGCGACCGGGGCGCGCGGGTGCTGGCCACGGCGGGGACGCCGGAAAAGCGTGATCTGGCGCGCGCTTATGGTGCGGATCAGGTTTTCAACAGCCGCGACCTGTCCTTTGTCGATGACGTGATGGCGGCGACGGGCGGGCGCGGCGTCGATCTGGTGCTGAACAGCCTCTATGGCGAGGCGATGCAGCGTTCGGTCGAATGTCTGGCCCCGTTCGGGCGCTTCGTCGAACTGGGCAAACGCGATTATCTTGAGGGCTCGCAGCTGGATCTGCGTCCCTTCGCGCGCAACCTGACCTATCACGGCATGGATCTGGACCAGCGCCTTGCCGCCGATCCCGACCGCGTGGCCCGGACCATGCACGAGATCACGGCGGCCTTTGCCGAGGGACGGTTGCGGCCGATCCCGGTGACGGTCTTTGGCGCCTCCGAGGTCGAAGAGGCATTCCGCCACATGCTGGCCGCGCGCCATACCGGCAAGATCGTCATTCGCCCGCCGCAGCCGGGCCGCACGGGACGCGCTGCACCGCTTCGCGATCACTGGGTCATTCTGGGCGGCACAGGCGGCGTCGGGCTGGCGCTGGCGCGCTGGCTTCTGGACCGTGGGGCGACGCATGTGCATCTGCTGTCGCGCTCGGGCGATCTGGGCCTTGGGCTGGGCGCGATCGGGCGTTGGGCGCGGGCCGAGCCCCGGCTGAGCCTGCACGCCGTCGATGGCACCGACCGCGCGGCGATGGAGGCATTCCTCGCCGAACGCGCGCAGGCCGGGCATCGCATCGGCGGCGTGATCCACGGTGCGATGGTGCTGCGCGACCGGCTGTTCAACGATCTGGACAGGGTCGAGGCGCGACAGGTCATCGACGCCAAGCTGGCCGTCGCCCAGACGCTGGCCGATCTGCTGCGCGCGGGCCGCCTGTCGCCCGATCATGTGCTGTTCCTGTCCTCGATCGCGGCGCATCTGGGCAATCCGGGGCAGGCAGCCTACAGCGCCGGGAATGCCGCGATGGAGGCCCTGTCGGCGCAGCTGCGCGCCGAGGGGCATCCGACGCTGGCCATCGGTCTGGGCGCGATCCGCGACACGGGCTATCTGACCCGCAACGCCGCCGTCGCCGCGCAATTGTCCAAGATGGACGGCGTGGGCTTCCTGCGGATCAGCGAGGTGATCGCGGAACTGGACCGGGCGCTGGCCACCGGCACGGATCGCGGCCATTGCCTTGCGCCGGTCAACTGGGCGCGGCTGGCGCCGATGCTGCCCGCGCTGCAGACGGCGGTCTTCAGGTCGCTGGTCCCTGCATCGGCTTTGAACACCCGCCCTTCGGGCGAGATGGTCGAGACGCTGAAGCGGCTGGAATGGCCCGCAGCCCTGGCCATGGTCGAGAACGAGCTGCGCACGATCCTGTCGGGCATCATGCGGATGTCGCCCGACCAGTTCGACCCGAACCGGCCCTTCAAGCGCTATGGCCTCGATTCGCTGATGGCGCTGGAATTGCGGATGGAGGTCGAAAGGCGGCTTGGCACTCCGATCACGACCTTCTCGCTGAACGAGGACATGACCGCCGCCCGCCTTGCGGCCGTCATGGTCGAGCGGATCAAGTCCGATGACGCTGGCGACGGCGCTGCGGACGGTGCCGCCGAGACCGCGAATGATGACGGGAGCCCCGCGTGACGCAGATCCAGCAGCTTGCCTTTGACGACCCCCGCCTGAGGCTGCGGGTCGGTGCCGCCAGCACCGGGGATGCGCTGACGCGCTCGGCCATGCTGATCCTCGATGATATGCTGGATGCGCATCGCGAAAAGGTCCTGTCGGCCCCCTCGGTCGGGATTCCAGTCAGGCTTTTGTCGATCAAGCGGGCGGACCGGGTGCAGCATCTGCTGAACCCCCGGCTGACCACCGCCGGAGAGATCCGCATGAACCGGGGCGAGCATCACCCCCAGACCGGCCCGCTGCGGCGCAATGTCTGGCGTGCCCGCAAGATCACGCTGACGGGGCAGGACCTGTCGGGCCGCGACCAAATCATCGCGCTGGACGGCGATCTGGCCATTCAGGCGCAACAGGGTCTGGACCTGTTCGACAAGCCGAGGCCCTTCGACTGGATCACCGGGTCGCACATGATCTGGCTTCGCAGCGACAAGCCCGAGGTCAAGGCGCGTTTCGCCAACATGCAGGCCGCGTTCTTCGCCGCCCCCGATCGCGGCGATCCCAAGGCGGCATCGGTCCCGATCCGCGCCCTGGGCAGCGACCGGGTCGAGTTCCTCGACGATGCCATGCGCCCGGCGGGCGTGCTTGATGCGCTGCATCCTCTGCAGCCCGTCGCGCCCGACGATCAGGCGCTGCTGGCGGCGATCATCGCCATGACCACGCTGCGCAGCGCGCTGTGGCTGTCGCCGATGGCGGCACCGGTGATCGTGTCGCTGCTGTCGCTGGTGGCGCGGGCGCGGGTTCGGCATGCGGCGCGGGACTGGCCGCGCAATGCCTTTGGCCTGATGGGGCTTGTCCCCTCGGTGACCGAGGCCGCGACGGATCAGGACGGCATGCCGCTGGATCTGTCGGAACGCCATGACATCGTGGTGCTGGCCTCGGATCATGCGGCGCTTGGCGGGACCGACCGGATCGCGAACCTGCGCCGTCTGGGCAAGGCCCTGAACGGGCATGGCGGCGCGCTGTTCATCACCGCGCCGGACCCGGACGCAGAGCTGATGCGTGCGATGTCGGTCGTCTTTCCCGCGGTGGCCACGCTGCCCCATGAGGGCGGCGTGATCCTGATCGGGGTGCATTCGCGCCCGGCGCTTGACAATGCCACGGCCCGCGTCCTTGCCATCGCCGGCCAGCACGAGATCGACGGTATCACCCGCCATCTGGCCGCGCTGAGCGTCAGCGCGCCGACGGGCCAGGATCAGGACGGGTCGGCGACATGACCGCCCTGCCCCCGAACGACGACGCGCCGCCCGTTCCGGCGATCGCTTCGGAAGGGGCCGCCCCCAAGGCCCTGTTCCTGCATCGCGGCGGTTTCGGCCAGTTCGAGTTTCTGGGCAAGTGGCTGGCCGATCAGGGCTGGCACGTCACCTTTGCCATGGCGGGGGACGGGCCGGACCGACAGGACGGGAACGTCCATATCCGCCATTTCCGCCCCCGCAACCTTGGCCTGCCGCGGCACGATTTCCGGCATCCGCTGGATTACGCGGCCGTCAATTGCCTTGGCGGGGCGGAATTGATGGACCGGATGCTGCATGACGAGGGCTATCACCCCGACATCGTCATGGCGCATGTCGGCTGGGGCGTCGGCCTGTCGGTCAAGCAGATCTGGCCGCGCTGCCGTTACATCGCCTATCACGAATGGTATTACGGCGACTGGAACTGGGACAAGCAGCGCGCCGAACTGCCTGCCGATTTCACCAAGATGGTCGGCGACCGGATGCGCAATCTGGTGATCGGCGGCGAGTTCGATCTGGCCGACGACAATTGGTGCCCGACCCGCTTTCAGGCCAGCCGCTTTCCGCCCAAGCTGCGGGCGCAGGTGCGGGTCATCTCGGACGGGGTGGATTGCGAGAAGCACAGCCCCGACCCCGAAGCGCGGATCGATTTCGACTGGGTGCGCCTGCCCAGGGGGCGCAAGGTGCTGACCTATGCCACCCGCGGGATGGAGCCTCTGCGCGGCTTTCCGCAATTCCTGCGCGGGTTGGAGCGTCTGCAGCGACAGCGCGACGATTTCGACACGGTGATCCTGGCCAATGAAAGCGTCTCTTATGGCCAGCAGCTTCCGCCGGGCGACAGCTGGTGGCTGCGGATGGTGGCCGAACTGGAACTGGACCACAGCCGCATCCATGTAAACTCGATGCGCCCGCGCGCGGAATATGTGAAGGTCCTGCAGGCCTCGCACGCGCATGTCTATTTCACCGAACCCTTCGTGACCTCGTGGTCTTTGTCCGAGGCGCTGGCGATCGGGGCGCTGATCATCGGTTCCAACACCGCGCCCGTGACCGAGATGGTCGAGGACATGGAGAACGGCATCATCGTGGACATGGACGACCCCGACGAGATCGCCGAGATGATCGCCTGGGCCTTCGACAATCCGGACGAGGCCGCCGCCCTGCGGCAAGAGGCGCGCCGCCGCATCCTTGACCAGCATGAGGCCGGAAAGGTCTTTCAGCAGAAACGCGACCTGCTGACGGCGATGATCGGGCGCTAGGTCTCGGCCAGGTTGGGGTGGTCGGCGCCCCAGATCCGGGCGATGTCGCGCGACAGCATCCGCGCCTCGGCCCGGTCCAGCGCTGCCAGCGCGCGTTCGGCGTCGCCCTGATGGCGCGACAGGGCGCGCGCCCAGGTCTTGCGCACCGATCGCGGGCTCCAAGGCAGGCGGGCCTGGGACAGCCAGCGCCTGAGGGGCAGCGGCAAGGCATCGTAATCGCGCATCGGATCGGCATGGCGGCGCGCCCGCAGGGAGGTCCTGACATTGCGTCGGCTCATCGTGCGGGCCTCTGGCGGGGCATGGTTCGGGTCATGGCGGATTCGCGTAATGTTATCTTGTATCAATTACGCCGCCGCCGATCCCGAGGCAAGCCCTGCTAGTGAAAGTCGCGGCTGGGAAACAGGATGCGTGCCTGATCGCGGGGATGGCGGACCGAGGCCGGTGCGCGCGGGCGTGGCGCGTCATCGGCCTGTGGCGCGGTCTCGCCCACCTGACCGCCAAGGGGATGGCCCAGCCGGGACAGGCGGTCGGACAGGTCCTCGACCTGTGCGGCGATGACGTGGATCACGCTCGCCTCTTTCTGAACCCGCCCGGTGACGCGCAGAAGCCGCCCCGTCATCACGGCGCGGCGGAACCGGTCGTGGATGGCGGGCCAGACGACGATGTTGGACACGCCCGTCTCGTCCTCAAGCGTCAGGAAGATCACCCCCGAGGCCGTGCCAGGCCGCTGCCGGGTGATGACCAGACCGCAGACACTCACCCAGCCCGACGCCGCCGCCAGACCGGAATGCGGGGTCAGGCCCGGCAGGTCGGGACGCAGCAGCTCCATCGGGTGGGCGCGCAATGTCAGCCGGGTGGACAGGTAATCCTCGACGACCTCTTCGCCCAGATGCATGGCGGGCAGGGTCACGGGGGGCTCGGCCAGCCCCTCTCCGTCCAGCGGGTCCGAGAACAGCGGCAGCGCCTGCGGCGCGCTGATCGCCTTGACCGACCACAAGGCGTCGCGCCGCGACAGGCCCATGCCCGCGAAGGCATCGGCCTCGGCCAGCCGCGTCAGGACCGGGGGCGCCAGCCCGGCCCGCAGCCACAGGCTTTCGGGATCGGGATAGCCATTGCCGCGCGCCGACAGGATGCGACTGGCATCGGGCTGGCGGAAGCCCTTGATCTGCCGGAACCCCAGCCGCAGCGCCCAGGCGCCGTCGGCGCGGCGTTCCAGCCCGTTATCCCAGTGCGAGCGGTTCACGCAGATCGGCCGGATCTCGACCCCGTGTTCGCGGGCGTCGCGGATGATCTGGGCGGGGGCGTAGAACCCCATCGGCTGGCTGTTCAGAAGCGCGCAGGCAAAGATCGCCGGGTGGTGGCATTTCAGCCATGACGACACATAGGTCAGCATGGCAAAGGCCGCCGCATGGCTTTCGGGAAAGCCGTAATCGGCAAAGCCCTCGATCTGGGAAAAGCATTGTTCCGCGATCTCGGGGCTGTAGCCGTTCTCCAGCATCCCCTGCACGAAACGCGCCTTGTGCAGGCCGATCGTGCCCATGCGCCGGAACGAGGCCAGCGAGCGGCGCAGGCGGTCGGCCTCTTCAGGGGTGTAGCCCGCGCCCACCACCGCGATCTGCAGCGCCTGTTCCTGAAACAGCGGCACGCCAAGCGTCTTGCGGGTGATCGCTTCCAGTGCGGGGCCGAAGGGTTCGGGGCGTTCCAGACCCTGACGGCGGCGGATATAGGGCTTGACCATGCCGCCCTGAATCGGGCCGGGGCGCACGATGGCGACCTCGATCACCAGATCGTAGAAGGTCGCGGGCTTCATCCGGGGCAGAAAGTTCATCTGAGCGCGGCTTTCGACCTGAAACACCCCCACCGCATCGGCCCTTTGCAGCATCGCATAGGTGGGCTTGTCCTCTTGCGGGATGGTGGCCAGTGTCAGGGCCTGCCCTTCGTGGCTGTCCAGCAGGTCCAGCGCCTTGCGGATGCAGGTCAACATACCAAGCGACAGCACATCGACCTTGAGGATACGCAGCGCGTCGATGTCGTCCTTGTCCCATTCGATGAAGCTGCGCCCCTCCATCGCGGCATTGCCGATCGGGCAGACCTCGTCCAGCCGGCCGCGGGTGATGACGAAACCGCCGACATGCTGGCCCAGATGGCGGGGAAAGCCGATGATCTCGCGGATCAGCGCCATGGTCTGGGCCAGCCGCCTTTCGGTCGGGTCCAACCCGATCTCGCGCAGCCGGTCGGGCGCGGTGCCGCCATTCGAGATGCCCCAGACCTGCCCCGCCAGCGCCGAGGTGATGTCGGCGCCCAGCCCCATCGCCTTGCCCACCTCGCGGATCGCCGCGCGCGAGCGGAAATGGATCACCGTCGCGCAAAGGCCCGCCCTTTCGCGGCCATAGCGGTCATAGATCCACTGGATCACCTCTTCGCGGCGTTCATGTTCGAAATCGACATCGATATCGGGCGGCTCGTTGCGGTGGCGCGAGACGAAGCGTTCAAAGACCATGCCGATCATGTCGGGGCTGACATCGGTGATGCCAAGCGCCCAGCAGATGATCGAATTCGCCGCCGAGCCGCGCCCCTGACACAGGATCCCCCGCCCCCGCGCGAAGGCCACGATGTCATGGACGGTCAGGAAATAGGGCGCATAGCCCAGATCGGCCACGACCGACAATTCCTTGTCCATCAGCGCCTGATAGCGGGGCGGCACGCCTTCGGGGCAGCGCCGGGCCAGCCCCTCGCGGGTCAGGCGGGCCAGCCTGTCCTGCGGGGCCTCGGTGCCGGTGGATTCGTCGGGGTAGTCATGGGCCAGTTCCGACAGGTCGAAGGCGACCATGTCCGCGATCTCGACGCTGCGGCGCAGGGCGGCGGGGTGGTCGCGGAACAGACGCGCCATGTCCGCCGCACCCTTGAGGCGGCGTTCGGCATTGGGCAGGGCATGGGTGCCGATGCGGTCGATGGTCAGGCCCTTGCGGATGCAGGTCAGCACATCCGCCAGAGGCCGCCGCGCCGCGCGGTGCATCAGCACGTCGCCCAGGGCCACCATCGGCGCCGCTGTCCGATGCGCCATCGCCGCGCAAATGCGGAACCAGTCCTGATCCGTGCCGTCATAGCGCGGCACGGCGCCGGTGAAGACATGGCCCGGAAAGCGCCGTCGCATACCCGCGATCAGCGCCTCGGCGGGCGGGGTCGCGCCCGGCTGCGGCAGGGCGATCAGCGCCATGCCCTGCCCTGCCGCCTCAAGATCGGCCAGATCCAGCAGGCATTCGCCCTTGTCCGCGCGCCGCTTGCCCAGGGACAGCAGCCGCGACAGGCGCTGATAGGCCGCAAGATCCAGAGGCAGCGCGACCCAGTCCAGCGGGCTGTCGCGCAGCACGATCCGCGCGCCCACCAGCAGGCGCGGCAGGCGCAGGACCGGGCCGGGCGTCAGCGCGCCCTCGGCCACGACCTGCCGGGACGAGGCATCCACCTGCCGGGCCGAACGGATCGGGACGCCCTGATCGGCGGCCTGTTCGCGCAGGTTGCGCAGCGCGGTCCAGGCGCGCACCACGCCCGCCAGCGAATTGCGGTCGGTGATGGCGATGGCGTGCAGGCCCAGTTCGGCGGCGCGCAGGACCAGTTCCTCGGGATGCGAGGCGCCGGTCAGAAAGGTGAAGTTCGAGGTGACGCAAAGCTCGGCGTAATCGGGGGCAGTCACAGGAATTCCCCCTGTACGAACCAGCCCGGTCTTTGCGGTGTGTGGAACATCCACAGGCGGCGGCCCTGCCGGGTCTCGACCTTCCAGTAATCGCGCAGGCCGCGGCCCAGATCGTCCTCGGCCCACCATTCGGGCGCGATGCGTTCGGGGCCGCTGGCCCGCGCCGTCACCAGCGCCATGCCGCGCCAGCGGAACCGGGCGGGCGGGGTGCTGCCGCGCGCGGTGACGGGTTCGGGCGGAAACAGCGTCAGCGGGCGGTCAGGGCGGATCGGGGCGGGGTCTGGCGCGGGCGCAGGACCGGATGCGGCGGGGACAAGCGCAAAGCTCTTTTCCGGGATGTGGCTGTCCATGGGACGAAAGCGGCGGATATTGTCCAGCCCGATCCGGCTGCCGATCCGCGTCAGAAGCGCATCCAGCCGGTCCGCCCCCGCCGCGCTGGAGCCGATCTGGAGGGGGGCCAGAGGCTCGACCCGCACTGCCTCGAGCCGCATCTGGTCGATGCCGAAACCGGCATCCACGCCCTCGACAGGGCGGGCGAACAGCGGCAGGATGCGGGCCGGATCGCGCATCGGCGCGGCCAGACGCAAGGGCAGTTCGCAACCCGCCCTGTCCACCCGGCGCAGGCCCAGAACCAGCGCCCGCGCGCCCAGATCGCGCGCCCGCAGCAGCGCGCAAAGCCGCTCCAGCAGCCGTTCCAGCCCGGCCATCACATCCGCGACCAGCCCGATCGGTTCCGGCAGGGTCAGCCGCACGGCAAGAGGCGCGGGCGGGGCCTGACCCGAGACCGGGTCCGGCAAATGGCCCAGTGCGCGGTCCAGCGGGTCCAGCACCGCGCGGCCAAAGCGGCGCGCAAGGGGCGCGCGGGGGGTGGCGGCCAGATCGCCGATACGGCGCAGGCCAAGCCTTTGTAGCCCCGTCACCTGATCCGAGGGCAGGCGCAGCGCCGCCACCGGCAGGGGCGCCAGCGCCTGCGCCGCCTGCCCCGGCGCCGCGATCCCCGGCGCAAAGCGCGCCAGCGCCCAGGCCGCACCCCGCGTATCGGCCAGCCCAGTGCGCAGGCTCAGCCCCGCCTGTGCGGCGCGGGCCTGCATGTCGGCCAGCATCGCGGCCTCGCCCCCCGCAAGCCCCGCCGATCCGGTGATGTCCAGAACCAGCCCGTCATCGCCGTCAAAGCCGACCCAGGGACAATAGCGCATCGACCAGCGTTGCAGCGCGACCAGCAGGCGGCGGTCGGCGGCCAGATCGGCATCGCGCAGGATCAGGTCGGGGCAATAGGCGCGCGCCTCGGGCAGGGTCATGCCGGGGCGCAGACCGGCGGTCTCGGCCTCGGCGTTCAGAGCATACAGGCGTTGGGCGTTGTTCTGGCGCAGGATCAGCGCCATCGGCCCGTCAATCGGGCAAGTCCGGGCCACCCGGTCGCAGGGAAGCCGGGGAAACCACATCGAGACGATGCGCCTGCCAGTTCCAGCGGACATGCCATGCTCCGGGTGTTCCTGATTTGTTCTTTTTAAGCTCCCACAGCATCAAAGTCGAGTCCTCTGCCGAAAAGACCGGCGCGCAATGCCAGCGCGTCTGCGCCGCGTTCGAGCCCATGTCCTGCGGCGTCAGGCAGAGGCCCGTCGTGCCGCCCGCCTGCGCGGCCAGTTGCAGCCGCCGCCCCTCGCGCAGGTTCAGGGGGCGGGTGGTCTGGATCAGCACGAATGGCAGGCTGCCATCCGTCAGCGCCTCTTCTGCGACGGCCAGCGTGTCGGTTTCCTGCGTGGTTTCCGCGATCAGCAGGCGTTCGGGGGCGATCAGCGCGGCCAGACCCTGCGGAAAGGCGATGGCGGGGTTCCAGCCGGGGCGCACCCACAGCATCGCGGCGCCCTCGCCCGTGGCGCCGCGATGGCACTGGATCAGCGCAAAGGCGGCAGCGGCCGGCCCCGTGACCTCATGCACCCGGCCCGCGCGCAGGGGGAACAGATCGGCGGGCAAGGACGGGGTCGGCATCATCGGGGCAGGCTTTCGGTGGGTGGTCCGCCCTTTCCAGAAAGGGCAGTGCGGCGGCGATTGCAAGGGGCCGGGTCAGCCCTGCGGCATCAGGAAATGGCCCGTCGCCTGCGCCATCAGCCGCGAGCGGTTGTCCTGCCAGGCCTCGACATGCACCGAGGCATAGCGCCGCCCCGACCGCACCACCCGCGCCCGTGCATAGGCGTCGCGCGGCAGGCCCGAGCGCAGGTAATCCACGGTGAAATCAATCGTCTTGGGCAGGCGCGGCAGGCTGTCGGGAACGGCGGCATCGGGGGCGATGCGGCCCGATTCCAGATCCTCCCACATGGCGGCCCAGGCCAGCTCGATGATCGCCGTGACCTCAAGGAAAGCCGCGGTCACGCCTCCGTGGATGGCGGGCAGCATCGGGTTGCCGATCAGCTTGTCGTCAAAGGGCAGGATCGCGGTCAACTCGTCCCCGCGCCGGTCGAACTGGATGCCCAACCACGTCATGTAGGGCACCCCCGAGACCAGCGCGCGCAAGGCGCTGTCACGACGGGACTTGATCTGGTGCAGCGGTTCGTTCCTGTCGGCCATCTCAACGCTCCGCGGTAAAGGCGCCGGTGGCGGTGGCCACGGGATTGCCCTCGTCATCGTCCAGCGCGACGGCGCGCACGAAGGCCACGCTGCGCGTCATGTGATAGCACTCTGCCCGCGCGGTGATCCGCTGGCCGGGCCTGGCCGCGCGCATGTAGTCGATGCGCAGGTCGATCGTCGCGGTCGGGCGCGGCCGTTCGGGATGGGCCATCACCGCCGCCCCGCAGCAGGTGTCCATCAGCGCCGAGACGACGCCGCCATGCACGACCCCGGTGCGCGGGTCGCCGACCAGATGTTCGGCCCAAGGCATCGAGATCTGAGCCTTGCCCGCCCCGATCCGGTCCACCCGCATCCCCAGGGCGCGGGCATGGGGGATGGCCTCGATGAATTGCTGCGCGATGCGCGCCTGATCGGCGGCGTCTGGGCTGTCGCTGTCCTGGGTCATCGCGTCCTCACTTGGCTGGTCCCCACAGGCTTAGCCCCCGGATCGCGCCCAATCAACCGGACGCGACGTGCCCGCAGGATTCGGTTGAGAAAACCCGGACAAGCCCCTAGCTTTACCTTTGGGGAAAGCGAGGAGGACGGCATGACCGACCAGCGGATCAGCTTCAAGGAGATGTGCGCGCGTTTCGACGTCACGCCCCGCACGCTGCGCTATTACGAATATATCGAGCTTCTGTCGCCTCACAAGGAAGGGCGCGCGCGCTTCTACGGCCCGCGCGAGGTGGCGCGGATGACGCTGATCCTGCGCGGCCGGCGCTTCGGCTTCTCGCTCGAAGAGATCCGGCAATGGCTGCTGATCTACGACAAGCAGGGGTCGCGCGAACAATATCAGGTCTGGATCGCCATGGCCGACCGCCAGCTGGCCGTGCTGGACCAGCAGATCGCCGATCTTCAGGCCGCGCGCACCGATCTGGCGCAGCTGCGCGAAACCGGCATGGCCGAGCTGGCCGCGCTGGACCGGCCCGGCTGACGCGACGGCAGCACGGGGCCGTGACGCCGCGTCTCGCTTACGTTCGCGTCAACCTGCGCTATATTCGATTTCAAGGACGGAAGGCCGGTGATGGAGGAGGAGCCGCACATCATGTCCGACGATCTGATGACCATTCGCCAGATGTGCGACGCGTTCGAGGTGACGCCCCGCACGCTGCGTTTCTACGAGGCGCGCGAACTGATCTTTCCGCATCGCCGCGGGCAGCACCGGCTTTATGACCGGCGCGACCGGGCGCGGCTGAAGCTGATCCTGCGCGGCAAGCGCTTCGGCTTCAGCCTGGAACAGATCCGGCAATTGCTGGAACTGTATCAGCCGGGCAGCGCCAATGGCAGCCAGATCGCCGCGACGATCGCCATAGCGCGCGAGCGCCTGGACGACATGGAACGCCAGCAGGCCGAACTTCAGATCGCTATCGCGGACCTGAAGAACCAGCTTTCCGATGCCGAAAAGCGGCTTGCCGCCGCATCCCTTGAACAGCCGACAGGATAACGTCATGCCGATCTATGAACCGCCGATCCGCGACCTTCAATTCGTCCTGCACGAGGTACTGAAGCTGTCGCAATCCGACCTGCCGGGCCATGACGACCTCGAGCCCGATTTCACCGAGGCCGTTCTGGAGGCCGCGGGCAAGCTGTCCGCCGAGGTTCTGGCGCCCCTCAACATCATCGGTGACCAGCAGGGCTGCGTGCTGGAAAACGGCGTCGTCCGCACCCCCGAGGGTTTCCGCGCGGCCTTTGACCAGGTCAAGGAAGGCGGCTGGACCGCACTGGATTGCGACCCCGAATATGGCGGCCAAGGCATGCCCTATGTGCTGGGCGTGGCCACGGGCGAGATGTTCGTCAGCGCGAACATGGCCTTCAACATGTATCAGGGCCTGACCCACGGCGCCTATTCCGCCATCCATGCCCATGGCACGGACGAGCAGAAGCGTCGCTGGCTACCCAAGATGGTCAGCTGCGACTGGACCGGCACGATGAACCTGACGGAACCGCATTGCGGCACCGATCTGGGCCTCTTGCGCACCAAGGCGGAACCCCAGGATGACGGCAGCTACCTGATCACCGGCCAGAAGATCTTCATCTCGGCGGGCGATCACGACATGGCCGAGAACGTCGTCCATCTGGTCCTGGCCAAGGCGCCGGGCGGAGGCGAGGGCACCAAGGGCATCAGCCTCTTCATCGTGCCGAAATTCCTCGTGAACGAGGACGGCTCGCTTGGCGAACGCAACGCGGTCTCGGTCGGTGCGCTGGAACACAAGATGGGCATCCACGGCAACGCCACCTGCGTGATGAACTATGACGGCGCCCGTGGCTGGCTGCTCGGGGACCTGCACAAGGGCATGCGCGCGATGTTCACCATGATGAACGAGGCGCGTCTGGGCGTGGGCCTGCAAGGCTATGCTGCGGCGGTGCCCGCCTATCAGAACGCGTTGGCCTATGCCAAGGACCGCCTGCAGGGCCGTGCCGTGACCGGCGCCGCCAATCCGCAGGGCCCGGCCGATCCGCTGATCGTGCATCCCGACATCCGCCGCAGCCTGATGGACCAGAAGAGCTTCATCGAGGGCGCCCGCGCGCTGGCGCTCTGGGGCGCACATCTGATCGACCGCAGCCACCTGGCCCAGGACTCGGATGCCGAGGGGATGATCTCGCTGCTGACGCCGGTCATCAAGGGCTTCCTGACGGATCGCGGCTTCGACATGACCGTGCAGGCACAGCAGGTGCTGGGCGGCCACGGCTATGTCGAGGAATGGGGCATGAGCCAGTTCGTCCGCGACGCCCGCATCACCATGATCTACGAGGGCGCGAACGGCGTTCAGGCGCTTGATCTGGTCGGCCGCAAGCTGGCGCAGGACGGCGGCAAGCACGTCATGGCCTTCTTCGAGATGATCAAGTCCTTCTGCAAGGAGCAATCCACGAACGAGGCCCTGGCCCAGGACTTCATCGACCCGCTCAAGGCGGCATCGAAGGACCTGCAATCGGCGGCCATGTTCTTCATGGAACGCGGCATGAAGAACCCCAATGACGCGCTGTCGGGCAGCTACGACTTCATGCACCTCTTCGGGCATGTGACGCTCGGCTACATGTGGGCGCGCATGGCGGTCGCCGCGCAGGCAGCCATCGACGCGGGCAGCGCCGAGCCGTTCCACAAGACGAAACTGGCAACAGGCCGCTATTACATGCGCCGCCAGCTTCCCATGACGGCAACCCACCTGGCGCGCATCCAGTCCGGCGCCGCTACGGTTATGGAACTGGAAGCCGAGGCTTTCTGACCCGAACCCTGTCGAGCCCGCGCGCGCCCTGCGCGGGCCGATATCCCGGATGCCTCCGGCGGGGATATTTAAGTGAAGAAGAAGGCTCATCCCCGGCCCGCACATGGCCATCGGCATCTCGCGCGGGCCGGGAACTTCTCCTTCAGCGGTCATCGGCTTCCCAGCCTGTACCGCACCTGCCAGCTTCTGGGACAATCGTTGAGAAAGGGTTAACCCGCCCCTTCTTCTTCACGAAAATATCCCGCGGGGGGTCCGGGGGGCGCGAAGCCCCCCGGCCGTTTCGGCCCGGTCCCACCCGGGCGCTCTAGGAGGAACCATGACCGACGCATTCATCTATGACGCAGCCCGCACGCCACGCGGCAAGGGGCGCCCCGATGGCAGCCTGCACGAGGTCACTTCGCTGGCCCTCTCCGCCCGCCTTCTGAACGCCGTCAAGGCGCGCAACAACCTCGAAGGCCATGCTGTCGAGGATGTCATCTGGGGCAACGTTACCCAGGTCAAGGAACAGGGCGGCTGTCTTGCCCGCTCGGCCGTTCTGGCCTCGGACCTGGACGAGCGCATTCCGGGCCTCTCGATCAACCGCTTCTGCGCCAGCGGGATGGAGGCCGTGAACCTGGCCGCCAACCAGATCAAGGGTGGCGCGGGCCAGGCCTATATCGCCGGCGGCGTCGAGATGATGGGCCGGGTCGCCATGGGCAGTGACGGCGCTGCCATCGCGGTCGATCCCAGCCTGGCGATGAAATCCTACTTTGTGCCGCAGGGCATCAGCGCCGACATCATCGCCACCGAATACGGCTTTACCCGCGACGAGGCCGACGCGCTGGCCTTGGAAAGCCAGCGCCGCGCCGCGCTGGCCTGGGCCGAGAACCGGTTCAGCAAGTCTATCGTGCCGGTTCTGGACCAGAACGGCCTGACGATCCTGGACCGCGACGAATACATGCGCCCCGGCACCACGCCCGAGGATCTGGCCAGGCTGAAGCCCGCTTTCAAGGAAATGGGCGAGATGATGCCCGGCTTCGACAAGGTGGCGATGCTGAAATACCCGCATCTGACCCATATCGACCATATCCACCATGCCGGGAACTCCTCGGGCATCGTGGACGGCGCCGCCGCCGTGCTGATCGGCAACGAGGAATTTGGCCGCGCATACGGTCTGAAGCCGCGCGCGCGCATCCGCGCCACCGCCAAGATCGGCACCGATCCCACGATCATGCTGACCGGCCCGGTCCCCGTGACCGAAAAGATTCTGGCTGATAGCGGCATGTCGATCAGCGACATCGACCTGTTCGAGGTGAACGAGGCCTTCGCCTCGGTCGTCCTGCGCTTCATGCAGGCCTTCCAGGTCGATCCGGCCAAGGTGAACGTCAACGGCGGATCGATCGCGATGGGCCACCCCTTGGGTGCGACAGGCGCGATCATCATCGGCACCCTGCTGGACGAGCTTGAGCGGCAGGACAAGCAGGTCGGCCTTGCCACCCTCTGCATCGCGTCCGGCATGGGCGCGGCCACCATCATCGAACGCGTGTGAGGAGCCGGGACATGACCGATTTCACCATGGAAAAAGGCGCCGACGGCGTCGCGATCATCACCTGGGACGTGCCGGGCAAGTCGATGAACGTGCTGTCGATGGACGGCGCCACCGCCCTGAACGGGCTGATCGACGACGCATTGGCCGACGAGGCCGTGAAGGGCATCGTCATCACCTCGGGCAAGAAGGACTTTGCCGCCGGTATGGACCTCAAGGTCATTGCCGGGATGAAAGAGGCGAATGGCGCGCAGGGCGTCTTTGACGGCGTGATGACGCTGCATCACCTGCTGCGCAAGATCGAACTGGCGGGCATGGACCCCAAGACCAAGAAGGGCGGCAAGCCCATCGCCGCCGCCCTGCCCGGCACCGCGCTTGGCATCGGGCTGGAACTGCCGCTGGCCACGCATCGCATCTTTGCCGCCGACAATCCCAAGGCCAAGATCGGCCTGCCCGAGATCATGGTCGGCATCTTCCCCGGCGCGGGCGGCACGACCCGCCTTGCGCGCAAGCTGGGCGCGATGGTCGCCGCGCCCTTCCTGCTGGAGGGCAAGCTGTCCGAGCCGAAAAAGGCCAAGGCCGCCGGCATCATCGACGAGGTGGTCGAGGACCCGCTGGCCGCCGCCAGGGCCTGGGTGCTGGAGGCCAAGGAATCCGACCTGGTGAAGCCCTGGGATGCCAAGGGCTACAAGATGCCCGGCGGCGAGCCCTTCCATCCGGCGGGCTTCATGACCTTTGTCGGCGCCTCGGCGATGGTGCATGGCAAGACCATGGGCGTCTACCCCGCCGCCAAGGCGCTGCTGTCCGCCGTCTATGAGGGCGGGATGGTGCCCTTCGATCAGGCGCTGAAGATCGAGGCGCGCTGGTTCACCAACGTCCTGATGAACCCGTCCTCGACGGCGATGATCCGCAGCCTGTTCATCAACAAGGAAGCGCTGGAGAAAGGCGCGAACCGTCCCGAAGCCCCCGACCAGACCGTCCGCAAGGTGGGCATTCTGGGTGCGGGCATGATGGGCGCGGGGATTGCCTATGTCAGCGCCATGGCCGGGATCGAGGTCGTGCTGATCGACGCTGCGCAAGAGAGCGCGGAGCGCGGCAAGGCCTATTCCACGGGCCTCTTGGACAAGGCCATCAGCCGCAAGAAGGCCACCGAGGAGAAGAAGGCCGAGGTTCTGGCCCGCATCACCGCGACGACCGATTACGCGGCGCTGCAGGGCTGCGACCTGATCGTGGAGGCCGTGTTCGAAGACCCCGCCGTCAAGGCCGAGGTCACGAAGAAGGCCGAAGCCGTGATCCCCGCGGATGCGATCTTCGCGACCAACACATCGACCCTGCCGATCAGCGAACTGGCGAAAGCCAGCGCGCGCCCCGAGCAGTTCATCGGCATCCACTTCTTCAGCCCCGTGGACAAGATGCTGCTGGTCGAGATCATCAAGGGCCGCGAAACCGGCCCTGTGGCCGTCGCCAAGGCGCTGGATTTCGTGCGCCAGATCCGCAAGACCCCCATCGTGGTGAATGACGAGCGGTTCTTCTACGCCAACCGCTGCATCATCCCCTATATCAACGAGGGCATCCGCATGGTGGCCGAGGGCGTGAACCCCACGCTGGTGGAAAACGCCGCCAAGATGATGGGCATGCCGCTTGGCCCGCTGCAGCTGGTCGATGAGACCAGCATCGATCTGGGCGTCAAGATCGCCAAGGCGACCAAGGCCGCGATGGGCGATGCCTATCCCGACGGCGCGGTCGATGACGTGCTGTTCTGGATGGCCGATCAGGGCCGTATGGGCCGCAAGTCGAATTCGGGCTTTTACGCCTATGACGATGCGGGCAAGCGGCAGGGCCTTTGGGAGGGTCTGGACCCCCAATTCCCCCGCGCCGAGGATCAGCCCTCGCTGGAGGACGTCCAGCACCGCCTGATGTTCGCCCAGTCGCTGGAGGCCGTGCGCGCGCTTGAGGATGGCGTTCTCGAAGATATCCGCGAGGGTGACGTGGGCGCGATCCTTGGCTGGGGCTTTGCGCCTTGGTCGGGCGGCCCCTTCGGCTGGCTGGACATTCTGGGCGCCGAACGCGCGGTGGCGATCTGCGACCGGCTGGCGGGCGCACATGGCGACCGCTTCAAGGCACCTGCGCTTCTGCGCGAGATGGCTGCCAAGGGCGACAGCTTCTATGGCCGTTTCGGGGCGGGCAAGAAGGCCGCCTGAGCCGCCTGACATGCAGGACAAAGGGGGGCGGGCCGCATTGGCCTGCCCTTTTCCGTGACTCGCCGCGATGCAGAGAAACTTTCGCGCGTGCTTCCCGTTGAACAGGCAGAGATTCGCCATATGGTGAGCCTGTGTATGGCATGGTTGATTTTGCCGCAGACCAGGGGAGTGCAGATGACCGACGAGACCCGCAGCCGCGCGCTGGCCGCACAGGCCGAGATTGACGCGCTGATCCAGACAAGCCTGCCCCAGCCTGATGACGCCCCGGTCAGCGCCTCGGCCGCCGACCCCGCCACCCGCGCCGAGATCCAGCGCCGCATGGACGAGATCGACCTGAAGGACAGCAACTCGATCCTTCGCTTCGGCACCCGCGCCCAGGGCGATCTGCAACAGATCAGCCAGGCGATGCTGAACGACGTTAAGACCAAGGACGTCGGCCCCGCAGGCGACAGCCTGCGTGCTGTCGTGACCACGATCCGCGGCTTTTCGACCAGCGAACTGGACATGCGCCGCGAACGCAGCCTGTGGGAAAAGCTCTTGGGCCGGGCCGCGCCCTTTGCGAAATTCGTCGCCAATTACGAACAGGTCCAGACCCAGATCGACCGGATCACCGCCGAACTGGAAGCGCACGAGCAGAAATTGCTCAAGGACATCAAGTCTCTGGACCTGCTTTATGAGAAAACGCTGAACTTCTATGATGAACTTGCCCTCTATATCGCGGCGGGCGAGGAAAAACTGCGCGAGTTGGACAGCCGGATCATCCCCGAACGCGAGGCCGCGCTGAAGGGCACGCCCGAGGAACAGCAGGTGATGGGAGCGCAGGAATTGCGCGATCTCAGGACCTTGCGCGACGATCTTGAGAGACGTGTCCACGACCTCAAGCTGACACGGCAGGTGACGATGCAGTCGCTGCCCTCGATCCGGCTGGTGCAGGAAAACGACAAGTCGCTGGTGACGCGCATCAACTCGACCCTGGTGAACACCGTGCCCCTGTGGGAGACGCAGCTGGCGCAGGCCGTCACCATCCAGCGCAGCGCCGAGGCCGCGCGCAGCGTGAAGGCCGCCACCGACCTGACCAACGAATTGCTGACCCGCAACGCCGACAACCTGCGTCAGGCCAATGCCCAGATCCGCACCGAGACCGAGCGCGGCGTCTTCGACATCGAGGCCGTCAGCACCGCCAATGCCCAGCTGATCGCCACGATCGAGGACAGCCTGCGCATCGCCGATGAGGGCCGCAGCCGCCGCGCCGCAGCCGAGACCGAGTTGCAGCGGATGGAGACCGAGTTGCGCGACACGCTGGCCTCGGCCCGGTCGCGGACGCAAGGGGCCGCATGATGAAGGAAGCGCGGGTTCTTGCGGGACTGGCGGCGGCGCTGATGCTGGCCGCCTGCGAGCCGGCGGAGACGCCGGCCGAGCCCCTGCCCGCGCCGCCCGCGCCCGAAATGCCCGCACTTTCCGAGGCCGAGCGTCAGGCCCAGCTGCGCGAGGCGCGCGCCGAACGCAACCGCGCGGCCAACCGGGCGGCGATCCTCGCCTCGGCCCGGGCCAGCGATGCCAGCCAGACGCAGCGCGATTACTATGCGCGGATGGAACGCACGCTTCTGGCGCAGGGCAAGCTGCGGCATGACCGAGACCCGTCCGATGCGGCCTTCGACGCCGAAACGCTGGCGCAGAACTTTGTCCGGATCGCGCTGCGCGACGAATATTCCCGCCGCGACGGCGCGCTTCTCGCCGAGGAGCGCCCCGCCCCCCTGCGCCGCTGGTCCGCGCCCGTGCTGTTCCAGCCAGAATTCGGCGCCTCGATCGACCTCGGCCACCAGCGCGCTTGGCGGGCCGAGGTCGCGGATTACGCCGCGCGCCTGTCGCAGGCCAGCGGCCATCCGGCCCGGCTGGAGCCGCAGGACGGCAATGTCATCGTGCTGATCCTGTCCGAGGACGAGCGCCGCCGGATCGGTCCCCGGCTGGCCGAACTGGTCCCCGGCATCCCGCCCGAGGATGTGGCGATCCTGACCGACCTGCCCCCCGCCATCGCCTGCACGGTCTTTGCCTATTCCGAGGGCGCAAGCCCCGTCTATGCCCGCGCCGTCGCCGTGGTCCGTGCCGAGTTGCCGCCGCTTCTGCGTCAATCCTGCATCCACGAGGAACTGGCCCAGGCGATGGGACTGGCCAATGACAGCCCCGCCGCGCGCCCCTCGATCTTCAACGATGACGAGGAATTCGCACTGCTGACGCGGCATGACGAATTGCTGCTGCGGATGCTTTACGATCCGCGCCTGCGCCCCGGCATGACCGAGGCCGAGGCCCTGCCGATCCTGCGCCGCATCGCCGCCGAATTGCTGGCCCAACCCGCCTGACCAATCCGGCGCCCCGCGGCTTGATCCGCGGCCTGCGGGGGGCCATACAGGACGCAGCGGATTGCGAAAGCGGGGGTTGCCATGTCCATCCTGAACATCCTTGGCGGAGAGTTCATCGAAGTCATCGAATGGGTCGAGGATAACCCCGACACGATGGTCTACCGCTTTCCCACCGTCGGTCGCGCGATCAAATACGGCGCCAAGCTGACCGTCCGCGAGGGGCAGGCTGCCGTCTTCGTCCATGAGGGGCAGCTGGCCGATGTGTTCGGCCCCGGCCTCTACATGCTGGAAACGAACAACATTCCGGTGATGACACGGCTGCGCCACTGGGATCACGGCTTCCGCAGCCCCTTCAAGTCCGAGGTCTATTTCCTCAACACGACCCGCTTCAACGATCTGAAATGGGGCACGCGCAACCCGATCATCGCGCGCGACCCCGAATTCGGTCCGGTGCGCCTGCGCGCCTTCGGCACCTATGCGATGCGCGTCACCGACCCGGCCCGCTTCATGTCCGAGATCGTGGGCACCCAGGGCGAGTTCAGCCGGGACGAAATCGCCGACCAGATCCGCAACGTGATCGTACAGGAATTCTCGCGCGCGATCGCGGCCTCGAACATCCCGGTTCTGGACATGGCGGCCAATACCGACCAGCTGTCGGATCTGGTCGCGCGCGCCATCGCCCCGGTGATCGAGGGTTACGGCCTGACCCTGCCCGAATTCTACATCGAGAATGTCAGCCTGCCCGCCGAGGTCGAGGCGATGCTGGACAAGCGCACCAGCATGGGGATCATCGGCGATCTGGACCGGTTCGGCCAATATGCGGCTTCCGAGGCTATGCTGAACGCCTCGAGGAACGAGGGCGGCGCGGGCGCGGGGTTCGGCGCCGCGATGGGCGCGGCGATGGGCATGGCGGCCCGCCCCGGCCCCTGGGGCGCGGCGCCCCAGCCCGCGCCGCAGCAGGCCCCCGCCGCGCCCCCGCCCCTGCCCGGCCGCGCGCCCGAATGGCATGTGGCGATCGACGGCGCGGCCTCGGGGCCGTTCGCGCAATCCGACCTGCCGCGTCTTGTGGCCGATGGCAGTCTGACGCGCGCAACGCTGGTCTGGACCGAGGGTCAGGAGGGCTGGGTCGAGGCCGGGCAGGTCGCGGCACTGATCTCGATCTTCGGGGCGACGCCCCCGCCGCTGCCGCGCTGAGGTCCGGATGATCCCTGCCGAACACCGCTTTCCCTGCGGGCAATGCGGGGCCAGCCTTGCCTTTCGTCCCGGCCAGCAAAGCCTGGTCTGCGACTGGTGCGGCCACCGCCAGCAGATCGGCCCCGGCCCCGCCCGCGCGCCGGGTCGGCAGGCCGATGACAGCGGCGGCGATGCCGCCCTGCAATGGGCCGAAGGTCCGCGTCCGCAGGGGGCCGTGCTGCGGGAAATCCCGCTGGACAAGGGGCTGGACCTCTATCGCGACGTCAGTGACATCGTACAGACCGTCCGCACCCTGTCCTGCCCCAATTGCGGCGCGCAGGTCGATCTGGACGACGACCACCACGCCAGCGCCTGTCCCTTCTGCGCGACGCCCGTCGTCACCGATACCGGCCCCACCCGGCGCATCAAGCCGCAGGGCGTCATGCCCTTTGCGCTGACCGAGGCCGAGGCCCGCGCCGCGATGAAGGCTTGGCTGGGCAGCCTTTGGTTCGCGCCTTCGGCGCTGACCGCCTATGCGCGCAAGGACCGGCGTCTGACCGGGGTCTATTCGCCCTTCTGGACCTTCGATGCCGACAGCACCAGCCGCTATCGCGGCCAGCGGGGCGATGCCTATTACGTCATGGTTCAGGACATGCAGAGCACGAACGGCCGGACGCCGCCGGTCAGCCGGCAGGAACGCCGCATCCGCTGGACGCCCGTCTCGGGCCAGGTCGCGCGCCAGTTCAACGACGTGCTGATCCCCGCATCGACCGCCCTGCCGCCGCGTTTCTCCGAGGCGATGAAGCCCTGGGACCTGTCGGCGGTGGTGGCCTATGATCCCGGCTTCCTGTCGGGCTTCGAGGCCGAGGGCTATACCGTACCCCTGGCCGACGGACACGAGGCCGCCCGCCGTCAGATGGCCCAGATCATCCATCAGGACGTCCGCCGCACCATCGGCGGCGCCGAACAGCGCGTCGATCACATCGACAGCCGTTTTGCCAACGAGACGTTCAAGCATGTGCTGCTGCCGATCTGGTCGGCGGCCTATCGCTACAACGGCAAAAGCTACCGTTTCGTCGTGAACGGCCAGACCGGCAAGGTCATGGGCGAACGTCCGTGGTCGGTCTGGAAAATCGGCGCCGCCGTCGCCGTGGCGCTGGTAGCGCTAGCGGCTTTCCTGTATCTGAGCCGGTGACGGACAGGGTAAAGGGGGCGTCGGGATGATCCTTTGTGCAGGCGAATCGCTGATCGACATGGTGCCGCAGGACGGGGTCTTTCGTCCGCTGGCCGGGGGTGCGGTCTATAACACCGCCATTGCGCTTGGCCGGCTGGGGATTGAGACCGGCTACCTGTGGCCGATCAGCACCGACCCCTTTGGCGCGCAGATCATGGCGCCACTGGCCGAGGCGGGGGTGAACACCGATCTCTGCCCGCGCACCGACCGGCTGACCACGCTGGCGCTGGTGACGCTGACGAATGGCGAGGCGCGCTATTCCTTCTATGACGAAGGCTCGGCGGGCCGGATGCTGCGCCCCGAGGATATCGCCCCGCTGCCCGACAGCGTCAGCGCGCTGTTCGCGGGCGGGATCAGCCTTGTTCCCGATCCTTGCGGCGGCACGGTCGAGGGGCTGATCGCGGCCCATCACACGCGCCTGCCGGTGATGATCGACCCCAATATCCGGCCCTTCTTCATCAAGGATGCCGAGGCCTATCGCGCGCGGCTGGCGCGGCTGTTGCCGATGGCGGATATCGTCAAGATGTCAGCGGATGATCTGGAATGGCTCTATCCCGACCTCTCGCCCGAGGATGGCGCGCGGCGTATCCTGGCCTCGGGGCCGAAGCTGGTCCTGCAGACCGGCGGCGAGGCCGGGGCGCGCGCGCTCTGGTCAGGCGAGACCGTCCACGCCCCCGCCGTGCGGACGCAGGTGGCCGACACGATCGGCGCGGGCGACACGTTCAACGCGGGCGTGCTGGCCTCGCTGGAACGGCAGGGATTGCTGTCGAAAGAGGCGCTGGCGGCGATCGGTCCCGACCAGATCCGCGCGGCGCTGACCCTTGGCGCGCAGGCGGCCGCGATCACCGTCTCGCGGCCCGGCGCGAACCCGCCCTGGGCGCATGAGATGCCTGCCTGAGGGTTGCGGGGCGCGGTTGCACGCGCCCCATTCAATCGGCGGGGTGCCAGCCGCCGGGGCGGCGATCGGACGCTTCGTCGTCGTCTTCGACCTCATCGCGCTCGGCGCCGGTAAAGGCCGCAAAGGCGCCCTTCTGCCGCGCGGTCCAGCGCAGGTCCAGATGCAGCCCGTCTTCGGCGGCTTCTTCGCGTTCGACCACGCCCGCCTCGTGCAGCCAGGCGCGGGCGCGTCCATCGGCGAAGTCCAGAACCAGCGTCTCGGGCAGGCGCTCGTCATCCAGGACCGTGCCAAGCGCGTGGTCGATGGCGGCGATCAGGTCGTCCAGCCCCTCGCCCGACAGGGCGCTGACGGCCTGCACGCCCTCGGTCCGGGCATCGGTGCGGCGCAGGGCGGCGCGGATCTCGGGGCCAAGCGCGTCGATCTTGTTCCAGACCTCGATGGCGGCCACGTCTTCGTCAACGCCCAGATTGTCCAGGATCTCGGCCACGTCGGCGGCCTGTTCCTCGGTCTCTGGGTGGCTGATGTCGCGGACATGCAGGATCAGGTCGGCCTCCAGCACCTCTTCCAGCGTGGCGCGGAAGGCGGCGACCAGTTCCGTCGGCAGGTCGCTGATGAAGCCCACCGTGTCCGACAGGATGATCTTGCGCCCCGAGCCGCCGCCCGCCACGTCCGGCAGCCGGATCGCGCGCATGGTCGGGTCCAGCGTCGCAAACAGCATGTCCTTGGCAAAGACCTCTGCCCCGGTCAGGCGGTTGAACAGGGTCGATTTGCCAGCGTTCGTGTAGCCGACCAGCGCCACGATGGGATAAGGCACCTTGGCGCGGGCCGCGCGATGCAGGCTGCGGGTCTTGACGACGCGTTCCAGCTGACGGCGCAGGCGGGTCATCTGTTCGTCGATAGCGCGGCGGTCGGCCTCGATCTGCGTCTCGCCGGGGCCGCCGACGAAGCCAAGCCCGCCGCGCTGGCGTTCCAGGTGGGTCCAGGCGCGGACCAGCCGCGTGCGCTGATAGGACAAGGCGGCCAGTTCGACCTGCAACACGCCCTCGCGGGTACGGGCGCGGTCGGCGAAGATTTCCAGGATCAGCCCGGTCCGGTCCAGAAGCTTGACGCCCCAGTCCTTTTCAAGGTTGCGCTGCTGGACGGGCGTCACCGGGCCGTCGATCAGGACAAGCTCGACCTCGAGCGCGTCCAAGCGTTCCTTGATCTCGGCCAGCTTGCCCTTGCCGAACAGCTTGCCGGGATTGGGCTCGCGCAGATTGGCGACCTCTGAGCCGACCATCTCGATCCCCGGCAGCGCCAGGGCCAGCGCCACGGCCTCGGCCAGCGCATGTTCGGGTTCACGCCTCTGGGTGCGTGCCCGGCCAAGGTCGGGGTGGATCACATAGGCCCGCGTCGGTCGGGCCGCCGTTTCCGTCAGTTCCGCCAATCAGTCGTCGCCTTCATAAAGCGTGATGGGCTGGCCCGGCATGATCGTGCTGATGGCGTGCTTGTAGACCAGCTGCGACTGACCGTCGCGGCGCAGAAGCACGCAGAAATTGTCGAACCAGGTGATGACGCCCTGCAGCTTGACGCCATTAATGAGGAAGATGGTGACCGGCACCTTCGCCTTGCGGACGTGGTTCAGGAATGCATCCTGCAGATTCTGCTTGTCGCCAGCCATTGCTTTGCCGTCCGTCTTGTTCTGTCCCTGTCAACGTGATGTCTAAGCTGTTGTTCCCAGCCATGCAAGGCGGCGCGACCGCCTGTCAGCGGCGCCAGAATTCGGGCGAGAACAGCGCGAGGATCGCCAGCGTCTCGATCCGGCCGATGATCATGGCGGCGGCAAGGATCGCCTTGGTCATGTCGGGCAGGCCCGACCACCCCTCCCACGGGGCCGAGGCGATGCCCGCGCTGCCCTCGAAAACAGGGGTCAGAGGGATCGCGCCCGCCAGCGGGCCGGTATTCGTCAGCGCCGCGATGGACAGGATCGTGGCGGTCTCGAACTCGACCGCCTGGATCGAGACCAGCGCCACGACCACCGCGATCGAGATGGCGAACAGCATGAAGAAGATGAAGGCCAGATAGGCCCCCTCGCGGCGCAGATGGCGTGCGATCCGCCCGCCGCCCGCCACGGCCGAGGGGTGGATGATGCGCTGCATCTCGCGTTCGCCGTGCCGGGCCAGCGCATAGACGCGCAACAGCTTGACGCCGCCCGCCGTGGTGGCCACGCCCCCGCCCATCATTGCCAGCCCCGCCAGAATCAGCCCCGGCGCGGTCAGCCCTGACCAGGCCCGCGCACCCTGCCAGTCGTTCGAGTTCCAACCCGTCGTGGTCAGGTAACTGAGCGCGTTGAATGCCACGCCCCAGAGCGCGCGCAGACCCGCCCCGATTCCGGCAAGCGGCTCCTGCCCGTCAGGGCCCGCCTCGATCGCGCCGATGAAGTGGCGCAGGAACAGAAGCGCCGTCACCACCGCGACCAGCCCCGCCGCCAGACGCAATTCGGGATCGTCGCGCAGCCGCGTGCTGGCGCGCAACGTGCCGCCGCCCGGCCAGAAGCGCCGCGACAGGGCGGGCAGCAGGAACAGAAAGACCAGCGCCTCGCCCGCGAAACCGGCCTCGCCGCCCGCGGGCCCCAGAACCGGCGAGATCCCCGACGTGGACAGCGTGCCGAGTGCCCGGCACAAGGCCAGAAAGGACGGATCGCCCGCCAGCAGCAGGCCGACCCACAGGGCCAGCGTCAGCCCGGCATAGGGCGGCAGCACGGCCTCGGCCGCGCGCAGGACGCGCAGCAGCGGATCATCCGGCGCCGAGGCGATCTGCGGCCCCGCACGCTCGGGTCGGCCCCGCACCGGGGCTGTATCGGCAAGCCGGCGCCCCTCTTGCGGATTGGTCATGATCTCGAACCCGCCGACACGCAGCGGTGCAAGGATCGCCACGGCTGCGACCAGCACGAAGAAGCCGCCCATCCAGCCCACCAGCGCCCGCCACAAATGCAGGGGCGGCGCCAGCAGGTCAGCGGAATAAAGCGAGGCCCCGGTCGTGGTCAGCGCCGAGACCATCTCCCACCAGGCGTTGAACCAGCCGGTATCGGGCAGGCTTTCGGCGAAGGGCAGCGCAAGGATCAGCGGAAGCCCGGCAAAGACCGCCAGCATGTTCAAGAGCATGGTGCGCGAACGGCCATCGCGGCGGTTGCCTTGCGTCGCCAGCCCGATCAGGAAGCAGAAGATCAGGATCAGCAGCCCGGCGTAAAAGAAATTGCGGGCAATCGCCGCATGGCCCATGACCGAAGCCTGGGCGGCAGGCAGCCACATCAGCAGCGCCGACAGGCCGCAGACCAGCACCAGAAGCGGCAGCCGCATCAGGATCGCGCGCATCCCCCGCGCCTCAGAAGAAGTCGATCGAGACCTGAAGCAGGCGCTCGACCTCGGGGACATCGGCGGTCAGGGCGAAGATCAGTACCAGATCGCCCTCGTCGATGCGGGTATCGGCGGCGGGCATCACGATCCGGTCGCCCTTTTGGACGGCGCCGATCAGCGCGCCCTCGGGAAATTCGATGTCGCGGATCGTGCGGCCCGCCATCGGGCTGGTGGACAGGACCTGCGCCTCCATCACCTCGGCCTCGGCATCGCCGATAGAGTAGAGATCGCGCACCCGGCCATGCCGGATATGGCGCAGGATGGTCGAGACGGTCGTGGCGCGCGGGTTGATATAGGCGTCGATGTCCAGCGCGCCCATCAGCGGCACCAGCGTCGGATCGTTGACCAGCGCGATGGCCATGCGCGCGCCCGCCTGCTTGGCCCGGATCGAGGCCAGGATGTTCGTCTTGTCGTCGTCCGTCACGGCCAGAACCGCATCGGCTGAGGAAACCGAGGCTTCCTCCAGCAGCTCGACCGACAGGCCGTCGCCGTTCAGCACAATGGTCCGTTCCAGCCGGTCGGCGGCGAATTCGGCGCGCGCGCGGTCGCGTTCGATCAGCTTGGCGCGGATGCGGTCGGCCCGCGCCTCGAGCGCGCGGCCCACGGCCAGCCCGACATTGCCCGCGCCGATGATGACCAGCCGTTCCTGCTTGCGCGGCGGCTTGCCGAAGATGTCCAGCGTGCGGGCCACGTCATCGACATGGGCAAAGACATAGATCTGGTCGCCCGCGAAAAGCTGGTCGCCGGGTTCGGGCGCGAACAGCCGTCCCTCGCGGCGCACCCCCACCACGATGGCGCGCAGGCTTGAAAACAGCTCGGTCAATTGCCGCAGGGGCGTGTTCAGCGCCGGGCAATCGGGTTCAAGGTCGATCCCCAGCAGATGCACGCGCCCCTTGAGGAAGGTCTCGACATCAAAGGTCGAGGGCGCGGACAGGCGTTGCAGCGCGGCCTTGGCGACCTCTCGTTCGGGGCTGATGACCACGTCGATGGGCAGGTGCTCGGTCCGGTAGAGGTCGGAATAGATCGCGTCCAGATAGGCGCCCGAGCGCAGGCGCGCGATCTTGCGCGGCACCTGAAAGACCGAATGCGCGACCTGGCAGGTTACCATGTTCACCTCGTCCGAATGGGTCGCGGCGATGATCAGGTCGGCGTCGCGTGCGCCGGCGCGGTCCAGCACGTCGGGGTGGCTGGCAAAGCCCGTGACGCCCTGCACGTCCAGCGCGTCGGTCGCCCGGCGGATCAGATCGGCATTGTGGTCGATCACGGTCACGTCGTTGCGTTCGCCCGCAAGGTGACGCGCAATCTGCCAGCCGACCTGTCCGGCACCGCAAATGATGATCTTCATCGACTGCCCTCGTGTCGGCCGAACCGCGCCCCCTTCCGGGTCGGCGCCTTGCAAGCCCCCTGCCTATGCCGGGCGCGGGCAAGGCGCAAGCGCGGTCACTTGCCCATCATCATGTCCTCGTCGCTGCGCATCCCCCCCACCACGCCAAGGGATTTCAGCTTGCGATGCAGCGCGCTGCGCTCCATCCCCACGAATTGCGCCGTGCGGCTGATATTGCCGCCGAAGCGGTTGATCTGGGCGACGAGGTATTCGCGTTCGAACAATTCGCGCGCCTCGCGCAGCGCCATCGCGGTCACTTGCGGGCCAAGGCTCAGCGCGTCGCTGTTGTCGGGCGTGGCGCCCTGCGGCTCCAGCTCCGAGGGCTGGATCGGGCCCGGCCCCTCGGCCAGGATCAGGACGCGCTCGATCACGTTGCGAAGCTGGCGGATATTGCCCGGCCAGCGCATGGATTGCAGGGCCGCCACGGTATCCTCGGGCAGATCGCGCGGGGTCAGGCCCTGCATCGCGTGGAACTGATCGATGAAATGGCGGGCAAGGGCCGCGATGTCGTCGCGCCGGTCGGCGAGCGACGGCACCGCGATGGGCACCACGTTCAGCCGGTCGAACAATTCCTGCCGGAAGCGCCCGGCGGCAATTTCCGCCATCAGGTCGCGGTTGGTCGAGGACAGGACCCGCAGATCGACGCGAACCTTGTCGGAGCCGCCCGCCCGGACGAATTGCTGTTCGGTCAGCACCCGCAGGATCTTGGGCTGGGTGCCAAGGGGCATGTCGCCCACCTCGTCGAAATAGATCACCCCGCCATGGGCCTGTTCCAGCAGCCCCGGCTCGATCCCGCGTTCGGCGGATTCGCGGCCGAACAGGACCTCTTCCATCCGCTCGGGCTCGATCGTGGCGCAGGGGACGGTGACAAAGGGCGCATCCGCGCGCGGGCTGTGCGCATGGATGTAGCGGGCGGCCATCTCCTTGCCGGTGCCGGGCTCGCCCGACAGAAGCACCCGCCCGTTCGAGCGCGCGACCTTGTCCAGCGCATCGCGCAACCGGCGGAAGGGGGCGGAATGGCCCAGCATCTCGGCCAGACGCTCGCCGCCGCGGCGCAGGGAACTGTTCTCGCGGCGCAGGCGGCTCACTTCCATCGCGCGGTTCACCACGACCATCAACTGGTCGATGTTGAAGGGCTTTTCGATGAAGTCATAGGCGCCCTGCTTGATCGCGGCCACGGCGATCTCGATGTTGCCATGCCCCGAGATGATGATGACCGGCACGGCGGGGTTGTTGCGCTTGACCTGTTTCAGGATGTCGATCCCGTCCATCCGGCTGTCCTTGAGCCAGATGTCCAGCACCATCAGCGCCGGTTCGCGGTCGTTCAGCGCGGCGACAGCCTCGTCGGAATTGGCGGCCAGCCGGGTCTCGAACCCCTCGTCCCTGAGGATGTCCGCGATCAGTTCGCGGATGTCGCGTTCGTCATCGACGATCAGGATGTCGCTCATGATGTCGCCTCGTCCTTCTCTCTGCTCTTGGTCTTGGCCGCGCGGACGGGGTGGCGTTCGCGCGGCAGCCGGATTTCAGCCATGGCGCCCGGTCCCTCGGGCGCGTCGGTCAGGGACAGGCTGCCGCCATGTTCCTCGACGATCTTCTTGACGATGGGCAGGCCCAGCCCGGTGCCGGTGCTTTTCAGCGTCACATAGGGCTCGAACAGGCGCGAGCGGTCGGCGGGCAGGCCGGGGCCGTTGTCGATGATGCGGATGCAGACGGCCTCGGGGGCGGTCTCCAACGTGACGCGGATCAGGGGCGCATAGCCGGGGCGGTCCAGACATTCCTCGACCGCCTCGCCCGCGTTCTTCAGAAGGTTCGTCAGCGCCTGCCGCAGCATCCCCGCATCGGCATCCACGATCACCGGGGCGTCGGGGATGTCGGCCTGCAAGGCGCCGTGCAGCGCGTCCTGCTGAAGCAGCGTCACCTCGCGCAGAAGGGCCGCGATGTCGGTCTCGGCGCGGTCGGGTTCGGGCATCCGGGCAAAGCGGCTGAATTCGTCCACGATGCGGCGCAGGTCGTTCGTCTGACGGATGATCACGTCGGTATACTGGTCCAGCGCCGCGCGGTCCCCCTCGGGCGCCATAGGGCCGAACTTGCGGCGCAGGCGCTCGGCCGAAAGCTGGATCGGGGTCAGCGGGTTCTTGATCTCGTGCGCGACGCGGCGGGCCACGTCGCCCCAGGCCGCCATACGCTGCGCGCTGACCAGTTCGGTCACGTCGTCGAAGGCGACCACGTAGCCCTCAAGCGCGCCGTCGCCGCCGCGCCGGACCGCCATGCGGACCAGCAGGCTTTCGATCCGGCCCTGACGGGTCAGCCGGACCTCGTCCTGCACCGTTTCCGCGACCGAGGCCGACAGCCGGTCCAGAAGCGCCGCGAATTCCGGCACGGCCTCGGGCAGCAGCGCGTCGATGTCGCGCTTGGGGTCCAAACCCAGAAGGCGGCTGGCCGAGCGGTTGACGAAGTCGATCTCGCCGGCGGCATCCAGACCGATCACGCCCGACGTGACCGAGCCCAGCACATTGTCGAACAGACGGCGCTGTTCGTCCGACAGCCGGTAGCTTTCGACCAGTTCATCGCGCTGCGCCTTGAGCTGGCGCGTCATGCGGTTGAAGGCCAGCCCGAGGGTCTGGATCTCGTCGCCGGTGCGCGGCTCGGGGACCTGCACCTCAAGGTCACCCTGCCCCACCCGCTCGGTCGCCTGCGCCAGCAGGCCGATGGGCCGCGACAGGCGGCTGGCGAACCACAGGCCCAGCCAGATCGCGGCGGAAACCAGCAAAAGCGCGAAGCCCAGATAGACCAGCGAGAATTCGAACAGGACCCGCGCGCGCATTTCCTCAAGCTCGCGGTAATCGCCCACCGTTGCGCGTGTATCGTCCAGAAGGCCCAGCAGGCTGCCATCGACATCGCGCGTGACATACAGATACCGGTCGGCCAGCGGCGGCAGCGCGACCAGCGCGCGGAATTCGTCGTTCGCCCAATCCTCGATCAGGACCAGCCCTTCGGTCTGCGCCTCGTCCAGTTCAGCGGTCGCGGGTTCCTCGTACCAGAACAGGTAGCTGCGGTCGCCCCGCGCCCGGATCTCGCCCGCGCCGCTGATGATATAGGCCTCGCGCAGGCCGCGCTGGATCAGCGCCTGCCCCTGGACCAGAAGCTGCCGCATCTCGGCATCCTCGATCAGGGGATTGGCGCGGGCCGCCTGTGTCAGGATGCCGGCCAAAGCGCGCGCATCCTCGGACAGGTCGCGGCGGTGTTCCTCCTGATAGGCCTCGGCGGCGGCCTGCGAGGTCGTGACGACCTGCTGCACCCGCTCGGAGAACCAGCCTTCAAGGCCGATATTGACCAGAACGCCCGCGAACAGCGCGACCAGCACGGTGGGCACCAGCGCCAGCCCCGCAAAGATCGCCACCAGCCGCGCATGCAGCCGCGAGGCGGGCGCGTTCGTGCGCCGCGCCAGGATCAGCCGCGCCATCCGTGCCATCACGAAACCGATCAGCAGGATCAGATAGGCCAAGTCCAGAAGCAGCACGAGCCGCATCAGCCGCCCGTCCATCCCGCGCCCCAGAGGCCCGAGCATCGCGATGGTCGCGCCGCCCAAGACCAGCCCAGATAGCAGCATCACCCAGCCCAGAACCTTCCGGGATTCGCGCGGCAGGCGCAATCTAGCCAGATTGTCCCAGCCGAGACCTGATACGGACCCTGCCATGACCCCCACATCCGCCGTCTGTCGCGGCTTTTCCAACGCGGCGCGGCGGGTCGTTGTGACCCATGCGCTGCGACCTGTGGCGGTTTTACATCAGTTTGCGGCGCCGTGTCACCTCGATATTCAGCTCAGTCAGCTTCTTGCGCAGCGTATTGCGGTTGATGCCCAACAGATCCGCGCAGCGCAGCTGGTTTCCGCCCGTCGCATCCAGCGCGACCTGCAACAGCGGGCGCTCGATCTCGCGCAGGATACGGTCATACAGCCCCGGAGGCGGCAGCGCGTCGCCATGCAGGTCGAAATAGCGTTGCAGATGCGCCTCGACCGAATCCGACAGGCGGGCATTGGCGGCAGGCATCGGGATGGTCTGCTCGGGCTCGAAACTGGTATGACCGACCGGCGCCGCCATGCTGGAGGGCGCGGGCGCCATACGGGCGCCAGTCTGCTGGCTCAGCGCCTCGCGCATCTCGGAAGGGCTGATCTGCGGGCCGTTCGCCGTCAGCGCAAGGCGGCGCATCATGTTCTCCAGCTCGCGCACATTGCCGGGAAAGGGATGGGCGCGCAGCATGGCCGATGCCTCGTCCGACAGGCTGCGTTCGGGCAACCCCTGCGAGGCCGCACGCGCCAGCAGATGCGAGGCCAGCGGCAGGATGTCGTCGACCCGCGCCCGCAGAGGCGGCACGCTGATCGTCACCCCGGCCAGCCGGTAATAGAGGTCAGACCGCAGCCGCCCCGCCGCCACATCGGCCTGAGGGTCAGGGCCGGTCGTCGCGACGATGCGGGGCGCGCTGGCGCGGTCGGGGCCGCTTTCCATCGCTTCGATCATGCCGATCAGACGGGCCTGGGCGGCCGAATCGAAGCCCGCGGGGTTCTCGATCACGATGGTGCCGCCCCGCGCACGGTCGGTGGCGCGCGCGATCGCCTCGTCGCCGGAATCGGCCGAGGTCAGGACCGCCAACCCCCTGTCGCGCCGGTCCGACAGGTCGTGAAAGCTGCGCGCGATGGTGGTCTTGCCCACGCCCGCCTCGCCCGCGATCAGGACGGGCAGATCAGCGTTCAGCACCCGCGCGACCATGCGGAACAGCGCCTGCATCGCGGGGGCATGGCCGATCAGCGGCATGGCCGGATCGGCCGCGTCGCGCGGGGCGGGCAGCGGCTCGGGGATCGGATCGGACTTGCGCGGACGGCGCGACAGGGCCTGCCCGGCCTTGGACATGAGGTCAGGCAGGTCAAAGGGCTTGGGCAGGTATTCAAAGGCCTCGGCCTCGGTCGCGCGGATCGCGGTGACGATGGTGTTCTGGGCCGAGATCACGATGACGGGCAGGTCGGGGCGCATCTCGCGGATCTCGGGGATGCGGTCGATGCCGTTGCCGTCGGGCATCATCACATCGGTGATGACCAGATCGCCGCGCCCTTCCTCGACCCATTTCGACAATTGCGCCAGGCTGCCGGTGGCATGGACGCGACAGCCCGCGCGCGTCAGCGCCTGCGTCAGCACCGTGCGGATGGTGCGGTCATCGTCAGCGATCAGAACGGTTCCGTCCATGGGGTCGGTCCTTATGCCTTGGGCAATGAAAGTCGAAAGACGGTGCGGCCGGGGCGGCTGTCCACGCGGATCAGCGCGCCGTGGTCGGTGATGATCTTGCTGACCAGCGCCAGCCCCAGCCCGGTGCCGTTCTCGCGCCCCGAGACGAAGGGCTCGAAGACCTGATCGGCGATGGCGGGCGGAAAGCCGGGGCCGTTATCCTCGACCTCGATCTGCAGGGGCAGCGGGCGGCCCGCAGGGTCGGTATCGTCGGGGGGACGGCGCAGCGTGTGGTCATAGAAGCTGTGCAGCCGGATCGTGCCGCCCGCCTTGCCCGCCAGCGCCTCGGCGGCGTTCTTCACGAGGTTCAGGCAGACCTGCATCAGCTGGTCGGCATCCGCCAGCGCCATCGGCAGCGAGGGGTCGTAATCGGTCACGATCTGCACGCCCTGCGCAAAGCCCACCTGGGCCGAGCGGCGGACCTGTTCCAGCACGTCATGGATGTTGACCGGCGCCAGATGCGGCGGCGAGGTGTCGCCGAAGCGTTCCACCTGATCCAGCAGCGCCACGATGCGGCGCGATTCGCTGACGATCATCTCGGCCATTTCGCGGTCTTCGGGCGGCGCGTTCATGGCCATCAGCTGCGCCGCGCCCCGGATACCGGCCAGAGGGTTCTTGATCTCGTGGGCCAGCATCTCGGCCATGCCGATGGCGCTGCGGGCAGCGCTGCGGACGCTGCGGCTTTGATGGATGCCGTCCACTTCCTGCGGCACGATCAGCAGGCTGACCGCGCCCCCGGCCTCGTCGCCGCGGCCAAGATGCACCGAGGCGCGGCGTGTCATGTGGCCGCCGGCCCGATCGCCGATCTCGAAGGCGACCGACGGGTGATAGCCCGTCTCGTTCGTGCCATTCACGCGCGCGATCATCGGCGCAAGCGCGGGATCGATCCGCAGCCTCGTGGCGATCTCGTCGCCCTCCAGCGCCTTGCCCAGAGTCGAGTTGCGCGACAGGTTCAGCCAGAATTCCGCCGCCTCGTTCATCGCGGCGATGCGCCCGCAGCCGTCGAGGATCAGCGCGGGCAAGGGCAGGCTGTCCCAGCCCGGCCCCGGCGCGGCCTCTAGGAAATCGCGGGGGCGGGAATGGCTCATGCGGCCTCCTGCGCGGGGTGGGGGGCTTCGGCAAAGGCACGCGCGATCAGGTCCAGCGTGGCGGCCGGGGTCTCGGCCTTTACCAGCTGGGCGCGCAGGGGGGCGCGGGCGGCCTCGGCATACCAGCCCAGATGCTTTCGCGCGACACGCAGGCCCAGATCGGTGCCGTAGAAGTCCAGGATATCCTCGTAATGCGCGGCCACCAGATCGGCCAGCGCCCCGCCCTGCGGGATCGCGGGCGCGGGCGTCTCCCATAGCTCATGCGCGATCTGCGCCAGAAGCCAGGGCCGCCCCTGCGCCCCGCGCCCCACCATCACCGCATCGGCCCCGGAAGCCTCCAGCGCGGCACGGGCGCTGGCCGCGTCCACCACATCGCCATTCGCGACCAGAGGCGGACGCCCCGGCAGATCGGCCACCGCACGGATCGCGGCCCAATCCGCCTGACCCTTGTAGAACTGCGCCCGCGTTCGGCCATGCACGGTCAGCATCGCTACGCCCGCATCGCGCGCCCGCGCCGCCAGATCGGCGGCGTTCAGGCAGTCATCGTCCCAGCCCAGCCGCATCTTCAGCGTGACCGGCACGCTGACGGCGCCCACCACCGCATCGACCAGCGTCAACGCGTGATCCAGATCGCGCATGAGCGCGGCCCCCGACAGCCCGCCCGTGACCTTCTTGGCGGGGCAGCCCATGTTGATATCGATGACCCGCGCGCCCATGCCTTCGACGATGCGCGCGGTTTCCGCCATCGCCCCGGCCTCGCGGCCCGCGATCTGGACGCTGACGGGCAGCCGTCCCTCGGTCAGGGCCTTGGCGCGCACCGCCGCGCGGGTCGAGGGGCGGGGCGTCACCATCTCGGACGAAGCGACCATCTCGGAGACCATCAGCCCCGCGCCAAAGCGCGCAACGGCGCGGCGAAACGGCAGGTCGGTGATACCCGCCATGGGTGCAAGAAACACCGGCGGGCCAAGCTGCGTATCGCCTAGGATGATCGGTTGCGGTTTGTGCATGATTCCTCCTTCGCGCCGGGCCACAACGCCCGCAAGAGCGGCAATGCCCGCCCGTGCTGCCCAATTCGCGGGCGCGATGCCTCTGCCTTTCATTTGAACACATCGCACATATTATAAGCACATGCGATGCGGAGCATGGTCCGAGCCGACCGTCGCGCGCGCTTCACCCGGCGGCGCGCGGGCGGGCGTGATGCGGTGCGGACAGGCATGGCGGCCCAGGGCGTCACCTGCTTAGATGGGCGCCGGAATGCAAGTTGGAAGGTGCGTCATGTTCCTGTCGGTCTTTGATCTGTTCAAGCCGGGCATCGGCCCGTCCTCGTCGCATACGATGGGGCCGATGGTGGCGGGCGCACGCTTTCTGGACGACCTGCGCGCCCAGCCCTTTCGCGCGCACGGGCTGCGCGCCAGCCTGCATGGCAGTCTGGCCTTCACCGGCAAGGGCCACGCGACCGATCGCGCCACGATCCTGGGGCTGGCCGGGTTCCATCCCGCCACGCTGGACCCCGATCAGGCCGAGGACGCGCTGGCCCGGAACCGCGCCAGCAAGCAACTGCAACCGCCCGGCCTTGCACCGCTGGCCTTCGACCCCGACCGCGACCTGCGCTTCGACTATGACACCGCCCTGCCCGGCCATGCCAATGGCATGACCATCTCGGCCACCGACGCGCAGGGCGACGTGATCCTGCACCGGGTCTATTACTCGATCGGGGGCGGCTTCGTCCTGACCGCCGAGGAGCTGGCCGCGCGGGCGGGCGAGACGCGCAGCGATGCCTCGGTCTCGGTGCCCTACCCCTTTGCCAGCGCCGCCGAGATGCTGGCCATGGCCGAGGCCTCAGGCAAGTCCATCGCCCGCATGAAAGAGAAAAACGAGCTGTGCTTTCGCGCCCCCGCCGAACTGCGCGAGGGGCTGGTGCGGATCTGGTCCGTCATGCGCGACTGCATGGACCGGGGCCTTGCGACCGAAGGCGTGCTGCCCGGCGGGCTGAACGTGGGCCGCCGCGCCGCCGCGATCCACCAGAAGCTGATCGCGGAACGCGGGCTGAACATGACCGCGCCCCATGTCATCAACGACTGGATGAGCGTCTATGCCATGGCCGTGAACGAGGAAAACGCCGCCGGAGGCCGCGTCGTCACCGCCCCCACGAATGGCGCGGCGGGGACGGTGCCGGCCGTGATCCGCTATTGGCTGGACCATGTGCCGGGCGCGTCCGAGCGGCAGCTACCCGACTTCCTGCTGACGGCGGCGGCGATCGGGGGGCTGATCAAGCACAATGCCAGCATCTCGGGCGCGGAATGCGGCTGTCAGGCCGAGGTGGGCAGCGCCAGCGCGATGGCCGCCGCGGGGCTGGCCGCCGTTCTGGGCGGCACGCCGCGGCAGGTCGAGAACGCCGCCGAAATCGCGCTGGAGCATCACCTGGGCATGACCTGCGATCCGGTGAAGGGCCTGGTTCAAGTTCCCTGCATCGAAAGGAACGGCCTTGGCGCGATCAAGGCGGTCAGCGCGGCCAGTCTGGCCCTGCGCGGCGACGGCAGCCATATCGTGCCGCTGGACGCCGCCATCGAGACGATGCGCCAGACCGGCCGCGACATGTCCGACAAATACAAGGAGACCTCGCTTGGCGGGCTGGCTGTGAACGTGCCGAATTGCTGATCCACCGGGCCGGGCGGGGTTCTGCCCATTCGCCCCTGCCTGCTTGCCGCGCCGGGCCGGGGTTGCTAACGCTTGTGCAATAGCAATCCCGTCGCCAGTCAGAGGCCAAAGCCCATGTTTCCGCGTATCGCGCTTGTCGCGCTGATGACCCTGCCCCTTGCCGCCTGCGACAGCGAGGCCATGACCGACCTGCGCCGCAATATCGGCCTTGGCGCCGAGGCCGAACCGCAGCCCGAGACGCCCGCAGGGCCGCGCCCGCCCGCCGTATCGCCTCTGGTCCAGCCCATCGAGACCGGCGCCGAGGCGCGCCCCGTCGCCACGGTCGAGCCCGTGACCTATCGCACCGAGGCTTTCGTGGCACGCGGCAACGAGCCCTTCTGGAACGTGCAGGTCGCAGGCAACACAGCCACCTATCGCACCCCCGACAACCAGTCGGGACGCGCCATCGAGGTGCGCCGCCTGAATTTCGCGGGCGGGGTCGAATATATCGGCGTGCTGGGCGGGCAGCCCTTCGTGCTGAATCTGCGTCCGGGCGAATGCCAGGACAGCATGGCCGACGAGCGTTTTCCGATGGCCGCGCGGCTGACCGTGCAGGGCCAGACCCGCATGGGATGCGCCGCGCCGGGGACCGCCGCCCCGGCAAGCTGAGCCGGACCCGGCGCGCTTCACGCAGGATAGCGTCGCGCGCCGGAACGATCCCTGCCACGACAGACCGACCCTGCCTTTGACCTGCCGACACGCCGTCAAGCCCGCCAAGAGGATGCTGCCCATGCGCCGATCACCCCTGATGCGCCACCTGCTGGCCACCACCCTGCCCCTTGCGGTGCTGACGATACCCGGCGCGGCGCCCGCCGATCCGCTGCTGGCGCGCAACATGTCGGCCTATGGCATGCCCGGCGGGATCGACACGCCCACCGCCGAGACCCTGCCCGAAGGCAGCTTTGGCGCGACCGTGTCCTATTCGGATTATGCGTTGCGCAACAACGTGTTCTTTCAGGTTCTTCCGCAGCTGACGGCGAATCTGCGCTATTCCCGCGTGGACGGGATCAACGATTTCCGCAATGACGGCTTCATATGGGACCGCTCTTTCGACCTGCGCTACCAGCTTTTCGACCAGCAGGGCTGGCGTCCGGCCGTCGCCATCGGGCTTCAGGACTTTCTGGGCACCGGCGTCTATTCGGGCGAATACATCGTGGCGACGCGGCAGGTCACGCCGACGGTCCGGGCCAGCATCGGTCTGGGCTGGGGTACGCTGGCCGGACGTCCCCGCGTGATCGACGCGGGCGATCTGGGCGGCACGGCCAATACCGGCGACTGGTTCCGGGGCGATGCGCGGCCCTTCGGCTCGGTCTCGTGGGATGTGAACGACCGCCTGACGCTGACGGCGGAGTATTCCAACGACGTCTATCGGGCCAGCTACAGCGACGGTAACGCCTTCCAGCAGGGCGATGCCGAGCCGGGGCGGCTCAATTTCGGCGCCAGCTACCGGATGGGCCAGAACTATCAGCTTGGCCTCTACACGATCGGCAATGAAAGCATCGGCGCACAGTTCACGGTGATGCTGAACCCGCGCGAGGCGGCCTATCCCTCGGGGCTGGAAAAGGCCCCCGCCCCGGTGCGCCCACGCCCCGCCCAAGCCGCCGATCCCGAGGCCTGGTCGCCCGAATGGGCCAGCGACCCGACCGCGCGCCCCGTGCTTCAGAAGGTCCTGGCCGAGGCGCTGGCGAAAGAGGGGCAGATCCTCGAATCGATGACGCTGTCGGCCACGCGGGCGGAACTGCGCATCCGCAACAACCGCTACAACCAGCAGCCGCAGGCGATCGGGCGCACCGCGCGCCTGATGAGCCGCGCCCTGCCCGCCACGGTCGAGACCTTTGTGATCACCTCATCTGCGGACGGGCTGCCGACCTCGTCCGTGACCCTGCGCCGCAGCGATATCGAGCGGCTTGAAAACACCGAGGTCGGCCAGATCGCCGCCGCGACCGACCTGTCGGATGCCACCCCCCGTCCCGCCGGGCTGATCCAGACCGAGGACCTGTTCCCGCGCTTCCGCTGGCGGATCGGGCCCTATTTCGATCTGGGCCTCTTCGACCCCGAGGAACCCCTGCGCTACGAATTCGGCGCCGAGGCGCGGGCCAGCTATGAATTGCTGCCCGGACTGATCGCCACCGGCGCCATCCGCCAGCGCGCCTTTGGCGACATCAAGCAAAGCGGCCCCGGCGTTCCGGGCGAACGCGGCCGCCGCTTCACCCCCGAGGAATACCTGGCCGATCCCTCGCTGGAAACCACGCCCGAAGGCGTGCCGCGCGTGCGGTCGGACACGCGGATGTATGCGGGCAATACCAGCCCGATCATTCCGGAACTGACGCTGGCCTGGTTCGCCAAGCCCTCGGACCAGATCTACAGCCGCGTGACCGTTGGCCTGCTGGAACGCGCTTATGGCGGCGCCTCGGCCGAGGTTCTTTGGAAACCCGTCAACTCGCCTCTGGCCTTCGGCGCCGAGGTGAACCGCGTGCGCAAGCGCGATTTCGACGCGCTGTTCGATTTCCGCGATTACGAGGTGACGACGGGTCATGTCTCGGCCTATTACGAGTTCAGCCAGGGCTTCATCGCGCAGCTGGATGTCGGCCAGTATCTGGCGGGCGACCGGGGCGCGACCCTCACGCTGACGCGCGAATTCGCCAATGGCTGGCGGGTCGGCGCCTATGCGACCAAGACCGACCTGTCGGCCGAGGAATTCGGCGAGGGCAGCTTCGACAAGGGTGTGACCTTCTCGATCCCGATTTCCTGGGCGACCGGGACGCCGACGCGCGAACGGGCCGAAAGCCGCATCCGTTCGCTGTCGCGTGACGGGGGCGCGCGGGTCGAGGTCAACGACCGTCTCTATGACAAGGTGCGCGACAGCCACGGCGTCAGGATGCAACAAGGCTGGGGGAGTTTCTGGCGATGATCTCGAAACCGGTGAAAGCTCTGACCGCGCTTGCCCTGCTGGGCGCGCTGGCCGCCTGCGGAAACGAAGGGCCGGGCGTCGTGACCCGGACCGCGCAGGCGGTTCTAGCCGAACGCATCGCCCGCGCCCAAGGCACGCCCGAGGCACCCGCACCCGCCCGCAGCGATGCCGACCGCGCCGCCGAGGCCCTGCGCGTCAATCCCGGCCCGCTGATCCAGGTGGGTTTTGAAAGCCTGGGCCAGACACAGATCATGGCGATGGTCGGCCAGAACGGCGCCATGCGGACCTACATGACCCCCTCGGAAGAGGCCGTGATCCTGCGCGGCGGCATGCTGGTCGGCACGCGCGGTCTGGGCCGCGACCTGTCCGTCGCAGAACCCGGCACCGATGCCCTGATCCGCGCGGGCCGCGCCGGTCAGGGCACGCGCATCATGCGCTATCTGTCGGGCGACGGGTTGGAACGACCGCTGCAATTCGCCTGCGCCGTGACGCAGGGCCCGCAGGCCGGGCTGATGATCGAGGCCTGCGAAGGCCACGGCACGCGCTTTCAGAACACCTATGCGGTGGAAGGCGGGCAGATCCTCGTTTCGCGGCAATGGGTCGGGCCGGGGCTTGGCCATGTGACGATCGCCACGCTGCGGCCCTGACCGGGCGCCATGCGGAACAGGAAAACGCCGGACCCTTGCGGGGCCGGCGTTTTTCATTGCCGCGTCGCGGCGGGCGGTGCGTCATCCGCGAGGGCGACAAAAGTAAAGGGGCCGACCCGAACGGGCCAGCCCCCCCTGTCAACAGGCCTTGGAAAGACCTGTTGGATATCAGCTGTCGTCGCTGTCCGAAGCGACGGCGGCGACCACGGCCAGCAGCAGCAGGGCCGGAACGACCAGGCCAGCGTTGGTGGTGGCGGCGCTTTCTTCGACGATGACGGGCTCGACTTCGACGACGGGGGCAACGAAGCCACCGGCAACGGCCGAGGTAGCCGACAGGGTCAGTGCGGCAGCGATAGTAGCGAATTTGGTCATGATCATGCTCCGTTTCATTGAAGGCTGCCGTCACCGGCAACATCGTGGCGACACTTACATAAACCCGGACGCTTGAAAAGAAGCATTAATTCAGAGGCGTCGCCGGGTCTGGGCAGGTGTTGCATATTGGCAAACACACTTGGACGCGGTTCGTTCCAGCCTGGGCCATCACCTTGGAAAGCCGTGGCAAAACCGCATTAGCGACGGCGAAGGGTTTGTGAAGCCACGAAAAAAATTGCCGCGACGGTCACAATCGTGGGACCTGCCGGGCTGTCCAGACGCAAGCTTGCCCACAACCCCAGCCCGACCGATGCCGCCGCGACCAGTGCCGCACCGGCGGCCATCCGCTCGGGCGAGCCAGCCCATCCGCGGGCCGCCGCCGCCGGAACGATCAGCATGGCGGAAATGAGCAACGAGCCCACTACTCGAATCGCAAGCGCCACCACCACGGCCAGCGCCAGCGACAGGACCAGCCGCTCGACCCGCGGATCGATTCCTGCGGCCATGGCCAGTTCCTCGTTCAGGCTGCTGGTCAGCAGGCGCTGCCAGCGGATCATCAGGACCGCCAGAACCAGCGCCGCCCCGCCCCAGATCAGCGCCAGGTCGCTGCGGCCCACCGCCAGGATGTCGCCGAACAGATAGCCCGACAGATCGGACCGCGCGCCGGGCACGAAACTGATCGCCACCAGGCCGATGGCCAGCGCGGAATGCGACAACACGCCCAGCATCGTGTCCATCGCCTGCCCGCGCGAGACCAGCGCGGCCACCGTCACCGCCATCACCACCGCGACAGCCAGCGTGCCCGCATAGATCGAGACGTCGAAGGCCAGCGCCAGCGCCACGCCCAGAATCGCGGCATGGGCGGTCGAATCGCCAAAATAGGCCATCCGGCGCCAGACCACGAAGCAGCCCAGAGGCCCCGCCACCAGCGCCAGCCCAAGCCCCGCCAGAACCGCGCGGGTGAAGAAATCGTCCAGCATCTTGCGTCCTGTCGTGCCGGCGCTCAGGCGCGGCGGTGGTCGTGATCGCAGCCCGGCCCGTGGACATGCCCCGGATCCGTGCCGCCATGAGGGTGCCGATGGGCGTGCCCGCCGTCATGATCATGATCGTGGTGATGGCGGTAAAGCGCCAGCATGCCCTGCGCCTCGGCCCCGAACAGGGCGCGATATTCGGGCGCGTTGCTGACATGTTCGGGCGTGCCCTCGCAGCAGACATGCCCGTTGAGGCAGATCACCCGGTCCGAGGACCGCATGACGACCAGCAGATCGTGGCTGACCATCAGAACGGCCGCGCCGGTCTGGCGGCGCACCTCGTCGATCAGTTGATAGAACGCCACGATCCCCGGCTGGTCCAGCCCCTGCGTCGGCTCGTCCAGCACCAGCAGATGCGGGTCCGACAGCAGCGCCCGCGCCAGAAGGACGCGCTGGAACTGCCCGCCGGAAAGCTGGGTCAATTGCCGCTTGCCCAGACCCGGAACGCCGGTCCGGGCCAAGGCCGCCTCGGCCTCGGCATCGCTGACGCGGCGCGGCAGCGACAGGAAGCGGCGCACGTTCAGCGGGATCGCCGTATCGACATGCACCTTTTGCGGCACATAGCCGATCCGCAGCCCCGCCCGGCGCGCGACACGCCCCCCCGCCAGCGGCATATGCCCCAGAAGCGCGCGCACCAGCGAGGACTTGCCCGACCCGTTCGGCCCGACCACGGTCACGATCTCGCCGGGGCGAATGCGGAAATCGACGCGTTCCAGAACCGTGACGGCGCTGTCGGGGCGGTTGATCGTCAGCGCCTCGGCCTCGATCAGGGCGTTCATGCGGCACCTTCCGCCGCGCAGGAGGCGCAGAGGCCAAGCGCCTCGATCGTCGCACGCTCGACCCGGAACCCGGCGGCGGCGGCGACATCAGACAGGACGGCGCGAACCGGCGCGGCCTCGGCCTCGGCCACCCGGTCGCAGGATCGGCAGATCAGAAAGGCGGGGTTGTGGTCATGGCCCGGATGCAGACAGGCGGCAAAGGCGTTCAGGCGCTGCAGCCGATGCGCCAGCCCGTGGTTGACCAGAAATTCCAGCGCGCGATAGGCGACGGGAGGCTGGCGCCCGAAACCCTCGGCGGCCAGCCGGTCCAGCACCTCGTAGGCGCCCATAGCGCGGTGGCTTTCCAGCAGGATCTCCAACGTGCGGCGGCGAACGGGGGTCAGGCGCGCACCGTCACGGGCCAGCCGCGCCTCGGCTGCGTCAAGGGCTGCGCTGCTGCAATGGCCGTGATCATGGGGCTGGAAGGCCGCCGCCGGATCGGATGGCTGGTCAGAGGGGCGATCGGACACGGGGCCTCGCGCTCAACGAGCTGTTATAGTGTTACGTTCATCTTGACTTGTTATCCTGTAACACGGACAAGCACCCTATCGCAACAAAGCAAGGAGGCCCCCATGCGTCACACCGCATCCATCGCAGCATTGCTGTCGCTGAGCGCCGCGCCTGCCCTGGCCGCCCCCGGCAGCGTGGTGGCCGACATGCCCGCAACGGCATCGCTGGTCCAGCAGGTGCTGGGCGATCTGGGCGAGGTGCAGGTGCTTCTGCCCGACGGCGCCAGCGTTCACCATTACCAGATGCGCCCCTCTGACGCGCAGGCCATGCAAGGGGCGGATCTGCTGGTCTGGATCGGGGCGGAGCTGACCCCCTGGCTTGATCGCGCCGCCACGAACCTCTCGGCAGACAGCGCGCGGCTTGAACTGCTGCGGGTCGAGGGCGCCCATCTGCAAGACTACGCGACCGAGGCAGCCCATGACCACGGCGAGGATCACGGCCATGATCATGGCAACGACCACGGGCATGACCATGACCACGGGCACGATGGCGACCATGACCACGGGCATGACCATGGCCATGACCATGGGCACGACGGCGACCATGCGCACGACGGCGACCACGGGCACGACCACGGCCATGACCACAGCCATGAAGGCACCGATCCGCATGCCTGGCTGGACCCGCAGAACGCGGTGATCTGGCTCGACGCGATCGCGGCCAGCCTGTCGCAGCAGGACCCCGAGAACGCAGCGATCTATGCCGCGAACGCGGCGGCGGCAGCCGACAGCATCACCGCGCTGGAGGCTGAACTGACCGCCCAGCTTGCGCCCCATGCCGAACAGAGAATGGTCGTCTTCCATGATGCCTATGGCTATTTCACCAACCGCTTCGGGCTGGCGCCGGCCATTCCGGTGGCGCTAGGCGATGCCTCCAGCCCCTCGGCGGGGCAGATCGACCAGATCCGCCGTCAGATCGCCGAAACCGGCGCCGCCTGCGCCTTTCCCGAATACGCCCATGACGCCCGCCTGATCGACACCGTGATCGAGGGTTCCGGAACCCGCCTCGGCGGCACGCTGGACCCGCAGGGCGGATCGGGCGCCGGCTCTTATCAGGACATGCTGCGCCAGATGGCCGACACGATCACCGAGTGCTTCGCCGAAAGCTGAGCACCGGAGGCTTCGATAAGCTCGCAAAAACAAGGGGCGCGGTCGTCATGGCCGCGCCTTTTCGCATGAGCCGATCTGGTCGAGGGGGAAAATCGCCAAACCCGACTCTTTTACTTTGACAAGCCTGACGGAATCAGTCAGCTTTGCGTTCAGAACGTCAAACCCCTTGCCACCAGAGGCTGACCATGACCGCAACGCGCCCCGCCGATTTCTCCCGCCCCGGCACCTCGCTGCTGGCCCGCATCCCGCAGCATGACGCAACCCAGCTGACCCGGGGGGGCAATCAGGCTCTGATCGTTCTGGACGAGCAGGTCTATCAGCTGCGGATCACGCGCGCGGGCAAGCTGATCCTGACGAAATAAGAGCCAAGCCCGGCCGGAATGGACAAAGGGCGCCCCGTCAGGGCGCCCTTTCCATTTGGTTCAACCGCGCGGGCCATCGCCCTTGCCGGGACGAGGGCCGCCAGGTCTGCCGCCGAGTTTTCCACCGCCCGGGCGCGGGCCGGATTTGAAGCCCGGTTTGCCGCCCGAGGGCTTGAAGCCGGGTTTGCCAAAGGGCTTGCCGCCGCTGCGGGGCGCGCCGCCCTCGGCGCGGGGCGAATCGGGCTTGCCGCGACCTTCGGGGCGCGGGCCGCCGGGCTTGCGGGCAAAGCCGCCCTCGCCGCGCGGGGCGCCACCATCGGGGCGCTTGCCCTCGAACCGGGGTTTTCCGTCGCTGCGGGGCTTGCCCTCGAAACGCGGCTTGCCTTCGCCGCGGGGATGACCTTCGCCGCGCGGCTTGCCGCCTTCGGGGCGGTCGCCGCCCGCAAAGGGCTTGCGGCCAAAGCCCGGCTTGCCGCCAAAACGGGCGGGCTTACCGTCGGCGGCATCATCGCGGCTGCGCGAGGCATCACGTTCGCCGGATTTCCAGCGCGGCTTGTCGCCCGCCGGGCGCGGACGGTCGCCGAAAGCCGGGCGGTCGCCCTGCTTCTCGGCCCCGCGATGGGATGTCTTGTAGGGTGGGCGCTGATCGCCCTCGACCGCGCGGGGACGTGCGCCGAAGCTGCGCGAGGGTCGGTCATCGCCCTCGCCGTCACGCTTGCCGCGTGCGGCAAAGCCCCCCGCCGCACCACGCGCGGCAAAGCCCCCCGCCGCACCACGCGCGGCAAAGCCGCCACCCGCAGCGCGCGGCCCCGCGCCCTTGCGCGGCCCGTCGCCGCCCCGCGCGCCAAACCCGCCACGCGGGCCTTCGGCGCCACGCGGGCGCATCTCGCGCGGCTTTTCCTCGACATCGCCGGTCAGAAGCCCGCCAAGCTGGTCACGCAGAACCTTGCGCTTGACCTCGGTGACTTCGTTCTTTTCCATCGTGCCCAGCTTGAAGGGGCCGTAGCCGACGCGTATCAGCCGGTTCACCTGCAGCCCGATATGGGACATGGCGCGGCGGATCTCGCGGTTCTTGCCCTCGCGGATGCCGACGGTCAGCCAGGCATTCGCGCCCTGCTGGCTGTCCAGCTTGATCTCCATCGGTGCGAAATCCTCGCCGTCGATGGTGACGCCCCGGCGCAGGGGCGCAAAAGTCAGGTCGTTGGGCGTGCCGTTCACCCGCACACGATAGCGGCGCAGCCAGCCCGTCGCGGGCAGTTCCAGCCGGCGCTTCAGCTCGCCGTCATTGGTCAGCAGCAGCAGCCCCTCGGAGTTCAGATCGAGCCGCCCCACCGTCATCACCCGCGGCAGATCGCGCGGCAGCGCGTCAAAGACCGTCTGGCGGCCCTTTTCGTCGGCCTCCGATGTCACAAGGCCAAGCGGCTTGTAATACAGCCACAGCCGCGTCTCCTGAGGGGCCTCCATCGGCTTGCCGTCGATCACGACGCGGTCGGTCGGCAGGATGTCCAGCGCGGGGCTGTCGATCTTCTTGCCGTTCACGGTGACGCGGCCCTCGATGATCATGCGCTCGGCCTCGCGGCGGCTGGCGACGCCCGAGCGGGCCATCATCTTGGCGATGCGTTCGGGTTCGGTCTTGGGGGCTGGGGTGTTGTCTTCGGTCATGCGATCCTCCTGCGCATCGCTGCGGGGTCAAGTCTGCGCTTCTAGGCGCTGGACCGGCGCGGGGAAAGGAAAATCGGCGCGGCGCTTGCGGGGGATGCGGGCTTTCGGCAAGACGGGGGGATGAGCCGCTTTCTCAGCCATATGGATCGGGCCCTGGCCGAGGCCCGCGCCGCCGCCCTGCGCGGCGAGGTGCCGGTGGGCGCGGTCGTCGTCTCGCCTCAGGGCCGCGTGGTCGCGGCGGCCGGCAACCGGACGCGCGAATTGTCGGACCCGACCGCCCATGCCGAGATCCTGGCGATCCGGGCGGCCTGCGCGGCGCTTGGGTCGGAACGGCTGCCCGGCCATGACCTGTGGGTGACGCTGGAGCCCTGCCCCATGTGCGCGGCGGCGATTTCGGGGGCGCGGATCGGGCGGCTTTACTTCGGGGCCGAGGATCAGCGGATGGGCGGTGTCCTGCATGGCGCGCGGGTGTTCGATCACGCGCAATGCCATCACCGGCCGCAGATCTATCCCGGCCTTGCCGAACCCGAGGCGCGAATGCTGCTGCGCGATTTCTTCGCGGCCCGGCGCTAGCCTGTCCGGGGGCGCTTGAACCCCGCCGCCCCCCGTCCTATAGAGGGGACATGCGGGTGTAGCTCAATGGTAGAGCAGCAGCCTTCCAAGCTGAATACGTGGGTTCGATTCCCATCACCCGCTCCAATTCCCCCGATCAGGAACGCGCGCCCAACGGGAATGCATCCCAACCGGAACAAATGACCTATGCGGGCCGGATCAAGGGCGCCGCAGCGCCCTTGGGCTCGGGTGTCAGAAGCCGAAGCTGAACCGGCGCACCACGCCCAGCCGCAGCGAGGGCTGGTAGGTTTCCGCCACGACGGGCGAATCGGCGGCGTCGCCGATCAGCTTGCCGTAACGGAACTCGCCCAGAAGGGCGGTGCTGTCGCTCAGCGCATAGCGCGCCTCGAAGGTGATCGCGGCCTCGTTGAAGCCGGTGCCGGGCGCATAGGCGGGCAGGCCGCTGGCCGTCGATTCCGCATCGGTGACGCCGAAATAGGTGTCGTTGAAGCTGGCATTGCCATAAACGGCCTGCACGCCCGACCACAACGTGATCTCGGGCGACAATTCGGTGCGATAGCGCAGGCCGACGGCGCCGGTCACGCCCTCATGCCCGCCGAAACCGCGCCGCGCGGTGACGTAGCCGCCAAGCGGTCCCATCCCATAGCCCAGACGTAGCCCGACCTCGACGCTGCGGTCGATCGGCTCCAGCCCGGTCAGCAGATCGCCGTCCGAGGCCTCGCGCTTGCCCTTCAGCCCGAACGAGGGCGAGACCGAAAAGCCCTGACCGTCGCTGGCCGCGCGGTTGCGCAGGATGAACCACGGCGACTGGTCGCCGTCATCGGCGCCCGGATAGCTGGGCCCCTGGACCACGCCCAGACCCAGATCCAGATCGACCGCGCGCCCCAGAACCTGCGCCTGCAGCGGCGTGACGGCGGTGATCGAGGCTGCGAAGGCAAGGGTAAGCGCGTGTTTCATCGTGATTCCCGGATGTGATGGGGTTGTTCTGCAAGCACTATGCCGCGGCCGACCGTGCTGACAATCCGCCTTGCGGTCGCACTATCCCTTTTCCGCGGCTTCCAGCTTTTCAAGCGCGGTCATCCACAATTCCTCGGCGAAGGCCAGGGCCTGCACGGCCTCGGCCCGCTTCTTGCCCCATTTCTCGGCCTCGTAGGGATCGTGATAGAGCCCCGGATCGGCAAGCTTCTTGTCCAGCTTTCCCATCATCTCGGTCAGCTTCTGGACACGCTCCTCGGATTTGCGGGCCTCCGCGCGCAGGGCAAGCACCGCATCGCGCGAGGGCTTCCTGGGCGCGGCGGGTTTCGGCGCCTCGGCGGGCTTTTCGGCGGGCGTGTCGCCCGACAGCAGGAACTTGCGGTAATCGTCCAGATCGCCCTCGTATGGGGCGACGGCACCATCCTTGACCAGCCACAGCCGGTCCGCGACCAGCCCCAGCAGGTGCATGTCGTGACTGACCAGCACCACGGCGCCGGTATAGTCGTTCAGCGCCTCGGACAAAGCCTCGCGGCTTTCGATGTCGAGGTGGTTCGTCGGCTCGTCCAAGACCAGCAGATGCGGCGCGTCGATCGTCGCCAACAGCAGCGACAGCCGCGCCTTCTGGCCGCCGGACAAAGCACGGACCTTGGTCTCGGCCTGCGCCTCCATCAGGCCGAAACCGGCCAGACGGGCGCGCTGTTTCGCCTGCCCCTCGTTCGGGCGCACGGACCGGATATGGTCCAGCGGCGTCTCGTCCAGATGCAGTTCATCGACCTGATGCTGCGCAAAATAGCCCACGCGCAGCTTCGAGGATCGCGTGACGCGCCCCTCCATCGTGCCAAGCCGTTCCGCCAGCAGCTTCGACAGCGTCGATTTGCCCTGCCCGTTGCGGCCCAGCAGCGCGATGCGGTCGTCCTGGTCGATCCGCAGGTTCAGCTTGCGCAGCACCGCGCGGTCGCCATAGCCCACGCTGACCCCCTCCATCGAGACGATGGGCGGCGACATTTCCTCGGGCTGGGGAAAGGTGAAGCGGTGGAACTTGGCCTCTTCGGGGGCGGTGATCGGCTCCATCTTGGCCAGCATCTTGACGCGGGCCTGCGCCTGACGCGCCTTGCTGGCCTTGGCGCCGAAGCGGTCCACGAAACTTTGCAGATGCGCGCGACGGTCGGCCTGCTTCTTGGCCTCGGCGGCTTGCAGGGCGCGTTTCTCGGCGCGGATGCGGGTGAAGCTGTCGTAACCCCCAGTATAGAGGGTCAGCTTCTTGTCCTCGAGATGCAGGATATGGCCGACCGCGCGGTTCAGCAGGCCCCGATCGTGGCTGATGATGATGACGGTATGGGGATAGCGGGCCAGATAACCCTCCAGCCACAGCGCGCCCTCGAGGTCCAGATAGTTGGTCGGTTCGTCCAGCAGCAGCAGGTCGGGCTGCGCGAACAGCACGCCGGCCAGCGCGACCCGCATCCGCCACCCGCCCGAGAAATCGCTGGTGGGCCGGGCCTGATCGGCGGTGGAAAAGCCAAGCCCGTCAAGGATCGTCGCCGCGCGGGCCTCGGCCGACCAGGCGTCGATGTCGCTCAGCCGGGTCTGGATATCCGCGATGCGGTGAGGATCGGTCGCGGTCGCGGCCTCGGCCATCAGCGCGGTGCGTTCCTGATCGGCGTCCAGCACCGTGTCCAGCACCGACCGCGAGGTCGCCGCAGATTCCTGCGCCACGCCGCCGATCCGCGCCCGCGACGGCAGGCTGATCGAGCCGCCATCCAGTTGCGCCTGTCCCCGGATCAGCCCGAACAGCGTTGTCTTGCCCGCCCCGTTCGGGCCGACAAGCCCGACCTTGTGGCCTTCGGGAATGGTGGCGCTGGCCCCTGCGAACAAGGGGCGGCCCTGAATGGAATACGAGATGTCGTCAATACGCAGCATGGGGCGCGGCATGGCGCAAAGGGCGCGGGCCGTCAATGGCCGGTTGCAAGCCGTAATGTTATACTATAACCATTCTGCGCCATCGCCAGGAGGTTTCCATGACTGATCCCCGCCTTCCCGTCACCGTGCTGTCCGGCTTTCTGGGCGCAGGTAAGACGACGCTGCTGAACAACGTGCTGAACAACCGCGAAGGCCTGCGCGTCGCGGTCATCGTCAACGACATGTCCGAGGTGAACATCGACGCCGATCTGGTCCGCGCCGAGGGTGGCATGACCCGCACCGACGAGACGCTGGTCGAGATGTCGAACGGTTGCATCTGCTGCACGCTGCGCGAGGATCTGCTGGCCGAGGTCCGCAAGCTGGCCGAGGCAGGGCGCTTCGACTACCTGCTGATCGAATCGACCGGGATCAGCGAGCCCCTGCCCGTCGCCACCACCTTCGAATTCACCGACGAGAACGGCGCCAGCCTGTCCGACGTGGCGCGGCTGGACACGATGGTGACGGTCGTGGATGCGGTGAACCTGCTTCAGGATTATTCCAGCCATGATTTCCTGGCCGACCGGGGCGAGGTCATGGGCGAGGCCGACAACCGCACGCTGGTCGATCTGCTGACCGACCAGATCGAATTCGCAGATGTGGTCGTGCTGAACAAATGCGCCGATGCCGGACCCGACCGCGTCGATGCCGCGCTCAAGATCATCCGGGCGCTGAACGCCGATGCCCGCATCATCCAGACCGATCACAGCCGCGTCGCGCCCCGCGACATCCTCGACACGGGGCTCTTCGATTTCGACCGCGCCCATCAGCACCCGATGTGGGCGCGCGAGCTTTACGGTTTCGCAGACCACACCCCCGAAACCGAGGAATACGGCGTCACAAGCTTTGTCTATCGCGCCCGCCTGCCCTTTGACCCGCAGAAGATCCACGCCGCGCTGAACGGCCCCCTGCCCGGCGTGATCCGCGCCAAGGGCCATTTCTGGATCGCCACGCGGCCCGACTGGGTGGCGGAATTCTCGCTGGCAGGGGCGCTGTCCTCGGTCAGGCCTCTGGGGCAATGGTGGGCCTCGGTCCCCAGGGATCGCTGGCCGACCCATCCCGAGGGCCGCGCCTATCTGGAGGCGCATTGGTCCGAACCCTTCGGCGACCGCCGGCAGGAGCTGGTCCTGATCGGAACGGGCATGGACGAGGCGCGGCTGCGCGCCCTGCTGGATGCCTGCCTGATCCCCGAGGCGCTGGCGACCACGCCCCAGATCTGGCCGAACATGTTCGACCCCTTCCCCGCGTGGCGCCGCGACGTTCAGGCCGCCTGAGCCGGTCTTGTCCCCCCTTGCAGGCCGGTCTAGCCTTCGGGCCAAGGGGGGACGGACATGCAGGATCTGGGGGAATACGACTACATCATCGTGGGTGCGGGCTCGGCTGGATGCGTGCTGGCCAACCGCCTGTCCGCCGATCCGCGAAACCGGGTCCTGCTGCTAGAGGCCGGGGGCCATGACAACCGGCTCTGGGTGCATGTGCCGGTCGGCTATCTTTACGCGATGGGCAATCCGGCGCTGGACTGGTGCTACCGGACCGAGCCAGAGCCGGGCCTGAACGGGCGGCGCCTGAACTATCCGCGCGGGCGGGTGCTGGGCGGGTGTTCGTCGATCAACGGCATGATCTACATGCGCGGTCAGGCCGCCGATTACGACCGCTGGCGGCAGGCTGGCAATCTCGGCTGGGGCTGGGACGACGTGCTGCCCCTGTTCCGCCGCAGCGAACGGCATTACGAACCGGCCTGCGACCTGCATGGCGATCAGGGCGAATTGCGGGTGGAACAGCAGCGCCTGCGCTGGCCGATCCTGGATGCCGTGGCCGAGGCCGCGCAGGAAATGGGCCTGCCCGCCTGCCCCGACTTCAATTGCGGCGATAATGAGGGGGTCGGCTACTTCCCGGTCACGCAGCGCAAGGGCATCCGCTGGAACGCCCGCAAGGCGTTTCTGGACCCCGCGCGGGGCCGCCCGAACCTGCGGATCGAGACCGACGCCCAGGTCTCGGCCCTGACCCTTGAAGGCCGCCGTGTCACCGGCGTCTCGCTGATCCAGAACGGGCTGGCGCGCCATGCTCGCGCGCGGGGCGCGGTGATCCTGTCGGCGGGGGCGATCAATTCGCCCGCGCTGCTGGAACGGTCCGGCATCGGGCAGGCCGAACGGCTGCGCGGGATGGGGATCACGCCGGTCCATGACCTGCCCGGCGTGGGCGAGAACCTTCAGGACCATCTGCAATTGCGGATGATCTTTCGCATCTCGGGGGCGCGGACGCTGAACGACCGGGCGCGCACGATCTGGGGCAAGGCGGGGATCGCGCTGGAATATGCGCTGCGCCGGACCGGGCCGATGGCGATGGCGCCCAGCCAGCTGGGGATCTTTGCGAAATCATCGGACGCGTTCGACACGGCGAATATCGAATACCACGTCCAGCCCCTGTCGCTGGATGCCTTCGGCCAGCCCTTGCACGATTTTCCGGGCCTCACCGTCTCGGTCTGCAACCTGCGCCCCGAAAGCACCGGGCATTGCCACCTGACCACGCCCGACGGCCCGCCCGCCATCGCGCCGAACTACCTGTCCACGCCGGGCGACCGGCAGGTAGCCATCGACAGCCTGCGCCATGCCCGCCGCCTGATGGAAACGCGTCGCATGGCCGAATTCACGCCCTCCGAGGTGAAGCCCGGCGCCGATCTGGTCAGCGACGCCGATCTGGCGCGGGCGGCGGGCGATATCGGCACGACGATCTTCCACCCGGTCGGCACCACGAAGATGGGGACCGATCCGATGGCCGTGGTCGATCCGCGCCTGCGCGTCCACGGGATCGAGGGGCTGCGCGTGGCCGATTGCGGGATCATGCCCTCGATCGTGTCGGGCAACACCCATGCTCCCGCGACGATGATCGCGGAAAAGGCCAGCGACATGATCCTGGCCGACGCGCTGGAGGGGGTGCGCTAGGCGCCCCGCCTCAGCCGGCCAGCATGGCGCGGAAGGCGTGCCAGCTTTGCTTGGGCGTGCGTGTCTGGCTGTCGTAATCGACATGGACCAGCCCGAAACGCGGCCCGTAGCCAAAGGCCCATTCGTAATTGTCCAGAAGCGACCAGTAGAAGAAACCCCGCAGATCGACCCCCTGCGCCAGCGCCGCGCGGGCCGCGCGCAGGTGATCGCCGATGAACTGCACGCGGCGGGCATCGGCGGCCACATCCTCGCCCGCCTCCAGCGCCATGCCGTTCTCGGTGACGTAAAGCGGCAGGGCGCCGGTATGGTCGCGCGCCAGACGGGTCAGGAATTCGGTCAGGCCCTCGGGGCGGATCTCCCATCCCATCTGGGTCTTGGGCAGGGGGCCGGGCGCCTCGGCGGCATGGGGCCACAGGCCCGGCGCGGCGGTGTAAAGACGGCGCGTGTAGTAATTCACCCCCAGCCAGTCGAGGGGCTGCGCGATCAGCGCCATGTCGTCCTGCCAGCCTTCGGGCAGATGGGGGCCGATCCCGTCCAGCGCCGCGTCCGGATAGCCCTGCCCCATCACGGCGCGGATGAACCACTGGTTGTAGATCGCGTCCTGAACCTCGGCCGCGCGCAGGGCCTCGGGCGTGTCGTCGGCGGGATGGGCGGTCTCGAAATTCAGGACGATCCCCAGATTGGCCGCGCCCTCGGCCCGCAGTGCCTGAATGGCGGTGCCATGCGCCAGCAGCACATGATGCATGGCGCGGCTGGCGGCGCGGATGTCGCGAAGGCCCGGCGCGTGATGGCCCAGAAAATGCGACAGCCAGGCGATGCACCAGGGCTCGTTCAGGGTGGCGGTGCTGGCCAGACGGTCGCCCAGACGGTCATGCAGCGCGACGCAGAGGTCCGCAAACCGCGCCGCGATGTCGCGGTTCTGCCAGCCGCCAAGCGCGGCCAGATCGGCGGGCAGGTCCCAATGGTGGCAGGTCAGATAGGGGTTCAGCCCGCGTTCGACCATGCCATCGACGAGGCGGTCGTAGAAATCCATCCCCTGCGGATTCAGCGTCACGCCATCGGGCATCACCCGCGCCCAGGATGCGGAAAAGCGATAGGCGTCGAAACCCGCATCGCGGACAAGGTCCAGATCCTCGGGCCAGCGGTTCAGGTGGTCGCAGGCCACCCGCCCATCGCTGCCGTCGGTGACATTGCCGGGCGTCGCGGCGAATGTGTCCCAATGCGACAGGCCCGCGCCGCCCGCGCCCGAACCCTCGATCTGATAGGCCGAGGTGGCGGCGCCAAAGACGAAATCGGCCGGAAAGTCGGTGCGTGGCGGCAGCATGGCGGACCCTTTGTGTTTGCGCTGACAGTGACAGGTCGCGTGCGGCGCGAAAAGGGGTGTCAGGCCCGGGCGGCGAGGATCTGCCGCCAGAGGAAGGCCAGAATAAAGGCCGCCGTCAGGATCACGATGATCGTGGGCGCGGGCGCGCTGTCCAGCCAGAAGCTGGCCCAGACCCCGCCAAGGCTGGCCAGCCCCGCCACCCCCGCCGCCAGCGCCAGCATCACCGAAAGCCTGCGCGTCAGCAGAAAGGCGATGGCGCCCGGCGCGATCAGCAGCCCCACCGCCAAGATGATGCCGACCGAGGACAGCATCGCAACCACCATCGCCGCGATCATCGCCAGCATCCCGTAATGCAGCCAGCCCACCCGCAGCCCCGCCGCCCGCGCCTGCACCGGGTCAAAGGCCAGCAGCGCGAAATCGCGCCACTTGACCAGCAACACGACCAGCACCACCGCCGCGATCGGCAGGGCCTGCGCGAAATCCTCGGGCGTGACGCCAAGGATGTTGCCGAAGAGGATATGGCTCAGATGCAGCCGCCCCGGAAAGGCCAGGATCAGCACCAGCCCAAGCGCGAACATCCCCGCCATGACCACGCCAAGCGCCGTGTCGGGCTTGATCCGGCTGTTCGCGTCCAGCCAGCCCGAGGCCAGCGCGCAGACCATCCCCGCCGCGAAGGCGCCCAGCAGCAGCGGCAGCCCCGCCAGATGCGCCAGAACGATGCCGGGCAGGACCGCATGGCTGATCCCGTCCCCGATCAGCGCCCATCCCTTCAGCACCAGAAAGCAGCTGAGCAGCGCGGCGGGCAGCGCCACGATCAGCGCGATCAGCGCCGCCTCGCGCATGACGGGGAAGGAAAAGGGCAGGATCAGCGTCTCGATCATGCCTGCGCGCGCCTTTTGCGCCGCGTGGCCAGCAGCCCGTGTTTCGGCGCGAATACCAGCGCCAGCAGGAACAGCGCCGTCTGCAAAAGGACGATGATCCCCCCCGTCGCCCCGTCGAGGAAGAAGCTCGCATAGGCCCCGATCGCAGAGGACAGCGCCCCGATCGCGACCGAGATCAGCACCAGATGCGAAAAGCGGTCGGTCAGCAGATAGGCCGTAGCGCCCGGCGTGATGACCAGCGCGATCACCAGAAACGCGCCCACGGTCTGCATCGCGGCGACGGTCGATCCGGCCAGCAGCGTGAAAAAAACCAGCTTCAGCAGACCCGGCCGCAAGCCCACCGTCCGCGCATGGCTTTCGTCGAAGAACACCACCAGCAGGTCGCGCCAGATCACCGCCAGCACCGCCAGCGTGACGCCCGCGATGATGACAAGCTGCACCAGATCCTCGGGCGCGATGGCCAGGATGTTGCCAAGCGTGATCGCCTGCAGATCCACCGCCACCGGGTTCAGCGAGACCATGAACAGCCCCACCCCGAAAAAGCCGGTAAAGATCAGCCCGATGATCGCGTCCTGCTTCAACCCGGTGCGGTTGTTCAGAAACAGCATGGCCAAGGCTGCCAGCCCGCCCGACAGAAAGGCCCCAAGCGCGAAGGGCAGGCCCAGCATATAGGCCCCCGCCACGCCCGGCACGATGGAATGCGAGAGGGCATCGCCGATCAGGCTCCAACCCTTCAGCATCAGATAGGCCGACAGAAAGGCGCAGGTCGCCCCCACAAGGGCCGAGGCCCCGATGGCCGTGACCATGTAATCATAGGCCAGAGGTTCCAGCATGCGTGCGATCACAGGCGGCCTGCGGTCTGGTGGCGGTCGTCGTAAAGGATCAGCGGCCGCTCGTCATCGGTGAAGACATCCAGCGCGCGCGCATCGGGATCGTCATGCAGATCGCTGCCGCCCAGCACGAAATGGCGCAGCGTGCCGCCAAAGGCGCGGCGCAGGTTCTCGGGGGTGAAGGTCGTCTCGGTCGGCCCCGAGGCCAGAACCGTGCCCCTCACCATGACCACCCGGTCGCAATATTCCGGCACCGCCCCCAGATCATGGGTCGAAACCAGCATCGCCCGCCCCTTGTCGCGCATCGCGGAGAGCAGCGCGATGATGCGCCGCTCGGTCTCGACATCGACGCCGGTGAAGGGCTCGTCCAGCAGGATCACGCGGGCATCCTGCGCCAGCGCGCGGGCCAGAAAGACGCGCTTTTTCTGGCCGCCCGACAATTCACCGATCTGACGGGTGGCCATGTCGGTCAGACCCACCCGCGCCAGCGCGCCCTCGACCGCCTGACGGTCGGCGGGCCGGGCGCGGCGCATGAGGCCCATATGGCCGTAGCGCCCCATCATCACCACGTCGCGGACAAGGACCGGAAAGGTCCAGTCCACATCCTCGGATTGGGGCACATAGGCGACCAGATTGCGGCCGAGCGCGCGCGCGACGGGCAGGCCCATGATCCGCACCGCGCCCCGCCCATGCGGCAACAGCCCCATCAGCGCCTTGAACAGGGTGGACTTCCCCGCGCCGTTCACCCCCACCAGCGCCGTGACCGAGCCGCAGGGCACCTCAAGACTGGCCTCGCGCAAGGCCGTCACGCCGCTGCGATAGGCGACGGTCAGGTCGCGGACGGCGATGGCGGGGGTTTCGCTCATTCGACGGCCAGTTCGGTGACGATGGTCTCGCCGGTCACGCGCAGCAGGTCCAGATAGGTGGGCACGGGACCGTCGGGATCGGACAGGCTGTCCACATAGAGGATGCCGCCGTAACGCGCGCCCGTCTCGGCCGCGACGCTGCGGGCGGGCCGGTCGGACACGGTGCTTTCGGAAAAGATCACCGGCGCGCCCTTCTCTCGCATCAGGTCGATCAGGCGGCGCACCTGCTGGGGCGTGCCCTCGCCCTCGGCATTGATCGGCCAGAGATACATCTCGGTCAGGCCGAAATCGCGCGCCAGATAGGAAAAGGCCCCCTCGGAGGTGACCAGAAAGCGGCGATCCTCGGGCAGCGCGCGGGCCTGATCGCGCAAGGGGCCGACCACTTCGGCCAGCTGAGCCAGATAGGCCTTTGCATTGGCGGCATAGGTCGCTGCGTTCTCGGGATCGACGGCGGAAAGCGCCTCGGCGATGTTGCCGACATAGATCGCGGCATTCTCAAGCGACATCCAGGCATGCGGGTTCGGCTGGCCCTCATAGCCGCCGCCCGCGATGGCTATGGGCTCGACCCCGTCGGTCAGGACCGCGACCGGCACGTCGCCCAGACGCGCGAGGAAGGGATCGACCCAGCCTTCGAGGTTCATCCCGTTCACAAGGATCAGGTCGGCATCCTGAACGCCCAGAACGTCGCGCGGGGTGGGCTGGTAATCGTGGATCTCGGCGCCCGGACGGGTGATTGAATGCACCTCGGCCAGATCGCCCGCGACGTTGCGGGCCATGTCGGCAAGGATCGTGAAGCTGGTGGCGACCTTCACCTGATCGGCCGAGGCCAGAGCGGGAAGGCAGGTCAAAGCGGCGGCAAGCAGACGGGTCATGCAATCCTCCTGTGCCGTATAGATGTGCGAATCGTTCGCAACTGTCAATAGTTGCGAACCAGTTGCAACTGGTGACCGGTTGCGGCAGGATGCCGCCATGAGCAAGGAACGCAGGAACAGGCTTGAACAGGCGCTTCGCGGCGCGGGGGTGCGGGTCACGCGGCAGCGCGCGGCGCTGCTGGGGGTGATCGCGGCGGCGTCCGATCACCCTGACGCGGCGGAACTGCATGCGCGGGCGGTTGCGGCGGGGGCCGGCGTGTCGCTGGCCACGGTCTATCGCACGCTGACGACGCTTCAGGCGCAGGGCGTGATCGACAAGCTGGAATTTCAGGGCGAACCCGCCCGGTGGGAGGCCGCCGACGACGCCCATCACGACCACATGATCGACCTGGACAGCGGCGCGGTGATCGAATTCACCGACGACCGGATCGAGCGTCTGCAGGCCGAGATCGCCGCCGAGATGGGCTATGAGATCGTCCACCACCGGCTGGAACTTTACGTCCGCAAAAGCCGGGACTGAACGCAAAAGGCCCGGAGCATGCTCCGGGCCTTTCGGGTTCGTGCTGCCTCAGGCGGCGCGTTCGACCATCATGTGCTTGATCGCGGCGATGGCTTTGGCGGGGTTCAGGCCCTTGGGGCAGGTATTGGTGCAGTTCATGATCGTGTGGCAGCGGTAAAGCTTGAAGGGGTCCTCAAGCTCGTCCAGCCGCTCGCCCGTCGCCTCGTCGCGCGAGTCGATGATCCAGCGATAGGCATGCAGCAGCGCGGCCGGGCCCAGATAGCGGTCGCCGTTCCACCAGTAGCTGGGGCACGACGTCGAGCACGAGGCGCAGAGGATGCACTCATAAAGCCCGTCCAGCTTCTTGCGGTCCTCGATCGACTGCTTCCATTCCTTGCCGGGCGTCGGCGACTTGGTCTGCAGATAGGGGTTCACGCTGGCATGCTGGGCATAGAAATGGGTCAGATCGGGGACCAGATCCTTGACGACCGGCATGTGCGGCAGCGGATAGATCGCGACATCCCCCGCGACCTCGTCGATGCCGAAGATGCAGGCCAGACGGTTGCCGCCGTCAATGACCATCGCGCAGGAGCCGCAGATCCCCTCGCGGCAGGACCGGCGGAAGGACAGGGTCGGGTCGATCTCGTTCTTGATCTTGATCAGCGCGTCCAGAACCATCGGGCCGCACTTGTCCAGATCGACGAAATAGGTGTCCAGACGCGGGTTCTCCCCGGTCTCGGGGTCCCACCGGTAGATCTTGAACTTGCGGACATTCGTGGCGCCCTCGGGCTTGGGCCAGGTCTTGCCGACCCGGATCTGGCTGTTCTTGGGCAGGGTAAACTGGACCATGGGTTGCTCCTTTCAGGAAGTGCCTTTGGACGGCCAATCGGCCGCAAACAGGGTCTGCGAGCGCGCAACAAGGTCCGCCACCTTGTCACGGGCTGTAGGATTCAGCGCCAATCCGTTGATACGGCGCAGAAATTCGGTCGATCCGTTCGACAACCGCTCCATCGCGCGACCATCCAGCGGCGGCAATGCGGCGATGCGCGCCGCGTCCAGGCCCGCCAGACGCAGAAGCTGCGTCGCGGGGCGGTCGGGATCGGTCTCGTCCTCAAGGCGCAGGCGGTGGACCCGGTCCGCGCCCAGCTTCGCGCCCATGCGGCGGAACAGGTCGCCCCAGCCGGGCAGATCGGCGGTCTCGCGCTGGAACTGGTCCAGATCGCCCGCATAGCCGTCCGTCCGAACAGCCTGCGCCCAGACCGAGGGCTTCCACGCCGCCATGTTCCGGGTGCAGATCGCGAAGACCGGGGCAAAGCCGCGTTCCTGCGCGACCTTGTCCAGAAGCTGCGCGATCCGCGGCAAGGCGGGGTAAAGCCGCGTCTCGCCGCCATTGCCGGGCATGGCGCCGGCCAGGTTCTCGTGGCTGATCAGCGCGGTCTGCGGGCCGTCGGGCAGCGTGTCCAGCACATCCTCGAAGGCCACGCGCGTGGCGCGTTCATTGTCGTCGCCGGGCGCGAGGCTCAGCCGGATCGCGGCGCGGCCAAGGGGGCGCATCGGCGTGCCTTCCTCGGGCGTGCGGATCATCAGACGGTCGGCCAGCGCAGGCGCGTTCAGCCGCAGGAAGCGCTGCAGCGAGGTCGTGCCGGTCTTCTGCACCCCCAGATGCAGGATCATCGGGCGACCGTCGGGCGTGATGCTGTCAGCCCCCGCCATGATCAGCCCTGCCAGCCGGGTTGTTCGTAAAGTCCGCGCGTGGGCGCCTGCCCCGAGCGGTTGAGGACGCAGCGATCAAAGACCTTGGCCGGGTCGCGGCCTGCCAGATAATCGCTGCCCACCTCAAGCGTGACGCGGCCCGCGCTGCGGGTGCCGCCGGGGCCGGAACCGACCCCGAAAGCGACCTCGCCCCGCGGGCGCTGCGCCAGTTCGGCGTCGCGCAGGCAGCTGCGTTCGGCCTGTGCCACCGGGACAGGGCCGCAAGCGGCCAGCCCCAGTGCCAGAGGCAGAAACGTCACAGCCAGAGCCCGCGCGAACGCCATCAGGTCAGGTCCTGCGCGCCGCGGCGGCGATGCACTGCGTCGTCGCCGGACGCGAGACGATGGCCGCCACGCTCTGGCTGACGCCGCTGGAGCCTGCATTCGACATCTGGGCGATGTCGATCAGTTCGGCCGTGGTCGCGTTGTTCATCACGCAATCGGTCCAGGGCGCGACATCCACGCCCTGAAAGCGGTTCTGGATCTCGTTCTGGATCGTGTTGCGCGCCACCTGACGCGACGCGGCATCCAGCGTGGTCGGCGCGGGCGCGGCGACCGGGGCCGGAGGAAGCGCCGGACCAGGCACCGGAACGGGCGCGACGCAGCCTGCCAGCACGGCTGCCGACAGACCAAAGGCCGCAATCAGTTTCAAGCGCATCAGTAAACCCTTTTCTTCGGAGCGATCTTCTGCAAGTCGATCCCGCCTTCCTCGGCCTTGGTCAAAGGCTCGAGATGGACGGGACGATAGGCCAGTTTAACCTTGTTCCCCTCCACCCAGGCAAGCGAATGCTTGCGCCAGTTGGCGTCATCCCGCTCAGGGTAGTCTTCATGCGCATGGGCGCCACGGCTTTCCTTGCGCGCCTCGGCCGCGACGATGGTCGTCAGGGCGTTGGGCATCAGGTTGGTCAGCTCAAGCGTTTCCATCAGGTCGGTGTTCCAGATCAGACCGCGATCCGTGACCTTGAGGTCGTCCAGCTTGGCGGCGATCGCCTCCATCTTCTGGCAGCCCTCGGCCAGCGTCTTGTCGGTGCGGAAGACCGCTGCGTCCAACTGCATCGTGCGCTGCATCTGGTCGCGAAGCTCGGCGGTGCCGACGGTGCCATTGGCGTGACGCAGCCCGTCGAAACGGTCCAGCGCGCGGTCCACCTCGGCCTTGTTGGTCGAGGGGATCGCACCTTCGCGGTCCACGACCTGACCGGCGCGGATCGCGGCGGCGCGGCCAAAGACCACCAGGTCGATCAGGCTGTTCGAACCCAGACGGTTCGCACCATGGACCGAGGCGCAGCCCGCCTCGCCCACGGCCATCAGGCCCGGGAAGATGCGGTCCGGATCATCCTCGGTGGGCGCCAGAACCTCGCCCCAGTAGTTCGTCGGAATGCCGCCCATGTTGTAATGGACGGTCGGCAGGACCGGGATGGGCGCGCGGGTCACATCGACGCCCGCGAAGATCTTGGCGCTTTCGCTGATGCCCGGCAGACGCTCGGCCAGCGTTTCCGGCGGCAGGTGCATCAGGTTCAGGAAGATGTGGTCCTTGTCGCCGCCGACGCCGCGACCCTCGCGGATCTCCATCGTCATGCAGCGCGAAACCACGTCGCGGCTGGCCAGATCCTTGTAGGTCGGCGCGTAACGCTCCATGAAGCGCTCGCCTTCCGAGTTGGTCAGATAGCCGCCCTCGCCGCGCGCGCCCTCGGTGATAAGGCAGCCCGAGCCGTAGATGCCGGTCGGGTGGAACTGCACGAATTCCATGTCCTGAAGCGGCAGGCCCGCGCGGGCGACCATGCCGCCGCCGTCGCCTGTGCAGGTATGGGCGCTGGTCGCGCTGAAATAGGCGCGGCCATAGCCGCCGGTGGCCAGCACGACCATCTTGGCGTTGAAAACGTGGATCGTGCCGTCATCCAGCTTCCAGCAGACGACGCCGGTGCAGCGACCGTCGGTGATGATCAGGTCCAGCGCGAAATATTCGATGAAGAATTCCGCGTTGTTCTTCAGCGACTGACCATAAAGTGTGTGCAGGATCGCGTGGCCCGTGCGGTCGGCTGCGGCGCAGGTGCGCTGCACGGGGGGGCCTTCGCCATATTCGGTCGTGTGGCCGCCGAAGGGACGCTGGTAGATCTTGCCCTCTTCGGTGCGCGAGAAGGGCACGCCGTAATGTTCCAGCTCGTAAACGGCCTTGGGGGCCTCGCGCGCCAGATATTCCATCGCGTCGGTGTCGCCCAGCCAGTCCGACCCTTTGACGGTGTCGTACATGTGCCATTGCCAGCTGTCGGGGCCCATATTGGCCAGGCTGGCGGCGATGCCGCCCTGGGCCGCCACGGTGTGGCTGCGCGTCGGGAAGACCTTGGTCACGCAGGCCGTGCGCAGACCCTGTTCGGCCATGCCGAGCGTCGCGCGGAGGCCGGCGCCCCCGGCGCCCACCACCACGACATCGTAATCATGCGTTTGGGTTTGGTAAGCAGCCATGTCGTCCTCAGATCACGGGAGTGGTGAAGGCCATCTTGGCCAGCGCGAACAGCGCCGTGGCGATGACGCCCCAGCCGAAGATGTGCGAGACGATGATCGCCACGCGGTTGGCGGTGCCATGCAGGTAGTCGTCCAGCATGATCCGCGTGCCCTTGATGAAGTGGATCATGCCCACCACGATGAACAAGGCGGTGACGATCCCGGCGAAGGGACGGCCGAAATGGGCGATGACCGCCTCGCGCGGCAGGCCGATGGCGCCGCCGACGACGATCATGAACAGCGGCGTCAGGATCAGCAGCGCGGCCGAGGTGACGGTCATCTGCCAGTGATGCAGCGTTCCGGTCCGGGCCGAGCCCATGCCGATCGCGGCCTTGCGGGGAGTGATATAGCGCATTGTCTGCCCCCTTGGCTCAGATGAAGAAGATGATCAGGCTCAGCACGGTCAGCGCGACCGAGCCGATGATGATGCCCCACGAGGACCGCTTGGCGTCCTCGATTTCCAGGCCCATGCCCGCGTCGTAGAACAGGTGGCGGATGCCCGACAGCAGGTGGAACCACAGCGCCCAAGCCGAGCCCAGCATCACGAGAAACCCGATCCAGGACCGCAGCACCCAATCGGCGGCGGCGAAGGCGCCGGGGCTGGAGACGGCGGCGACCAGCCACCAGACCAGCAGCAGAACGCCTGCCACCAGCGCGTGGCCGGTGATGCGCGTCATGATCGAGGTGATCGCGGGCAAAGGCAGGCGATAGACCTGAAGATGGGGGGAAAGCGGCCGGTTACCCCGGTTCACGTCGGCCATGAGGCGGCCCTCCTTGATCGGTTCTGACAGGACCCGCGCCAGCCACCGTCCTTGGGTTCGGGCTGGCCGCGCGGGCTGGCGATTTGCGGTCTCTTGACCTCTTTTGTGGCGCCTGTCACTTGCAGATTCCAGACGCTGCGCGGAAATGGCGCGGAATTGCGGACTTTGTGATCACACATGTCCCGCCTGTGATCACAGCCAGCCGCGCCCCGCACGATCCGCCGCGCAAGTCCTTGTCGGCGTTAGCGCAACCGGCGTCGGGGCCGCGAATCCGCCCGTCATTGCTGCCCCAGCTTCATGTCGGGACGATAGGGCGTCTCGATCTCTTTCGTGACGGCCTGCCCGCAGCGCATCACGCCGCGCGCCGCGTCGAAGGCCATCGTCGGGCTGCCCTGCAACTGCCAGCCCTTCGACAGGGCCTCGCTGACGCGGTGGCAGAATTGCGACGTGTCGTCCTCGGTGATCATGCGGTAGATCAGGGGCATCACGCACCTCCGAAGGGCCAGGGGCCAAGCCAGCCGTGGATCGCGCCGACGACCAGCGTGACGATGACGGCGCCCGCGGCGGCCATGGCCTCCTTGCGGGCGGGGAACGGGCCGCGCGGGCGGTTCCAGACCGGCACGGCGCGGTTGATCACGACCATCTCGACCAGCGCCCAGGCCAGCAACCCGCCGAACAGCACGATGCCCGGCATGTCGCCATTCACCAGAAGATGCGCGAAGGCCCACAGCGAAAAGGCCGTCAGCTGCGGATGGCGCAGCCATGCGGTCACGCGGGTCTTCATCCCGTCGGCGGCGTAAAGATAGAAGGCGATCAGAACCAGCAGGTTGTTGATCCCGACCGAGGCCGGATGCGGCCCCCAGAAGAACGCCCCATCCGCGCGGCGATAGCCCAGGACCATCAGCACGACCGACAGGACCAGCGCCAGCGCGACCAGCCCCTTGCCCCGGTCGCCCATGGCAGAGCGGCGTTCGGGCGCCATGCGCTTGAAAAGATGCGCCGCCCACCACAGGGCCACGCCAAGGATCAGGATCGTCATCTGGCTTCTCCGGCTGGATCGAGATAACGGGCAGACTGCCCCTAAAGCTGCAGTTTCGCAATCGCCTCGGCGCGGGCGATCAGGCGGCGGGCGGTTTCGACATGCAGGTTCTCGACGATGCGGCCATCCAGCACGGCGATCCCCTGCCCCGCCGCCAGCGCGGCCTCGTGGGCGGCGATCTCGCGGCGGGCCTCAGCGATCTCGGCCTCCGAGGGGCCGAAGCAGGCATTGGCGATGGCGATCTGGTCGGGATGGATCAGCGTCTTGCCGTCAAAGCCCAGATCGCGGCCCTGTTCGGCCTCGGCGCGCAGGCCGTCGGTGTCGCGGAAGGCGTTGTAGACCCCGTCAAGGATCAGCCGGTCATGCGCGCGCGCCGCCAGCAGGCAGGCGCCAAGCGCGGACAGCAGCGGCAGACGGTCGGCGCGGTTGCGGCAGCGCAGGTCCTTGGCCAGGTCGTTCGTACCCATGACCAGCGCATGCAGGCGTGGATGCGCGGCGATCTGCGGCGCCGACAGAACGCCCTGCGGCGTCTCGATCATCGCCCAGAGCGGCAAGCCAGGCACAAGCGCGGCCAGCGCATCCAGATCCTGCGGCCCGGCGGTCTTGGGCAGCAGCACGCCGTCCAGATGCGCGGCCAGCCGCGCCGCCAGCGCCGCGTCATCGGCGCCCCATGGCGTCGCCAGCGCGTTGATCCGCAGGATGCGCAGGCGCGGGCCGTAATCGGCCTCCAGCGCGCGGGCCAGATGGTCGCGCGCCCCGGCCTTGGCATCGGGGGCGACGGCATCCTCAAGATCGAACAGGATCGCATCGACGGGCAGGCCACGGGCCTTTTCCATCGCACGGGGATTGGCGGCGGGGATATAGAGGGCGGAACGCGTCATGGTGCCTCGGGCGTGGCGGGTCGGCCCAGACCTAACCTGCCAGCCCGCCTTCGGCCAGACCCTGCCAGACCAGCCGGACCGAGACCAGCAGCAGCCCCCAGGTGATCAGCCGGTAGAACAGCGCCTGCGGGATCACCCGCACCAGCGCCAGCCCCGCCCAGACAGAGACCAGCGCCACCGGCATCAGCACCGCCGCGATGGTCAGATTCTGCGGCGACAATTGCCCAAGCGCCGCATAGGGGACCAGCTTGATCCAGTTCACCACGGCGAAGAACCAGGTCGTCGTGCCGGCGAAAACCAGCGAGGGCAGACGCAGCGGCTGGGCATAGATCTGCCAGGGCGGGCCTCCGGAATGGCTGACAAAGCTGGTGTAACCCGCGAGGATTCCCCAGGAATTCCCGCGCCTGCGCGAGACGGGGCGCGCGGCGGGCGCAGGCCTTGGCCGCAGCGCGTTCAGTGCGAAGACCGACCCGATCAGCCCCACGATCAGCGTCACGCCCCAGACCGGCACCAGATGCGCCGTGGCCCAGCCGATCCCCACCCCCGCGACCGCGCCGGGCATTGCGCTGTTCAGCACCGACCAATCCACGTGGCGGCGATAGACCAGAAGCCCGCCCAGATCCGACACGATGTAGACCGGCAGCAGCAGCCCTGCCGCCTGAACGGGCGACATGACCAGCGACAGGATCGGCACGGCGATCACCGCGATCAATGCCAGACCGCCCTTGGCCAGCCCGATCGCGGCGGCGGCGATCACCGCCAGAACCCAACCCTCCGGCGTCAATGCCTCCATGCGGCCCCCCGTCCCTTTTGGGGGATTGATCGGACGCGGCGCGGGAAATGACAAGTGTTAGGGATACCAACGCCGCGCCGCAGCGCGCGGGCCTTGCGATTCGTTGCGCGAGGCTCTAACCACCGCGCAATATTCCACCTGGACAATCGGAGGTAATCCATGGCCCGACCCAAGATCGCACTTATCGGTGCGGGGCAGATCGGCGGCACGCTGGCACATCTGGCCGCGATGAAGGAACTGGGCGACGTCGTCCTGTTCGACATCGCCGAAGGCACGCCCCAGGGCAAGGCTCTGGACATCGCGCAATCGGGTCCCTCCGAAGGTTTCGACGCCGTGATGAAGGGCGCCAATGATTACGCCGATATCGCGGGCGCGGATGTCTGCATCGTCACCGCAGGCGTGCCGCGCAAGCCGGGCATGAGCCGCGACGATCTGCTGGGCATCAACCTCAAGGTCATGAAGTCGGTGGGCGAAGGCATCGCGAAATACGCGCCGAACGCCTTTGTCATCTGCATCACCAACCCGCTTGACGCGATGGTATGGGCGCTGCGCGAGTTCTCGGGCCTGCCGCATGAGAAGGTCTGCGGCATGGCGGGCGTTCTGGACTCGGCGCGTTTCCGTCACTTCCTGTCGCTGGAATTCGGCGTCTCGATGCGCGACGTGACCGCCTTCGTTCTGGGCGGGCATGGCGACACGATGGTGCCGCTGGTGCGCTATTCGACCGTGGCGGGCATCCCGCTGCCGGATCTGGTCAAGATGGGCTGGACCACGCAGGACAAGATGGACGCGATCGTCCAGCGCACCCGCGACGGCGGCGCCGAGATCGTGGGCCTGCTGAAGACGGGTTCGGCCTTCTACGCCCCCGCGACCAGCGCCATCGAGATGGCCGAGGCCTATCTGAAGGACCAGAAGCGCGTCCTGCCCTGCGCCGCCTATGTGGACGGCGCCTACGGCCTCAAGGGCATGTATGTCGGCGTGCCGACCGTGATCGGTGCCGGTGGCGTCGAGAAGATCATCGACATCACCCTGGACAAGGACGAACAGGCGATGTTCGACAATTCGGTCAACGCGGTGAAGGGTCTGGTCGAGGCCTGCAAGGGCATCGACGGCAGCCTGGCCTGATTTCGGTCCAGATCGCAAAGACGACAGGCCCGGCCGCAAGCCGGGCCTTTTTCATCGCGCCCCTGCCCTGCCCCCGCCCTGCGCACCCCTAAATGACGCTGCGCTGCGGCATCATTGGTCTTGCATCGCGCCTCATATCTTGGATCGCCGCTGCGAATCACCTTGCTTGCGCTATCAGCGCCGGGCCTGTGATCACAGTGTTTCCGGCTGTGATCACATTAGGCGCGAACCCGCCAGATTTCCCGATTTCGCTGCGATTTGTGTTCTCGGCCCATCCGGGTTGTGGCACAACGCGCCAAATCCTGGAACCGAACGAGGGGGTCCCGATGAACATTCACGAATATCAGGCCAAGGCGCTTCTGCGTCAGTATGGCGCACCCGTCAGCGATGGCCGCATCGTGATGAAGGCCGACGAGGCCAAGACCGCCGCAGGCGAGATGGACGGCCCGCTCTGGGTGGTGAAGGCGCAGATCCATGCGGGCGGCCGCGGCAAGGGCAGCTTCAAGGAAGCCGAAGCCGGTGAGAAGGGCGGCGTCCGTCTGGCCAAGTCGGTCGAGGAAGCCGAGGAACTGACCCGTCAGATGCTGGGCCGCACGCTGGTCACGCACCAGACCGGCCCCGCCGGCAAGCAGGTCAACCGCATCTATATCGAAGACGGCAGCGACATCGCCCGCGAGCTGTATCTGGCCCTGCTGGTGGACCGCCAGACCTCGCGCGTCAGCTTCGTCGCCTCGACCGAGGGCGGCATGGACATCGAGGAAGTGGCCGCCCACACCCCCGAGAAGATCGTCAGCTTCTCGGTTGACCCCGCCTCGGGCCTGTCGGATTTCCACGGCCGCCGCGTGGCCTTTGCCCTGGGCCTGGAAGGCGCGCAGGTCAAGCAATGCGTGGCGCTGGTCAAGAACCTCTATCGCATGTTCATTGAAAAAGACATGGAGATGCTGGAGATCAACCCGCTGATCGTGACCCCCGAGGGCCAGATCAAGTGCCTCGACGCCAAGATGGGTTTCGACAACAACGCGCTCTATCGCCAGCCCGACATCATGGCGCTGCGCGACGAGACCGAGGAAGACCCCAAGGAACTGGCCGCGTCCAAGTTCGACCTGAACTACATCGCGCTGGACGGCGAGATCGGCTGCATGGTGAACGGCGCGGGCCTCGCGATGGCGACCATGGACATCATCAAGCTGTTCGGCGCCGAACCGGCCAACTTCCTTGACGTCGGCGGCGGCGCCACGAAGGAAAAGGTCACCGAGGCGTTCAAGATCATCACCTCGGACCCGAACGTCAAAGGCATCCTGGTCAACATCTTCGGCGGCATCATGCGCTGCGACATCATCGCGGAAGGCATCATCGCCGCCGTGAAAGAGGTCGGCCTGCAGGTCCCGCTGGTCGTGCGTCTGGAAGGCACGAACGTGGAGCTGGGCAAGGAGATCATCGCCAATTCCGGCCTGAACGTCATCGCTGCCGACGACCTCAAGGACGGCGCGCAGAAGATCGTCAAGGCCGTCAAGGGCTGATCCATCCGGGCGCGCGTCCGGCGCGCCCTCCTCTGGAACATCGCGGTGCAGAGGCGCCGCTTACGCAAGGAGGCCATGATGGCCGTTCTCGTTGACAAGAATACCAAAGTCATCTGCCAGGGGATCACCGGGTCCCAGGGCACCTTCCACACCGAACAGGCGATCGCCTACGGGACCAAGATGGTCGGCGGCGTGACCCCCGGCAAGGGCGGGTCCGAGCATCTGGGCCTGCCGGTCTTCAACTCGGTCCACGAGGCCGTGGCGAAAACCGGCGCCAATGCGACCGCGATCTATGTGCCGCCTCCCTTCGCGGCGGATTCGATCCTGGAAGCCATCGACGCCGAGATCGAGCTGATCGTGGCGATCACCGAAGGCATCCCGGTTCTGGACATGATGCGCGTCAAGCGCGCGCTGGCCAACAGCAAGTCGCGCCTGATCGGGCCGAACTGCCCCGGCATCATGACGCCTGACGAATGCAAGATCGGCATCATGCCGGGCAGCATCTTCCGTCGCGGCAGCGTGGGCGTCGTGTCGCGTTCGGGCACGCTGACCTATGAGGCGGTCAAGCAGACCTCGGACGTGGGTCTGGGCCAGTCCTCGGCGGTCGGCATCGGCGGCGACCCGATCAAGGGGATGGAGCATATCGACGTGCTGCAGATGTTCCTCGACGATCCGGAAACGACCTCGATCATCATGATCGGCGAGATCGGCGGCAGCGCCGAGGAAGAGGCCGCCGAGTTCCTGGCCGAGCAGAAGCGCAAGGGCAAGTGGAAGCCCACCGCGGGCTTCATCGCGGGCCGTACGGCGCCTCCGGGCCGCCGCATGGGCCATGCCGGCGCGATCGTGTCGGGCGGCAAGGGCGACGCGGAATCCAAGATCGAGGCCATGAAGAAGGCCGGGATCGTGGTTGCCGACAGCCCCGCCGGTCTGGGCGAAGCCGTTCTGAAGGCGATCAAGGGTTGATGATTTGACCCCCCGCCCCCCATCTTTCATAGGGGGCGGCATGACAAGGGGAAGGACCGGACAGTGACAGGACCATGGGCTGATCAGCCCCGGCAAGACCCGCCGCGCCGCCTTGCGACGCGAGGGTTGCCCCTGTCGCTGGCCGCCTTTCTTGTGTTGACGGCCTGCGGCGAGCGGATAACGGCCGACATCCTGCCCGGCGGCATCCCCGCGCGCACCAATCTGCATCTGGCGACGACGCTTCCGCCCGCCTCGGTCCGCACCGTGGCGCGGCGCGATTTCGGTTGGCGGGTGATCTACCAGCCCTCGCTGGCGCCGCCCGATGCCGAAAGCCGCGCAGCCGTCGCCTTGTGCGGGCTGGAACGGCGCGCCCCCGCCCGCATCCAGCAGCAGCCGAGGCTGGACCCCTTCGCCGATCCCGGCGCCCGCATCTTCGACATTCACTGCGCCTGAGCGCGTTTTTCCGCCCTGAACCGGGGACTGACCATGACCGAGCAGCCTAAGAACACCGACTTTCACGATTCCTCGTTCCTGCAGGGCCACAACGCGGCCTATGTGGAACAGCTTTACGGGCAATGGGCCAAGAACCCGGCGGCGGTCGATCAGGCCTGGGACGCGTTCTTCCGGGGTCTGGGCGACGAGCAGGCCGATGCCGCGCGCGAGGCCGAGGGGGCAAGCTGGTCGCGCAAGGACTGGCCTCCGGTTCCCGCCGATGAACTGACCAGCGCGCTGACCGGCGAATGGCCGGCGGGCGGCAAGGCCGAGGCCAAGGCCGCGGGCCAGAAGATCGCCGCCAAGGCTGCCGAAAAGGGCGTCGCCCTGTCCGAGGCGCAGCTGCGTCAGGCCGTGCTGGACAGCATCCGCGCGCTGATGCTGATCCGCGCCTACCGCATCCGGGGCCATCTGCATGCCGATCTGGACCCGCTTGGCCTGCGCAACGTCCCCGACCATGGCGAGCTGAACCCCGAAAGCTACGGTTTCGGCCCCGAGGACATGGACCGGCCGATCTTCATCGACAACGTGCTGGGCCTCGAGGTCGCCTCGATCCGTCAGATCCGCGACCTGATGGAGCGCACCTATTGCGGCACCTTCGCGCTGCAATTCATGCACATCTCGAACCCCGAGGAAGCCGCCTGGCTGAAAGAGCGGATCGAGGGCTTCGGCAAGGAAATCCAGTTCACCCGTGAAGGCCGCCGCGCCATCCTGAACAAGCTGGTCGAGGCCGAGGGCTTCGAGAAGTTCCTGCATGTCAAATACATGGGCACCAAGCGTTTCGGCCTTGACGGCGGCGAGGCGCTGATCCCCGCGATGGAACAGATCATCAAGCGCGGCGGCGCGCTTGGCGTGAAGGACATCGTGATCGGCATGCCCCACCGGGGCCGCCTGTCGGTTCTGGCCAACGTGCTGTCCAAGCCCTATCGCGCGATCTTCAACGAATTCCAGGGCGGCAGCTTCAAGCCCGAGGATGTGGACGGTTCGGGCGACGTGAAATATCACCTCGGCGCATCCAGCGACCGGGAATTCGACGGCAACACCGTCCACTTGTCGCTGACCGCCAACCCCAGCCACCTTGAAGCGGTGAACCCGGTCGTGCTGGGCAAGGCGCGCGCCAAGGGCGACCAGCTGGGCGACCGCACCGACCGCAGCTCGGTTCTGCCGATCCTGCTGCATGGCGACGCGGCCTTTGCCGGTCAGGGCGTCGTGGCCGAATGCCTTCAGCTTTCGGGCATCAAGGGCCACCGCACCGGCGGCTGCATCCATATCGTGGTGAACAACCAGATCGGTTTCACCACCGCGCCGCATTTCAGCCGCACCTCGCCCTATCCGACCGACATCGCGCTGATGGTCGAGGCGCCGATCTTCCACGTGAACGGCGACGATCCCGAGGCCGTGGTCCATGCCGCCAAGGTGGCGACCGAGTTCCGGCAGAAGTTCAAGAAGGACGTCGTCATCGACATCTTCTGCTACCGCCGCTTCGGTCACAACGAGGGCGACGAGCCCATGTTCACCAACCCGGCGATGTATACCCAGATCAAGGGCCACCGGACCACGCTGCAGCTTTATACCGAGCGTCTGGTCGCCGACGGGCTGATCCCCGAGGGCGAGATCGAGGACATGAAGGCCGCCTTCCAGAAACACCTCAACGAGGAATTCGAGCAGGGCAAGACCTTCAAGCCAAACAAGGCCGACTGGCTTGACGGCAAGTGGTCGGGCCTCGCGCGCGAGGGCGAGGAATATGTCGCGGGCGAGACTGGCATCGACCCCGAGGCGATGACCCGCATCGGCACCGCGCTGACCACCGTCCCCGAGGGAATGAACCTGCACAAGACCGTGGGCCGTCTGCTCGAGGCGAAAAAGCAGATGTTCTCGACCGGCGAGGGTTTCGACTGGGCGACCGGCGAGGCGCTGGCCTTCGGCTCTCTGCTGCTGGAGGGCCACGGCGTCCGTCTGGCCGGTCAGGACAGCACGCGTGGCACCTTCAGCCAGCGCCATTCGGCCTTCATCGACCAGCAGAGCGAGGACCGCTATTACCCGCTGAACAACATCGCGGAAGGTCAGGCGCAGTACGAAGTCATCGACTCGATGCTGTCGGAATATGCGGTGCTGGGCTTCGAATACGGCTATTCGCTGGCCGAACCGAACAACCTGGTCATGTGGGAGGCCCAGTTCGGCGACTTCGCCAACGGCGCGCAGATCATGTTCGACCAGTTCATTTCCTCGGGCGAGAAGAAATGGCTGCGCATGTCGGGTCTGGTCATGCTGCTGCCCCACGGCTTCGAGGGTCAGGGCCCGGAACATTCCTCGGCCCGTCTCGAACGCTTCCTGCAGGGCTGCGCCGAGGATAACTGGATCGTCGCGAACTGCACGACGCCGGCGAACTACTTCCACATCCTGCGCCGCCAGCTCAAGCGCAAGTTCCGCAAGCCGCTGGTCCTGATGACCCCGAAATCGCTGCTGCGCCATCCCATGGCCATCAGCCGCGCCGAAGAGTTCCAGACCGGCAGCACCTTCCACCGGGTGCTGTGGGACGACGCGCAGCGCGGCGGCTCGGCCACGGAACTGGCGGCGGACGACAAGATCAAGCGCGTCGTCGTCTGTTCGGGCAAGGTCTATTACGACCTGCTCAAGGCGCGCGACGAGGCCGGGATCACCGATATCTACCTGTTGCGTCTGGAACAGTTCTACCCCTTCCCCGCGCAGGCGATGGTCAAGGAACTGGGCCGCTTCAAGCAGGCCGAGATCGTCTGGTGCCAGGAAGAGCCCAAGAACCAGGGCGGCTGGAGCTTCGTCGAGCCCTATCTGGAATGGTGCCTGGAACGTCTGGGCGCCAAGCATACGCGGGCGCGCTATGCGGGCCGCAGCGCCGCCGCCTCGGTCGCGACGGGCCTTGCATCGCGCCACAAGGCCGAGCAGGAGGCCCTGATCGCCGACGCGCTCGGCCTGGAAGGCTGAGCCGATGAGCACCCCAGTCCACGTTCCCGCCCTGGGCGAGTCCGTGACCGAGGCGACGGTCGCCACCTGGTTCAAGAAACCGGGCGACCGCGTCCAGGCCGACGAGATGCTCTGCGAGCTGGAAACAGACAAGGTGACGGTCGAAGTGCCCAGCCCCATCGCGGGCGTATTGGCCGAGATCGTCGCAGCCGAGGGCGAGACCGTCGCCCCCGACGCCCTTCTGGCCCGGATCGGCTCTGCCGATGCCGGTGCCAGCGAACCCAAGCCCGAGAAACCGCAGGCCCAAGCACAGGCCGACAAGACCCCGGAAGGACAAGGCAAGATGAGCGGCAAATCCGTGGACGTGATGGTCCCCGCCCTTGGTGAAAGCGTGACGGAAGCGACCGTCGCCACCTGGTTCAAGAAGCCCGGCGACCAGGTCGCCGCAGACGAGATGCTGTGCGAGCTGGAAACCGACAAGGTCTCGGTCGAGGTTCCGGCCCCCGCGGCGGGCGTCCTGGCCGAGATCCTGGCCGGCGAAGGCACCACCGTCGATGCCAAGGCCCGCCTTGCGATCATCACCGAAGGCGCCAGCGGCGCGAAACCCGCCGCCGCCAGCGGCGCGCAGGCCGCGCAGGACACGGTGCTGAAGAACGCAGGCCCCGAGGAAATGCGCCCCCGCGACCCCGAGGACGCGCCCTCCGCCAAGAAGGCCATGGCCGAGGCCGGTCTCAGCCGCGACCAGGTTCAGGCCTCGGGCCGCGACGGCCGCGTGATGAAGGAAGACGTGGCCCGCGCCGCCTCGGCGCCCGCCCCGGCCCCGGCAGCCGCTCGCGCACCCTCGTCCGCTGACGACGCGCCGCGCGAGGAACGGGTCAAGATGACCCGCCTGCGCCAGACCATCGCCCGCCGCCTGAAGGACGCGCAGAACACCGCCGCGATGCTGACGACCTACAACGAGGCCGACATGAGCGGCATCATGCAGCTTCGCAACGAATACAAGGACGCCTTCGAGAAGAAGCACAAGGTCAAGCTGGGCTTCATGTCCTTCTTCGTGAAGGCCTGCTGCCACGCCCTGAAGGAAGTCCCCGAGGTCAACGCCGAAATCGACGGCACCGACGTCGTCTACAAGAACTTCGTCCATATGGGCGTGGCCGTCGGCACGCCCTCGGGCCTCGTCGTGCCGGTCGTGCGCGACGTCGACCAGAAGAGCTTCGCCGCGATCGAGAAAGAAATCGCCGAACTCGGCACCAAGGGCCGCGACGGCAAGCTCTCGATGGCCGAGATGCAGGGCGGCACCTTCACCATCTCGAATGGTGGCGTCTATGGCTCGCTGATGTCCTCGCCGATCCTGAACCCCCCGCAATCGGGGATCCTCGGGATGCACAAGATCCAGGATCGTCCGGTCGTCGTGGGCGGCCAGATCGTGATCCGCCCGATGATGTATCTCGCGCTCAGCTACGATCATCGCATCGTCGACGGCAAGGGCGCGGTCACCTTCCTCGTCCGCGTCAAGGAGGCGCTGGAAGACCCCCGCCGCCTGCTGATGGATCTCTGATCCGGCGAAAGATCAACGGATCGGGCGCAAGGCGCCCGGTCCATGCCCGGCCAAGGACAGCCCATGCCGACGCCCCTCCCCATCATCCAGACCGACGCCCGTCCGTCCCTCGACTGCAGAATCTCGAACACGTTGCGCCGCTGCGCGATAACGCGTTAAGGGAAACCGTGGACAGAAGGCGCGAAGCGGCATGACCATGACACCCGAACTGACCGTCCTGGCGCTGGCAGGCCTGCTGCAATTCGCGCAGATGATCGCCTTTTCTCTGGCCGCGCAACGCCAGATCGGACGCCGCGCCGCGATGGGCAACCGCGACGAACTTGCGGGCCACGCGCTGACCGGACGCGCGGGCCGTCTGCAACGTGCGCTGAACAACCATTTCGAGGGGCTGATCCTCTTCACCATCGCCGTGGTCGTGGTGACGCTTGGCCAGAAGTCCTCGACCCTGACCGCCGCCCTCGCCTGGACCTATCTCGGCGCCCGCATCCTCTATGTGCCCGCCTATCTGCGGGGCTGGGTGCCCGGCCGCTCGATCATCTGGGCTGTTGGCTTTCTGGCGACCATCCTCATGATCATGGCAAGCCTGCTGTGATTTGCCTTGGACCAAATATCCCGCGGGGGTCCGGGGGCGCGAAGCCCCCGGTCCTGCGGCCTGACGAAAGGAATTGCCATGTATGATCTGATCGTGATCGGCGCCGGACCCGGCGGCTATGTCTGCGCCATCCGCGCCGCGCAGCTGGGCCTCAAGGTGGCCTGCGTCGAAGGGCGCGAGACCTTGGGCGGCACCTGCCTCAATGTGGGCTGCATCCCCTCCAAGGCGCTTCTCCATGGCACGCATATGCTGCACGAAGCCCATGAGAACTTCGAGAAGATGGGCCTGATGGGCGCCCATGTCTCGGTCGATTGGGACAAGATGCAGGGCTACAAGGCCGAAACGGTGGCGGGCAACACCAAGGGGATCGAATTCCTCTTCAAGAAGAACAAGATCGACTGGCTCAAGGGCTGGGCCTCGATCCCCGAAGCGGGCAAGGTCAAGGTCGGCGAGACCGTGCACGAGACGAAGAACATCGTGATCGCCACCGGCTCGACCCCCGCGCCGCTGAAAGGCGTCGAGGTGGACAATGACGCGGGCCGCATCGTCGATTCCACCGGCGCCCTGGCGCTGAAGCGGATCCCGAAATCCATGGTCGTGATCGGGGCGGGCGTCATCGGGCTGGAACTGGGCTCGGTCTATGCGCGCCTCGGCGCCGAAGTGACCGTGCTGGAATACCTGGACGTCATCACCCCGGGCATCGACGGAGAGGTGCAAAAGGCCTTCCAGAAGATGCTGTCCAAGCAGGGCCTCAAGTTCACGCTTGGCGCCGCGGTGCAATCGGCCGCGGTTGCGGGCGATCAGGTCAAGGTCAGCTATGCCCTGAAAAAGGACGACAGCGCGCATGAGATCAGCACCGATGTCGTTCTGGTCGCGACCGGCCGCCGCCCGCATGTCGAAGGCCTGGGCCTCGACGCGCTTGGCGTCACGATGACCGATCGCGGCTTCGTGCAGGTGGACAAGCACTGGGCCACCAGCGTCAAGGGCATCTACGCCATCGGCGACGCGGTGCCCGGCCCGATGCTGGCCCACAAGGCCGAGGACGAGGGCATGGCCGTGGCCGAAGTCATCGCGGGCAAGCATGGCCATGTGAATTACGGCGTCATTCCGGGCGTCATCTACACCACCCCCGAGGTCGCCAATGTCGGCCTGACCGAGGAACAGGCCAAGGCAGAGGGCCGCAAGATCAAGATCGGCAAGTTCCCCTTCATGGGCAATGCCCGCGCCAAGGCGCAATTCCTGGGCGAAGGCTTCGTCAAGCTGATCGCGGATGCGGAAACCGACCGGATCCTCGGCTGCCACATCATCGGCCCGTCGGCGGGCGACCTGATCCACGAGGTCTGCGTGGCGATGGAATTCGGCGCCTCGGCCGAGGATCTGGCGCTGACCTGCCACGCCCACCCGACCGTGTCGGAAGCGGTGCGCGAGGCGGCCCTCGCCTGCGGCGGCGGCGCGATCCATGCCTGAGGCGGGCCTGCCCGACCTGACTGGCGCGGCGGGGGACCACGTCCCCGCCGACCGCGCCGGCGCCGCGGATCACGGCATCGCCCGCCGCTTCGGGCGGCGCGGCCTGATCCTCGGCGTGCTGGCACTTGCGGCCTGCGGGGGCGGCGACAGCGCCACCGCGCGCCGCGGCATGACGCATACCGGTCTTTATCCGAACGAGACGCCCTATCTGCGGCAGCGCATCAATTTCTGGGCCTCACATTACGACGTGCCGCCCGCTCTGGTGCAGCGCGTGGTGCTGCGCGAATCCAGCCACCGGCCCGGCGCGCGCAACGGCCCCTATTACGGCCTGATGCAGATCCACCCTCAGACCGCCCGCACGATGGGTTTTCGCGGGCCGGATGCGGCGCTTCTGGATGCGGATACGAACCTGAAATACGGCGTGCGCTATCTGCGCGGCGCCTGGATGGTCGCGGACGGCAATCCCGACCGGGCGATCATGTGGTATTCGCGCGGCTATTACTACGAGGCCCGCCGCAGGGGCCTTCTGCGCGAGACGGGGTTGCGGCGCTAGGCCGCGACCCGATCAGCCTCCGGCGATGATCCGCACATAGTTGCGGGTTTCGCGATAGGGCGGGATGCCGCCATATTTCTGCACCGCCCCCGGCCCCGCATTATAGGCCGCCAGCGCCAGCCGCCAGTTGCCGAACTGGTTGTACATCATCCGCAGATAGCGCGCCCCGCCTTCCAGATTCTGCATCGGATCGTTCGGGTTCACGCCCAGCTTGGACGCCGTGCCGGGCATCAGCTGCGCCAGCCCCATCGCGCCCTTGTGCGACCGCGCATTCGGGTTCCAGCCCGATTCCTGCTGGACGAGGCGCAGGAACAGATCCTCGGGGATGCCGTGGCGCTGCGCCGCCGCGCGGGCATGGGGCAGGTACTCGCTGCGCCGCCCGGTATAGCGCGGGATGTTGCCGCTGTCGGGGGCAAGCGGCATGGCCTGCTCGATCCGGCCGGGCTGAAGTCGCGCCGATTGCTGGTATTGCGTCGAGAGCCGCGAATCCATCAGACGGGTCTGGCGGGCGAATTGCTCGGCGCGGGACTTGGACGAGCTGCCCGAAAGGCGCAGCCCCTCGGCCGAGACGGGCGCCGCGACCCCCGTCGCCAGCGCCGCACAGATCGCGAGCCTGAAGAGATGTGTGAACCGCATGTCTCTGCCCTCGTGTTCGTCAGCTTGTCGCTGCTTCGACGCCGGGCACTATACACCGGTTTGCCCGCTCCGCCACCCGCCGCGCGCCCGGACGGGGGCGCAATGCCCCGCTCGGCGGCGGCTTGCCCATTGCCTGACGGCTTGCGGCGGGGGGCGCGGCTGCGCTAGACCGGCCTTCAACAATCGGAACAAGGGAACCCCGTCATGGCAGGCAGCGTCAACAAGGTCATCCTGATCGGCAATCTTGGGCGCGATCCCGAGATCCGCAGCTTTCAGAACGGCGGCAAGGTGGCCAATCTGCGGATCGCCACATCCGAGACCTGGAAGGACCGCACCACCGGCGAGCGGCGCGAAAAGACCGAATGGCACACCGTCGCCATCTTCAACGAGGGGCTCGTGAACGTGGTCGAGCGCTATCTGAAGAAGGGCAGCAAGGTCTATATCGAGGGCGCGCTGGAAACCCGCAAATGGCAGGACCAGTCCGGCCAGGACCGCTACTCGACCGAGGTCGTGCTGCGCGGTCTGGGCGGCAACCTGACGATGCTTGACGGCCGTGGCGAAGGCGGCGGCGGCATGGGTGGCGGTGGCGGCAGCATGGGCGGCGGTGGATCGCAGAGCGGCTATGACGATTACGGTAGCAGCCGGGGCGGCCCCTCGGGCGCGCCTTCGGGCGGCGGGCGCCCCGATTACGACGACGAGATCCCGTTCTGATCCTGACGGGTCAGGGCGAATCACTTCGGGGGCGGTCCGGTGGGCCGCCCCTTTCTTCATGCCGCGCGCCGCGGCGCGGCGTAGCGATCTTGCCGACGCCCCTGCCCTGACGATCCGCAAGTTGCGCGCCACCGGCCCCGCCCTTTCGGAATGATCCTGCGCTTGCAACGGCTTCCGGGCGGCGTTTTCTGGTCTGAAGGACCCGACAAAGGATAGCAGCCATGCCCCTGACCCTGACCGACCTGACCCCACCCGACGGTTTCGAGCGCCTCGTGCTGGCCCAGCACCCCGAGGCCGGTCTGCGCGCGCTGATCTGCCTGCATTCGACCGCACTCGGCCCGGCGGCGGGCGGTTGCCGGATGTGGCCCTATGCCGATGACGCGGCCGCGATCCTTGACGTGACCCGGCTTGCGCGCGGCATGAGCTACAAGAACGCGATGGCCGATCTGGGACTGGGCGGCGGCAAGGCGGTGATCATCGGCGATGCGCGCCGTGACAAGACGCCCGCGATGATGCGCGCCTTCGGCGAGGCGGTCGAGGCGCTTGGCGGGCGCTACTGGACGGCCGAGGATGTGGGCATCTCGCCCGAGGACATGGCCCATGCGGCCGAGGTGACGCGCCATGCGGTGGGGCTGTCTGGCGCATCGGGCGACCCCTCGCCCTGGACCGCCGAGGGCGTGTTCCGCTGCCTGCGCGTGGGCGCGGCGCATGTGTTCGGCAGCGACGACCTGACGGGGCGGCGCGTTCTGGTGCAGGGTCTGGGCCATGTCGGGATGTCCCTGGCCGAGAAACTGGCCGCCGCAGGCGCGCGGCTGATCGTGACCGACATCCATCAGGCGGCGCTTGACGATGCGGCGGGCCGGCTGGGCGCCACGATCTGCGCGCCCGATCAGGTCTTTGCGCAAGAAATGGACATCTTCGCGCCCTGCGCGCTTGGCGGCGTGCTGAACGCGCAGACGGTCCCGGCGCTGACCGCGCGGCTGGTCTGCGGCGCGGCGAACAACCAGCTTGCCAGCGATGACCTGACCGAGGCGCTGGCCGCGCGCGGCATCACCTATCTGCCCGATTACGTCGTGAATGCGGGCGGCATCATCAGCGTCGCCAGCGAAATCCACGGCAAGAACGACGCCTGGCGGCTCGAACGTCTGGCAGGCATCGCGGGCCGCGTGGCCGAGATGCTGGACCGCGCCGCCGCCAACGGCCAGCCTCCGGCCCGCATGGCCGATGCGATGGTCGAGGCGATGCTGGACCGCAAGCGCGCCGCCTGATCGGGCTTGCGCGGCAGCCAGCCGTGCGGCCCCCCTCGATGGGGGGACGCGCGGCTTTCCGGGCCGGGACGGGAAACGGCGCCTAGCGCGCGTCGTGCAGCACGGCCTCCAGCGTGGCGGCATCGACGGCGTCGCTGACAAAGGCCTCGCCGATGCCGCGCGCCAGAACGAAACGCAGGCGGCCATCCACGACCTTCTTGTCCTGTCCCATCAGCGCGATCAGCGCCCGGTCGTCGGGCAGATCGCCCGCAATCTCGGACAGGCGGGCGGGCATGCCCATCTGCCGCAGATGCGCCAGAACCCGGCTGGGCGCCTCTTGCGAACAGAGCCCCATCCGCGCCGACAGATCGAAGGCCAGCGCGCAGCCGATCGCCACCCCCTCGCCATGCAGCAGCCGGTCGGAATAGCCCGTCGCGGCCTCCAGCGCATGGCCGAATGTGTGGCCCAGGTTCAGCAGCGCGCGCTCGCCCTGCTCGGTCTCGTCTCGGGTGACGATCCCGGCCTTCATCGCCACGGAATGCGCGACCGCCCTCAGCCGCAGCGCCGGATCGTTGCGCAGGCCGGGCGCGTTCTTTTCCAGCCAGGCGAAGAAATCGGCATCTCCCAGCAGCCCGTATTTCGCGACCTCGCCATAGCCTGCCAGGAAATCGCGCGGGCTCAGCGTGTCGAGGACCAGCGTATCGGCCAGCACCAGCGAGGGCTGGTGAAACGCCCCGATCAGGTTCTTGCCATGCGCGCTGTTGATCCCGGTCTTGCCGCCGACGCTGCTGTCCACCTGCGCCAGCAGCGTGGTGGGCAGCTGCACGAAGCGCACGCCGCGCCGCAGGATCGCCCCTGCGAAGCCCACCAGATCGCCGATCACCCCGCCGCCAAGCGCCAGGACGACATCGCGCCGCTCGACCTGCTGTTCCAGCAGCCATTCCACGCAGCGCGTCAGATGCGGCCAGCTTTTCGTCGCCTCGCCCGCAGGCAGGATCAGCGCGCGGCTGTCGATGCCTTCGGATTTCAGCGCCTTTTCCAGCGCGGGCAGGTGCAGCCGGGCCACGGTCTCGTCCGTGACGATCGCCACGCGGGGCCGCGCCAGCAGGGGCGCGATCCGGGCACCCGCCATGCCGATCAGCCCCGGCCCGATCTCGACGTCATAGGCGCGCGCGCCAAGCGGAACATGGACGGTGACGGTCTCGGTCATCGGGGGCGGTCCTTCGACAGGGGGGCAAAGGGGGATGCGGGCGCGGCCTCCAGCGCGTCAAGCAGGCGCCGAGCCGAGGCCTCGACGCTGTCGCCCGCGCGCGAGGAAAAGCGCAGATCGGCCAGTCCGTAGACCGGGGCGCGTTCCGTCATCAGCCGGATCAGCGTGCCCTTGGGATCGGCGGTCTGCAACAGAGGCCGGGTCGGGCGCTGGCGGACGCGCTGCCACAGAAGCTCGATATCGCAATCCAGCCAGACCGAGATCGCGGCGCGGCCGATGGCCTTGCGGTTGCCCTCCTGCATGAAGGCACCGCCACCGGTCGAAATCACCCCGACCGGCCCCGCCAGCAGGCGGCCCAGCACCTCGGCCTCGCGGGCGCGAAAGAACGCCTCGCCGTCGCGGGCGAAGATTTCGGTGATGGTCATGGCGGCGGCGGTCTCGATCTCGGCATCCGAGTCGCGGAACGGCACGCCCAGACGCCGCGCCAACTCGCCCCCGATCGCCGTCTTGCCGGCCCCCATCATGCCCACCAGCACGATATGCCTGTTCAGTACCCGTCGCATCGCAATCCCTTTATCTTGCGACTGAATGGCGTGATCTTCCCGGAATTGCCATATATAATCCGTCAGGCCCCGGCATCAGACCGGGCACGGGCAAGCAAGACCCCGGTTCGACCGGGCAAGCAAGGGCAGGGCGATGCGGCTGATCAAGGTTCTGGCGGTGGTGATTCTGGCGGCTGTGGCCGGTCTGGCCGGTTACGCCTATTTCGGCGACATGGAGCCCATGCGCCACGAGACGCGCCTGCCGCTGCAACTGGGGATGCCGGGTGATTGAAAGGCACGCCCTCGCGGTCCTTCTGGCGCTGATCCTCGTTCATCCCGCGCCCCCGGCGTTCGGGCAGGGCCAGCCCCTGTCGGCCAGCGACTGGCTGTCGGGCAGCGTGCGCGGCCCGCAGCGCGAAACCTCGGCCTGGCGGCCGGGAGACGAGCCCCCGCCCGCCCCCGACACGATGTCGCGCCAGCCGGTTGCAGTCAGCGGCGATGTCGGGCCGGTTCTGGTGACGCGGCTGGATCAGGGCAATCCCGACGGGGCCGGCACGATGACGCCGCGCCGGGCGGGGCTGCCGCCGGATCTGTGGGCGGGCAGCGATCCGGCCGAGCTGTCGGCACTGCTTTTGCGGACTCCGGCCCGGCTGCAATCCATGCAGGCGCTGATGCGGCGCGTTCTGACCGCGCAGCTTGCCCCGCCCCAGATCGACGGCGCGCCCGATCCGCAGGGGCGGCTGTTCATGGCGCGGGTGGACCGCCTGCTGGACATGGGCGCGCTGGACGAGGCGCAATCCCTGCTGCTGGCCGCCGGTCCCGGCGATCCCGAGATCTTCCGCCGCCTGTTCGACATCGCGCTGCTTGAAGGTGACGAACACCGCGCCTGCCGGATCATGAACAACACCCCCGGCATCGCACCCAGCTTTCCGGCGCGCATTTTCTGTCTGGCGCAGACCGGCGACTGGGCGGCCGCCGCGATCAGCCTGCATGGCGCCGAAAGCCTCGGCCTGATCGACGAGCGTCAGGCGATCATGCTGACGCATTTTCTCGACGATGCCTTCGTCGATGGCGACGAGACGCTGGACCCGGCCGAGCGGATGACGCCGCTGGAATTCCGCATCCACGAGGCGATCGGCCAGCCCCTGCCCACGATCACCCTGCCCGTCGCCTTTGCCCATAGCGACCTGCGGCTGAACAGCGGCTTCAAGGCCCGGCTGGAGGCCGCCGAGCGGCTGGCGCGGTCTGGTGCGCTTGGGCCGTTGCAGCTGCGCGCGATCTATGGCGAACAGCGTCCCGCGGCCTCGGGCGGGGTCTGGGAACGCGCCAGCGCGATGCGGACGCTGGAGGCCGCGCTGCAATCGGGCGAGCTGGCGCAGGCCCTGCCCCGCGCCTTCGACGAATTCGCCGCCGTCGGCATGGCGGACCTGCTGGCCACGATGGTGGGTGCCGATCTGCCCGACCATTACCCCGGCGACGCGCGGACCGCCGAGATCATCACCCTCTTGCGCCAATGGCGCGGCCTGACCGGGACCGAGGCGCCGCAACCCGCCCCCGAACTGGTCGCCGAGGCGCCCGAAGCCCCGCAGACCGCGCGCGGCGCGGCGTTGCTGCTGGCCATGGCCGATATCGACGCCGCGATCGAGGGCGATCTGGCGCGGGCCGGGCGCGGCATCGCCATGCTGCGCACGCTTGGCCTGACCGAGGATGCGCGTCGCGCCGAAGATCAGATCACCTTGCTGCCCCGGATGGCAGGCACGCCATGAGCCGCGACGGCGCCGCCATATCCGCCTTTCTGGACGCGCAGGCCGCCGAGGCCGGGGCCGCGCGCAACACGCTGCTGGCCTATGGACGCGACCTGAACGACCTGTCGGGCTGGCTGGCGCGCCAGTCGCTGAGCCTGGCCGATCTGACACGCGAGCGGGTCGAGGATTACCTGGCCTTTTGCGAGGCGCAGGGCCTGTCGCGCGCGACGCGGGCGCGGCGGCTGTCCTCGATCCGGCAATTCACCCGTTTCGCGCTGGAAGAGGGCTGGCGACCCGACGATCCCGCCATCCGCATCAGCGGGCCGGGCCGCACGCACCGCCTGCCCCGCAGCCTGTCCCAGCCCGAGATCGCGCGCCTGCTGGAAACCGCCCCCACAATCGGCAGGACCGAGGCCGACCGCGCGCGCTCGGCCTGTCTGGTCGAGCTGCTCTATTCGACGGGTATGCGGGTCAGCGAACTGGTCGAACTGCCCGTCGCGGGCTGCCGGGGCGATCCCGAACTGCTGCTGATCCGTGGCAAGGGCGGGCGCGAGCGGCTGGTCCCCCTGACCGGCCCGGCACGGCGCGCGCTGACCGCCTGGCTTGTCCATCGCGACAACCCGCCCGATGGCAGCCCCCTTGCGAAGCTGGTCGCGGGGCGCGGCGGCCGCTGGCTGTTTCCCGCCCCCGGCAAGGCAGGCCACCTGCCCCGGCAGGCGATCTCGCGGCTGCTGGAACGCGTCTCGGTGGTGGCGGGTCTGGACCCCGCGCGCGTCACGCCCCATGTCATCCGCCACGCCTTTGCCACCCATCTGCTGGAGGGCGGGGCCGATCTGCGGGTGATCCAGACGCTTCTGGGCCATGCCGATCTGGGAACGACGGAAATCTACACCCATGTGGTCAGTGCAAGAATGCGGGAACTGGTTCTGAACCACCACCCACTGGCCACCCAACCAAACGATAAAACATAGGTTTATCAAATCACAATGGACGATCCCTCAAGTAGTATCGACAGCGTCTTCTGGCTGACTTGCGGCGCGATTGCCTGCCTTCTGGCGGTCTCGGCCTTCTTTTCGGGCTCGGAAACGGCGCTGACGGCCTCTAGCCGGTCCAAGTTGCAGGCCCGCGCCGACAAGGGCGAGACGGGCGCACAGGCCGCGCTGCGCGTGACCGAGGACAGCGAAAAGCTGATCGGCGCGATCCTTCTGGGCAACAACGTGGTCAACATCCTGTCCGCCAGCCTTGCCACCGCGCTTCTGACGCGGGTTCTGGGCAGCAGCGGCGTGGCGATGGCGACGCTGGTGATGACGGTGCTGGTCCTGATCTTCGCCGAGGTGATGCCCAAGACCTATGCCATCTCGGCCCCCGAAAAGGTCGCAAGCCTTGTGGCGCGTCCGATCCGGCTGGTCACGATCATCCTGTCCCCGGTCGTCGCGGTTGTGCGTGTGATCGTGCGCGGCATCCTGGCGCTATTCGGCCTCAAGACCGATGCGGGCGCGCATATGTTCTCGATCGAGGAAGAGATCGCGGGCGCCCTGTCCATCGGCCATGCTTCGGGTGCCGTCCACAAGGAGGATCGCGACCGCCTGCTGGGCGCGCTGGATCTGGGCAACCGCACCGTCGAGGAGATCATGCGCCACCGGTCCGAGATCCAGATGATCGACGCCGACATGGCCCCCGAACGCATCCTTGAGGCGGTGCTGTCCAGCCCCCATACCCGCCTGCCCGTCTACAAGGACGAGCGCGAGAACGTCGTGGGCGTGGTCCATGCCAAGGATCTGCTGCGCGCGGTCAACCGCTCGGTGCGCGACCAGCGCGACCCGATGGCCGACCGGCGCCTTGACCTGATGGCGGTGGCCATGCCGCCCTATTTCGTCCCCGAGACGACCGCACTTGACGAACAGATGCGCGAATTCCTCAAGCGGCGCACGCATTTCGCGCTGGTCGTCGATGAATATGGCAGCCTGCGCGGTCTGGTGACGCTGGAGGACATCATCGAGGAAATCGTGGGCGAGATCACCGACGAACACGATACCGAGGCCGACCAGACGCTGAAGCCCAGCCCCCAGGGCGATTATCTGGTCGAGGGCGGCATGACGATCCGCGACCTGAACCGCCAGCTGGACTGGAGCCTGCCCGACGACGAGGCGAACACCGTCGCAGGGCTGGTCATCCACATGGCGCAGTCGATCCCCGATCAGGGTCAGGTCTTCAGTTTCCACGGCTACCGGTTCGAGGTAGTGACGCGGCGCGAGAACCGGATCACGCGCCTGAAGATCAGGCCTCTGGCAGCGGCGCGGGCGGGGGAAAGCTGACGCCCGGCTTGCAACCGGGCCTCATCCAACCTAACAGGTGCCGGAAGCTTCTTGCCGCAAGGGACCCGTCATGGACATCGCCGCCCGCCGCTCTGCCAATCCCGACCACTGGAACCTCGCCGCGGCCATCCGCGTGCTGTCGATGGACGCGGTCGAGGCCGCCAATTCCGGCCATCCGGGCATGCCGATGGGCATGGCCGACGTGGCGACGGTGCTGTTCCGCAACCACCTGAAATTCGACGCCTCGGCGCCGCATTGGTTCGACCGCGACCGTTTCATCCTGTCGGCGGGCCACGGCTCGATGCTGATCTATTCGCTGCTGCACCTGACGGGCTATCAGCAGATGACGCTGGATCAGATCCGGAACTTCCGCCAGATCGACGCGATCACCGCGGGCCATCCCGAATACGGCCATGTCGAGGGCGTCGAGACGACGACCGGCCCTCTGGGTCAGGGCATCGCCACCGCCGTGGGCTTCGCCATGGCCGAGGAAGCGATGCGCGCTGAATTCGGCGCCGACCTCTGCGACCACCGCACCTGGGTCATCGCGGGCGATGGCTGCCTGATGGAGGGCATCAGCCAGGAGGCCATCGGTCTGGCCGGTCACCAGAAGCTGGGCCGCCTGATCGTGCTGTGGGACAACAACGACATCACCATCGACGGCCGCGTCAGCCTGTCGGACCGGACCGACCAGCGCGCGCGCTTTGCCGCCTCGGGCTGGCGGGTCCTGTCCTGCGACGGCCACGACGCCGCCGATATCGACCGCGCGCTGCGCGAGGCCGCGCAGGATGACGGCCGCCCGGTTCTGGTCGATTGCAAGACCGTGATCGGCTTCGGCTCGCCCGCCAAGGCCGACAGCAGCAAGGCGCATGGCTCGCCCCTCGGCGCGGCCGAGATCGCGGCCACCCGCGAGGTCTATGGCTGGACCGCCGGCGCCTTCGAGATCCCGACCGAGATCATGGACCAATGGCGCCAGATCGGCGCACGGGGCGCCGAGGCGCGCGCCGCGTGGCAGGCCCGCGTCGATGCGCTGGACGCCGCCAAGCGCGACGGTTTCGCCGCCCGCATCAGCACCGATCCGAACCCGCGCCTTGCGCCGACCATCGCCGCCTTCAAAGAGCAGACGCTGGACGGCAAACCCAAGGTCGCCACCCGCAAGGCCAGCGAGAACGTGCTGGAGGTCCTGAACGCCGAGATGCCCGAGAATTTCGGCGGCTCGGCCGACCTGACGGGTTCGAACAACACCAAGACCGGCGGTCAGGGCGTGTTCAGCCCGGAAAACCGTCTGGGACGCTACATCCATTACGGCATCCGCGAACACGGCATGGCCGCCGCGATGAACGGCATCTGGCTGCATGGCGGCTTCCGCCCCTATGGCGGCACGTTCCTGACCTTTACCGATTACGCGCGCGGCGCGATGCGCCTGTCGGCGCTGATGGGCCTGCCGGTCGTCTATGTGATGACCCATGACAGCATCGGCCTGGGCGAGGACGGCCCGACCCACCAGCCGGTCGAGCATCTGGCGATCTGCCGCGCCACGCCGAACACGCTGACCCTGCGCCCCTGCGACCAGATCGAGACCGCCGAGGCCTGGGAAATCGCGCTGTCGCAGACGAACCGCCCCTCGGTCCTGGCGCTGTCGCGGCAGAACCTGCCGACCCTGCGCGAAGAGATCGCCGAGAACCTGTCGGCCAAGGGCGGCTATGTGCTGCGCGAGGGGTCCTCGGCGCCGCAGGTCGTGCTGATGGCATCGGGGTCCGAGGTCGAGATCGCCGTCGCCGCGCGCGACACGCTGGAGGCCGAAGGCATCGCCACCCGCGTCGTCTCGGTCCCCTCGATCGAGTTGTTCCTGGCGCAGGACGAGGCCTACCGCGCCAGCGTCCTGCCCGCAGGCACCGTGCGCATCGCGGTCGAGGCCGCGATCGGCCTGCCCTGGGACCGGCTGCTGCTGGGCCTTGGCGGGTCCGAGGCGAAATCGGCCTTTGTCGGCATGACGGGCTTTGGTGCATCGGGTCCGGCGCCCGCGCTCTACAAGCATTTCGGCATCACCGCCGAGGATGTCGCGGCCCGCGCGAAGGCGCTTCTGTGAGGCGCAAGCCCGACAGCCTGATGATGAACGACGCAAACCGTGGCCCTCTTGACGATCAGAGGGCCACGGGCCGCGCCCGCTGATGACCGCGCCCCGGCCTGCCATCGACATGGCCCCGCCCATGGGCCGTTTCTCGGGCCAGTCGGCGGGGATCGGGCTGCTTCTGGCCGCGATCCTGGGCTTCACGCTGATGGATGCGACCGCCAAGCACCTGACCCAGACCTATCCGGTGGGTCAGGTGATCTGGGCGCGCTTCATGGGCAACCTGCTGATCTTTGCCCTGATCTTTCACCGCCACCTGCCCCGCCTGATGCGCACGCGCCAGCCCGGCCTGCAATTCGCGCGCGCTCTGATGCAGCTGGGCTCGGTCGGGCTGTTCTTTAGCTCGCTGGCCTATATCGGGCTGGCCGAGGCGACGGCGATCATGGACCTGAACCCGGTCCTGATCACGCTTGGCGCGGCGCTGTTTCTGGGTGAACGCATCGGGCCGCGCCGGGTCGCGGGGATCGTCGTCGCGCTGTTCGGGGCCATGCTGATCATCCGGCCCGGTCTGGGCGTCTTTCAGCCCGCCGCGTTGCTGCCGCTGGCCGGGGCCTTCACCTTCGCGGCGGGAGCGCTGCTGACGCGGATGGTCAGGGCGGACAGCGTCGTCACCTCGGTCCTGTGGTCGGCTGTGGTGGGAACGGCGCTGACCAGCCTTGCCCTGCCCTTCGTCTGGCAGCCGGTCGCGGCCTCGGACCTCTGGGCATTCGGGTTGCTTGCGATCCTTGGCACGGTCAGCCAGTATCTTCTGGTGCGCGCCTTCTCGCAGGCCGAGGCCGGGGCGCTGGCGCCCTTTGGCTATACCGGGCTGGTCTGGGCGGGGCTGTGGGGCTGGCTGTTCTTTGGCCAGCTTCCCGATATCTGGACGGTGACGGGGGCGACGGTGATCGTTCTGGCAGGGCTTTACGTCTGGTCGCGCGAGGCGCAGGCCGCCCGCGCCGCGCGGAGGGCCGGATGAGCGAGGACCGCCCCGGCCTTGCCGACCGCCTGGGCAACGCGGCCTTTCTGGCGCTGATGGGCGCGGTGCGCCTGCTGCCCTATGAACGGCGCATCCGGGCGATGGGCTGGATCTTTTCACGTCTGCTGGCGCCGGTGGCGGGCTGGCGGCGGCGCATCCGGGCCAATCTGGCGATGGCGCGACCCGACCTGTCCGAAGCCGAGATCGCGGCCCTTCTGCGTGCGGTTCCCGACAATGCCGGCCGGTCCCTGGCCGAGATCTATTCGGGCGAGGAATTCACCGCCCGCATCCATGCCGCCGACCCGCTGGAGGGTCCGGGCCTGCCCGTGCTGGAGGACGCCTTTGCCCAAGGCCGCCCCGTGATCCTGGCCTGCGCGCATTTCGGCAATTACGACGCGATGCGCGCGGCGCTTGCCGGGCGCGGCTGGCCGGTCGGCGCGCTTTACCGGCCGATGAACAATCAGGCCTTCAACCGCCATTACGTCCCCGCCATCACCGCCATCGCCGAGCCGCTTTTCCCGCGCGGCCGTGCCGGGCTGGCGGCGATGCTGCGCTTTCTCAAGGGGGGCGGCTGGCTGGCTTTGGGGTTCGACCAGTTCGACCATGACGGGACCGAGCTGCGCTTTTTCGACCTGCCGACGCGCACCGTTCTGACGCCCGCCGAACTGGCTTTGCGCTATGACGCGGTTCTGGTGCCCATCGCGGGGATACGCCTGCCCGACGGGCTGCGCTTTCGCGTCCATGTGGGCGCCCCGGTCGCCAAGGGCAGCCCGGCCGAGATGATGCAGGCGCTGAACGATGATCTCGAGGTTCTGGTGCGCCAGCATATGGATCAGTGGTTCTGGGTGCATCGCCGCTGGAAATAAGGCGGCGCACATGAAAAGGCCCCGCCAAGGCGGGGCCTTTCTATTCATGCGGCAGGCGATCAGGCCCGCGCGACCTCGCGCAGGGGGGCGGCCTCTTCGCGGCGGGCGCGCAGTTCCTCGGCCACCAGGAAGGCCAGTTCCAGCGACTGGCTGGCATTCAGGCGCGGATCGCAGGCGGTGTGGTAACGGTCCGACAGATCCTCGTCCGTCACGGCGCGCACGCCGCCCGTGCATTCGGTCACGTCCTTGCCGGTCATCTCGAAATGCACGCCGCCGGGGATCGTGCCCTCGGCCTTGTGGATCGCGAAGAATTCCCGAACCTCGCGCAGGATCGAATCGAAGGCGCGCGTCTTGTAGCCGGTCGAGGACTTGATGACGTTGCCGTGCATCGGGTCGCAGGACCAGACGACATTCGCGCCCTCGGCCCGGACGGCCTCGATCAGGCGCGGCAGGTGGTCGCCGACCTTGCCCGCCCCGAAGCGGGCGATCAGGGTCAGGCGGCCGGCCTCGTTCTCGGGGTTCAGCTTGGCCATCAGCACCTTGAGGTCATCCGCCGTGGTGGTCGGGCCGCATTTCAGGCCGATCGGGTTCTGCACGCCGCGGCAGAATTCGACATGCGCGCCATCGGGCTGGCGGGTGCGGTCACCGATCCACAGCATGTGGCCAGAGCCTGCAACGGGCAGGCCGGTGGTCGAATCGATCCGCGCCAGAGCTTCTTCGTATTCCAGCAGAAGCGCCTCGTGGCTGGTGTAGAAATCGACCTTGGACAGCTGATGCGCGGTGTCCGAATTCACGCCTGCCGCATGCATGAAGGCCATCGCATCGCTGATCCGGCCCGCGATGTCGCGGTATTTCGCGGCCTCGGGGCCGCCCACGAAATCGGCGATCCAGCTTTGCACGCGCTGCATGTCCGCAAAACCGCCGGTCGAGAATGCGCGCAGAAGGTTCAGCGAGGCCGCGGCCTGCGTATAGGCCGCCAGCATCCGCTGCGGATCGGGGATGCGCGCCTCGGGGGTGAAGTCGAAGCCGTTGATGATGTCGCCGCGGTAGCTGGGCAGTTCCACGCCGCCCATCACCTCGGTCGGGGCGCTGCGCGGCTTGGCGAACTGGCCCGCCATGCGGCCGACCTTGACCACCGGAAGCTGCGCGCCCCAGGTCAGCACGACGGCCATTTGCAGCAGCACCTTGAACGTGTCGCGCAGGTTATCGGCGCTGAATTCGCTGAAGCTTTCGGCGCAATCGCCGCCCTGCAGCAGGAAGCTGCGGCCGGCTGCGACATCGGCAAGCTGCGCCTTGAGGCGACGCGCCTCGCCGGCAAAGACCAGCGGCGGGTAACGACGCAGCTGATCCTCGACCGCCGCGAGGGCGGCCGGATCGGTATAATCGGGCATCTGGACGCGCGGATAGGCGCGCCAGCCGGCCTTGTCCCAGCTTTGGGTGGCGGCGGGTTTGCGGGGCTCCTGCGTCATCTTCCATGCTCCTTGGGAAAAACGATGCCGCCCGTATAGTCGCTAACAGCCGCCGTGGGAAGGCTTGGCTGCATTTGCGGCCGCTTTGCTCAAGGACGCCAAGCCCGCCCTTGTGGCGGCGCCGAAAGCCTGTTTCTGTGCGGGCGGAACCGCAGCCAAGACAGCCCTCATGCCATCGCAGAAACCGCGCCGATTCACCTTCCTGCTTCTGGATCGATTCACCATGCTGCCCTTCACGGCGGCGATCGAGCCTCTGCGCCTGGCCAATCGCGCCTCGGGGCAGGCGCTGTTCGAATGGCGGCTGGTCGGTCCGGGGGGCGATGTGGCCACCTGCTCGAACGGGACTCGGGTCCTGCTGGACGCGGGCCTCGAAAGCGAGGCGACGCCCGGCCGGGACGAGGTCGTCATCGTCTGTGGCGGCACCGAGATCGCGCGCGAGGCGACGCGGCCGGTCCTGTCCTGGCTGCGCCGTCAGGCGCGCGGCGGGGCCTCGATCGGGGCGGTCTGCACGGGGGCCTGGATCCTGGCCGAAGCCGGGCTGCTGGACGGGCGCAAGGCGACGATCCACTGGGAGAACCATGACGGCTTCGCCGAGGCCTTTCCGCGCGTCGATCTCTATCGGTCGGTCTTCGTGCAGGACGGCAACCGCCTGACCGCGGCGGGCGGGACCAGTTCCATCGACCTGATGCTGCACCTGATCGCCGAGGATCACGGCGACCAGATCGCCGCCGAACTGGCCGACCAGATGCTGCATACCGCGATCCGCACCGATCAGGACCGCCAGCGCCTGTCCATTCCCACCCGCATCGGCGTGCGCCATCCGCGTCTGGCCGCGGTCATCGCCCGGATGGAGGCCAATCTCGAGGAACCGGTCAGCCCCGCGGAACTGGCGCAGGATGCGGGCATGTCCACCCGCCAGCTGGAGCGCCTGTTCCGCCGCTATCTGAACCGCAGCCCCAAGCGCTACTACATGGAGACGCGCCTTGCCCGCGCCCGCAACCTGCTGATGCAGACCGAGATGTCGATCATCGAGATCGCGCTGGCCTCGGGCTTTTCCAGCCCGTCGCATTTCTCGAAATGCTACCGGGCGCAATATGGCAGCACGCCCTACCGCGAGCGCGGCACCTCGGCGCCACGCGGCAAGGATTCCTTAACCTCTGTTAACCAATCGTTAACCTGTTGACGCTACCCCTCGTTGCGTAGCACACGCAGGACGGGAAAACCCGCCTGACGGCAGCAGCAGGGGCAGGCGATGGAACGCGAGATCACCGTTCTGACGGTCAGTCAGACGATCAATGTCGGCAGCGGTTCGCCGGAGATGTTCGCGCCTTTTTTCGGGCGCACCGAGTTCTTCGCGCCAGAGGGGCCCGTCGTTTCGACCCTGCATCTGCTGGATGACGATGACCGGTTCGAGAACAGCATCTACACCCCGGACGAGACCGGACAGACCCTGACCCAGCCCGCCACGATCGGCTTTGGCCCGACCGCGACCACGCTGCCGGCCGGCACGCAGATGAACAACTTCATCGGCTCGATCATGGAGGACAGCCACGGCAACCGCTTTGCGATGATCCTGCCGCGGCTCTTTGCCCCGAACGATCTGGGCGATGAACTGGGCGACCGCCACAGCGTGCTGGTCTTTCCGCTGCCCGTCACGGATCCGGGCGGGGTCGCGGTCTTTCCGCGCTTCGACCCCTCGCTGCCAATGCGCTACGTCGATGTCTACCAGATCGGCGGGGTCGAGAATTCGCTGGCCTATGCGCCGCCCCTGTCCACGACCCTCCCGGGCGACCCGCCGCCCTGCCTGGCCAAAGGCACGTTGGTCCTGACCCGGACCGGCGCCCTGCCGGTCGAGGCGCTGCGCCCCGGCATGCAGCTGATGACGCTGGATCACGGCTGGCAGAGCCTGCTCTGGTCGGGCAGCCGCCATCTGGATGCGCGCGCGCTGGACCTGTGCCCGCATCACCGGCCGATCCGGATCGAGGCGGGCGCGCTCGGCCCCGGCCAACCCGCGCGCCCGCTGGCGGTATCACCCCAGCACCGGATCCTGCTACGCTCGCGCATCGCGCGGCGGATGTTCGGGAAGGCCGAGGTCATGACCCCCGCGCGCCATCTTCTGGGTCTGCCGGGCATCACGGTGGATCAGGGCGCAGGCTCGGTCACCTATTGGCACCTGCTGATGCAGCCTCACCAGATCCTGCTGACCGAAAACGCCTGGACCGAAAGCCTGCTGCCCGGCCCGCAGGCTTTGCGCGCCTTCGGCCCCGGAATGGCCGCGACGATCCGCAATCTGGCCCCGGGCTTGGCCACCGCGCCGATCCCCGCGCGCCTCGTTCCGCCGGGCCATGCGACGCGGCGGCTGGTCCAGCGTCACATCGCCAACCCGGCCCGCGCGCTGGTCGAACCCGCCGCCGAGACGGTGCCCTAACGGTCCAACCCGACCAGCGCGCGGGCGAAATCCTCGGCGTCGAACGCGTCCAGATCGTCGATCTGCTCACCCACCCCGATGGCATGGATCGGCAAACCGAACCGGTCGGCCAAGGCCACCAGAACGCCGCCCTTCGCGGTACCGTCCAGCTTGGTCATGACCAGCCCCGACACATCGGCCAGCTTGCGGAAGGTCTCGACCTGGTTCAACGCGTTCTGACCCGTCGTCGCGTCCAGAACCAGCAAGGTGTTGTGCGGCGCCTCGGGATCCTTCTTGCGGATCACCCGGACGATCTTGGCCAGTTCCTCCATCAGATCCTGGCGGTTCTGCAACCGCCCGGCGGTGTCGATCATCAACAGATCGGCACCCTCGGCCTCGGCCCGGACCATGGCGTCAAAGGCCAGGCTCGCCGGATCGCTGCCCTGCGGCGCGACCATCACGGGAACGCCCGCGCGCCGCCCCCAGACCTGCAACTGCTCGACCGCAGCCGCCCGGAATGTGTCGCCCGCCGCGATCACGACCGACTTGCCCGCGGCCCGGAACTGGCTTGCCAGCTTGCCGATGGTCGTGGTCTTGCCCGCGCCGTTCACGCCCACGACCAGCACGACCTGCGGACGCTTGGCATAGATCGGCAAGGGACGCGCCACAGGCGCCATGATCCGCGCGATCTCGTCGGCCAGAAGCCCGCGCAACTCGGTCGAGGACAACCGCCGCCCCATCCGCCCCTCGGCGATGTTGGCGGTGACGCGCAGCGCGGTCTCGACCCCCAGATCGGCCTGGACCAGCATGTCCTCCAGTTCCTCAAGCATCGCGTCGTCCAGCACCCGGCGCGGCTCCGCTTCGCTTTCGCTACGCCCGAACAACCGCCCCACCAGACCCGCAGGCGCAGGGGCGGCAGGCGCCTCTGCCTCGCCCACGATCTCGTCAAGCCCCGCCCCGATCTTCGAGGAGGATCGCGTCAGCCGCTCTCGCAGCTTCGAGAAGAACGCCATCATCAGTCCTTTCGCTAGCGCCCGGACCCTAGCCCGCCCGCGCAGAAAGGAAAAGCCACCCGGCCTTTGCCTTGGGCCAAATATCCCGGGGGGAGTCCGCAGGACGGGGGGCAGCGCCCCCCTGCCCGGCCCGCTTCCGGGTGCCTCAGCCGCGCATCTGCCGGATCAGCCCCGCCAGCCGCTCGGTCGAGCCGTCATGCCCGGCCCCGCCCTCGCCCTTCAGCAAGGGCTCGACCTTCAGCGCCAGTTCCTTGCCCAGTTCCACGCCCCATTGGTCGTAGCTGTTGATCCCCAGGATCACGCCCTCGACAAAGACGCGATGCTCATACAGCGCCACGATCTGCCCAAGCGCAAAGGGCGTCAGTTGCTCGATCAGCAAAGTGGTCGACGGGCGGTTGCCCGGAAAGACCCGGTGGCGGGCCTGCCGTTCCAGCTCAGTGCCCTCCAGCCCCTTGGCGGCCATCAGCGCCCGCGCCTCGTCAAGGCTGCGCCCGCGCATCAGCGCCTCGGACTGCGCAAGACAATTCGCGGCCAGCAGGATGTGGTGATGCGCCAGGTCGGGCTCGTGCCCGCGCGCGGCCAGGATGAACTCGCAGGGCACAGGTGTCGTGCCCTGATGGATAAGCTGATAGAAAGCGTGCTGACCATTCGTCCCCGGCTCACCCCAGACGACGGGCCCCGAGACGATCTGCAAATCGCTGCCATCCATCGCTACGCGCTTGCCGTTCGATTCCATCTCGAGCTGTTGCAGATAGGCCGGCAGCCGCATCAGGCGGTTGTCATAGGGCAGCACGGCGCGGGTCGGATAGCCGCAGATCTGGTGATGCCATATCCCCGTCAGAGCCAGCAGCACCGGCAGGTTCGCGTCCAAGGGCGCTGTACGGAAATGAGCGTCCATCGCGGCCCCGCCCGCCAGGAATTCGTCGAACCGCGCGGGCCCCACGGCCAGCATCAGCGACAGCCCGATCGGCCCCCACATGGAATAGCGCCCGCCAACCCAATCCTCGAAGCCAAAGACCCGATCGGCCGCGATGCCGAATTCGGCGGCCTTGGCCGTGGCCGAGGACAGCGCCACGAATTGCGCGCCGGGGTCCGAGACCGACGCCGCCATCCAGTCGCGCGCGGTCCTTGCGTTGGTCATCGTCTCGATCGTGGTGAAGGTCTTGGACGCGACGATCACCAGAGTGGTGGCCGGATCAAGGCCCTTCAGCGTGTCGGCGATGTCGGCGCCGTCCACGTTGCTGACGAAATGCGTGCGCGGCCCGTCATGCCACGGCGCCAGCGCCAGCGCCGCCATGGCCGGACCCAGATCCGAGCCGCCGATGCCGATATTGACGACATCGGTGATCCGCCCGCCCTGCCCGGCCACGCGCCCGTCACGGACCCGCGCGGCGAAGTCGGACATGCGGGCATGGGTCGCGCGGACCTCGGGCATCACGTCCTGGCCGTCCACGACCACGCTGCCCGACAGGTTGCGCAGCGCGGTATGCAGGACGGCGCGGCTCTCGGTCTCGTTGATCTTCTCGCCCGAGAACATCGCCTCGCGCCGGGTCTCGACCGCCGCGTCGCGCGCAAGGTCCAGCAGCAGATCGCGCGCGCCCGCGTCGATCATGGTCTTGGAGTAATCGAGGATCAGCCCGTCCGCGCTGGCCGAGAATGCCTCGGCGCGGGCGGGGTCGGTGGCGAACAGCGCCTCGATCCGCGCATCGCCCTGCGCCTGACGATAGGATTGCAGACGATTCCAGAGATCAGACATGGCGGTCCTCATTCGGCCCAATGAACGGTGGCTTGGTCGAGAAAGGCGCGGATCGGCGCCTTGATCGGATCCAGCTTCTGCGCCCGGTCCAGCGCCTCGCGCTTTTCCGGCCCCATGATCAGGACATGGATGTTCAGCGCATCGGCCAGAACCGGGCGTGTCAGGGTGATGCGCGGTTCTTCGGCGCCCTCGGCGCGGATCGCCATGACCGGGGCCGCGTCCGGGGCCATCGCGGCCTCCAGATGGTCGGCGCCGGGGAACAGGCTGGCTGTGTGCATGTCGTTGCCCATGCCCAGCAGAGCCACCGTCAGCGGCAGATGCGGCGCCAGCCGCGCGGCCAGTGCATCGGTCGCCAGATCGGGCGAGGCATCGCCGGTATAGAGGTCGATATATTCCGCCGCAGCCGCCTTGTCCTTCAGCAGGTGCCGCCGCAGCAGGCGCGAATTCGACCGCTTGTGATCGCCATCCACCCACCGTTCATCGCCCAGAACCACGGTCACGCGGCCCCAGTCCAGATCGGCGCCCGACAGCGTCTCGAAAACGGGCGCGGGCGAGGTGCCGCCCGGCACGCAGAGCGTGGCGCGTTCGTTGCTGCGAAGATGCTGCGCCAGTTGCGAGGCGATGCGGTCGGCCAGCGACAGAGCCAGCATCTCGCGGTCGGGATAGTCCCGGAATTCCATGCTCATGACCTGATCTCCCTCCAGCGGCGATTGTCGCGGTGCATCAGGCGCAACGCTTCCTCGGGGCCCGAGGATCCGGGGTCATAGGGTTCGGGACGGCGCTTGCTGTCCTCCCATGCGTTGATGATGGGATCGGTCCAGGCCCAGGCGGCCTCGACCTCGTCGCCGCGCATGAACAGGGTCTGGTTGCCGCGGATCACATCCATGATCAGCCGCTCATAGGCATCGGGCATGTCCGCACCATCGGCGCCAAGCGCATCGGCAAAGGACATGTCCAGCGGCACCTGCACAAGGCGCATCCCCCCCGGCCCCGGCTCCTTGATCATCACCTTGAGGTTCATGCCCTCGTTCGGTTGCAGGCGGATGACAAGCTCGTTGGCCTTGGGCTGGCCGCTATCGTCAAAGATCGAATGCGGCGGCTCCTTGAAGGTGATCGCGATCTCGCTGGTCCGCGCGCGCAACTTCTTGCCGGTGCGCAGATAGAAGGGCGTGCCCTGCCAGCGCCAGTTCGAGATACGCACCTTCATCGCCACATAGCTTTCCGTGCGCGAATCCGGATCCTCGGCATGGATCAGGTAATCGTCGCCATCGTCGCGATACTGGCCGCGCACGATATCCTCGGGCGGGACGGCCTCCAGCGCGCGGATCACCTTGAGCTTCTCGTCGCGCACGGCATCGGGGTCGAAGTGGTAGGGCGGCTCCATCGCGATGAGGCAAAGCAGCTGCATCATGTGGTTCTGGACCATGTCGCGGATTGCGCCGGACTTGTCGTAATAGCTGCCCCGGCCCGCCACGCCGACGGTTTCGGCCACCGTGATCTGGACATGGTCGATGAACTGCGCGTTCCAGAGCGGCTCGAACAGGACATTGGCAAAGCGCACCGCCATCAGGTTCTGGACGGTTTCCTTGCCCAGATAATGGTCGATCCGATAGATCTGGTGTTCGTGGAAATGCTGCGCGAGCGTGGCGTTCAGCGCCTTTGCGCTGGCCAGATCGCGGCCAAAGGGCTTTTCGACCACGATGCGGCTGTCATCATCGGCGATGCCGTGTCCGGCCAGCCGTTCCGCGATGTCGCCGAACAGGGCAGGCGCGACCGAGAAATAGAAGGCGTGAACCGCGCCGGGGCGCATCCGGGCCTTCAGCTCCTGCCAGCCACCCTCGCCGCGCGCGTCGATGGCGACATAGCCCAGCAGCGACAGGAACTCGGCCAGCTGCGGATCGCCCTCGGCGGCGCCCCCGAATTCACGGATCGCGCCCTCGGCCTCGGCCTGAAAGGCCCTGTCGTCCTGGGGGGTGCGTGCAGCACCGATGATGCGGCTGGTCGCCGGGATCTGCCCGGCCTTGAAGCGCCGGAACAGGCCCGGCAGGATCTTGCGATGGGCCAGATCGCCCGTGGCACCAAAGATCACCAGATCGAAATCATCGACCGGAATGACGCGCGAGACCATGCTGTCCTCCTTGTGGATCGGCTTCGCCTTATCCGTTGTTAGCGTTAACAGCAACCGGGTTCAACCTTCACGGCACGTGCCAGCCGCGGCAGGCGGCAGCGTTTGAGCATTTCGGCCATGTCCATGCCGCCCCCAAGGGCAGAGGCCTTGGCCCGCGCGGCCTCCAGCGCGGCGCGGACGGCGGCGGGATGGGCGCGGTGCAGGTCCAGCAGGAAGGCGTCGGGATGGATGGCCCGCAGCCCCAGCCCCGCCATGATCCGGGGCGGGAAATCGCGCAGATTTGCGGTCACGACCAGATCGGCGCCACCCGCCAGAGCGGCCTCCAGCACGTGACGGTCGGCCGGGTCGGGCAGGTCCAGATCGATCGCCGCACAGCCCTGATCGTCGCATTCAGCGTCGGGAAAGCGCAGCCGCAAAAGCGCAATCTCGGCCCCGGCCACGGTAGCGGCATCTTCGCCAAGCCGTGCCGCCGCATGGCGCCATTCCTCAAGGATGCGCGGCGACCACAAAGGCCGGAACAGCCCGGCCCCCGCCAGATCCGACAGGATCTCGCGCAGGATCGTGGGATAAAGCACGTTGGCGTCCAGCAGGGCGCGCATCAATCCAGCCGGAAGAACAGGGCCTTGAGATAGCCGGTCTCGGCAAGCTGCGGCAGGGTCGGATGATCCGGCCCGGCCTGCCCGGTATGGATCAGCACCCCGCGCCTCCCGCCCCGCCCGATGCCGCGCGCGCTGACATTGCGGAACGCGGTCAGGTCGGCGGCATGGCTGCAACTGCACAGGCCCAGATAGCCCCCCGGCGCGACCAGAGGCGCGGCCAGCTTCGCCACCCGCTCATAGGCGCGAAGGCCCGCCTCCAATGCGGGTTTCGAGGGCGCAAAGGCGGGCGGATCGCAGATCACCACCTCGAACCGGCGGCCTTCGGCGGCCAGCGCCTCAAGCGCGTAAAAGGCATCGGCGCGCATGACCTCCAGCCGGTCGCCCGCGCCCATCGCCTGCGCGCCCTGCTGCGCCAGCTCCAGCGCAGGCGCGCTGCCATCGACGCAAAGCGCGCTGGAGGCGCCCCCCGCCAGCATCGCCAGCCCAAAGCCGCCGACATGGCTGAACACGTCCAGAACCGCGCCGCCCCCGGCCAGCCGCTGTGCAAAGGCATGGTTCGGCCGCTGGTCATAGAACAGCCCCGTCTTCTGCCCGCCCATCAGATCGGCCATGTAGACGGCGCCGTTCATCGTCACCGGAACAGGCCGCTCGGGGGCGGTGCCGCGCAGAACCTCCATCCGCTCACCCAGACCCTCAAGCCCGCGCGCGCGACCCTGCCCGTTCAGAATCACCCCCGTGACGCCTGTGACGTTGACCAGCGCATCCGCGATCGCCCCCGCCATGCCGTCCGCCCAGGCGGCATTGGGCTGGATCACGGCATGATCGCCGAACCGGTCGATGACCAGACCGGGCAACCCGTCAGCCTCGGCATGAACCAACCGGTAGAAGGGCGCGTCATGCAGCCGCTCGCGCAGCGCCAGTGCGCGGGCCAGCCGCGCCTCCAGCCAGGCCGCGTCGATGCGCGCCTCGGGATCGGCATCCATGACCCGCGCGACGATCTTCGAATTCGGATTGACCGTCACCAAGCCCAAAGGCCGCCGTTCGGCATCCTCCAGCACGGCCAGCGCACCGGGCGCGACGCCGCGCGTGCGCCGGTCCAGCACCGCCTCATCGGCATAGACCCAGGGAAAGCCGTGGCGGATCGCCTGGGGCTTCGATTTCGGACGCAGGCGGATGACAGGCAGGTCGGACATGGCAGGATTCCTTTCGCCGCCGATCTGACACGCGCCGCAGCGGCAAACAAGCCACAGAGGCACCCCCGCTTCTTCTTCACCCAAATATCCCGGGGGAGTCGCCGCAGGCGACGGGGGCAGCGCCCCCTGCCCGCCCGAAATCACGCGCGCCCGGTTGAACCGTTACCGCTAACGCTGTATATACCCCTCATAGCCAGAGGAGCCCCAGATGACCCTTCACGCCACGCTCGACCGGGTGACCGACCGCATCCGCGAACGCTCGCACAAGGCGCGCAGCGCCTATCTGGCCAAGATCGCGCGCGCCGCACAGGAAGGACCCGCCCGCGCGCACCTGTCCTGCGGCAACCAGGCCCATGCCTATGCCGCGATGGAGGACAAGGCCGATCTGGCGACCTCGCGCAAACCCAATATCGGGATCGTGACCGCCTATAACGACATGCTCTCGGCCCACCAGCCCTATGAGCGCTATCCCGACATCATCCGCCGCGCGGGCCGCGAGGCGGGCGCCACGGTGCAGGTCGCGGGCGGCGTCCCGGCCATGTGCGACGGTGTCACCCAAGGGCGCCCGGGGATGGAGCTGTCGCTCTTTTCGCGCGACGTGATCGCGCTGGCGGCGGGGGTCGCGCTGTCGCATGACTGCTTTGACGCGGCGCTCTATCTGGGGGTCTGCGACAAGATCGTGCCGGGGCTGATCATCGCGGCGGGCACGTTTGGCCATATCCCGGCGGTGTTCATCCCGGCAGGCCCCATGCCCTCGGGCCTGCCCAATGACGAAAAGGCCAAGGTCCGCCAGCAATTCGCCACAGGCGAGGTCGGGCGCGAAGCGCTGATGGCCGCCGAGATGGCCAGCTATCACAGCGCGGGCACATGCACCTTCTACGGCACCGCGAACACCAACCAGATGCTGATGGAGTTCATGGGCCTGCATCTGCCCGGCTCCAGCTTCGTCAATCCCGGCACGCCGCTGCGCGAGGCGCTGACCGTCGCCGCCGTGCAGCGTGCCGCGCAGCTGACCAATCTGGGCAACGAATACCTGCCCGCGGGCGAGGTTCTGGACGAACGCGCCTTCATCAACGGGATCGTCGGGCTGATGGCCACGGGTGGCTCGACCAACCTCGTGCTGCACCTGCCCGCGATGGCGCGGGCCTCGGGCGTGATCCTCGACATCGAGGATTTCAACGACCTCTCCGAGGCCGTGCCGCTGCTGGCACGCGTCTATCCCAACGGTCTGGCCGATGTGAACCATTTCCACGCGGCGGGCGGGCTTGGCTTCATGATCCGGCAATTGCTGGAGGGCGGGCTCTTGCATGCCGACGTCAAGACGGTGAACGGCACCGGCCTTGACGGCTATATCGCCGAACCCAAGCTGGACGGGACCGGCATCCGGTGGGAGGAAGGCGCCCGCGAAAGCCTGAACGACCGCATCGTGCGCCCGATCAGCGACCCCTTTGCGCGCACAGGCGGGCTGAAGCAGCTTGCCGGCAATCTGGGCCGGGGCGTCATCAAGATCAGCGCCGTCGCCCCCGAGCGCCACATCATCGAAGCCCGCGCCCGCGTCTTCGAGGATCAGGAATCGGTCAAGACCGCCTTCAAGTCCGGCGAATTCACCGAGGACACCATCGTCGTCGTCCGCTTCCAGGGACCGCGCGCGAACGGGATGCCGGAACTGCATTCGCTGACGCCCACCCTGGCGGTGCTGCAGGATCGCGGCCTCAAGGTCGCGCTGGTGACGGATGGGCGGATGTCGGGCGCTTCGGGCAAGGTTCCCGCCGCGATCCATGTCGCCCCCGAGGCAGCGGGCGGCGGTCCGCTGGCGCGGCTGCGCGACGGTGATCTGGTGCGGCTGGACGCGGTGGCGGGGACGCTGGACTGCCTGGAACCCGATTTCGACGCGCGCGAACCCGCGATCCACGATGCCAGCCACAGCGCCGAAGGCGTGGGGCGAGAGCTTTTCGCGGCCTTCCGCGCCGTGGCCGGACCCGCCGATCAGGGCGCAGGCGTCGTCGTCTGACGCCAGCCCCCCCGAACCCGGCCCAAGAAGAAAGGGGCGCGCTTGCCGCGCCCCTTTCCCGTGTCAGCCGATCTGCAGCGGATAAGGCCCCGCGCCCAGATCGTGGCGCAGATAGGCGATGGCGGTGGCCATCACGCCCTCGGGTGGCTCGACCGCGTCGCAAAGCGCAAGGATGGTCGCGTTCAGCGTGTCGTCGTCGGTCTCGCGGTCAAGGCCCAGCACTTCGCGGGCATCGCCGCGATGCGCCTCGATCTTGGTCAGGCTCCAGCTCATCAGGGCGCCCAACAGCGCATCGTCGCTGTCGCGCAGCGCAAGCTGTGTGACGGCCGCAGCCTCGGGCCAGCACCCGGCGCGCGCTGCCGAGATCTGCGCCAGGGCGGCAATGTCGCGGTCCGCGCGGTCCTGCTGGACGAGGCGACGCAGCAAGGGCGGCGCGCTGGCGTGGCGATGCGCCTGATGCAGCACGCTCAGCAATTGCGCGAATTGCGACAGCGGCGGGACGGGCTGCTGTTCGGGGTCCAGAAGCAGGTCGTTATACCACTGGAACGCGGTGCGCGCGCGTTCCGCGCCAAAATGGAACTGGAAGTTCGACGGATAATCGTTCGGCCCCTTGACCAGCAGCACCCCGTCCCGGAAGCCCGTCATCTGGATCACCAGAGGCGCGGTCTCGATCGGCTGGACATGCGGAAAGGCCAGCGATTGCTCGACATGGTCGATCTGCTGGAACAGGTTCAGGATCGGCGCGGTCGCGGCGGGCCAGCCGGGAATGGCCAGCGCCTCGCCATCGGCCATCTGGTCCAGACGGTCGCGCAGGGCCAGATGATCCTCCCACAGGGCGTGGTCGCCCTGTTCGACGCGCGGCTCGGTCAGCTCGATCCCCCAGAGCCCCGCGCGCCCGACGGCCAGCGCCGCGCCGCCCGGCGTCAGAGGCAGCGCCTCGGGGGCCGCGCCCTCCTCGGCGGTGGTGACGGCGATGATGTTGTGCATCCGGTCGATGCGCGAGATGACCGGACCCTGGGGCATCGCCGCATCCGGTCGCCCCAGATCCAGCATCAGCCCGCCGAAGCTGCCGATCGTGTTCGGCGCCGTCATCGTGATCGAGCCACCAAGCGCGAGCATGAAGGCCGCTTGCACATCCTCGACCAGATAGAGCCCGCCAGGTTTCAAGGCCGGGAACAGCATCGTGAAGCTCTGCCAGACATGGGCATTGTGGTGGCTGCCATCGTCCAGGATCACGTCAAAGGGACCGTGTTCGGCAATCAGGCGCGCGATCACGTCCGGATCGATCTGGCTGCCCTGCACGATTGTCACGCGCGGACCCAGATCAAGCTGCTTGGCCGCGACATCCAGCCCGACAATGCTGGCCTCGGGCAGGTAATCGCGCCACATCGCCAGCGATTCGCCGCCCGCAAGCGGGTCGTCATAGCCGCCGACGCCGATCTCTAGCATCTTCAGCGGCCTGTCGCGCCGGTCCGCCAGCAGCGCGTGATAGACGGGGGTGTAATCGTGCATCCCGAACTTGTCGGTGCCGTGAAGGATCGCCAGGCGCGTGAGCGGATCGACCATGAAAACTCCTGAGAGAGACAGCCCTCAGGATGCCCGGAGCGCGGCCCGCTTGGCAAGGTCTCAGGCCGCCGCCGCGACCACCTCGCAGACGGCACGGCGCAGATAACCCGTAAAATCCGAGGCAACCAGCCGCGCCGGGCCGTCGGCCACATAGACGTTCAGCCAGGTCGGCGGCAAGGGCGGCAGCGCGCCGCCATGTTCGACCACCTCCAGCCCCGGGGTCGAGATCCCGCGCGGCAGGATCGTGATGCCCAGATCGGCCGCTGCCAGAACCCGCCAGGTGTCGCTGCCGCCATCACCCACGACCTGCATCCATTCGATGCCCGCATCCTGCAGCGCGGCCATGCCCACCGGATAATAGGCGCAATGGGGCGAATTGGCGATCGGCACCGGCCTTTCGCGCCAGGCGCTGCCCCGCTGCGCGCCGAACCAGGCCAGATCGACCTTGGCCAGATGGATCGCACCCGCCGGCGCGTCGAATTCCGTGGTCAAGATCACATCATGCTCGCCCCGCTTCATCTGGGCGCGCAGGTCCTTACTGCGGGCATCGTTGATGATCAGCTCGACCTGGCCGTTCTCGCGGCGAAAGGCGCGCACGGCCTGCGCCACGCGGTCGAACAGCCAGTCAGAGGTCAGCCCGACACGCAGCCGCATCTCGGGCCGGGCGCCGGTGAAACGCGACAGGATCGCGTCGTTCAGCGCGACCAGCTTGCGGCTTTCGCCCAGCAGGTCCTGCGCGAAATCCGACAGGACCACGCCGCGGCCCGATCGTTCCAGCATCGGGCGGCCGAACACGTCCTCAAGCCGCTTCATCTGCATCGAAAGCGCGCTTTGGGTCATGTTCAACGCCTCGGCCGCGCGGGTGACGGCGCCGTATTCGGCCACAGCCTGCAGGGACCGCAGCGTTGCGATGTCGAGATTGCGCATTCTTCATCATCCGTGATGGGACAGATCAAAAGCATTCGTTTCACAAATATCAGTCGCCCGCCTATCTATCAATCATGAATATCGGAAAGCATCCAATCATCACGAATTATGATATTCCAGATCAGCGGAGTTGAACCATGACCACCAGATCCAATGCCATGCTGCGCGTCGTCACCGGACAGGGGCTGATCCCCCGCCCGCGCCTGCTTGAGCGTCTGCTGACCATGTTCGATGTCCAGCGCACCCGGATCGACCTGTCGCGGCTGGACGACGAGATGCTGCGCGATATCGGCCTGTCCCGCGACGAGGTCGAGGCCGAACTGAGCCGCCCGGTCTGGGACGTGCCCGCCAACTGGCGGCGCCGCTAGGCGTCCTTGGGGAGGCCGAACCGTTCGCGCATCCGCGTCTCGATCTGGTCACGCACCTGACGATAGAGCGCCAGTTTGGCGTCGCGCCCCTCGGCCAGGCCCGAAGGGTCCATGATCGGCCAGTATTCGACCTCGATATGGGCGTGGCGCGTCATCTCCAGCGCCATGCGCTGGCTGGCAGGCGACAGGGCGACGATCAGGTCGAACTGGCCCAGATCGTCGCCCCAATCCTGCATCTCGTCGAAGCTGCGGCTGCGGTGGTGGGCAAGCGGCACGCCGATCTCGTCACAGACGGCGATGGCGAAGCCGTCCACCTCCATGTCGTTCTTGACGCCCGCCGATTGCACATAGGCGGCCCGGCCATAGAACTTCTTCATCATCCCCTCGGCCATCGGGGAACGGATGGCATTGTGATCGCAGCAGAACAGTATCGACGAGGGGATCTTGTCCTCGGCCATCGCGTCACGCCTGCGGGATCAGCGCGCAGATCAGCGTGAACAGACGCCGGGCCGTGTAGACATCCAGATCGGCCTTGCCCTCCAGACGTTCCTGAAGCGTGCGCGCCCCTTCGTTGTGGATGCCGCGCCGCGCCATGTCGATCGCCTCGATCTGGGCCGGAGGCAGGCGGCGCACGGCGTCGAAATAGCTTTGGCAGATCTGGAAGTAATCCTTGACCACCTGCCGGAAAGGCCCAAGCGACAGGTGGAATTCCGCCACCTTGTCGCCGGTTTCCTGCTGCACGTCAAAGACCAGCCGCCCCTCGCGGATGCACAATTCCAGCACGAAGGGGCCTTCGGGGGAGGACTGGCCGTCACGGCCGGGAATGGCGAAGCTGTTTTCCTCGATCAGGTCGAAGATCGCCACGCGGCGTTCCTGCTCCATCTCGGGGGTCGCGGGCGGCGCCGCGCTGTCGTCAATCTCGATCCTGATCAGGCGGCTCATCCGGCGGGCCTTTCGTTCAGCGTTCCCAGCCGAGCCTGAACCGAAGCGCCATGCGCCTGCAAGCCCTCGGATGCGGCCAGACGCACCGCGGCGGGTCCGATTGCCGCCAAAGCGCCCGGTGTCAGCCGCGCAAGGGTGGTGCGCTTAAGGAAATCCATCACCGACAGGCCCGAACTGAACCGGGCAGAGCGGGCCGTGGGCAGGACGTGATTCGGGCCGCTGACGTAATCGCCGACGGCCTCGGGCGTGTGGGCACCCAGAAAGATCGCGCCCGCATGGATGCATTTCGCGGCCAGAGCCTCGGGGTCGGCCACGCACAATTCCAGATGCTCGGGCGCGATGCGGTTCGACAGGGCAGCCGCCTGATCCAGATCCTCGACCACGATCAGCGTGCCGTAATCGCGCCAGCTTGCCCCCGCAATGGCCGCGCGGTCCAGCGTCGGGATGATGCGATCGACCGCATCCGCCACGGCACGGGCCATGGCGGGGTCGGTCGTGATCAGGATCGACTGGGCGTCCGCGTCATGTTCGGCCTGCGCCAGCAGGTCCCAGGCCAGCCAGTCGGGGTTCTGGTCGCCATCCGCGATCACCAGAACCTCGGACGGACCGGCGATCATGTCGATGCCCACGCGGCCAAAGACCTGCCGCTTGGCCGCCGCGACATAGGCATTGCCCGGCCCGGTGATCTTGTCCACCGGCGCGATGGTCGCGGTGCCATAGGCCATCGCGGCCACCGCCTGCGCGCCGCCGATGCGGTAGATTTCGTCCACGCCCGACAGGCGCGCGGCCAGAAGGACCAGCGGATTGACCACGCCCCCCGGCGTCGGCACGCAGATGACCAGCCGTTCCACCCCTGCCACGCGCGCCGGGATCGCGTTCATCAGCACGCTGGACGGATAGGCCGCCTGCCCGCCCGGCACATAAAGCCCCGCCGCCGATACCGCCGACCAGCGCCAGCCGAGGGTCGCGCCCTCCGGGTCGGTCCAGCTGGCATCCTGCGGCATCTGGCGGGCGTGGTAGGCGCGGATGCGCTCGGCGGCCAGTTCCAGCGCGGCGCGATCCTCGGGGCTGACAAGGGCGATCTGGGCGTCGATCTCGGCGGGGGAAAAGCGCAAGCCCTCGGGCGGCAGGTCCAGCCGGTCGAAACGCGCGGTCAGCTCGCACAGAGCCTGATCGCCGCGCGCACGCACATCGGCGATGATCGCGGCCACCGCGTCGTTCACATCGGTCGAATCCTCGCGCTTGGCCGACAGCATCCGGCCAAAGCCCGCCTCGAAATCGGCATCCGCCATGTTCAGCCAGACAGGCATCGTCACTCTCCTTGCCGAAAATCCATCCCGAACGCGTCATCCGGGCTGCGCGTGTCCCGCGCCATCGGACAGGGTGACGCGGCCACCCTGCCCGCCACCCTCAATCGGGATGGCTGGGCGCCTGACGCGCCTGCGCCACATGCGGGCGCGTGACGTCGCGCAGGTCCAGGTTGATGCATTCCACCTCGGCCATGATCGTGCCGTCGCCCGCGAAATCCAGCACTAGACGCCCGGTCCCGTCCTCACCCGGCTGCCAGCGGATCGCCAGCAGCGCCAGCACCGTGTCGGCGTCGCGCGCCACCCCGTCGCTGAGAACGCGCGTCACGTCCCCGATCACCAGAACCGAGCGCACGCGTTCGAAGGAACGGCCCTCGGCCTCGGCGGCCTCGGCGTCCTCCCACCGGAATCGCGTCACCAGCAGCGACAGGCAGCGGCGGCGCGTGTCATGCGCGATGTCGGCGCCCGACAGAACCGCGTCCTGCACCAGCGAGGACAGGATGCGCAGATCGACCTCGTCTTCGGCTTTCAGCGCAAGGGGGCGCGGGTCTGCATCAGCGAAACGGGCGTCGCGGGTCATGGGCTATTCCTCCTTGACACGTTCGATATGGGCTCCGACGGCGCGCAGCTTGCGCACGACGTGTTCATAGCCGCGATCCAGATGGTAGACGCGGCTGACCGTAGTCTGCCCCTCGGCGGCCATGCCGGCAAGGATCAGGCTGACCGAGGCGCGCAGGTCGGTGGCCATCACTGGCGCACCGCGCAGGGACTCGACCCCGTGGACGGTGGCATGGCCGCCCTGAACCTCGATCCGGGCGCCCATGCGGGTCAGTTCGGGGGCGTGCATGAAACGGTTCTCGAAGATCGTTTCCTCAAGGATGCTGGTGCCGTCGGCCAGGCACATCAGAGCCATGAACTGGGCCTGAAGATCGGTCGGGAAACCGGGGAAAGGCGCGGTCGTCACGTTGACGGCCCGCACCCGGCCATTGGGGCGCGAGACCTTGATGCCGCGCGCGGTTTCCTCGACGACAAGGCCCGCCTCGTCCAGCTTTTCGCAGAAGGCCTCCAGCAGTTCGATGCGGCCGCCGAGGCATTCCACCTCGCCGCCGCACATGGCCGGGGCCAGCATGTAGGTGCCCAGCTCGATCCGGTCGGTGACGACGGGATGGGTCGCGCCATGCAGGGCATCGACGCCCTCGATGGTCAGGGTGCTGGTGCCCTCGCCCTCGATCCGGGCGCCCATGGCGCGCAGGCAGCGGGCCAGATCGACGATCTCGGGCTCGCGCGCGACGTTCTTCAGCACGGTCGTGCCGCGCGCCAGCGTGGCGGCCATCAGCGCGTTCTCGGTCGCGCCGACCGAGACCAGCGGGAATTCGAAGACCGCGCCGCGCAACCCGCCATGCGGCGCGCGGGCATGGACATAGCCGTCGCGCAGATCCAGCGAGGCGCCCATCGCCTCGAGCGCGCGCAGATGCAGGTCAACCGGCCGCGCCCCGATTGCGCAACCTCCGGGCAGCGAGACCTCGGCCACGCCGTCCCGCGCCAGCATCGGCCCCAGCACAAGGATCGAGGCACGCATCTTGCGCACGATGTCGTAATCGGCGCGGTGGCTGGTCAGGGCGTGGCTGGACAGGGCCAGAACCTGCCCCTCCTGCAGGCCCGCCACCTCGGCGCCGAGCGATTGCAGCAGCGCGGTCATGGTGCGGATGTCCGACAGGCGCGGCGCGTTGGTCAGCGTCAGCGGCTGGTCGGTCAGAAGCGTCGCGGGCATCAGCGTCAGGCAGGCATTCTTGGCGCCCGCAATCGGGATCTCGCCCTTCAAGGGGCCGTTGCCCCGCACGATGATCTGATCCATCAGCTTTCGTCCCTGCCCGTTTCCGTTTCGGCCGCCTGTGCCGCAGCCTTGTCCGTGATGTCCGATCCGTCGTCCCCGCCTGCCCGCGCGCGCGCCTGCGCCTTGCGCCGCTGCAGATTCGCCCGCAGCGCCTCGCGCAGCCGTTCGTCGCGGCTGTTCGCTTGGGTGCCGGTTCCGGATCGCTTGCTCATGCCACGCCCTTAGCGCCGCTTGCCGCGACAGTCCAGCAAAGCGACGCGGCGCTTCGGCCCGTGTCACATTTTCCGCCAGAAATCGCGCGACCCCCCTTGCACTGGTCTGATGCAGGGGCTAAACGCCGCTGCACAAATGCTGTGGTAGCTCAGTGGCAGAGCACTCCCTTGGTAAGGGAGAGGTCGAGAGTTCAATCCTCTCTCACAGCACCATCCCATCCCACCCGGATTGTGACCCGCCCCAAGCGCATCATGTTGCATGCCGCGCCGCGTCTGATCATGCCGGTCAGACCGTGTTACCCGACAAAATCACTCTTGCTTTTTGGCGGGCGGGCGCCTATCGAAAGCCGACTCTTATCGTCGGAAAATGGATCCCGAACATGTTGAACCAAAGCCTCGTGGCGCTTTGCGGCGTCGCAGCGGCTGTCGCCTGCACCGCGGCGCAGGCGGAACCGACCTCGTACCCGCTGACCATCGAGAATTGCGGGCAGAGCGTCACTTTCACGAAGGCCCCCGAGCGCGCCGTCGCCCTGGGCCAGAACAGCGCCGAGATCCTGCTGATGCTGGGTCTGCAGGACCGCATGGCCGCCACGGCCTTTTGGCCGAACCAGGTGCTGCCCGATCTCGAGGCGGCCCATGAGGGGGTCGAGGTCCTGACCGTCGAATTCCCCACGCTGGAAGCCGTGCTGTCCAAGCAGCCCGATTTCGTGCCGGCGATGCTGGTTACGCTGATGGGTCCGGACAGCAAGGTCGCCAAGCGCGACGATTTCGAAAGCCTGGGCATTCCGACCTACCTGTCGCCGAGCGCCTGCACGACCGCCGACAACGCCGCGGACGCCTATGGCAACCGCGACGATCTGTGGACGATGGACCTGCTTTACCAGGAGATCGAGGATCTGGCGCGCATCTTCGACGTGGCCGATCGCGGCACCGCGCTGATCGAGGATTTCAAGGCGCGCGAGGCCGCCCTGCGCGCCGAATTCGCGGATCGCGAGGACCTGACCTTCCTGTTCTGGTTCTCAAGCCCCTCGCCCGCCGATGACGCCTATCTGGGCGGCGGCAACGGCCCCTCGGGCTATATTGCCGATATTCTCGGCGGCTCGAACGCGGTCCGGACCGAGGCCGAATGGCCGACCCTGGGCTGGGAAGGCATCATGGCGGCCGATCCGACCGTCTTCGTCGCCGCGCAGGTGGATCGCAACCGTTGGGATCTGGACCGGGCCGAGAACAAGATCGCCTATCTGACCACTGACCCGACCGTCAGCCGGATGGAGGCCGTCCAGGCGGGCCGCATCGTCGTGATGAGCGGGGCTGCGATGAATCCCAGCATCCGCACGCTTTACGGCCCCGAAGAAGTCGCGGCGCAGCTTCGGGCGCTCGACCTGCCGTGAGCCATGCCGACGACACCGAAAGCGGGGCGGGCTGGCTCGCCCTCTTTCTGGCGCTGGTCCTTGCGGGCCTCGCCTTCGCCATCGCGCTTGCGACGGCGATTGGCGATTACCGCATCGGGCTGGGGACAGTGGTGCTGGCCGTCACCAACGGCCTTGGGCTGACCGGGGCCGAGATCCCGCCGATCCAGCAAAGCGTCGTCTGGGACCTGCGGCTGAGCCGCGCGCTGGTCGCGGCTTTGGCCGGGGCGGGGCTGGCGATCTGCGGGGCGATCCTGCAGGCGCTTCTGCGCAACGCGCTGGCCGAGCCCTTCGTCCTCGGCGTCTCGGCGGGGGCCTCGACGGGGGCGGTCTGCGTGATCGTCCTGGGCATCGGTGCGGGCGGGCTGTCGCTGTCGATGGGCGCCTTTGCCGGGGCCTTCGCCGCCTTTGCGGTCGTCGCCCTGCTGTCGAACGGCGCGACCAGCGGGCCGAACCACACCATCCTTGCGGGGGTCGCGGCCTCGCAGCTGTTCAACGCGCTGACCTCATACATCGTCACGACCTCGGGCAATGCCCAGCAGGCGCGCGACGTGATGTTCTGGCTGCTGGGCAGCTTCGGCGGCGTGCGCTGGCCGGATGTGCAGCTGCTTGTGCTGGTCGTCGGGCTGGGACTGGCGATCTGCCTGTGGATGGCGCGGTCGCTGGACGCCTTCACCTTCGGCGACGAGGATGCCGCCGCCCTTGGCGTGCCGGTGGCGCGCATCCGGCTGATCCTGTTCGGCGTGACCGCGATGATGACCGCGACCATCGTCAGCATGGTCGGCGCGATCGGCTTCGTCGGTCTGGTCGTGCCCCATGCGACGCGCCATGTCGTCGGTCCGATGCATATGCGGCTGCTGCCCGCCTGCGCGGCTTTGGGGGCGCTGTTCATGGTGCTGGCCGACATCACCTCGCGTGTGATCGTCACGCAGCAGACGGTGCCCATCGGCGTCGTCACGGCACTGGTCGGCGTGCCCTTCTTCGCGCTGATCCTCTATCGGTCGAGGCCGCAGACATGAGCGTGATCGCCGAGAACCTGACCTGGGGCGTCCGCCGCCGGGTGATCGTCAACGATGTCTCGCTGGAGGTCCGCCCCGGCGAGACGCTCGGCCTGATCGGGCCGAACGGGTCGGGCAAGTCGTCGCTGCTGCGGCTGCTTGCGGGCCTCAGGCGGCCGCATTCGGGGCGGGTGCGGATCAACGATCAGGACGTCGCGCATCTGCCCCGCCGGGCGCTGGCGCGGCAGCTGGCCTTCGTGCAACAGAACGCGGCGACGGATACCAATGTCTCGGTGCGCGACGTGGTGCGGCTGGGCCGGACGCCGCACCGATCGGCCCTGTCGGGCTGGTCGGCCGAGGACGAGGCTGCCGTCTCGGCCGCGCTCTGCCGCGTGGACATGGCGGACAGGCGCGGACAGGCCTGGCAGACGCTGTCGGGCGGCGAACGTCAGCGGGTCCATATCGCGCGCGCTTTGGCGCAGGCGCCGAGCGTGATGTTTCTGGACGAGCCGACCAACCATCTGGACATCCACCACCAGATCGAGATCCTGCGCATGGTCCGCGATCTGGACCTGACCAGCATCGTCGCGCTGCATGACCTGAACCTTGCGGCGATGTTCTGCGACCGCATCCTGGTCCTGCGGGACGGCGCCGCCATTGCCTGCGGCAGCCCGGAGGCGGTGCTGACCGAGACCCTGTTGCGCGACGTTTTCCGCGTCGAGGCCCAGATCGCGGCACCCGATGGCGCCCGCCCCCATATCCGCTTTCGCCCCGACTGACGCGGCTGCGGATCAAGGGTTCGCGACGGCATGGCTCCGGCGGTTGCCTGCCCCCGGCGATCAGCGTTCAGCGCGGCAGACGGTAGGCGACGGCCTGGTCCGACACTTCGGGCTTCAGGATCGAATTCCCGCCTGCGGTAAAGACGACGTAATCCTCGCCCTCATGCGTGAAGACCGCCGGGATCGAGACGGCGGGCGCCTCGACCAGATCGGCCCACAATTCCTCGCCCGTCGCCGCGTCCAGCGCCCGGACGCGGGCATCCATCGAGGCGCCGATAAACACGACCCCGCCCGCCGTCAGCACCGGACCGCCCAGCGTGGGCGATCCCCAATCCGCCAGCCCATAGAAGCCGTGGAACTGCGCGCGCCCGAAGGGCACCTCGTAGAGCAGTTCCCCGGTGGTCAGGTCCACTGCCGAAAACGTGCCGAAGGGCGGCTTCCAGCAGGGCATCCCTGCCCAATTGCTCCAATCCGTCAGGTGGATGCCGTAGGGCGAGCCGTGCTGCGGGTGGTGCCCTTCCTCGTTGCCGCCCTCGCGCGCCTCGGATTCGTATTCCTCGCGCGGGATCAGGCGGATCAACTGAACGATCCGCGAGGCGTTGACGTAAAGGATGCCGCTGCGCGGATCGACCGCGACCCCGCCCCAGTTCGTCGCCCCGGCGGTGCCGGGAAAGAACAGCGTCCCCTGCTCTGATGGTGGGGTGAAGATGCCCTGATACAGGTATTTCCCGCGGTCGCGCGAGCATTGGCCAAAGCTGACCATGTCCGATAGCCCCCAGACTTCGGGCAGTTCCATCGGGGCGCCGACCGGTGCCGGGATCGAGGCAAAGGGCTGGACGGGGCTGGCCGCCTCGCCCTGGGCCGTGCTTGCGGGGACCGGGCGCTCCTCGATCGGATAAAGCGGCTCGCCCGTGCGGCGGTCCAGCACGAAGAGGAAACCCTGCTTCGTCGCCTGGACCAGCGCGGGGATCACCTCGCCGTCGCGGGGGATGTCCACCAGCGTCGGCGCCGATGGCGTGTCATAGTCCCAGATGTCGTGAAGGATGTGCTGAAAGCTCCACGCGATCTCACCGGTCTCGATCTCGACGGCGGTCACCGAGGTGGCCAGCGGAATGCTCTCGGTCCTGAGTCCGCCCCAGTAATTCGGGCTGGGCGACGAGACCGGCGCATAGACCAGCCCCAGTTCGGGATCAGCTGTCATCGCGGTCCAGATATTCGCAGTCCCGGTCCGGGGGATCAGGTCTTCGGGGATGAAGCCCGTATCCCAGAGCAATTCGCCCGTTCGTGCATCCACCGCCAGCAGATTGCCCGGCGGGGCGGTGGTGTATTCCCAATCCTTGCCCGCCCAGCCCATCAGCAGCGTGTCGCCCACCACGATCGGCGGCTGCAGCAGGGAAAAGGGAAAGACATCGTTACTGGTGTTCCACTGGTTCACGTTCAGGATGCCCGCCTGTGCGAATTCCGCGCAGGGCTGCCCGCTATCGGCGTCCACCGCATGAAGCTGCGCGTCCATCGTGCCGATATAGACGCGCTTTTCGCAGGGACCTTCGGCGCCGCTTTCCCAATAGGCAACGCCGCGGTTCTTCAGCGCGGGCTGGGTCAGGGGTTCCAGACGCGAGCGGCTGTCATAGCTCCAGCGTTCGTGGCCCGTGGCAGGGTCCAGCGCGATGATGCGGTAGAAGGGCGTTCCCAGATAGAGCGTCCCGTTGGCATAGACGGGGGTGGCGGACCAGACCGTCTCGACCAGATCGCCCGACCCGTCCGACACGTCGCCGGTGCGGAAATCCCAGGCCCGTTCCAGCCGCCCGACGTTCTCGGGGGTGAAGCTGGTGACGTTCGAGAACTTCGTCGATCCCAGATCGCCGTGAAACCCTGTCCAGCTGTCCTGCTGGCCCAGGGCCGGTGAGGTGGCAAGGGCGGCCAGCAGCGCAGGCACAAGAGGTTTCATGCAAGGGTCCTTCTGCGATGGGCCACGCCCGCGATGGCAAGCGTGGCGGCGCTGGCGATCATCAGCAGCATCAGCGCGGTCTGCATCAGGAAAAGCGCTGCGATCGCCGTCAGCAGCGCGGCCAGCAGGGCCGCGACGTGCAGTCCCAGCCGCCAGCGCGAGGGCAGGCCTTCGCGCATCAGCACCAAGACAAGGATGCAGGTCGCCAAGCTCCCCAGCACGGCCAGCCCGGCGCCGAGGGTCCAGTCGATCCCGGTATTGCCGAACGGCGCCGTCCACATGATGACGGCCGTCACGAGGCCGGCAACCGAGGCGATCAGGGAGACTGTGCGAAAAAGGTTCATAACGCGCCAACACACAGCAAAGCCGATTGTTCCCGGCCTTTTCCGCGCCGGTTCGGACCAGAACCCGGGGCAGGAAGGGGCTGGCGCGTTGCTGCTGGCCGCGGCTGGCGCGGGACCATCGTTCGCGTTCCGAAACCGCGCCGATCTGCGCGAGGCCTAGAACATCGGCGCGTATTTCCATTCATCCGCGTCGGGTGTCACCGCATCCAGGTCGTAATCGGCAGCCCGCAGGCGCTGCGCGATCAGCAGCCCCTCATCGGCGGCACGGTCCACCAGCGCGCGCCCGCCCTCGACATCCCGGGCGACACCCCGCCCGCGCATCATGTCGATGCCATGGTTGAAGCTGCCGACCGGGTCGCCCAGTTCGGCGGCGCGGCGGCTCCATTCGGTAGCGCGGTCGGGGTTCTCCTCGGCGCCCAGGCCGTTATGGTCAAGCTGGCTCATCCAGGTCATGGCCTGCGTCCAGCCCGCATCGGCGCAGGCCTCGAAGATGGTACGCGCCTGTTCATGGCGCCCCGATTTCGTGGCCAGGTAGCCGTTGGCGCAGACCATCATGTCCACATCGCCTTCGGCGGCGCGTTCGACCAGCCGGTTCAGCGTCATCTCCTCGGGGTTGGTGGTGCCGTATCGGGACAGGTCCTCATCGGCATGGGCGGGCAGCGCGATCAGCAGCAGGGTCGGAAGCAGGCGCATGGCATTTCTCCGATGTCAGCGTGTCTTGCGCGTCATGATACCACGCGCGGGGTCGAATCCCCAGAGGGCAAGCCCCAGGAACAATGCGAAGGTCAGCGCCACCCAGCCGAGGCTCTCCAGGTTCAGCCGAAGATACAGCGCGAAGCGGATCAGCTCGACCGCGTGGCTGAAGGGGTTCCAGGCGCAGATGTCGCGCAGCAGGCGCGAGGATTCGGCCATCCGCCACAGCGGGTAAAGCGCCGTGGACAGGAAGAAGACCGGGAAAATCACGAAGTTCATCACCCCCGCGAAGTTCTCCAGCTGCCGGATGGTCGAAGCCAGAAACAGCCCCACCGCCCCCAGCATCAACCCCGAAACGACCAGCGCGGGCAGCACCGCAAGATAGCCGAGCGGCGGCAGGCGGATGCCGAAGGCCCAGGCGATGGCCAGGAAGGCATAGACCTGAAGGATCGAGACCAGCACCCCCGCCATAAGCTTGCAGAACAGAAGCCACCAGCGCGGCATGGGCGCCGTCAGCAGCAGCCGCATCGAGCCCATCTCGCGGTCATAGACAAGGCTCAGCGCCGATTGCATCGCGTTGAACAGCTGGATCATCGCCACAAGACCGGGGAGGATGTAGGTCTCATAGGTGATGTAGGTCTGGTAGGGTGGCGTGATCGACAGGCCGAGCGCGGCGCGAAAGCCCGCCGCAAAGACCAGAAGCCAGATCAGCGGGCGCACCAGTGCCGCCAGGAACCGCTCGCGCTGTGTCAGGAAGCGCAGCGCCTCGCGCGTCAGGATCGCGGTCATGGCGCGCAGGGCGGGCCTCATGCGGCGTCCTCGGTCAGGGCCAGGAAATGCGCGGCCAGCCCGCCCTGGGGTGCCAGCGCATCCGCGCGGCCCGATTGCAGGATCGCGCCGTGATGCAGGATGATCGCGCTGTCGCCGGGGGCGATTTCATCGACCAGATGCGTGGCCCAAAGGACCGCGATGCCGTCCTCGCGCGCCAGGGCATGGACATGCGCGGTGATCGCGGCGCGGGAACGGGCGTCCAGACCCACGGTCGGCTCGTCCAGCAGCAGCAGGCGCGGGCGGTGCATCAGGGCGCGCGCGATCTCCAGCCGTCGGCGATGACCGCCATTCAGGTCACGGGCGCGTTCACGGGCGCGTTCGGCCATGTCCAGCCGCTCCAGAACCTCGGTCGCGCGCATCGCCGATTGCCGCGCGGTCATGCCGTGCAGCGCGCCGAAATAGGCCAGATTGCGCGCTACGCTGAGGTCCAGATCCAGCGTCATCTGCTGGAACACCACCCCCATCCGCGCCAGCGCCGCGCGCGGATCGTCCTGAAGATCGCGCCCCATCACCGAAATCCGCCCCTGCCGCGACACGAAAAGCCGGGTCAGCAGCGCGAACAGCGTCGATTTCCCGGCGCCGTTCGGCCCCAGAAGCGCGCAGAATTCGCCCGCGCGAACGTGAAAAGAGACGCTCTTGAGCGCCTCTTTCCGCCCGTAGCGGAAGCTCAGGTCACTGACCTCGAGCGTGTGCATCAACTGTCTGCGGGGCGGTAGGCCGCGCCCCAGGGAAAGCGGCCGACCTTGATCGTCTTGACCGGCTCGCCCCGCGCAAGGTCGATCACCGTCACATCGCCCGAGACGCCGTTCGTCGTGAACAGCATGGTCTCGTCATCCGACATGGTCATGTGCCAGACGCGGCGGCCGACGAGGTGATAATCCAGCACCTCGTAACTCTCCATGTCCACCACTGCGATCCGGTTCGCCGGACCAAGCGCGACATAGGCGCGGGTCATGTCGTCGGTCAGGCGAAAGCCGACGGGCTGGATGTCGTGGGGGTGGACATCGGGGATTTCGAACCGGATCTCGGCCAGTTCCTCGAAGGTCTCGGTGTCGAATACATGCAGGCCGCCGCCGATCTCGGCGCTGACGACAAGGCGCTTGTCGTCGGTGGTGAATTCCGCGTGGCGCGGGCGCGAGCCGACCAGCGAGTTCTGAAAGATCTCGTGCGTGGTCGTGTCGATCCAATGCGCCATGTTCGTCGTTTCCGACGTGGTGATGGCAATGGTGCCCGCGTGGTTGACGGCCTTGCCCTCGGGCTCGACCCCCACGGGGATCTGGGCCACGATCCGGCGATCCACCACATCAAGGACCGAGGTGATGTTGTCGTCCTCGTTCGAGATGTAGATGTGGCGGTTGTCGGGATGCAGGGCGAATGTCTCGGGGTTCTCGCCCGAGGGCAGGTTGTGCAGGATCTCGCGCGTGGCCACGTCGATCACCTGGATCGTGCTGTCATCCGAGGCGCAGAGATAGGCGACCTTGTGATCATGGCTGAACATCAGCCCGCGCGGACGGGCGCCGACCTCGATCGTCTCGATCACCTCCAGCGTGGGAACGTCGATGACGCTGATCGTGTTGTCGCGTTCGTTGGAAATCCAGACCTCCTGCGACAAGGCGGGGGCGGTCATCAGGGCGGTCAGGGCAAGCGCGGATGCGGTGCGGAAAAGCATGGGCGGTGTCCTCTCACTCAAAGGCGTTGCATTGCGTTTCGGGGCGGTCGCGACCCATCGTATCGAGCGTGCTGACCTGATGCAGAAAGCCGGGCATCGGGGCCATGGCGACCAGTGCTGTGCGGGTGGCGATGGGCATGGGCTGACGCATCTGGCCGTTCCAGTCCCGATAGGTGATGGCCGCGCCCTTGAAGGCCGCCAGTTCGAATTCGTCGCCCAGGATATAGTCGCGCAAGATCGCCGGATCGGCCTGCCCGGTGCGCGTGACAGCCTCGCCCACCGACCGCACGGCCGCCCACGCCGCGTAATCGACCGCAGCCATGGGCCGGTTGGCCAACCGGTTGAAGCGCAGTTGCAGCTGCGCCGCGCCAAAGGCCTCGACCCGGTCCGACCAGCCATCGGGGCGTGCGCCCGCCGATCCGGCGACGGGGCGCGGCTCCCATGCGTGGAATTCCAGATAGGGGGCGAAATCGTTCGTCTCGTCGGCAACCAGCATCACGTGATGGCTGGGGAAATCCTGCGTGAACAGCGGGAATTCCTGCCCGATGTTGCGCCGCATGTCCGAGGTCATGTCCCATTCCTTTTCGGCGCTGATGCGGGCGCCGAACTTGGTGGCCGCTGCCCGCAGCGCCTCGGCAAAGGCGCGGTCGGGGTCGCGCTGGCCGGTGATCATCACCAGATCGGTCCAGCGCCGTGACACCAGGAACTGCATCAGCGCGTCCGCGCGCATCGCGTAGCTGGGCATCGTGTGCAGCAGGTTCGCGCGGCAATCTCCCTCGCGCAGGGCCTCGTCTTCGGCGCTGGCATTGAAGATCAGCGCCCCTTGCGCTTCGGGCAGATCGGCCAGCGCCAGGATCGCCTGGGCGGGCGCGTTCACCACGATGATGCGGTGATCGGCCAGCACGGCGCGCGCGGCCTTAAGCCAGTCGTCGCCCACCGGCACCACGGTTTCGCTCAGGCTGTAATCATGCCCCATGAAGCCGCCGGTCGTGGCATTGTCGGCCAGCCCGAGGGCGGCGCCCATGCGGCCCAGATCCTCGGGGATCGGGTCCAGGTTGGTCAGGACCGGAGGACGTTCGATCTGCTGTTCCAGATAGGCGATCGGAACCTCGATCGAGGCAAGCACCGGCTGCGCCGCAAGCCCTGCCGCGCAGGCTGAGATAACAGTGAAGAACCGGATGTCTGGCCCCCTCCCAAAGGCTGCCTCGACGGTAGCGCGCGATTTCGGGGGCGTGAAACTCGACCATGGTCGTATTTCGCAGCCCGCGTCACGTCTGTTTTGCTGAGGCCCAGACCGAGGAGGAGGAAACACGACATGATCCGCATCACCATTGCCGCTGCAGCCCTGCTGGGCACCAGCCTTTCGGTCCATGCCGCCGGGGGCGATCTTGCGACGCAGCCCATTGCGCTGGACAGGCTGGAGATCGGACAGGGCGATACCGGTTTCGGCGTCAGCGTCAGTGAATACCAGATGCAGACCGGGCAGGCCTATTCGCTGCAGATCAACGCCGTGGGCTGGCACGAATGCAACTGGGAGGCCCCCTCGTTCTTCAAGAACGCCTGGCTGCGCAAGATCGAGGCCGGCGGCATGGAGATCAAGGTCCCGTCGCTGAACGAGCTGGAGATGAGCTCGGATGGCGAGGCCGAGCTGTATTTCGTTCCGATCCGCCCCGGCACCTACAAATGGGGCTGCCGCGGGCTTGAGGATCGCGGCCTCACCGGGGTGTTCATTGTCCAATAGTCGCATGGCTTTTGGTCGAATAGCGCCCCTGCCGCGGCGGCGATAGCCTGCGACGGAACAGACGAACCCAGGAGGAATGACATGTCCAACAGCCTGAAGAAATTGCCGCTGGCCGTGTTGGCCCTGTGTCTCTCGACCGGCATCGCCGTGTCGCATGGCGATGTGGCGCCCCAGCCCGTGAACACCGAGGGGCTGCCCGAACTGGGCGAGGATTTCGCGCTTGAGAACCCGTTCCGCGACCCGTCGGGCGAATACTGGGACCGCGCGGTCCGCATTGGCGACAGCGCCTATAACCAGAACTGCGCCCGCTGCCACGGGCTGGAGGTGATCTCGGGCGGGCTGGCGCCGGACCTGCGCTTTCTCGCGGCCGAGGAGATGGACGACGAATGGTACCTGGAACGTCTGCGCAATGGCGCAGGCGACCGGATGCCCGCCTTTGATGGCGTGATGAACCAGCAGGCCATGTGGGCCATCCGCACCTATGTCGAGACGCGCCCCGATCCCGACGGCATCGCCGAATACATGCCCCGCCTGCGCGAGATCCGCGACGGGCTGCGCGCCAAGCAGGAGGCCATCGCCGCAGGCACCGCCACGCCCGACGATTATGCCGACGAGATCGCCGCGCTGAAGGTCGAGCTGGCCAAGATCGCCGAAGCCGTGCCGACCCTGTCAGGCGCGCCCAAGGCCGACAGCATCGCCCGCCGCGCCGCGATCATCCTCGAGACCGGGGGCGACGCGTCCCTGCGCACCGCCGACGAGACCCTGACCGTCGGCCTTTCGGTCGCGCGCTGAAGGCCCACCTTACGGAGACGCGATGCGACATATCCCCCGGCTTGCCGCCCTGATCACCGCCATCGTCCTGACCTTTTCCGGGTCGGGGCTTTGGGCGCGGGATTACCCTTCGGACGATTCCGGTCGCGATCAGGTGGGCATCGACCTCGACGAGATCCGCGAGAGGGGTTTTATCGAGATCGGTGTCTACGAGGATTTCCCCCCCTATTCCTGGCGTGACGAGACCGGCGCGCTGGTCGGTGTCGATGTGGATCTGGCCGGCCTCATCGCCGAAGGTCTTGGGGTGGATCTGCGGCTTCTGGACCTGCCCGCCGACGAGGACGTGGACAAGGACCTGCGCAACTACATCTGGCGCGGTCACTACATGGGCCGCCGTATCGTGAACGTGCTGATGCGTGTGCCCTATAACCGCGAACTCGATTACCGCAACGAACTGGCCGCGCTGACGGGCCGCTATTCGCAGGAACGCCTGTCCATCGCCTATCGGGTAGCGGCGTTTCCCGACGAGCCGCCCTTTCCGGGCAGTTTCCGCATCCATCCCGTCGGTGTCGAGGATCACCGTCTGGCCGATTTCTATCTGACCGGCCTGCCGGGCGTTCCGCCCAATATCCGGCGACGCCGCTCGCTGGACGACCTGTTCGAGATGCTGCGCAATGGCGAGGTGGTCGCCGTGATGGGCCTGCGCGCGCAGCTTGAGCACCATGTCGGCGACGAGCCTGATTTCGCCGTGGAATCCGGCCCCCTACCCGGCCTCGGCATCGGCACCTGGCCCGTGGGCGTGGCGACGGCCTTCTACACCGCCCGGATGCTCAGCTACGAGGTCGACGATATCCTCACCGCCGCTGTCGCCGATGGCCGCGTCGAGGCCATCTACGCGACCCACGGCCTGACCTGGGATGCGCCCGGCCGCTGAAGGCCAACATCCATCGCGGCCATTCGGCAAACACTCTTGCTGCCCGCGCCTCTGCATCCTAAGACAAGAGCGGCGGCCCCGTGGCTCAACTGGATAGAGCAGCCCCCTCCTAAGGGGCAGGTTGCAGGTTCGAATCCTGCCGGGGTCACCAAATTATTATTTAAAATCAAATTACTATCGGCTTATCCTGGGAGCTTCATGCAGCAATTTGCATGATTTTCCGGTCCATTTCGCACGGAATCCGGGCTTCGTCTGTACAATACCTGTACAGATGGCCGCTCATCACGCTGCTGCGGCCAGGTGCAGCCCAAATGAAAACCCCGGCTCGGCGGCAACCGAAACCGGGGTCAAAGTTCATGTGAGAGCATCCAACTTTCCCGTCGCTTATAGCATCACCAGAGAGATGCCGTCCAGAAAAGAGGTGCTGTTACGATGCAGCATCTTACGCATGGTGGCCTCCCGGACGGTATGACGCGCTGGCAGTTCTTCGGCTTGATCGAGAGCGCCCGGCGGTAGCTCGGTCTCAGCAAAGGTGCTATCGCCTATCTGAAGGTCGCGATCTCGCGCACGATGGACGAAGATTTCCTTGCTGGACGCATTTGCAGCTTCTGGACCTCGGTCACAAAAATTGCGGCCCGAGCGGAACTGGACAGACGACAGGTCGCGCGCATCGAGGCTGATCTGATCCAGCGCGGGCTACTGGTTAAGACCGCATCAGATGG
>NZ_JBQTCG010000004.1:0-316482 GCF_052379855.1 Paracoccus sp. NSM | reverse complement strand
TACCCCGCTAAAAATGGGGGGATTACCGCGCGAACTGCGAACTAAGTCCTCTAAGGTTCAGGCCGGCGGTAGGCGGTCTCACGACTGGGTTCGATTACTGTTCCATCTGAAGAGTTGCCCCTAGTGTCGAAGTGTCCAGCACTTGTGTCAGAAAAATGTAGAAATATCAGATTTTTACAAGCTATTCACCAAAACTGCGCAGTCATGAGGTCGGGAGAATATCGGCCCTGAGAGACCGCTTTCGGGCCTCCTGGCGCCGGGGCCAGTGCTCAGCCCCTCCCACATAACCCTCGAAAACAACGGAAAAATCCGGCCGCAGCCGGATCGGGAGAAAGCTTTCGCTGGGGCAAGTGGCGGAGCAGGTGGGATTCGAACCCACGGGACCATCTCTGGCCCGACCGATTTCAAGTCGGTTGCCTTAGACCACTCGACCACTGCTCCGCCCGCCTTCTAGCCCGCAAGCACCGCCCTTGCCAAGAGAGCGTCTTTCCATCCTGTCGGCCCTTGCGGGGAAGGCTGCCTGTGATATCCCGCCCGCAGCACAGGGAAGGCGATGCGATGAAAGCCCCGATCTCGTTCTATGACCTGCAAGGCCTGGCCTTTGGCATCCTGATGGCCAGCCTGGGCGTGGTGTTCCTCAAGGCAACGGGGCTGATCACGGGTCAGGCGGCGGGGCTGGCGGTGCTGCTGTCCTATATAACGCCGCTCGGTTTCGGGTTTCTGTTCATGGCGATCAGCGCTCCTTTCATGCTGCTGGCCTGGACGCGGCGGGGGGCGGCCTTCACGCTGCGGACGCTGGCAGCCGTGGCAGGGATCTCGCTGCTGGCGCCCTGGCTGTCCGGGATGATCCGCTTCGAGGCGCTGCCGACCGCGCTGGCGGCGATCCTTGCGGGCAGCACGGCAGGGGTGGGGCTGGTCGCGCTGTTCCGGCACAATGCCTCGGCCGGGGGGATGGCGGTGCTGGCGCTGGTGGTGGAACAGCGCACGGGGTTTCGCGCAGGCTGGTTCATGATGGGGTTCGATGCGCTGATCTTCCTGTCGGCGGCCCTGGTCCTGCCACTGGACAAGGTCTTGGCCTCGCTGCTGGGGGCGGCGGTGCTGAACGCGATCATCGCCTGGAACTTTCGCATCGCGCAGGCGGCGCCCGCCAGTCAGGCGGACGGCCCGGTCTGAGCCCTAGCCCTCGGCCCGGCGCAGGCGGGTTTCCAGCAGGTCGCCGCTTTCGGTCAGGATCGGATAGGCGACCATCACGAAGCAGGTGTTGATCTGCTTCAGCTCGCGCAGAACCTCCTGATGGATGCTCGAGGTGGCGGCGCTTTCCGAATTGCCCGTCCGCAGGCGCGACAGATGCGATTGCTGAAAGCCCTGCTCGCGGCGACGGGCCAGTTCCTTGCGCGAGACCAGTTCGCGCGCGGCAGCGGGGTTGCGGGTCATCAACACATGCAGGGCCGATTGCGCGTTGCCCAGCACATCGTCGTGGAAATCCAGCAGTTCGGCCCTGCCATCGGGGGAAAAGGCCAGACCCTCGGCGCCCATCTTGCGGGCGAGGCCAAAGGTCATGCGCGCGACGGCGTCGCCTGCGGCCTCGAACTGGGCGGCCTGTTCGACGATCTGGGCCAGCTGGCGAGACAGGTCGGCATCCAGCCCCTGTCCCAAGGCCGCCAGATAGGCCTTGGTCTCGTAATGCATCCGGTCCAGACGCGCCTCGTCGGCGGCGATGGCATCGGCGGCGGCGCGGTCCCATTGGCCGAAGAGCGGCATGACGCGGCGCAGCATCCGCTCGGCGGTCTCGCCCATATGAAGGACCTCGCGCGTGGCGCAGGTCAGCGCGCGCTCGGGGTCCGACAGGGCGGCGGGGTCCAGCGCACTGGGTCGTTCCTCGGGGGCTGTCTGCTCGGCGGGGCTGCGGATCACGCGCGAGAGGGCCGCCAGCAGCAGCGGCGCCAGAAGCAGACCAGCCAATGCGCAGCCGAGGTTGAAGATCAGATGCAGGTTGATCAGCTGCTGCCCAGGCGCCGCGCCCAGCCAGGCCCAGTCGGGCGTAGCCATGGTCATGGCGACCAGCATCGCGCCCGCGCCGCCGCCGCGCACCAGCACATTGGCCCAGACGACCTGACGCGCCGCCGCCGCCGCGCCAAGGGTCAGCGTCACCGCGATGAAGCTGCCGCCCAGATTGGCGCCCAGCACCATCGCGATCGCCACGGGCACGGTCAGCACACCCTGCGCGGCAAAGACCATGAACAGCAGCACCGCCGCGACCGAGGAATGGATGACCCAGGCCAGCGCGGCCCCCAGCACGAAGGCCAGGACCGGATCGCCCTGCAGATAGGTGGCCACGACCCGCAGGCCAGAGAATTCGCGGATCGGCCCGCTGGCATCGGCGATCATGTCCAGCGCGACGAAGATCAGCGCCAGCCCGATCAGGATGCGGCCGATCTGGCGACCGGGCTTTTCCTGCGTGCGAAGGAAGGTGACGACTCCCGCCAGCAGCAGAAGCGGCGCAAGCCATGACGGGCGCAGCACAAGCGCCTGCACGACCAGCGCCGATCCGACATCGGCGCCCAGCACCATCGCCAACCCCACCCCCGCCGAGATCGTCCCGGCCGAGACGAAGCCCGCCACCAGCATTGCGACGGCGGTCGCGCTCTGCATCAGCAGGGCGACGGTCGCGCCGCTGCCGGCCGCGAAGGCGCGGTTTCGCTCGGACGCGCGCAGCCAGCGGCGCAGCTGGGGGGCAAAGGCGCGCTCCATCCCGGTGCGGACCATGCGGACCGCATAGATCAGCAAGGCCGCCGCTCCTGCCACATTCAGAAGAAAAACCAGCATCGAACGCCTTCCAAGGGATTGGTTCCACCGAATGGAACAGCAGATGGAACGCTATCGAACACCGAAAAAGGCGAACAAGCAAGAAACCGAACACAACCGCGTTTGCGATCGCTGGCAATGGGGCTTTCGACAACGGCCGCCCGGGCTGCACCTGCCGTCCGCCATGGCGGCGACACTATTCTTTTGGGCGCGGCCCTGCCGGTTGGCCGGGTAACAGCCCCTGCGCGGGGGCCGTCCTTGAACCTGAAGGCGCAAAGAGCCTGGGCCAAGGAGAATGTGATGAGTCCCCGCGACCTCTGCCTTGACGGCGATCACCGCCAATCCGACGCGGCCTCTCTCCGCCTGCGGGTGATCGAGGCGCTGGATCAGGGCGGCCTCGTCCTGCGGGCCGACCTGCCGGGCCAGATCGACCACGGCGCCCTGCAGGTGCTGGTCTCTGGCGCCTGCGAGGCGCGCCGCAGGGGCCTGACCCTCGGGATCGAGCCTCAGCTGGCAAAGCACCTGGCGCCTGTCATGGCGAAGCTGGGACTGCCCGAGCCGGGCACCCTCTTTGCGCCGATTCTGCAAGAAGGGCAATAAGACAATGACCAAGACCATTCTCGCCGTCGATGACAGCCCCTCGATCCGCCGCATGGTGCGGATGACGCTGCAAGAGGCCGGCTATGACGTGATCGAGGGCATCGACGGGCAGGATGGGCTGGAAAAGGCCATCAGCACCCGCGTCGATGCGATCATCGTCGATCAGAACATGCCGCGCCTGGACGGGATCGGGATGATCCGCGCACTGAAGGCCCATCCGAACGGCCAGGGCGTCCCCGTCGTGGTCCTGTCCACGGAATCCGAGGAATCGTTGAAGACGCAGGCCCGCGAGGCAGGGGCGCTTGGGTGGATGGTCAAGCCCTTCTCGCCCGACAAGCTGCTGGCTGTCGTCAGAAAGGTGGCCGGGTGATGACCGACGAACTGACCGCCGCCTTTCTCGAGGAATTGGGTGATCTGGTCGAAAGCCTGGAACGCGGGCTTCTGGACCTCAAGGCCGATCCGGACCAGCCCGAGCGCGTCAATCAGGTGTTTCGCGACCTGCACACGATCAAGGGCAGCGGGGCGATGTTCGGCTTTACCGCGCTGGCGGGCTTCATCCATGATTTCGAGACCGCCTTTGACCGGGTGCGCAGCGGCAAGGCTCCGGTCACGCCTGAACTGATCCGGCTGGCACTGGCCGCCCGCGACCAGATCCCCGCCTTGGTCGAGAACCTGCCCGACCCCGAGGATGCGCGCGGCGCGATCCTGCGGACGCTGAACGCCCTGACCGGCGGCGGCCCCGCGCCCGCCGCGACCGCAGCCGCCGCCGCCGCCGCGACCGGCACGACCCGGCCAGAGGCCGGGACCCCGACCCGCCTGACCTTTCGCCTGACTGGCCCGGCCCTGTCGCTTGGCGCGCGGCCCGACCTGATCCTGCAGGAATTGCGCGATCTGGGCGCGACCGAGGTCGCGGCGCATCTGGACGACCTGCCCCCGCCCGAGAATCTCGACCCCGACCAGAGCTACCTGTCATGGTCCATGGCCCTGCCCCCCCGGACGCGGCGCGAGGATCTGGACGAGGTCTTTCTGTTCGTCGATGCCGATTGGCAATGGCAGGCCGAGACACCGGCCGAAGCCCCCCCTGCGCCGGCCGCAACGGCCCCGGTGCAACCGGACCGCCCCGCCCCGCCTCAGCCTGCCCCTGCAATTGGCGCCGAGGCCGCGGCCTCGGTCCGGGTGCCCGCCGCACGGCTGGACACGCTGATGGATGCGGTGGGCGAGCTTGTCACCGTCGAGGCCCGCCTGACCGAGATCGCCCGCGCCAGCCGTGACAGCAGCCTGATCGCCACCGCCGAGTTGATCACCCGACTGGCGGGGCAGTTGCGCGATGCGACGATCGTGATGCGGATGGTGCCGATGCGCAGCCTGATCGGGCGCTTCCGCCGCCTGATCGACGGCCTGTCCGAGACGCTTGGCAAGCCGGTCGATTTCGTCGTGCTGGGCGAAGAGACCGAGCTGGACAAGACCATGATCGAGAAACTGGCCGATCCGCTGGTCCATATCCTGCGCAATGCCATCGATCACGGGATGGAGCCGCCCGCCGAACGCGCGGCCTCGGGCAAGGGGGCGACCGGGCGGATCGAGCTGGCCGCGATCCATGCGGGCGGCGAGGTGCTGATCCGGGTGCGCGACGACGGGCGCGGCATGGATGCAGAACGCATCCGCGCCAAGGCGGTCGAACGCGGGCTTCTGGCCCCCGACGCGCATGTCTCGGAAAGCCAGATCTTCGCGATGATCTTCGAGCCGGGTTTCTCGACCGCCGACACCGTCACCGAATTGTCGGGCCGGGGGGTGGGCATGGACGTGGTCCGCCGCACGATCGAGAACCTGCGCGGCAGCATCGATGTTGAAAGCAGCCTCGGATCGGGCACGACGGTAACGCTGCGCCTGCCGCTGACGCTGGCCATCATCGACGGCCTGCTGATCGAGGTCGGGGGCGAACGCTACACGGTCCCCCTCGCCTCGGTGAAGGAGATCGTCGAGCTGCCCCGTTCCAAGGTCCAGCCCAGCCGAACCCAGGATTTTCTGGACATTCGTGGCCGTTTCGTCCCGTTCCTGCGGCTTGGCGCGCTCTTTGCCTGCGATGCGCCCCCCGCCGAGACCCAGAATGTCGTGATCGTCGAGGCCGCCGATGGCGTCGTCGGGCTGGTCGTGGACCGGATCATCGGCACCAACCAGACGGTCATCAAGCAGATGTCGAAACTGCACCGCTCGGCACGCTCCATCTCGGGGGCGACGATCGTGGGCGACGGCAGCGTCGCACTGATCATCGACGTGCCGCAACTGGTCGCGCTGGCCGGGTCCGACGCCTACCGGGGCAGCGAGGCCGCCGCATGAAGGACGCAACCACCATGAGCGCCGACCCGATCCAGGCCCTGACCATCACCATCGGCGGCCAGCTTCTGGCCATCCCCTCGGCCAACCTGCGCGAGATCCTGGACCCGCTGCCCAGAACGCGGGTGCCCGGCGCCAGCGCCTCGGTGCCCTGGGTGCTGAACGTGCGCGGCGCGGTGGTCCCGCTTGCGGAACTGCGCATTCCTCTGGGCCTGGACCAGCCGCCCCCGGACAGCGAGGCGACCCGCCGCTTCGTCGTGCTCGAGGTCGATGTCGCGGGCGACCGGGCCATCGTCGCGATCATCGCCGACAGCGTGCATGACGTGACCACCGTCCCGCGGGGCGCGATCGAGCCGCTGCCCCCCGCCAGCCGGTTCCCGACCGGTTTTCTGACCGGGATCTGGCGAAACAGCGACGGTTTCGTCCTGCTGCCCGATCTGTCCGCCATATTCACCGATCTCGTGCGACGCAGCGCCGCTGCGTGAACAAAGGAAACGCCATCATGAAACTGACTATCCGAATGAAGCTGGCCGCGACCTTCCTGTTCGTCTTTGTCCTGTTCTCAGGCGCGGTCGCGCTGTCGCTGAACTATCTGCGCAATTCGAACATGACCTTTCGCGAAACCCTGACCTTCGAGGTCCGCACGCTGGACCTGATCAAGGAACTCACGGTCGACTCCTTCCTGCTGCGGACGACGCTGGCCGAATACCTTCTGCCGGCCGAGGGTATGACGGCGGCGGACACGAAGGTCTGGCGCGAAGAACTGACAGAGCTGAACGAGGCGATCCGACTGGGATTGCAGGAATTGTCGGCTCAACAGGTCAGCGACGAGATGCAGGCCGAGATCGTGAACCTGTCGGGTCTGCTGAACAGCGCCCAGACGACCATGAGCCGGGCGATGTCGCTTCAGGATTCGAACAACGTGATGGTGGCGCGAAACCTGTTCCACGGTGAACTGGACCGGATCGGTCAGGCCATCAACGACTCGGCCGCCAAGCTGCGCGCGATCGTGGGCGAGAAGCTCGACGGACGGCTGCTCTCGCTGGAGGACGAATTCAAGTCCGCGCAGCGCCACCTGCTGGGCCTTCTGGTGATCTCGCTTGCCGTGGGCGCGCTGGCCGCGACCCTGCTGACGCTGTCCATCTCGCGCAGGCTGCTGGCCTCCCGCGCGCTGGCCCGCAAGATCGCGCAGGGCGATCTGCGCGATCTGGCCGAGGTCAGGGGCCATGACGAGATTGCCAATCTGCAAAAGGCGATGAACGACATGATCCGCCGCCTGCGCGAGATCGTGGCCGATGTCACCCTTTCGGCGCGCAACGTCGCCGCCGGCGCCAGCCAGATGGCCGCCACATCCGAGGAATTGTCGCGCGGCGCGACCGATCAGGCGGCGGCGACCGAAGAGGCCTCGGCCTCGGTCGAGGAGATGGCCGCCAATATCCGTCAGAGCGCGGACAACGCGCAGACGACCGAAAGCATCGCCACCAAATCCGCCGAAGACGCCCGGTCCAGCGGCACCGCCGTGGGCGAGGCCGTGGACGCCATGCAGATCATCGCCGAGCGCATCATGATCGTGCAGGAAATCGCGCGGCAAACCGACCTTCTGGCGTTGAACGCCGCGGTCGAGGCCGCGCGGGCAGGCGAACACGGGCGCGGCTTCGCGGTCGTCGCCGCCGAGGTCCGCAAGCTGGCAGAACGCAGCCAGTCGGCGGCGGCCGAGATATCGGGCCTGTCGGCCTCGACCCTGAGGACGGCCAGCAATGCCGGAACGATGCTGGCAGGTCTGGTCCCCGACATCGCGCGCACCTCGGATCTGGTGTCGGAAATCAGCATGGCGGCGCGCGAACTGGCGACCGGATCGGCACAGATCTCGATCTCGATCCAGCAGCTCGACAGCGTGACGCAGGCCAATACCTCGGCCTCGGAAGAGCTGTCCACCAGCGCGACCGAATTGGCGGGCCTGGCCTCGGAACTGGCCGAGACGATCGCCTTCTTCAAGGTGCAGGCCGATGACGACAGCGTCGATGCCGAGGCCGAGGACGACGAGAAGCCCGCCGCCGTGATCCCGCTGCGCGCGCAGGCCCAGCCCGCCCGCAACGCGGCCCGCACCTCGACGCCATCCGAACCCGCGAGCGGCTTCGCCTTCGATCTGGGCGATGAAGGCGCAGACGACGATCTCGACCGCCGCTTCCAGCGCCGCGAAACGGCGTGATCCGGGGGGTAGCCATGCAGACGGGCGCCGATTTCGTGACGTTCTCGCTGGAGGATAGCCTGTATGCGGTAACGGTTCACCGCGTACAGGAAATCCTGGACATGCGGCCCATCGCGCGCATGCCGGGGACACCGCCCCACCTGCTGGGGGTGATCGACCTGCGCGGCGCCACCGTGCCGGTGGTGGACATGCGGGTCCTTCTGGGCCTGCCGCCCCGGCAGGACGATCCGCAGACGCGCATCCTCGTCGTGCATCTCGAGACAGAGGCGGCCGATGGGGTGATCGGGCTCAGGACCGACCGCGTGATCGACGTGGCCTGTCTTGACGACGACAGCGCGCAACCCCTGTCCGAGGGGCAGCGCAGGGCCTGGGACGCGGCCTCGATCCACAGCATCGGGCGGCGTAACGGGCAGGTCGTCGGCATCATCGACCTTGACGGATTGTTCCGCGACGTCCCCCGCAGCGGCATGGCCCCGTCGCGCGATGCGGCCGCCTGACATGACGCAACCGATCGCCCGGCGCGACGCCGACCCGATGACCAGCTTCCGGCAGGCGATCCACCGCATGACCGGAATCAGCCTGCCGGCCACCAAGACCGCGCTGATCGAACAGAGATTGCGCCGCCGCGTGGTCCATCACGGCCTGCCCTGCACCGGAACCTATCTGGACCGGGTCCTGTCAGGCAGCCTCGGGCAGGCCGAGATCGACACGGTCGTCGATCTCATCACCACCAACACGACCAGCTTCTTTCGCGAAAGGGCGCATTTCGACCATATCTCCGCTGAAATCCTGCCCGCCATCCTGGCCGATCGCAGGCGCAAACCACGCCTGAAATGCTGGAGCGCGGCCAGTTCCGAAGGTGCCGAGGCCTACAGCCTGGCCATGGTCCTGGCCGAACAGCAGCGCGCCGGGCACGCCTTTGACTGGGCGATCCTTGGGACCGATCTGTCGGTGCCGATCATCGAAAAAGCCCGCCGCGCGGTCTATTCCACCGAACAGGTGGCGCCCGTGGACCCGATCCTGCGCCGCCGCTACCTGATGACCTCGGACGATCCGGCCCTGCGCGATCAGGTGCGGATCGTGCCCGAACTGCGCCGCCGCGTGCTGTTTCGCCAGATGAACCTGATGGATGCGCGCTATCCGGTGGATCGGGACGTGGACATCATCTTCCTGCGCAACGTCCTGATCTATTTCGACCTTCAGGATCGGCAGGATGTGGTCCGGCGCTTGCAGGGGCATCTTCGACCCGGAGGCTGGCTGATCGTCGGCCATTCCGAAGGCATGTCCGTGACCCTGTCCGGGCTCGAACGCGTAAGACCCACGATTTTCAGGAAGTTGTGATGAAAAGCACGGATGAGGACAGGCGGATCAAGGTTCTGATCGTCGACGATTCCCCCTCGGCGCGGGTGATGCTGCGCCGTATCGTGGAGACGGACCCGTTGCTGCGGGTGATCGGGATGGCGCAGGACGCCTATTCCGCCGCCCACATGATGCGTTCGGAACTGCCCGATGTGATCCTTCTGGACCTCGAGATGCCGGGCATCGACGGCATGACCTTCATGCGCCGCATCATGCAGCAGCACCCGCTGCCGGTGGTCATCTGCTCGTCCCTGACCGAAGAAGGCTCTCGCCGCAGCGTCGAGGCGATGGAGGCCGGCGCCGTCGATGTGCTGCTGAAGCCCGCCATGAGCGACCCCGAGGCGGCGATGCGCGTCTGCGACGCCCTGCACGGCGCGGCCCAGTCCCGCCACGCGCCGCGTCGGGGCCTGCAACGTCCCGTGCGCCCGCTGGCCGCCACGCCGCGCCTTGGCCCCGACGAATTGCTGCCCCCGCCCAATCCCGCACGGGTCATCCCGCCCGGAGAGCGGATCATCTGCATCGGTGCCTCGACCGGCGGAACCGAGGCCCTGCGCGAGGTGCTGTGCGCCCTGCCGACCGATTGCCCGCCCGTCGTCGTCGTGCAGCACATGCCGCGCGGCTTCACCGCCGCCTTTGCGCGCCGTCTGGACGGGCTGGCCGCCATCCGCATCAGCGAGGGCCGCGACGGCATGGCCGTCGGCCCCGGCGAGGCGATCATCGCGCCGGGCGACCTGCACATGCTGCTGACCCGGCGCGGCAACGGCTATGCGGTGCAGGTGCGCGGCGGCCCCTGCATCTCGCGGCACCGGCCTTCGGTGGATGTGCTGTTCCGCTCAGGCGCGACCGTGGCCGGGCAGAACGCGATGGGCGTCCTGATGACCGGCATGGGCGTCGATGGCGCGCAATGCCTGGGCGAGATCCGCCGCGCGGGCGGGCTGACCGTCGCGCAAGACGAGGCCAGCTGCGTCGTCTTCGGCATGCCCGGCGAGGCCGTGCGCCAGGGCCATGCCATGCAGGTCCTGCCGCTGTCGCGCATCGCGGCCTCGATCGTCGGCTTCGGGATGCGTGGCACGATCGGGGGTGCGGCATGAACGCGATGCAGAACGGTCCCTTTGGCGTCCTGCTGTCCACGACCGAGGATGCCTTTGTCAGCGCGGGCAACAGCCTCGAGGACAGCGTGGGCCGCATCCACGCCCTGCGCGGTGCCTTCGAGACGCTGGAACAGACGCTTGGCGCCGAGGCCAATGCCCGCCTGCGCGATCAGGTCGAGGCCGTCGCCGGTCATGGCGAGCGGCTGCGCCATGATTTCGAGCGGATCCACGGGGCCAGCGGCAATCTGCGCCTGATGATGGCCGCGGTGATGACCGAGGTTCGCACCCTGAACGTGACCGTCAAGCTGATCGCCAATGTCTCGATCAATGCCCGCATCCAGGGCAACAGCCTGCTGCGCCCGCGCCCGCAGATCGCGTCCTTCGTGGAAACGCTGGCCAGCCTGTCGGCAGAGGCCGAGACGGTCCTGACGCATGCCAACGAGGCGATGTCGGTCGCCTTCACCGCCCTTGGCGCCATCGAGACCGCCCAGGCCGATCTGTCGAACGACCTGCGCCGCACGACCCTGCCCGCCATCGACAGCTTCACCCGGATCGCGCGCCGGATCAGCAGCGAACAGGGGCGACTGCGCGAGGCATCGCAAATGATCGACGACCAGATGCGGCTGGTGGCGGCGGATGTGTCGGGGCTGATCACCGCGCTTCAGATCGGCGATACGCTGCGCCAGCGGCTGGAACAGGTCCATGCCGCCCTGCGCCTGACCGGCCCCATGCCCGCGCACAAGGCCCTGTCCTTCGGGCTGGCCGCAAGGCTGGCCAATGGCGCGCTTGGCGATTGCCGGGCGCCCATCGACGAGGCGCTCGGCGCGCTCGAGGCCCTGTCCTCGCGCGGGGCGGGGATCATGGCCAGCGCGGGCTTCACCTCGGCCGCGACGGCGCAGGGCCAGAGCGCGGCGGGCGATCAGGCCTTCGACACGTTCCAGCGCGGTCTGGACGCGACGCGTCAGCATTTCGGGGCCATGCAGGCGGGTTCGGCCCGGGTGCGCGCACAGATCCAGATCATCCTGGATCAGGAGACCGCCCTGCAACGCATCGCCCAGCATCTGCGGATGGCCGGGATCAACGCGGTGATCGCCTGCGCCAAGCTGGGCGAGGATGGGCGTTCCCTGCGCGAACTGGCGCAATGGCTGCGCAGCGTCACGGATGATTGCGACGCCACGATGATGCGCCTGACCCAGGCCTTGGGTGCCGCCCGCGACGAGGTGCACCGACTGGGCGACGACCTGATCGACCGGGTGGACCGCGATCTGGGCGCCTTCCTGGCGATGGCGCAGGACCTGGGCGGCGAGATCGGCGGCCTGCAACGCACGCTCGGGGATACGTCGCAACAGCTGGAAAGCGCGGCCTCGGGGCTGTCGCAGGAACTTGTCAGCGCAGGCGCGGCACTGGGCGGCGTGCGCCAGCGCATGACGGAAAGCGCGCCCGCGATCGCGCTGCTGCATGCGCTGTCGGCCAACCTGCCCCCACCCGACCTGACCGACCCGACCGCCATCGACTACCTGGCCGCGATCCGCGCGCGCTACACGATGGCCTCGGAACGGCAGTTGCACGACGTGCTTGTGTCCGAACTCGGCGGGCTGCCCGAAACGTCCGCCCCGCCGCCCGCCGCGATCACCGCGCAGGACGATCTGGAGGACATCCTGTTCTGAACCGCTCAGCGCGGCGGCAGCAGCGCCTCGCGCAGGGCGGTGACGGGGGGGCGGGCCTCGTCCAGTCGCAGGGCGGATTCTAGATGCGACAGATGATGGCGCATCGCCTCGGCGGCGGCGGCCTCGTCGCCGGCCTCGATGGCGGCCACGATCCGTTCATGTTCGTCCGGGCCGCACGTCTGGGTGGCCTGCGTCTGATACATCGCGGTAATCAACGAAGTGCGGATGGTCAGCATCCGCAGGATCTTGGACAAAAGCTCGGCATCGGCCAGCCGCGCGATCAGCATATGGAACTCGCCCGACAGGCGGATGATCGCCTCGCTGTCTCCGTCCTGATGGGCCGCCCGTTCGCGGGCGATATGGTCGCGCAGCGCCGCAATGTCGTCAGGCCCCGCCTGGCGGCAGAGGCGCAGGACCAGCCGCTCTTCGATGCAGAGCCGCGCGGAAAAGGCGTCCTGCGCGTCCTCGACGCCGGGCTCGGCGATGCAGGCACCGCGATTGGGGATCAGCGAGACCAGCCCGTCCTGTTCCAGCACCGTCAGCGCCTGTCGGACGCGGGCGCGCGTCGCGCCGAAGATCTCGGCCAGGTCCTCTTCCTTGAGGCGGGCGCCGGGCCGCAGACTGCGCTGCACGACCGCCAGCCAGATCCGCTCGCAGATCTGGCGCACGACATCATGATTGGGTGTGGTGGAAAACCAGGGCATCGCAATTTCCGTTCGTCAGGCGCTCTTAGCTGCAAATACGGGCAAAGACAAAGCCGTTCGCGCAAATCCGCGCCGCCCGGCCCATATTGTTGACAATCTCGTTGACAATATTACGGCGGCTTCTCATGCTTTTCTGCAAACGGCACGCGAGGCACAAGGACCAGCGGCGATGCAGATCTTCGTCTACAACCCCAATGCCAGCGCCGAGATGACGGCCCAGATCTCCCGTTCCGCCGAAAGCGCGGCCAGCCCCGGCATCCGCGTCATCACACGCGGCGCCCGACCGCCCGTCCCGGCCAGCATCGAGGGCCATCACGACGAGGCCTTGGCCGTGCCGCCGATGCTGGACGCCCTGCGCCGGGCCGAGGCCGAGGGCGCGCGCGCCCATGTCATCGCCTGCTTCGACGACCCGGGCCTTGGCGCCGCGCGCGAGGTCGTGGCCGGGCCGGTCATCGGCATCGCGCAGGCCGCGATGCAGGTCGCTTCCCTTCTGGCGGCGCGTTACTCGATTGTTACCACCCTGCCCCGGTCCATCCCGATCATCGAGGATCTGGCCCTGCGCTACGGCGCAAGCCATGCGCTGCGCCGGGTCCGCGCGGTCGATCTGCCGGTCTTGTCGGTCGAGGCCGATCCCGCCCGCGCCCATGCGCTGTTGCGGGCCGAGATCATCGCCGCGCGCGATCAGGACGGGGCCGAGGCCGTGATCCTGGGCTGCGCGGGCATGTCGCGCCTGTGCCATGACCTGACGGCGGAAACGGGGATGCCCGTGATCGACGGCGTCCACGCAGCCGTGCGGCTGGCCGAGGCGCTGGCGGGCGGGGGCTACCAGACCGCCAAGTCGGGCGCCTATGGCTGGCCGCGTGACAAAAGCGCCGACCTGGCGGTGCAGCCCGCCCATTAGGCGGGCCGCGCCGGGACTACAGCGCATCCTGCGCCGCTGCGGTCAGATCAAGCCTGCGGCAACGCGCGCCATGCGCCGGGCCAACCGCCTGCATGGCGACAGCGCCGCTGCGGCAGCCCTCGTCCACCAGAAAGCAGCGCGGCGCAAAGGGGCATCCATCGGGCAGGTTCGCCAGATCGGGCGGCGCGCCGGGGATCGCGTCCAGCCGCGAGCCCTTGACCATCGCGTCATGCGCCCGGCTTTTCAGCAGGCCGAGCGTATAGGGGTGACGCGGCGACCGGATCAGGTCGCGGGCGCTGGCCTCCTCGACGATCTGGCCGGCATACATCACCGCGATGCGGTCTGCGACCTCGATCGCGGCGCCGATGTCATGGGTGACGAACAGGATCGACAGGCCCAGATCGCGCTGCAATTCGCTCAGAAGCAGCAGCACCTGCATCTGCACGGTCGCATCCAGCGCGGTGGTCGGCTCGTCGGCCAGAAGCAGCTTGGGGCGGCAGGACAGGGCCAGCGCGATCATCGCCCGCTGGCGCATCCCGCCCGACATCTCGTGCGGGTAATTGTCCAGCCGCGACCGGGCCGAGGGGATGCGGACACGCTCGAACAATTCCAGCGCACGGGCGCGGGCGGCGTCGCGGGTGATTGGCTCGTGGCGGCGGATCGTCTCGATGATCTGGTCGCCAAGCGTATAGACCGGGTCCAGCGCCAGAAGCGGCTCCTGAAAGATCATCGCCGCGTCGGCGCCGCGAAAGCCCGACAGGGTGCGGCGGTCCATCGCCATCACGTCGCGCCCGCCGACCATGATCTGGCCCTCGATCCGGGACCGGCCTTCGGGGTTCAGCCGCATCACGGCGCGCATCGTCACCGATTTGCCCGAACCGGATTCTCCGATCAGGGCCACGGCCTCGCCCGGCGCGATGTCCAGCGACACGTCATTGACCGCGCGCACGGGGCGCGTGCCGCCGGTGAAAGTGACGCCCAGATTGCGGATCGACAGATAGGGGCTGGTCATTGGGCGGCCTCCATGCAGGCGGGGGCGTCATGGCCGGACAGGGGGTCGCGGGCATGGCAGGCGACGCGGTGATGGGCGCCGCATTCGATCAGCGCGGGTTCCGTCCGCGCGCAGACGGGGGCGGCGACGGGACAGCGCGTGTGGAACCGACACCCCGAGGGCGGGTCGATCGGGTTCGGCGGATCGCCAGTCAGGGCGGGCTCCATCGTCCGGTTGTCGGGGTCCATCGACGGCATCGAGGACAGAAGCGCCCCGGAATAGGGATGCATCGGGCTGTCGTAAAGCGCCTCGGCCCCGCCGATTTCCGCGACCTTGCCCAGATACATGACCATCACCCGGTCCGACACGAAACGGACCACGTTCAGGTCGTGGCTGATGAAGATGTAGGTCAGCCCGAATTCGGCCTTGAGATCGGCCAGCAGGTTCAGCACCTGCGCCTCGACCGACTTGTCCAGCGCCGAGACGGCCTCGTCCAGAATGATGACCTTGGGGCGCAGCGCCAGCGCGCGGGCAATGTTCACGCGCTGGCGCTGGCCACCCGACAATTCATGCGGATAGCGGCCCGCGAACCGGGCGGGCGCCAGCCCCACCCGCGACAGCAGGTCATGCGTGCGGGACAGCGCCTCGGCGGCAGGGGTGCCGTGGACGCGGGCGCCAAAGGCGATGTTGTCCTCGATCGTCAGGCGCGGGTTCAGCGAGGAATAGCTGTCCTGAAAGACCATCTGCACCTGCCGCCGATAGGCCTTGAGGGGCAGGTCGGGGCCTCCGACCAGCTTGCCTTCGAAGTAAAGCTGCCCCTCGTCGGGCTGGATCAGGTGCATCAGCAGCCGCGCGGTGGTGGACTTGCCGCAACCGGATTCGCCCACGACGCCAAGCGTCTCGCCCGGCAGAACCTCAAGATCGACGCCGTCGACGGCATGGACGCTCTTGATGCGGCGCCCCAGAAGGCCGCCGCGGATGGGAAAATGCTTCCGCAAACTCATGACCTTCAGGATCGGTTCGACGCTCATTGACGCACCTCCATGGCCGAGCGCAGGCCGTCGGCCAGCAGGTTGAACGAAATCGAGACCATGAAGATCATGACCCCCGGCAGGGCCGCGACCCAAGGCTGCACATAGATCGCCGTGCGCAGCGTGTTCAGCATCAGCCCCCATTCCGGGTTCGGCGGCCGCACGCCCAGCCCCAGAAACGAAAGCCCCGAGGCCAGGATCATGCTGACCGCGATCAACGAGGTCGCATAGACGAAGATCGGCCCCAGCACATTGCCCAGCACATGCACGCGCACGATGGTCAGGGCCCCTGCCCCCGAGGCGCGGGCGGCCTCGATGAAGTCCGAGGACCGCAGGCGCGTCGTCACCGATTCCGCGACCCGCGCGATGGGCGGGATGAACACCACCGTCAGCGAAAACAGCGCGTTCCCAAGCCCCGCCCCAAGCGCGCCCGACAGCGCGACCGCCAGCAGCACAGAGGGAAAGGCGTAGAACACGTCGATCGTCCGCATGATCAGCGTATTGGTCCAGCCGCCCGCATAGCCCGCGACGATGCCAATGGCCGATCCGATGACGAAGGCCATGACCACCGGCGTCACCCCCATCAGCAGCGACAGCCGCCCGCCCCAGATCAGCCGCGACAGCATGTCCCGGCCCAGTTCGTCGGTGCCCAGCAGATGCCCCTCGGTGCCGATGGGTTTGAGTCGGTTGACCAGCCGTCCCTCCAGCGGGTCCATCGGCGCGATCAGGGGCGCGAAGATCGCGGCCAGAAGGATCAGCAGCAGCACGAAGGCCGCCGCCATCGCGGTCTTGTCGCGCGCAAGCCTGCCGCCGACATTGCGCCAGAAACCGGCGCTGCGGACGGGGGCGGGCTGGGTCAGGTCGATTGTTGCATCCGCCATGGCTTACCTCTTGATGCGCGGATCAAGCGCGCTTTGCATCACGTCCACGATCAGGTTCAGCACCACGAAGAACAGCGCCAGAACCAGAATCGTCCCCTGCAACAGCGGCAGGTCGCGCTGGAAGATGGCCGAGTTCAGCAGCATCCCCGTGCCGGGCCAGCTGAAGACCGTCTCGATCAGGATGGACCCACCCAGCAGATAGCCAAGCTGGATGCCCATGACGGCCAGCGCGGTGGGCGCGGCGTTCTTGACCACATGCAGGAACACCCCCCATTCCGACAGGCCGCGCGCGCGCAGCCCGATGACGAATTCCTGCGCCAGGATTTCCGAGACCAGTGCGCGGACGGTGCGCGCGATGATGCCCATGGGAATCACGCTCATGGTGATGGCGGGCAGGATCATGTAGCTCAGATGTTCCAGATCCAGCCGCCACTGGCCCGACCCGCCCGGCCCCGCCCCTGCGGCAGGCAGCCAGCCAAGCTGGGCCGAGAAGATGATGACCAGCACCATCCCCAGCCAGTAATGCGGAACCGAGACGCCGAAGACCGCCGCCGCCGAGGCAGCCTTGTCCAGCGGGGAATTGGCGAAATAGCCGGCGACAAAGCCGAACAGGCTGCCCAGAACGAAGCCGATCACGGTTGCGACGGATGCCAGCATCAGCGTGTTGCCGACCGCGCGCATCACCTCGGTCGTGACGGACCGGCCCGTCGCGATCGAAGTGCCCAGATCGCCCTGCACCGCCCGGCCCAGCCACAGCAGGAATTGCTCCGCATAGCTGCGGTCAAAGCCGTAAAGCACCCGCAGCCTTTCCTGCAGATCGACCGAGGCATCGGCGGGCAGGATCGAGATCAGCGGATCGCCGGGCGAGATATGGACCAGCGCGAAACAGACCACCGACACGCCCAGCAAGACCGGCAGTGTCAGGATGATCCTTCGGATCGTATAGGCGAGCATCGGCTTTCCCTTTGACCAGGATGGCTGAAGGCCCCGGCGCGGGTCCGGGGCCTTTTGGGGCGTCAGTTCATGTCCATCGGCGCGATGTCGATGAACCAGCTGCGCGGCTGCACGACGCCCGTCACGCGGGGCGACATCGCGCGCGGTCCGGTATCATGGGCGACCCAGACAAAGGGCGCCTCTTCGACGATGCGGGCATGCAGGCGCGCCAGCGCCGCGTCGCGGGCCTCGGGCTCGAAACTGGTGCGCGCATCCTCGATCAGGGCGTCGAATTCGTCATTGCCGAAATGGCCCCAGTTGTTGGAAACCGGCGGGAAGGTCTTGGTCGAGGTGAAGCGCACCATCGCGAAGAACGGGTCCATCGTCGCGTAAGAAACATTGATCGCATGGGCGCCGTTCGCGCTTGGGTCCTTGGCGCCCTGACGCCAGTTGGTGAAGACGGTGTTCCATTCGATCACGTCCAGCTCGATGTCGAAGTAACATTCACGCAGCGCCTGCTGGAGGTATTCGTTCATCGGGATGGGCTGCATCTGCCCCGACCCCGAGGCAGAGGTCTGAACCTTGATCCGCACCGGATTATCGGCCGAGAATCCGGCCTCGGTCATCAGGCGCTGGCCTTCCTCGGGGTCATAGCGGATGTCGAACGAGGGGTTGCCCCACCAGGGATGATCGGGCGTGACGGTGCCCTTGGGGATGCCCATGTAGCCGCCCAGCAGGATCTGCAATTCCTCGCGGTCAAAGCAGAGGTTCGCGGCGTGGCGGACGCGCTTGTCCAGCCAGGGCGAGCCTTCGGCAAAGGAAAGCTGCCACGGCCAGACATGCGGCTGGGGGTTCGAATAGATGGTGAAGCCGCGTGCTTCGATCTGCGGGATCGCGTCGGGCGACGGCGCCTCGATCCAGTCTACCTGCCCGGACAGCAGCGCGGCGGTGCGGGCATTGGCCTCGGGCAGCGGGACCAGCACGACGCCGTCCAGCTTGGGCGTCCGGTCTGGGTTCCAGTATTCGGTGTTCGGCGCCATTTCCAGACGCTCGCGCGGCGAGAAGGCCGTGACGCGGAACGGGCCCGTCCCCGAGGGATCGGCGGCAAAGGCGGCCCATGCGGCCTCGGCCTCGCCGGTCTCGTCGAACTTGGCCTGCCAATGGGCGGGCGAGGCCATGAACAGGTTGGTCAGGTTGAAGGGCAGGAAGCTGTCGGGCTCCGAGGTCGTAAGTTCCACCGTGAATTCGTCGATGGCGCGCGCCGAACGCAGCGTCGGCATCCGCGAGGCGGTCACGCCGACCTGGCTTGCATCGAAATGGGGCGCGCTTTCGTCCAGCACCTTCTGGACGTTCCAGACCACGGCCTCGGCATTGAAGGGGCTGCCGTCGTGAAAGGTCACGTCATCGCGCAGGGTAAAGACCCATTTGGTGTTGTCCTCGGGGTCGATCGCCCATTCGGTCGCCAGCGAGGGGATGATGACCGAGGCCTCGTCGGATTTGCTCAGGTCCCATGCGGTCAGGCTGTCATAGATGGTCATGCCGGTGAAGCGGTTGCCCTCGAAACCCTGATCGGGCTGGCCGAGCGTGCGCGGGATATCGGCGGCGGTCATGCCGATTCGCAGGATCTTGTCCTGCGCCAAGGCCGCGACCGGAACGCTGAGAACCGAGGTCGCAAGCAAAGCTGCGACCACTTTGGAAAGACGATGCGCCATGAACTTCTTCCTTCTGGACGGGCCGGGCCAGGACCGGTTGCGGGGTGCCGGGGGCGGGCCGGTTGGGCGATAACATTGCCGACAGGATTGTTGACAATCCGGATGGTGGCGCTGAATCGCCGTTGCGTCAAAGGTTTTTGCCGCCCTGTCCCGGTCGGGGGGCGGTTCGGGGTGTTTGGCGGAAGGATTCAGCACATGCCCGACCGATCGCCCAAGGATTGGGCGGGGCGCGAAAGACGCGGGGTCAGAACCGGTATTCGAATCGCAGCGAGACCCAGCTTTCGCTCGCGCCCTTGCGGTCCAGCAGGTAATCCAGCGTCTCTTCCGGCGGCAGGGTCGAGGCCGCAAGCCGGCAATTCACCGCCATGACGCCAAAGGGCCCGTAATCGGCATTGCAGGGCCGTTCGGACAGGCGCCCACCCAGCACGGTGCCCGCGCTCAGCGACAGGACGGCATTCTGCGACAGGGCGTGATGGGTGGTGAATCCCAGATGCAGCGCGGGGGCGATGCTGTATTTCTCGGCCCATTCGCCGGTCGACAGCCCCCAGGTGATGCCGAAGTTGGGCGTCACCTCTGTCAGCATCATCACGGTCAGTTCCGGCATGTCGGGCATGTACCAGTCGCGCAGCGACAGGGGTGTGCCATCCGCAAGCTCGTAGCCGCCCGACCGCAGGCGCCGCACCAGATCCGACCGGGCCGAACCGGTGCGGATGTCGATCAGATAGGTGTCCTCGAACAGGTCGGCCTGCGCCTCGGGCGCAGCCGGCAGCACCGAGATCAGCCCCGCCAGAAGCAGCGCGGCCAGCGCCCAGGGGCTGCGACCGCGCATCGGTTCAGTCGATACGAGAGGGCGCGATGGCGCGGCCGATGCTGGCCTCGCCGCGTCCGTGGATGGCGGGATCGTAGTCGCGCAGGGTGTCGCTGCGGGCGGTCTCCAGCAGGCGGCTGGCGATCTGGTCAGGCGCCGCGCTGTTGAACTTGCTGCCCAGGACCGCGGCATAGCCGCTGACGATGGGGGCCGCGAAAGAGGTGCCGCGCAGCCCCGTCACATCGTCGCGCACGCCGACCGTCAGGAACTGGGTCTGAAAGCGCGGATCAGCGCCCGCGCGATTGGAATAGCTGGCAATGCTGGCAGGCTCTTCGGGCGTGCCGTTGCGGTCCAGCGCACCCACGAACAGCGCCGAGGGCCGCCCCGCCAGCGCGAGGTTCAGGTAATCCACCCGACCCGCCCCGTTGGCCGAGCCAAGCGCCACGCCGTCATTGCCCGCGGCCTTGGCGATCACCGCGCGGCCATCCTGCGCATGTCCGATGATCGAACGCTCGCGCGCCGTCCAGACCATGCGGCCCAGATCATAGCCCTCGGGCGCCAACATGCCGTAGCTCAGATTGATGATGTTAAGATCGCGACCCGACAGGGTCACAGCCTTGCTTCGGCGCAGGTCATGCGTGGCGGTGGCCGCACGCGGCGCCAGCATCTGCAAGCTGCGCTGCACCCATTGGCCGTGGCGCAGCCGCGCCGTCCCCGTGCCCAGATCGCCGCTTAGCCGCAGCCTGCCGGTGAAATCATCGACGACGGTGATCCGCGCACCTTGCCCGCGATAGCCCGAAGCCCAGGCCTCCAGGATTTCCGGGCTCATCCACGAGCGATGCGGCGGCAGCGGCGGCAAGCGCAGCATGCGCGCCGATGCGCGCGCGGATTTGCGGCGGTTCATCAACACGCTTTGCGCATATTCACCGCGATAAGCGTTCAGGGCGTCGGACATGGCCGGTCCGGTCGTGGCCTGCTGCGCCTGCGCGGGCAGGGCCAGACCCAGGCCAAGCGTGGCGGCAAGCAAGAGCCCGCGCAGCGAAATCCATCGGTTTTCCATGATTCCAGACCCCACAGCCTTTCGAAAAGAATAGACCTTGGCAGGGTGGCCAATCCAGACGGGCATCCGGCGATAACCCCATCCGTTCCGGTAGCAGGCTCACGCCTAAGGCAGCGCGCCACTATGCTTTCGCATGATCCTGCTGCGCCGCCACCTTTAATCGCGGGCGGTGAACCGCGGGCCGGGCGGGGGCATTGTACCCGGCAAGGGTGCCGGGCCAGAAAGCCCGGACCCAGGACGAAAGGCAAGAGCATGGAACGCGACAATCTGGAATTGCGAACGACGATCACCCCGGACGGGCAACTGAGGGTCACGCTGGACCCGGTGGCGCTGCCCGACCCGGCCGAGGGGCAACTGCTTTTGCGGATCGAGGCCGCGCCGATCAACCCCTCGGATCTGGCGCTGCTTTACGGCCCGGCCGCGATGGACAGCCTGACGCGCGAGGGCGATGCACTGGTCGGCCGCATCCCCGACGCCGCGATGCCTGCGATGCGGGCCCGGATCGGCCAGTCGCTGCCCGTCGGGAACGAGGGCGCGGGCACGGTGATCGCGGCGGGGCCGGATCTGGGCCATCTGGTCGGGCGACGGGTCGCGATGCTGGGCGGCGCGATGTTCGCGCGGCTGAGGCTGATCCGTGCCTCGGATTGCCTGATCCTGCCCGAGGAGGCCACGGCCGAGGAAGGCGCGGCCCTGTTCGTGAACCCTCTGACCGCGCTCGGCTTCGTCGAGACGATGCGGGCCGAGGGGCACAAGGCCATCGTTCACGCGCCTGCGGCCTCGAATCTGGGGCAGATGCTGGTGCGGATCTGCAAGGATGACGGGATCGGTCTGGTCAACATCGTGCGCAGCCCCGAACAGGCCGCGATGCTGCGCGATCTGGGCGCCGCGCATGTGGTGGACAGCAGCAGCCCCACCTTCCGCGCCGACCTGACCGATGCGATCGCCGCAACCGGCGCCACCCTGTCATTCGACGCGATCGGCGGGGGCGAGATGACCAGCACGATCCTGAACGCGATGGAGGCCGTCGCCTCACGCGATCTGGACCAATATGACCGCTACGGCTCGACCGTGATAAAGCAGGGCTACATCTACGGCGCGCTGGACATGGGGCCGACGACCTTGCGCCGGGGTTTCGGCTTCAGCTGGTCCATCGGCGGCTGGCTGCTGTTCCGTGCCCTGGGCCGCCTGCCCGGCGAGACGGTCGCGCGGATGCGCCAGCGGGTGCTGGATGAACGCAACACCACCTTTGCCAGCCGCTACACTGCCCGCATCACGCTGGAGGACGTTCTGGACCCCGACATCGCGCGGGCCTGCAACCGGAAGGCCACGGGCGAGAAATACCTGATCACCGCCTGAACCTGTGGCGGCGCGGCGCGCCCGTCGCGCCGCGCTACAGGGCGACCGGAGCCGTTCGGCCCGATTGCTCCAGCTCCCACTCGGCGGACCATGAGCCCTCGCGCCGTTCCAGCGTCAGGTAATTTCGCTCGGCCACATAGCGGCCCCGCTGGCCGGGCAGGCGCCCGATGCGGATCGGATGCCCGGGCAAGGGCGCCTCGCCCAGACCGGCCAGAAGCCCCAGTCCCCGCGCATAGCCCTGCGGCGGCGCGTCGTGCGCGATCCCCGAGGCGATCAGCTGGATCAGGTCGCGCCCCCTGCCCCGCATCCGGGCCTGCGCGGCCAGATGGATCTCGCCCGACAGGACGGTCATCGGCGCGTCCTCCATCACGTCCAGACACAACGACAGCATCCGCCGCCATTCCTCGCGGTGCGCGCGGCTCTGCCATTGGTCGCGCAGATCGTCCTCGTATTTCTGCATCGAGGGGATCAGCGTCATTACCCGCTCGACCAGCGACAGGCGCGGCCCCAGCAGCGGCACGCTGGAGATCAGAAAGACATGGCCCTGCGGGCGCGCATCGCGCAGCCGCTCCATCAGCGACCAGCCGCCCGGCCCCATCACCTGACGCCGCCCGCGTTCCGACCGCAGGTCCGGCGCGATCAGATCGAAGCCGGGCAGCCGGTGATGCCAGCCAAGCGCCGCGCCCGACGGATCGGCGAACAGGTCGGGGATGTCATCCTCGACCGCGCCATGCTGGAACAGCAGGAACATCTCGCGCGCGATGCGGAACACGATCTGCCCGATGGCCGACCGCCCGCGCGAGCGTTCCAGCGAACCCCAGCCATCGCAGATGTCGTGATCGTCCCACATCGCCAGCGACGGCACCATCGCCGAGATCCGCGCCACCGCGTCCGAGGCCAGTAGCCGCGTGTAACGCACGACAAAGGCGCGGCGCAGCGCGGCCTCAAGATGGTGCAGTTCCGCGGCCGTCACCTCGCGCGGCGGGCGGTCGGGCCAGTCGCGCGTCAGGGGATGGGATTTCACGTCTTCGTCGGCATAGATCTGGTCGCCGCCATGCAGCAGCAGCGCAAAGGGCTGACGGGCGTGATCGGCCACAAGCCGCGCCCACATCGCGTTGCGCTGTGCCTCGGGGCGGTCGAAATCGCCATGCTCCTGCCCGTTGCACGAGACGAAGGCCATCCGCAGATCGCCGTCCAGCCGCGTGACCACCTGATGGTTGCGCCCGTCCAACCGATAGGCCGCCACGCCATCGCCGACCGGCAGCGCAAAGTCGATCCGCGCCACGACCAGCCCGTCAATCCGCATCAGCGCCCGATAACGGCCCGGACCGCAGGCGCTTTGCAGGTCGGGCGGCGGCGCGTCCTCGGGATGACCGACCAGCGCCGACAGCGACAGCCGCTGATCGGTCAGGCCGCGAAACAGCAGGACCGGGCCGAAAGACGCCGGGGCGTTCAGGGGGTCCGCGCGATCCCCCGCCGCGTCAGCCGGGCTCAATCGCGCAACTCGGCCTGAACGGCGGCCTCGACATGGGCGGCAAGATCGGGGTCCAGCGACAGGCCGGTCTGAAGGCGCGTCAGAAAGGCGCGCTCGGCGGGCGTGTCGGGGTCCATCGCCATGAAGGCGGCGGCGTAAAGCTCGGTCGCGGTCTCGGGCGATCCGGCATAGGCGGTCACGCGCGCGACATCGGCCGGTGCGGCCAGTTCGTCCATGACGAAGGCCTTGGCCTCGGCATCCAGCGCCAGAGCTTCGATATGGCCGAAGATGCGGCTTTGTTCCTCGGCGTCGATATGGCCGTCGGCCTTGGCCCCCTGGATCATCGCGACCAGCACGCCGCGCGCCAGATCCTCGGGGCCGCGGGGCGCCTGTTCGGGTGCGAAACCGCTATCGGGCGGCGGCAGCATCAGACCCTGCTGGTCGCCCCCGCGATGGCGTTGCCACGCCGTGTAGCCCACCGCCGCAACAGCCGCCAGACCGCCCAGTTTCAGCGCCGTCCCGGCCGATTTCGTCGCGAATTTGCGCGCCTTCTTGTTGCCCGCGATCAGGCCCAGCACGCCGCCCGCCAGGGCGCCGGTGGCCAGCCCCGATCCCTTGCCCCCGCCCGGCAGCGAATCCGCGCCCCGCCGCGCCATATCGGCGATGCCGCCATTCCTCACCTCGGCCGGAAGCGCGCCGATGACCTGATCCAGAAGGCGCCGAGCGTCAAACATGGTCATTCCCTAAAGCTGTTTCACCTGAAGCAGATCGGCAGAAGATCGCGTCTTTTCAAGTATCCCGCCCGTCGGCCACGCTGTTGTGAGCATCCTTTTCACGATCCCCGCTCGACGTTCCGCCGCAGCGGTTGACAAGCCGCCTCTTAGTCGTGACGAAACAGGAGGAAATCCGTTACCGAAAGCCCGCCATGATCCGCCCCCTGTCGCTGACCGCGCGCCACCTTGCCGTGATCCCGCCCGCGGACGGGCCGCTTTACAATCCCGCATGGCGGATGCTGGAAGATGCCGATCTTGACCGCATGGCCGCCGAGGTGATCGCCGAGGCGCAGGGTCCCGTCCGCGTCTTTGCCTATGGTTCGCTGATCTGGAACCCGGATTTCGATGTCGCGGCCCGGCGGCGCGCCATCGCGCCGGGCTGGCACCGCGACTTTTCGCTGGCGCTGGATCATTTCCGCGCCACGCGCGACCGTCCCGGCCTGATGCTGGCCCTGACCTCGGGCGGCGAATGCGAAGGCGTCGTCCTCGACATCGCCCCCGGCGCCGAGGCCATGGCCCTGCGTGCCCTGCTCAGACGCGAGCTGGTGGCGCATGAACTGGCCGCGAACAGACGCTGGATCGAGGTCCGCACCGAAGGCGGCCCCCAACGCGTGCTGACCTTCTATGCCGACCCCGTCGATGCGCCCTTGGCCAGTCTGGACGTGGCGCAACAGGCGGCGCGGCTGGCCGTGGCGGCAGGGCCGGCCGGGTCGGGCGCCGAATATCTGCTGCGCACCGCCGAGGGGCTTGAACGCCACGGCATCCACGACCCCTATATCTGGGATCTGCAAGACCGCGTCGCGCGGGAAATCGAGCGGATCTGGATGGCAGACCCCGTCCGCGCCTTACCCTAGAGAACCAGCACGGCCCTGAAATCATTGACATTCGTCAGCGTGGGGCCGGTGCGGATCAGGCAGCCGGTAGCATCGAACAAGGGGTAGCTGTCATGCGCGTCAAGCAGCGCACTCGGCGACAGCCCGGCCTGCGCGGCAAGGGCCGGAAAGTCCGGGCCGATCACCGCGCCTGCCGCATCCTCGGTTCCGTCGATCCCGTCCGTATCGCCCGCCAGCGCATGAATGCGCGGATGGCCCCGCAGCGCGACGGCCAGCGACAGCAGGAATTCCGTGTTCCGCCCGCCCTGCCCGGCAGGCCCCGCACCGATGCTGACCGTCGTCTCGCCGCCCGAGAGCAGGACAGCAGGCGCTGGCGCAGGCGCGCCATGCGCGGCGACCGAGCGCGCGATCCCCGCCATGACGATGCCCATCTCGCGGGCCTCGCCCTCCAGCGCGTCGCCCAGAAGAACCGGCGTCACGCCCGCCTGCCGCGCCACGCGGGCGGCGGCCTCCAGCGACATCTGCGGCGTGGCGATCAGGCGGTAATCGCTGGCGAAATCCGGGGCCGGTTCAGGCGCGGCCAGCAGCAGCGCGCGCGCGGCCTGCGGCAGCTCGGGGCCAAGGCGCGCCACCAGCGGCGACAGATCATCGCCCGCCGAGGGGTCGGGCACCGTCGGACCCGAGGCGATCGCCGCCGGATCATCGCCCGGCACGTCCGAGATCGCCAGCGTCACGACACGGGCCGGATGCGCCGCCCGCGCCAGCCCGCCGCCCTTGATGTCGGACAGGCGGCGGCGGATGCGGTTCATGTCCTCGATCGTCAGGCCCGAGCGCAGCAACAGGCGGTTGACGGCGATCTTGTCCTCCAACGTCAGAGGCGCGCGAGGCGCAACCATCAGCGACGACCCCCCGCCCGAGATCAGCGCCAGCACCAGATCATCCGGCCCCGCGTCCCGGACCAGCGCCAGAATGCGCCGCGCCGCCTGTTCCGAGGCCGCGTCCGGCACCGGATGGGCGGCCTCGATCACCTCGATCCGGCGCGTCGGCACGGCATGGCCGTGGCGGGTGACGACCAGCCCGGTCATGGGCTGGTCGGGCCATGCGGCCTCCAACGCGGCAGCCATGGCGGCGGCGGATTTGCCCGCGCCCACCACGATGCAGCGCCCGCGCGGGCGTTCGGGCAGATGCGCGGCCAGCACGCGCGCCGGGTCCGCCGCCGCCACCGCCGCATCGAACATCGCGCGCAGCAGCGCCTGTGCCTGATCACTCGTCATCCCGCCCCCTTGATGGCCCTTGGCGGGCAGCTTACCACCCGTGGCGGCCAGTGCCAGAGCCGCCCTCGCGCTCAGGCGGGCTGGGGAACGGGCCGCTGCGCGACATCGCTGCGCATCCCCAGTCGCGCCAGCAGGTCGGCATCCTGCCACGAGGCCGGGTTCTCGGTCGTCAGCAGCACATCGCCCAGAAAGATCGAGTTCGCGCCCGCCAGAAAGCACAGGGCCTGCAACGTGTCGCTCATGCCGGTGCGGCCCGCCGACAGGCGCACCACGCTTTGCGGCATCAGGATGCGCGCCAAGGCCACCGCGCGGACCAGCGAGAAGGGCTCGACAGGCTCGGCCATGCCCTCGACCGGGGTGTTGGCGATGGGCTGCCACAGGTTGATCGGCACGCTTTCGGGATGGCGTTCCAGATTGGCCAGCAGGACCAGCATGGCGATCCGGTCCTCTTCGGTCTCGCCGATCCCGAGGATGCCGCCGCAGCACAGCCGGATGCCGCCCTGGCGCACATGGTCCAGCGTATCCAGCCGGTCCTGCATGGTCCGCGTGGTGGCGATGCGGTCGTAATGGGCGGGCGAAGTGTCGATGTTGTGGTTGTAGAAATCCAGCCCCGCCTCGCGCAGGCGGGTCACCTGAGCGGGGGTCAGCATGCCAAGCGTCATGCAGGTTTCCAGCCCCAGATCGCGCACCCCGCGCACCATCGCGCACAGCGCGTCCAGATCGCGGTCCTTGGGGCTGCGCCAGGCCGCGCCCATGCAGAAACGCTGCGCCCCCGCCGCCTTGGCGCGCCGGGCCGAGGCCAGAACGGCCTCGACGTCCATCAGCTTGCCGGCCTTGACGCCCGTGTCGTGATGCGCGCTTTGCGAGCAATAGCCGCAATCCTCGGGGCAGCCACCGGTCTTGATGCTGAGCAAGCTGGCCCGTTCCACGACATTGGGGTCGAAATGCGCTCGGTGAAGGCTCTGCGCCCGGTGCATCAGGTCGGGCAGAGGCAACGCGTGGATCGCGCGCGCCTCCTCCAGCGTCCAGTCGGTGCGGATCATGCGCCGCGCGCCCCCCGCGCGCGCGTCCACAGCGCCACGATCATCAGCGCCGACAAGATCTTGACCAGATCGCCCGCCACGAAGGGCAGGATGCCCGCAGCCAGCACCTTGTCGGCCGGCACGAACAGCGCCAGCCACGCTGCGCCAAGGGCATAGACCACCGCCAGACCGGCCAGCATCGCCAGCCCCTGACGAAGCAGGCCCGCGCCCTGCGCCAGCCAGCCGATCAGCCCCGCCGCCAGCAGATAGCCCGCCAGATAGCCGCCCGTCGGCCCGACCATATAGGCCAGACCCAGCCCGCGCTCGGGCGTGCCGGAAAAGACGGGCAGCCCCGCCGCGCCCATGCCCAGATAGGCCAGCATCGCGCCCACGGCCAGACGCGGCCCGGCAAGCGCGGCGATGGCCACGACCGCCAGCGTGTGCAGCGTCATCGGCACCGGCCAGAACGGCACCTGCACCTTGGCCGCCAGCGTGATCAGCGCCGCCAGCCCGAAGGCCGTTGCAACAGGCCGCGCCAGCCCGCGCAGGCCGCTGCGGTCGATACTTGTCTGCGTCGTCATGAGACCTCTCCTCTGCTTTATCTATGGATAGGCAGAGGGCTTCCGATCGCACAATCCGGATTATAGATAATCACCCAACAATCGCATAGGCGCCTGATCTGTCGAACTTGTTTTGCGGGCTTCGCCCTCTGATCCGGCCCACATGCTTGGCCAGGACCGAACAGGCCATGTCGGTCTGCCCCCGTCTCAGGGCGGCCAGAATGGCGCGGTGTTCCTGATCGGTGGGCTTTTCCCATTCGCTGCGCCAGGCGGCGAACAGGAACCGCGCGCTGGCCAGATGCAGGCTGTCGATGGTCGAGATCAGGCGCGGCATCGCGCAGGGTGCCAGCAACAGGCGGTGAAAGCGGCGGTTGGCCTCTTCCCAGGCGCGCACCTCGGTCGCGGCCTCGGCGGCACGGTTGGCTTCGCCCGCGGCCTCCAGCACGGCGGGCGTGATGCGGGGCGCGGCGTGGCGCAGGGCCAGAACCTCGAGCGCAGCGCGCATGGCGGCGACCTCGTGCAGTTCCTCGACATCGAACGAGGTGACGCGCATGCCGCGGCGCGGCTCGCTGATGGCAAGGCCCTGCGCTTCCAGCTGGCGGAAGGCCTCGCGCACGGGGACGTGGCTGGCGCCGAACTCGACCGCGATATGGTCCTGACGCAAGGGCGCGCCGGGCGGGATCGCGCCGGTGATGATGCGATCCGCCAGCGCACGGGCGATGCGAACCGCGATGGTGTCCTGAGGCTGTTTCATTACGCATGGATAATCCGCCGCCCGGGTCAGGTCCATCGCCCGACAGACGCCGCAAAAGCGTCATGAAAACTTCACTGGTGCCAGTCAATATTTCCTGTATTCCGGAATCATGGAACAAAATCGCGCTGCCCATGCCTTCGCCACGCTCGGCCATCCCGGTCGTCTGGCGGTCTTTGCCCTGCTGATGCGCTTTGCGCCGCGCGGGGCGCGCCCGACCGAGATCGCGCAGGCGCTTGGCCTGAAGCCCAATACGCTGTCGCACCACCTGTCGGACCTGACGGCCTCGGGTCTGGTCGATGTGCAGCGACAGGGGCGGTCACTGTTCTACTCGGTAGATCTGGACGTGACCGAGGCATTGCTGGGCTATCTGGCGCTGGATCTGGGGCGGGCGCGGCCCGGCCTGCTGGCGCCTCTGATCAAGGACAAACCCATGTCGGATTCCGCCTATCACGTGCTGTTCATCTGCTCGGGCAATTCCGCCCGCTCGATCTTTGCCGAGGCGCTGCTGCGCGATCTGGGGGCCGGAAAGTTCGTCGCCCACTCGGCGGGAACGCGACCCGGCAGCCAGCTGAACCCCTTCGCGCTGGAGGTGCTGGACCGCAACGGCCACGATACCGGCGCGCTGCGTTCGAAGCACCTGTCCGAATTCCAGGCGCCGGACGCGCCAATGATGGATTTTGTCTTCACCGTCTGCGACACGGCGGCGGCCGAGGAATGCCCGCCCTGGCCCGGCCAGCCCATCACCGGCCATTGGGGCCTGCCCGATCCGGTCAAGGCCGAGGGCACGGATGCCGAAAAGGGCCTGGTCTTTGCCCGGACCTATGGCGCGCTGCGCCGCCGGATCGAGGCCTTCGCGGCGCTGCCCGTGGCCAGCCTGGACCGGATTTCGTTGCAGGACCGCGTGGATCAGATCGACGCCTCCGAACTGACAAAGGACTGACCCCATGACACGGTTCGCGCTGAACGGCCTTGGCCGGATCGGAAAGCTGGCGCTGCGGCGCCTCATCGACGAAGGCATGGGCGGCCAGATCGTGCTGCTGAACGATGCGGCGGGCGATGCCGAACAGCACGCCCTGCTGATGGAGTTCGACAGTGTGCATGGCCGCTGGCCCGTGCCGGTCGCGGCGGAGGGCGACGCGCTGGTGCTGGGCGGCCACCGCATCCCGCTGACCCGCGAAAAGACCATCGAGGCCCTGCCGCTGGACGGCATCGATCTGGTCATCGACGCGACCGGCGTCTTCAAGACCGAAGCGACGATCGCCCCCTATTTCGCGGCGGGGGTGCAAAAGGTCGTGGTCAGCGCCCCGGTCAAGGACGGGGGCGCGCTAAACCTGGTCTATGGCGTGAACCATCATCTTTACGATGGCAGCCAGCGCATCGTCACGGCCGCCAGCTGCACGACGAACTGCCTTGCCCCCGTGGTCAAGGTCATCCACGATGCGCTTGGCATCCGCCACGGGTCCATCACGACGATCCATGACGTGACGAACACGCAGACCATCGTGGACCGCCCCGCCAAGGACATGCGGCGCGCGCGCTCGGCGCTGATGAACCTGATCCCGACGACGACGGGCAGCGCCACGGCGATCACGCTGATCTATCCCGAACTCGCCGGCCGCCTGAACGGCCATGCGGTGCGGGTGCCGCTGCTGAACGCGTCCCTGACCGATTGCGTCTTCGAGGTCGAACGCCCGACCGACGCGGCCGAGGTCAACGCCCTTTTCGCCGCCGCCGCCGAAGGCCCCTTGCAGGGCATCCTGGGCTACGAGACGCGGCCCCTCGTCTCGACCGATTACATCAACGACCCGCGCAGCAGCATCGTCGATGCGGGCTCGACCATGGTCGTGAACGGCACGCAGGTGAAGGTCTATGCGTGGTATGACAACGAATGGGGCTATGCCTGCCGATTGGTCGATATCGCGCGCATGGTCGCGGGGCGCATGACATGAACGGGATGCGCGCCTATGCGGCGGTGACGGCGGCTTATTGGGCCTTCATGCTGTCGGACGGCGCGCTGAGGATGCTGGTCCTGCTGCATTTCAACGGCTTGGGCTTCTCGCCGCTGCAACTGGCCTGGCTGTTCCTGCTATACGAGGTCGCGGGCATCGTCACCAATCTGGCCGCGGGCTGGCTGGCGGCGCGGTTCGGGCTGGCGGCAACGCTCTATGCGGGGCTGGGCATCCAGATCGCGGCGCTGGCGGCGCTGGCGCAACTGGACCCGTCATGGTCGGTCACGGCCTCGGTCGTCTTTGTCATGGCGGTCCAAGGGGCCTCGGGCGTGGCCAAGGATCTGGCCAAGATGTCATCGAAATCGGCGGTCAAGGTGCTGGCGCCCGCCGCTGACGGGGGCCTGTTCCGGTGGGTCGCGGCGCTGACCGGATCAAAGAACGCCGTCAAGGGTCTGGGCTTCTTCCTTGGCGCGGCGCTGCTGGCGCTGGCGGGGTTCCAGACGGCGATCTGGGGGATGGCCGGGGTGCTGGCCGCGATCCTGCTGGCGGTGGCGCTGCTCCTGCCGCCGGGCCTGCCGGGGCGGATGAAGGGCGCGGATCGCTGGTCGGGCTGGCGCTCGGCCGATCCCCGCGTGAACCGCCTGTCGCTGGCGCGGCTGTTCCTGTTCGGGGCGCGCGATGTCTGGTTCGTGGTGGGAATCCCGATCTACTTTCAGGCGGTCCTGTCGGACGGCACCGCCGAGGGCCGACGCGAGGCCTTCTTTCTGGTCGGCGGCTTCATGGCGGTCTGGATCATCCTCTATGGCGCGGTTCAGGCGGCGGCCCCGCGCATTTTGGGCGGCGCCGCACGCCCCGACGAGGCCGTGACGCGCGATGCGGCACGATGGGCGGGGCGGCTGGTGCCGATCCCTCTGGCGCTGGCGGCGGCGGTCTGGATCGCGGGCGAACCGGCGCCCTGGCTGACCGGGCTGCTGGTCGCGGGGCTGATGGGCTTCGGCTATGTCTTCGCGCTGAATTCCTCGGCCCATTCCTATCTGATCCTGGCCTTCGGGCAGGCGGACCGGATCACCCGCGATGTCGGCTTCTACTACATGGCGAACGCTGTGGGGCGGCTGACCGGCACGTTGCTGTCGGGGCTGTCCTATCAATGGGGCGGGCTGCCCCTTTGCCTTGCCACGGCGGGCGCAATGGCGGCGGCCAGCTGGTGGGCGATGCGGCGTCTGGCCGCGACCTGATACGCACGAGCCGACGGCGGGGGCTGTTTCCGCGCTGGATCAGGCGCAGCGATCACGCCCCGAAAGCCCCCGAACGAGATCGTTGACAGCTGCTATGGTATCGTTATCATCCATCCCATGAGCGGGCGTTCTCGCCCGGCCCGGGGGATGGGGAGGGGACCGGATGCTGTCAGGCATCAGAGCAGCCGTCGAGGCCTTCTGGCGGATCATCGACCTGATCATGGCCCTGCTGCTGGCAGCGCTGATCGTGCTGGTCTTCACCAATGTCGTCATGCGCTACGGCTTTTCCAGCGGGCTGCGCGTCACCATCGAATTGTCGCGACTGTGGTTCGTCTGGGTGGTCATGCTGGGCGCGGCGGTGATGCTGCGCCGGGGCGAGCATCTGCAATTGTCGGAATTTTCCGAAGCCGTGATGCCGCGCTTCGTCCCGATCCTGCGGCGCATCTGCTGGGCGGTGGTTCTGGTGGCGGTGCTGATGCTGTTCGTGGGGGCGTGGCGGCAGACGCTGGCCAACTGGAACAACATCTCTCAGCTGACGGGACTGCCCTCGGGGCTGATGTATCTGGCGGGCGTCGTGTCCGGGGCGATGATGGCCGCCATCGCCCTGGTGCGGATCTTCGGGCGTGATCCCGGCCCCGCAGCGCACCGCGTCGAGGAACACTGACATGACGCTGGCCCTTTTCCTCGGCGTGCTGTTCATCGGCATCCTGGCCGGCCTGCCCGTCGCCTTTGCGCTGCTGCTGTCCTCAATGGCGCTGATGGTCCACATGAACCTGTTCAGCGCCGACATCCTCGCGCAGTCGCTGATCAACGGGGTGGACAGCTTTCCGCTGCTGGCGGTCCCGTTCTTCCTGGTCGCGGGCGAGGTCATGTCGCGCGGCGGGCTGTCCACGCGGATCGTCGCGCTGGCCATGGCGCTGGTCGGGCATCGACGCGGCGGCCTTGGCTATGTGGCGATCCTGACGGCCATCGTGCTGGCGGGCCTTTCGGGGTCGGCGGTGGCGGATGCGGCGGCGCTGGTCTCGATCCTCTATCCGATGATGCGCAAGGCCGGATACCCCGAGGGGCGCAGCCTGGGCCTGCTGGCCTCGGGCGGGATCATCGCGCCGATCATCCCGCCATCCCTTCCCCTGATCCTTGTGGGGGTTGCGGGCAACATCTCGATCGCCAAGCTGTTTCTGGCGGGGATCGTGCCGGGGCTGATGATGGGCCTGATGCTGATGGCGATCTGGACCCTGCTGATGCGCGGCGAAGAGCTTGAGGTCATGCCCCGCGCCAGCGCCGCCGAACGCTGGAAGGCACTGCGCGAGGGGTTCTGGGCGCTGCTTCTGCCGGTCATCATCATCGGCGGCATCCGCTCGGGCGCCTTCACCCCGACCGAGGCCGCGGTGGTCGCGGCAGTCTATGCGATCCTGATCTCGACCATCGTCTATCGCGAGATGACCTTTGGCGGCTTCGTCGATGTGCTGATCCAGGCGGGCCGGTCCACGGCGATGGTGATGTTCCTCGTGGGCGCGGCGATGGTGGCGGCCTGGCTGATCACGGTCGCGCAGCTGCCCCAGCAACTGGCCGGGATGCTGGCGCCGCTGATCGACAATCCGCGCCTTCTGATGCTGGTCATCATGCTGCTGGTCCTTGCGGTCGGCATGGTCATGGACCTGTCGCCCACCGTGCTGATCCTTGTGCCGCTGCTGATGCCCGTGGTCCGCATGGCCGGCATCGACGAGGTGTATTTTGGGCTGATGTTCATCCTGAACTGCTCGATCGGGCTGATCACGCCACCGGTCGGCACGGTGCTGAACGTCGTCTGCGGCGTGGGCCGGGTGCCGGTCAGCCAAGCGGTGCGGGGCGTGGCGCCCTTCATCCTCGGCTACGTCGTGCTGCTGGGGCTGTTCATCCTGTTTCCGGAACTGATCACCGTGCCTGCCCGCATCATGGGCGGCTGAACGAACCTTGAGGGAGGAGAGACCGACATGAAGACCATTTTCCGCACCACCGCGCTTGTCGCGGCCCTGTCGCTGGCCGGAATGGCGGCCGAGGCGCAGACCGCCTTGCGGCTGGCCCATGCCGCGCCCGAAAGCGATCTGCAACAGAGCCTTGCGCTGTTCTTCAAAGAGCAGCTCGAGGAACGCAGCGGCGGCGAGATCACCGTGACCATCTTCCCGCAGGGCCAGCTTGGCAACGACGCGGCGATGGTGGACGGCACGCGGTCGGGCATCATCGACGTCGTGATGACCGGCCTGAACAACATGACCGGCCTCGTTCCCGAGGCGGGGGCTTTCGAACTGCCCTTCATGTTCCCGTCCCGCGCCGACGCCTATGCGGTTCTGGATGGCGAGATCGGCCAGGGCATCAGCGCCGAATTCACCGCCCACGGCCTGCAGATGCTGGGCTATCCCGAAAACGGCTACCGCAACATGACCAACAATCGCGGGCCGATCACGACGCCTGCGGATGTGGCGGGACTGCGGATGCGGGTCAACAACTCGAAGGCGCTCAGCGACATGTTCCAGCTGCTGGGCGCGACCCCGCAGCAACTGCCCGTGGCCGAGCTTTACACCGCGCTGGAAACCGGCGTCGTGGACGCGCAGGACCACCCGATCGGCATCGTGCAAAGCTTCAAATACGACGAGGTGCAGGATTACCTCTCGCTGACCCAGCACGCCTATTCGGCGCTGGCGCTGGCGATGAACCCCAACAAGTTCAACGGCCTGTCCGAGGAACAGCAGGCGCTGGTCATGGAAGTCGCGGCCGAGGCTGTCGCCATGCAGCGCGAACTGGCGCAAGAACGCGAGGAGGAGATGCTGGCCGATCTGGCCTCGAAGGGGATGCAGATCAACCGCGACGTCGATTCCGCCGCCTTTCAGGAGGTCGTCCGCCCGGTCTGGGACAATTTCATTGCCGAGAACGGCGATGCCATCGTCACCGCGATCACCAGCCGCTGAGCGGTTCGCGCCAATGTCAAAGGGGGCCTTTCGGCCCCCTTCCCCATGCCGCTCGGCCCGGCTCAGAACGTCAGCTGCACCTTGATGGCTTTGCTGCGATCCGAAGCCAGCGCAAAGGCGGCCGGCGCCTCGTCCAAGGGCAGGCTGTGCGTGATCAGCGGCGAGACATCGATCAGCCCCTGCCGCATCAGCGAAACGCCTGTGGCGAATTCCTCGTGAAAGCGGAAGCTGCCGCGCAGGTCCAGTTCCTTGGCGGTCAGCGCCATCATCGGGACCGTCATGTCACCGCCCAGCCCAAGCTGCATGACCACGCCGCGCGGGCGCATCGCGCCGATCCCCGCCGCCAGCGCGGGCGCCGCGCCCGAACATTCGTAGAGCACGTCGAAATGCCCCTTGTCGGCGGTATAGGGCAGCAGGGCCTCGGGGTCGCTGCTCAGGTTCAGCGTCAGGTCCGCACCCACCCGGCGCGCGGTCCGAAGGGTGAAGTCCGACAGGTCAGTCGCCACGATCTGCGCCGCGCCCGCCCGTCGCGCCGCCAGAACGGCCAGCAACCCGATCGGCCCGCAGCCCGTCACCAGAACCCGCGCGCCCAGCAGGTTCCCCGCCCGCCGCGTCGCGTGCAGCACCACTGCCAGCGGCTCGGCCATCGCGGCCTCACCGGCGTCAAGGCCCGTCGCATCGACGCATTGCGCCGCATCCGCGACCAGCAATTCGCGGAAAGCCCCTTGCACATGCGGATAGGGCATGGCCGATCCGTAGAAGCGCATGTTCATGCAATGGTTCGGCAATCCCTCGCGGCAGGGGCGGCAATTCCCGCAGGGCCGCGAGGGCGAGACGGCGACAAGCTGGCCCGGCGCGAAGCCCTCGACCCCCGGCCCAAGCGCCTGCACCCGCGCCGAGACCTCGTGCCCAAGGATCATCGGCTCGCGCAGTCGAACGCTGCCGAAACCACCGTGATTGGCGTAATGCAGGTCCGAACCGCAGATCCCGCCGCGCTCCAGTCGCAGTAAAAGCTGACCCGGCGCCGGAACCGGATCGGGGCGATCCTCGATCCGCAGGTCATGGGCGGCGTGGATGACAAGCGCGCGCATCACGACACCTCGGACAGAAGCGGGCGGCCCGCGAAATGAGCCTCCAGATTGTCGCGCAGAAGCTGGCCCATCGCGCGGCGCGTCTCGTGCGTGCCGCTGGCGTGATGGGGTTGCAGCACGACGTTCTTCAACGCAAGGAAGCGCGGGTTCAGCGCCGGCTCGCCCTCGAAGACGTCAAGAGCGGCCCCGGCGATGCGCCCGGCCTCCAGCGCGTCCAGCAGCGCCTCCTCGTCCAGATTGGCGGCGCGCGAGATGTTGACCAGCATCCCGTCGGGGCCAAGCGCCTCGATCACGCGGGCATCGACGATGTGGCGCGTCTGGAGCGTGGCGGCCAGCGCCATGACCAGCAGATCGCAGCCCTGGGCCAGTGCCACGGGGTCGGCGACGAAATCCCAGCCCTCGGGGGCGTCGGCTTTGGGCGCGCGGCTGGAATAGGCGATGGACATGCCGAACCCCGCCAGCCTGCGCCCCACGGCCATGCCGATCCGGCCAAGGCCCAGGATCCCTGCCCGCTTGCCCCATAGCCGCCGTTGCAGGGGATAGCCGCCGCGCGTCTGCCAGGAACCGTCGCGCACCCAGGCCTCGGCCCCGATCATGCCGCGTGCAAGGGCCAGCGCCATGCCGACGCCCAGATCGGCGACATCCTCGGTCAGCACGTCGGGCGTGTTCGTCACCCGGACGCCGCGCGCCCGCGCCGCGCCCAGATCGACGGCATCCGTGCCAACGCCATAGACGCTGATGATCTCAAGCCGGGGGCAGGCGGCGATCAGCGCCGCATCCGCACCCAGCTCGCCCCGCGTGGCGATGCCGCGCACATTGGGCGCATGGCGCGCCAGAAAGGCCACCCGGTCCTCTGCCTCGAACAACCGGTGCATGGTGAACATCCGGTCCAGCGGCTGTTGGTCCCATTCGGGATAGGGACCGATCTGAAGAATCTCGGGGCGGGTCATCTTTCCTCCGGCATGTCGGGCAGGGTGCTTGACAGTGTCTGGTAACGATAACATATTCACTTGGAGCTTAGCTTGTCCATCACCAAAGAAGCCCGAGGCCGCCATGACCCACCCGCTTTTCGATCTGACCGGGCGCCGGGCGCTGATCACGGGGTCGTCGCAGGGGATCGGGCTGGCCCTTGCGCGCGGTCTGGCCGAAGCAGGGGCCGGGATCGTCCTGAACGGACGCGACCCTGCGCGGCTGGCCGAGGCGACCGCAGGGATCGACGGCGCGCATCCCCTGCCCTTCGACGTGACCGATCACGACGCCGCCCGCCGCGCCATCGACGCATTCGAGGCCGAGCATGGCGCCATTGACATTCTGGTCAACAATGCCGGGATGCAGTTCCGCGCGCCGCTTGAGGATTTCCCCGCCGACGCCTTCCAGCGGCTGCTTCAGACCAATGTGGCCAGCGTGTTCAACGTGGGTCAGGCCGTCGCGCGTCACATGATCGCGCGCGGACGCGGGCGGATCATCAACATTGCCAGCGTCCAGACCGCGCTGGCCCGGCCTTCGATCGCGCCCTACACGGCGACCAAGGGCGCGGTCGGCAACCTGACCAAGGGCATGGCGACCGATTGGGCGCGCCACGGGCTGCAATGCAACGCCATCGCGCCGGGCTATTTCGACACGCCGCTGAACGCCGCGCTGGTGGCCGATGCCGATTTCTGCACCTGGCTGGAAAAGCGCACCCCCGCAGGTCGGTGGGGCCGCGTCGAGGAACTGGTCGGCGCCTGCGTCTTTCTGGCGTCGGACGCGGCCAGTTTCGTCAACGGCCACGTCCTTTATGTCGATGGCGGCATCACGGCCTCGCTATGAGCCTGCGCGTGGTGATCATGGGGGTCTCGGGGACGGGCAAGACCAGCCTGGGGACGGCCCTGTCTGACCGGTTGGGCATTCCCTATCTGGACGGCGACGACCTGCACCCCGAGGCCAATGTCGCCAAGATGGCGGCGGGCATTCCCTTGACCGATGACGACCGCTGGCCGTGGCTGGACCTTGTGGCGCAGACGCTGAACGCGCGCGCGCCGGTGATCCTGGGCTGCTCGGCGCTCAGGCGCGCCTATCGCGACCGTCTGAGGGCCGGGGCCGGGGGGCGGGTGCACTTCCTGCACTTGACCGGCCCGCAAGAGGTGATCGCGGCACGCATGCAGGCCCGGCAAGGGCATTACATGCCCCCCGCCTTGCTGGACAGCCAGTTCGCCACGCTTGAACCGCCCGGCCCGGACGAGGCCGTGGCGCTGGACATCACCCTGCCGCTGGCCGATCTGGTCGGGATCGCGGCGGCCGCACTTCAAGGACCGGACGCATGAGCCAGACCCCAATCGCTTTGATCGGCGCGGGCGCGATGGGCGGCGCGATCGGCGAGCGGCTGGTCGCGACCGGCACCGCACTGCGGGTCTTCGACCTGAACCCCGCCCGGCTGGAACCCTTGACCGAGCTTGGCGCGACAACCTGCGCCAGCGCCGCCGAGGCCGCGACGGGCGCGCGCGCCGTGATCCTGTCGCTCAACGCGCCCGCCATCGTCCGGGCGGCGGTGTTCGGGCCGGGCGGCGTGGCCGAGGGCGCGGCACCCGGCGCGCTGATCATCGACATGTCCTCGATCGACCCGCATGCCACCGAGGCGCTGGCCCGCGACGCGGCAGAGCGCGGGCTGCGTTGGGTGGACAGCCCGCTTTCGGGCGGCGCGCCCAAGGCGGCCATCGGGCAACTGACGCTGATGCAGGGCGGCAGCCCCGAGGACGTGACCGAGGCGCAGCAGGTTCTGGCCCGCGTCGCCTCGAACCAGACCCGGATGGGGGAGGCGGGCGCGGGGCAGACGACCAAGCTGATCAACCAGATCCTCTGCGGGCTGAACTTTCTGGCCGTGGCCGAGGCGACCGCCCTGGCCGAGGCCGCGGGCGTGGACGCCACCCGCATCCCGCAGGCCCTTGCGGGCGGGCGGGCCGACAGCGCGATCCTGCAGGAATACATGCCCCGTTTCGCCGCGCGCGATTATCGGCCCACGGGACGCATCGACAACATGGTCAAGGACCTGAACGGCGCGCAGGATCTGGCCCGCGCCAGCCACACGCCCATGCCCCTGACCGCGCTTTGCGCCGAGGTTCACCGCCTGCTGACCGCGCGCGGTCTGGGGGCCGAGGATCAGGCAGCGCTGATGGAATTCTTCCCCAACCCTCTGGCCAAGGAACCGACACGATGATCACCCGCTACGCCCTGTTCGAGGGCCGCGTCCATGATGGCCAGCAGGACGCCTTTCGTCAGGCCGTCCTGACCGAGGTCCTGCCGGAATGGAAAAGCTTTCCGGGTGCCCTGGCCGTCCGCGTCAGCTTTGCCGAGTTCCGCGACGAGGGCGCGCCTGAAATCCCGATGGTGCTGGCGATCAGCTATCCCGACCTTGCCACGGTCGAGGCCGCGCTGGCCAGCTCCGCCCGCAGCCGTGCCAAGGCCGCGACCGAGGCCGTTCTGGCGCGCTTCTTCACCGGGCGCATCCATCATCACGTCACCACGGCCCATGACCACCCTCTGACCGCTTGAAAAGCCGTTCCCGATCCTGTCCATAATCAGGGACCGACCTCAGGGGGACATCACGAATTGCCGCGCCGCGCGCCCACCATGATCGACATTGCCCGGCTGGCCGGGGTCTCGCCCATGACCGTCAGCCGGACCTTCAAGGCCGACGGCTCGGTCAGCGAGACGGCGCGGGCGGCGGTGCTGCGGGCGGCGGACGAGCTGGGCTATGTGTTCGACAGCACCGCCTCGGCGCTGCGGTCGCAACGCAGCGATTTCGTTGCGGTCACGATCCCCTCGATCAACAACGCGAACTTTGCCGATACCGTGCGGGGCCTTTCCGACGGGCTGCGCGCGCGTGGCTTGCAGATCCTGCTGGGTTACACCGATTACGACATCGCCGCCGAGGAACAGCTGATCGCCCAGCTTCTGCGTCGCCGCCCCGAGGCGATGGTCGTCACCGGCGGCACCCATACCGACCGCGCCCGCAACCTGCTGGAAAAGGCCGCCATCCCCGTGGTCGAGATCTGGGATCTGCCCGCCCGCCCCATCGGGCACGTGGTGGGCTTTTCCAACGCGGCGGCGGTGGGCGGGCTGGTCGATCACCTTGTCGCGCAGGGCCGCCAGCGGATCGCCTTCATCGGCGGCGACACGGCGCGCGACACGCGCGGCCTTGACCGGCGGCGCGGTTTCGTAGCCGCGATGCAGCGCCACGGGCTGGACGCGAGCCGGCTGGTCGATGCGGGCACGCCCCCCATCTCGATGGCCGAGGGCGCGGCGGCGATGGCGGATCTGCTGATGCGGATGCCCGACACGGACGGGGTCGTCTGCGTGTCGGACCTTTCGGCCTTCGGCGCGCTGACCGAATGCCAGCGGCGCGGCATCGCGGTGCCGGATCGCGTGGCCATCGCCGGTTTCGGCGAATACGAGATCGCGCCGATCTGTGTCCCCGCCCTGACCACGGTGAACCCCTTTCCGCTGCGGATCGGGCTGGAGGCCGCCGCGCTGATCCTGTCGGCGCTGGACGGCCGCCTGTCCGAACCAGCCACCGTGGCGATCACGCCGGCCCTTCTGCCGCGCGCCAGCACCGGCGCCTGACCGGCCGGAAAAAACGCCGCCCCCGTCGCGTGGTGTTTCGTGCGTAACACGAGCTTTCTTTCCTTTGGGGCAATCTTGGGTTGCAGGCGGAACAAACCGCCCTGCATGAAGCGCGGCCATCGCGCCGCCCCTGACAGGAGAGAACCCATGCCTCTGCAAAAGATCGGAAAGATGTCGCTGAAGAATTCGGGCGGCTTCGTGACGCGCATCCAGTTCAGCTATCTGGATGACGAGGGCAACAAGCAGCTCAGCCGCCAGGGCCACGACATCACGCTTGGCTTCACCGACACGCGCGACCCCGGCGATCTGGGCGTGCCGGACGGCGCGATGGTCTACATGCATGCCTTCGTCGTCTGGGGCACCGACAACGAGGCCAAGCGCGCCTTTCTCTATGAAAAGGGCAACACCTCGGTCGCCCATTACAACATCAGCGGCACCACGCTCAGCAACGATCTGGGCCTGACCGAGATTTCGTGACGCGCAAGGCCCCGACGGGCCGATGACAGGGAGAGGGCAACCATGACACTGCAATATCTGGAAACCAACGTGATCGGGGCCTACCTGATCGACGCATGGCAGAACCGGCTTCAGACCGAAAGCGACCCGGTGGCGGGGCGCTGGTTCCGGCAGGGCCCGGACAATTCGCCGGGCCTGTTCGGCGGGCTGAGCGACATCCTGATGACCGATCTGGTCTTCGAGCCGGGCCAGGCCAGCGTCAACCGCACCAAGGATCTGGCCTTGTCCACGACGCTGGACAACCGCGCCGGGCTGCTGAACGATTCACCGGCCACCAACACGCTGAGCTGGCAGGTGACGAACACCGTCGCCACGACAAGCAGCCATACCCACTCGGTCAAGTCCAGCCTTTCCGAGAAGATCGTGGCGAAGGGCACGATCAAGCTGATCGAAGTGGCATCCGAGACGACCCTGTCCTTTGAATACGCCTATTCCTGGACCGAGACGCAGGCCGTCACCCGGACCGAGGTCAAGACCTTCACCGCCAGCATTCCGCTGAAGGTGCCGCAGGGTCGGGCCTACAAGCTGCTGGTCCTGGCCGACCGCAGCGCGCTGACCTCGCCCTATTCGGCGAAGATCCGGCTGAAGGGCAAGAGCGAGGCGAATTTCGAGCATCCCGTGAACGGCAAGACACGCCATTCGGCGGATGCGGGCACGATCTGTTCCTGGATCAACGAATATGGCAGCGCCGGCGACGACGCGATGACCTTCGCGGCCGACCCGGACAATCCGGCCGAGGGGATCGCCTCGATCCGTGGGATGCTGCGGGTGGACCAGTCCATCGACTTCAACATCCTGGCCATCGACGTGACCTCGACGCTGGATGCCGACCCGGCCTCGACGCGGATCGTCCAGCGCCTGCTGAACGGAGAGAGCCTGCCCGCCGACCAGCTGGTGACGGCCAAGCCGATGGCGGCCTGATGCGGATGCCGGGCGGGACGGCCCCGCCCGGCACCTTGTCTTGCGGAAAAGGCCGCGGGCCCGCTTTTCATCTTCCGTTCATGTTCAGGTCAGGCAGGTTTCAGACCCGGCGCCCATTTTCCCTTCATTCCCGCAGAGAGGCTGCGGGCCGACAGAGGAGAACCACGATGACCCTTCGCATGATAACCCTTGGCGCCGCGATCCTGACCCTGCCCGGCGCGGCCATGGCCGTGACCGCCACCAAGATCGACGCCGCCATCACACAGGCCGAAGTCGAGGCCGCGCAGCAGGCCTGGGGCGACGCGCTGGTCCAGATTTCGGCCGATTTCGCCGAAGGCGGCATCGACCAGGCCCGCGCCACCGCCGAGGCCGTGCTGGACGCGGCCTACGGCTATGAGCTTGGCCCGGTCCTTTTCAAGCCGACCCTGGCCGAAGCGCCCCAGACCTTCCGCACCACGCGCGAAGGCGCGCTGGCCTATTTCGTGGGCCATGACGACAGCTTTGCCGAGGACACGGGCTTTGCGCTGAAGGGCTGGACCGAGGTCGAAATCGAGAACGCTGCGATCTTCATCAGCGGCGACACCGCGATGACGATGGGCCATGTCCATATCACCGGTCCCGACGGCGCGGTGACGACGGTGGACAAGACCTGGGGCTTCCAGCGTGACGAGGCGGGCGATCTGCGGATCGTGCTGCACCATTCCTCGCTGCCCTACAGCGCCGAGTGATCCTCGGCCGTCCCGCCTTCGGGCAGGGGCAGGCGATAGCCGAGGCCGCGCACCGCAAGGATGCCCAGCCTCGGGTCCAGCCCTGCCAGCTTGCGGCGCAGGCGGCTGACATAGACATCGACCACATTGGTCAGCGGGTCGCGATCGGCCTGCCAGACGCGCGCCAGGATACGCTCGCGGCTGACCGTCGCGCCCCGCGCCGCCAACAGCAATTCGATCAGCGCCAGTTCGCGCGCGGTCAGCGCGACCTCTTGCGCGCCAAGGCGCAGCGCCGGCAGGCGGCGGTCCAGCGTGACCGCCCCGATCCGCGGCAGCGCGCGGTCCAGCGGGCGGCCCGCCCGGCGCATCAGCGCCTCGATCCGGGCCAGCAATTCGTCGAAATCAAAGGGCTTGGGCAGGTAATCATCGGCGCCGCGCCTCAGCCCGTCGGTGCGTTCATGGCTTTCGCCAAGCGCGCTCAGCATCAGGATCGGCACGTCATGGCCGCGCTGCCGCAGCGCCTGGCACAGGGTCAGCCCGTCCATGCCCGGCAGCAGCACGTCCAGCACCACCACGCCCGACGCGCCGCGCGTGCGGCAATCGCGGGCAAAACCCTCGGCGGCGATCAGCCCGGTCTGCCCGCAGGCGCGGTGCTGGACGGCATATCCCTCGGCCTGAAGGCCACGCATCAGAAAGTCGGCAACCCGGGGGTCGTCCTCGATCAGCAGGATGTCCATGGCCTAACCTCCGATCTGCGGCGGGCGGGGCAGCGTCAGCACCGCTTCGACGCCCTGCGGAGCGTTCGCGTGCAGGACCAGCCGCCCGCCTTGCGCCTGCGCAAGATCCTGCGCGATGGCAAGCCCAAGACCAAGGCCGTCAGGCCGGTGCCGCCGCGCGGCGTCGCCCCGCCAGCCGCGCGTGAAAGCCCGCGCCAGGTCACCCGGCGCGATGCCGATGCCCCGGTCGCAGACATGCAGCGTCAGGGCGGCCGGTCCCTGCCGCACGGCCACGGTGACCTCGCCGCCCGGATGCGAGTAGCGCACCGCATTGTCCAGCAGCGCGGCTACGATCTGCTGCAACCGGTCGGGATCGGCCAGGACGGTGCATCCCTCGGGCAGAGGCTTCAGCGCGACCGTCACCTGTCGCGGCAGGCCCTGCCCGCGCGCGCCCTCGACCGCGCGGGACAGAAGCGGCGCGAGCCGCACGGGCTGCGGATCGACCGACAGGGGGCCGCGCGGGTCGCGCACGAAGGTCAACAGATCCTCGATCAGGCGGCCCATCTGGCGCGTCACCGCGACGATGCGCGTCAGCGCGGCGCGTGGGGACTCGGCGTCCGGCGCGCGCAGGGCCACCTGCGCCTCGCCCCGGATCACGGTGACGGGGGTGCGCAATTCATGGCCGATATCCGCGACAAGCTGCTGGCGCGCCTGTTCCGAGGCCGCAAGCTCGTCCAGCGCATGGCGCAGTTCGCCGGTCCGCGCCTCGACCGCCTCTTCCAGTTGGCCGCGAAAGCGCGCCTCGCGCTGGCGGTTCTGGGTGACCTCGGCGGCCATCACGTTCAGCTGGCGGCCAAGGCGGATGAATTCGCGGTCGCGGAAGCCGTCGAAGCGGTGGCTGAAATCGCCCCGCGCATAGGCGCCCAGACCCTCCTCGATGCGCCGCAGGGGACCGCGCAGGCGCGCGACCAGCCACAGGGCCAGCGCAAGGCTGCCGGCCACGCCGCTGCCCGCCGCGATCAGGAACAGCCGCCGCGCGCCCGCCAGGCCCTCATCCGCGCGCAGGCGGTCCATATCCAGCGCCGCGCGCTCGGCGGCCAGGCTCTGCGCCAGAAGTGCGGGCAGGTCCGCGTCGGCCATGTCGCCGAAGCGGCCGTCGAACTGGCGGTCGATGCGCTGGATCGCCACGCCCTTGGCCCTTGGGCGGGCCGGAAGCAGCGCCCCGGTCTCGGCATTCAGCCGGTCCAGTGCCACAGCCAGCAGGGCGCGGGTGCGGTCGCGGGCCGCGGCCTCGGCGGGGGGTTTGCCACGCAGGGCGTCGGCTGCGCGGGCCTCGAGGACCAGCGCGCTGTAATCGCGCAGATGCGCCTCGAGGCGGCCGATCAGCGCCTCGCGCGTCTCGGGCGGGGCGGGCTGGCCCAGGATGCGGCGATAGCTCCAGTTGCGCAGCTCGGTCTTGTCCTCGGCGAACATCAGCAGCGTGGCGTAGATGTCGCTGGCGATGCGCCCGCGCAGGACGCGATGCTCGGCCTCGCGCAGGATGTGCCAGCCCAGCACCGCCATCAGCAGGGCCAGCCCCGCCAGCGCGGCAAAGGCCATCTGCAGCCGAAACCCGTAACTGCCGCGTCGCCGGTTCCGGCCCGCCCTTCGCCCCATCATCGCCGCCTCTTGCACCCGACGCCATGTTCGCCCGAACCCGGCGCGGCGTCCATGCCGGGCGGACGCGGCGGGGGTCACGCCTGCGTCAGGCGGTATTCGGTCACGGACTGCCAGACCTCGCCGGGCCTGAGGATCGCGTCGGGAAAGCCCGGGCGGTTCGGGGCGTCAGGCCAGTGCTGCGCCTCGAGCGCGATGCCCGCATGGGGGCCGTAGCGACGCCCGCCAAGACCCGGGACGCCGTCGAGATGCGCCCCGTCATAGACCTGAAGCCCGCAGCAGGTGGTCCGCACCTCAAGGCTCAGCCCGCTGCGACCGGCCAGCCATGCGACGGGGCGCAGGGGCGTGGGTGCGGGCGACAGGCAGAAATTGTGATCCAGCGCCCCGACCTGTCCGACCGGCCGGTCGGCGCGGAAATCAAAGGGCGTGTCCGCCACAGGCAGGATACGGCCATCGGGGATCAATTCGGCATCGACGGGCAGGTAATGCTGCGCCGCGATCCGCAGCCTGTGGTCGCGGATATCACCCAGCCCGTCGAGGTCGAAATAGCCGTGATGGGTCAGGCTGCAAGGGGTGGCCTTGTCGGTCCGCGCCTCCAGCGTGATACGCAGCGTCCGGTCGGCCAGCGCGATCCGCGCGGTGATGTCCAGCTGACCCGGAAAGCCCATATGCCCATCAGGCAGCGTCAGCGACAGCGTGACCGAGGCTGGCTGCAGCGTCTCGATCCGCCAGACCATCGTGTCGGTGCCTTGGCTGCCGCCATGCAGCGTGTGGCGCCCGAGGAAATTGGCGTCCAGCGCGTGGCTCTGCCCGTCCAGCACCATGCGCGCCCCGCCGATGCGGTTGCCATAGCGGCCCACGATGGCGCCCAGATAGCGGCCGGGACCCAGATAGTCCTCGGGCGTCTCGCAGCCCAGAACCAGCGGATGCGCGACGCTGTCCAGCCGCAGATCCTGCACGATGGCGCCTAGCGTCAGAACCCGCGCGCGCAGGCCGCCCCCGGCCAAGGTGATGGCCTCGACCCTGCGCCCGTCGGGCAGGGTGCCGAAATCCGTGATCCGGTCGGTCGGGGGCGTCTGGGTCATGGGTCAGGGTCCGTTATCGCTTTGCGCGATCTGATGCCGGATGCGGGGCGTCCGCAAGCCCTTCTAGCCCTGCGGCGTGCTGGCCTTGCGCTGGCCCGCGCGTTCAAGCCCCAGACGGCGTTCGCGCCAGATGATCATGATCCCGGCCAGGATCACGATGGCCGCGCCCGCGATCACCGGCAGGCCCGGCACTTCGGCAAAGAACCACCAGCCGATGGCGACGGCCAGCAGCATCGAGACGTAATCGAACGGCGCGACGACCGAGGCATCGGCATGACGATAGGCCGAGGTCAGCAGGATCTGCCCCACCCCGCCCAGCAGCCCCGTCGTCACCAACAGCGCCAGCGTCGGCAGGTCGGGCAGCACCCAGCCGAAGGGCAGCGTCAGCAGGGACAGCCCCGACGCCGTGATCGAGAACCAGAAGACGATGGCCGAGGTGCGCTCGACCTGGACCAGCTTGCGCACGAAGATCATCGCCAGCGCCGTGCAGATCGCGCCGGTCAGCGCGACCATGGCCCCCAGCATTCGCACCGGATCGGCGTCACCCGCGCCCGCGCCCAACTGCGGCGACAACACGATCAGCACCCCGCAAAGCCCAAGCGCGACCATGCCAAGGCGAAAGGCCCGCACGTCCTCGCCCAGAAACATCCCCGCAAAGACCACGACCAGCAGCGGCGAGGCGTAGCCGATCGCCGTCGCCTCGGGCAGCGACAGAAGCGCCAGCGCCCAGAAGCCGAAGCCCATCGCCGCCGTGCCCGCAAGCCCGCGATAGACATGCCCCATGGGCCGCGCGCTGTATAGCCCGCCGCGCCATTCCCGCCGCCAGACCAGCCAGGCCAGGATCACCGGCACCGCAAAGATCGAGCGGAAAAAGACTTGCTGCCCCGGCGGCACGCCGATCTCGGGCGCCGAGGTCGTCTTGACCAGCGCCGCCATCACCGTGAAGACCGTGACAGAAGCGCATTTCAGCAGGATGCCCCGCAGCGGAGATGATGGGCCGGATGTCACGTCGCGCGTCCTTGGTTCGATGACGCGACCTAGCCAGAATTTGCAGATCGTGTAAATCCCTGCCCTGCCGCCCGTCCTGACAGGCCCCGTGCGCTTGCACTTGGCCGCAACATTGCCATATACCCCCATATGCGAACTGTTCGGTTCAGTTTGAAATCACAGCCGGGATTGTGGCAGGCCTTCCGCCGCGTGATCCCGTCTGCCGATTGTCGGGATGATCGCGATGTATTGCACCTGCTGCGGCCACGAGGCCGATCCGGATTGCGCGACCTGTGCCAATTGCGGGGCGCGCTACAGCCGCCAGCCCGCCGGAATGGCGGCGGGGCTGGCAATCATGCTGATCGGCCTGTCGCTGATCCAGTTGGGACAAACCGGCGCGGCGCTGGCCATCATCACGGCGGGGTTTGTGCTGTTCCTGCTGACCGCGCGGCGGCGCTGGCTGCCCTTTGGGCAAGGCTCGGCGATGCGGGGGCTGATGCGGCGCTTGGCCGGCTAGGGGCTTCTTGACCTCGGCCGGGGGCTGACCGATAGCTTCGCGGTGACGCGTGGCGGCAGAGGGCAGAGATAATGCGCGACCGGCCTTATCCCACCCTCTCCGAGGCTGTCCGTGTCTGGGCGCGGATCGGCCTGCTCAGCTTCGGCGGCCCGGCCGGGCAGATCGCGCTGATGCACCGCATCCTGGTCGAGGAAAACCGCTGGCTGGGCGAGAAGCGGTTTCTGCACGCGCTGAATTACTGCATGCTGCTGCCCGGACCCGAGGCGATGCAGCTGGCCGTCTATATCGGCTGGCTGATGCACCGGACCCTTGGCGGCGTGATCGCGGGGCTGCTGTTCGTGCTGCCCGGCCTGGTGTCGATCATGGCCCTGTCATGGGTCTATGCGATCTGGGGCGATGCGGGGCCGGTCGAGGCGTTGTTCTTTGGCCTCAAGGCCGCGGTGCTGGCCATCGTGATGCAGGCGGTGATCCGCATCGGCGGCCGGGCGCTGAAGAACGGCGCGATGATCGGGATTGCGGCTGCCTCTTTCGTGGCGATCTTCGTTCTGGGCATTCCCTTTCCGGCCATCATCCTGACGGCGGGTCTGATCGGCTTTCTGGGCGCAAGGGCCAGGCTGCCGGCCTTTCGGGGCGGCGGGGGGCAGGCCAAGGCCGGTGCGGCGCAGGTCGCGGATGCCGACACCTTGCTGGGCGAGGAAACGCCCGATCATGCCCGCGTCAACCTGCCCTGGGCCTTGCGCCTGTCGGCCGTGATCCTGGCGCTTTGGCTGGTGCCGGTGGGCGCCCTGTTCGTCCTGCTGGGACCGCAGGACGTGTTCTCGCGGATCGCGGGCTTCTTCAGCGTGATGGCGGTGGTGACCTTCGGCGGAGCCTATGCGGTGCTGGCCTATGTCGCGCAGGAGGCGGTCCGAAATTACGGATGGCTGATGCCCGGCGAGATGCTGGACGGGCTGGGCATGGCCGAAACGACGCCCGGCCCGCTGATCATGGTCACGCAATTCGTGGGCTTCATGGCCGCCTTGCGGGATGCGGGCGGGTTGCCTCCGCTGCTGGCAGGCACGCTTGGCGGGCTTCTGACGACCTGGGTGACCTTTGTGCCGTGCTTCCTGTGGATCTTTCTGGGCGCGCCCTTCATCGAAAGACTGCGTGACAACCGCGCCATCGCCTCGGCGCTGTCGGGAATCACGGCGGCGGTCGTGGGGGTGATCCTGAACCTCGCGCTGTGGTTCGGGCTGCATGTGATCTTCACCGAGGTCAGGCCGGCGCTGATCGCGCTGCCCGCGTTGAACGTGCCGGTCTGGTCGTCACTGGACCCTGTCGCTCTGGCGCTGGTCGCGGGCTCGACGGTGGCCGTTTTCGCGCTGCGCCTCGGGCCGGTCGCGGTGCTGGTCATGGCCGCGCTGGCCGGGCTGGCGATGCGCGCGGCGGGGCTGGCCTAGGTCGCGATCGCAAGGACGTCCGGTGACTGCGCGCCCGTCGCCCAGCAACAGCCCGCCGGGCGCGACGAAGTCATCGACAGCGCGGAGAGGCTGCCGGGTCGGGGGCGCTGCCCCCGTCGCCTGCGGCGACCCCCCCGGGATATTTGGCCAAGGCAAAGGCGGGGCTTTTGCTTGGGTGCGCTTGCATGGCATGGTGACGGCATGACGCGTCTTGTATCCCGGTCACTGCCCCGTCTGGCCCTGCTGCTGGTTCTGGTCGCGGGCCTGAGCCTCGTGGCCGGATCGGTCACGCGGCAGGCCGGTCTGGCGCGGCTGGACGAGGAATTGCAGGGCCGCGTCGCGCTGGCCGGGCACGCCATCGTCACCCAGATCGAGCGCTATCGTTACCTGCCCGCCATCATTGCCGAGGATGCCCGTATTCTGGATCTTCTGGCCGCGCCGGACGGGTCGGCAGAGGCGGCCAACGGCTATCTGCAGGTCGCGCGCGATCTATCGGGGGCGGACGAGCTTTATCTGCTGGATGCGCGCGGGGTGACGCTGGCCGCCAGCAACCACGCCGAGCCAAGCAGTTTCGTCGGTCATGATTATTCGTTCCGCCCCTATTTCGTGGATGCGATGCGGCATGGCGAGGGCCGCTATTACGCCGTCGGCGTGACGACGGGCGTGCCGGGCTATTTTCTGGCCTCGCGGGTGGGGGATGCGGATTCGCCGCTTGGCGTGGCCGTGGCCAAGGTGGACATGGCGGGGCTGGCCGCAGCCTGGGAGGGGGCCGGGCAGGATATCGGGCTGGCCGATGATCTGGGGGTCGTCTTCCTGTCGGGTCGCGCGGATTGGGCCTATCGCCCGCTGGACCCGCTGTCCGGGTCCGCGCTGGCCCGGATCGGCGCCGAGCGGCGCTATGACGGAGTGGACATCGCCGCCGCCGCGCCGCTGCGAGAGGCGATGGACGGGGGGCTGCATCTGGCCGAGGGCGTGCTGGAGGCCGATCGCTGGCGCATCATCGCCGGGCTGCCGGTGGCGCCGGTCAACGCTGAGGCGCGGCTGGTCGCGGCGGCGACCGCGCTGGCGGGGTTGCTGGCATCGGCGCTTGGGCTTGGGCTGTGGCAGCGGCGCCAGCTGATCCGGGTGCGGCTGAACCAGAATGCCGAGCTGGAGCGCCGCGTGGCCGAGCGGACCGAGGCCCTGGCCCGCGAGATCGACGAGCGCCGCCGCGCGCAGGAGGATCTGCGCCGCACCCATGAGAGCCTTGTCCATGCCGCGAAGCTGGCCGTGCTGGGGCGGATGTCATCGACCATCGTGCACGAGGTCAGCCAGCCCCTTTCGGCGCTGGACAGCACGCTGGCGGCGGCAGAGCTGCATCTGGCGGCCGGGCGGGGCGACAAGGCGGCGGCGAGCCTTGGCTCGGGGCGGGCGATGCTGGTGCGGATGCAGAAGATGGTTCGCAACCTGAAGCGGTTCGGCGCAAGGCAGCGCCCCGAGCCGCCCGAGGCCGTCGATCTGGCGCAGGTGGTCGTGGGCAGCGCCGAGGTTCTGGCGCCCCGGCTTCGCGAACTGGGCCAGAGCCTTGTGCTGGACCTGCCCGCCGGCCTGCCTGCGGTGCGCGGCCATGCGATCCGGTTCGAGCAGGCGGTGACGAACCTGATCCTGAACGCCGCCGAGGCCAATGCCGTCCAGGGCAGCGCCGAGCCGATCGGTGTCGCGCTGACCCTTGGGCAGGACGGGTTGCGCCTGGTGATCGAGGATCGCGGCCCGGGCATCGCGCCGGGCATGGAAAGCCGCATCCGCGAGCCCTTTTTCACCACGCGACTGTCGGGCGAAGGCCTGGGTCTGGGCCTGTCGATCACGCAGGGCATCCTGGATCAGGCAGAGGGGCGGCTGGGCTTTCGCCCCCGGCCGGGCGGCGGCACCGTGACCCAGGTCGAACTGCCCCTGTTCCGCCCCGAGCGGCTGGCGGGCTGATCTCATGCAGGGCGATCGCGGCAGGATCATCTTCATCGACGACGAGGCGGGCCTGTGCGAGGCCGCACGCGACTGGCTGGGGGCATCGGGCTTTGCCGTGCGGACCTTCACCGACCCGGTGGCCGCGCTGGCGGGCCTCGACCTGCCCGGCTGCGACTGCGTGGTGACCGATCTGCGGATGCCGGGCGTTGACGGGCAGCAGGTTCTGGATGCGCTCAGGCTGCGCGACCCCGATCTGCCGGTCGTGCTGCTGTCGGGCCATGCGGATGTGCCCGTCGCGGTGGCTGCCATGCGAACCGGCGCGCATGATTTCCTTGAGAAACCCTATCGCGCCGAGCATCTTGTCGAGGTTCTGGACAATGCCGTCGCCTTGCGCCGTGCGCGGCGTCAGGCGCGGGCGGGCGGGCCTGCGCTGTTGTCGGAACGGCTGGAAGCGCGGTTGCCGGGCAGCAGCGCGCAGGTCCGCCATCTGCGCCAGCGTGTGCGGGCGCTGGCCGATCTGCCGGTCGATCTGATGCTGTCGGGCGAGCCGGGGACGGGCCGCCTTGCGCTTGCGCGCTGTCTGCACGATCTGGGGCGGCGGGCGCGCAAGCCCTTTGTCGCGCTGGACGCCCATGCGCTGAGCGGTCCGGGGGCCGAGGCCGAGATCTTCGGGCTGGATCGCGGATCGGGCGGCGCCGCGCGGGCGGGGCGGATCGAACAGGCCAGCGGCGGGACGCTCTACATCGCCTCGGTCGAGGCGCTGCCGCTGGCATTTCAGGCGCGGCTGATGGCGGTGCTGCGCGAGGGCGAGGTGATGCGCGGCGGGGCCTTGACGCCGCGCCCGGTCGATCTGCGTCTGATCGCGGGGACCGGCCCGGACCCCGCGCGGGCCATGGCCGAGGGGCGGCTGCGCGCCGACCTGTTCCACCACCTGTCGGCGGCCGCGCTGACGCTGCCGCCCCTGCGGCACCGGCGCGAGGATCTGGCCGAATTGTTGGCCGCCTGCCTGCACGAGGCCGCGCGCAGGCTGGGCCTGCCCGCCCCGGAACTGCGCGCCACCGATCTGGACCGGCTGATGGCGCATGACTGGCCGGGCAACCTGCCGGAACTGCGCGCCGAGGCGCAGCGTCTGCTTCTGGCGCCCGAGCCTGCCCCCCTGCCCGACCCCGCCCCGCCCCTGCCCGAAAGGCTGGCCGCGATCGAGGCCGCGATGATCGCCTCGGCCCTGGCCGAAGCCGGGGGCGTGGCCGCACAGGCCGCCGAACGTCTGGGCCTGCCGCGCCGCACGCTGAACGAGAAGATCGCGCGCTACGGCCTGCGCGCGGAGTGATCGGGCGGTTTTTTGCCATGTGCCTTGCGGATCTGGCGGATAATCGCCCGGCCCTTGTTCAGAAGGACGTTCGTAACACAGAAAAAACAAAGGCTTGCCGAAATCCTGCCCATGTCACGCCGCCGTGACTTGCGCGTGGGTTCGCAGGGCATCGGCTGCTAGCCTTCCTGCCAGAACATCATGGGAGGATCGCATGTTCCATCGCATCGCTGCCGCCGTTCCGGCGGCCGCCCTGACGGGCATTCTGGCCACCGCGCCCCAGGCGCAGGCGCAGGACTTCATCAACGTGCTGACCGGGGGCACCTCGGGGGTCTATTATCCGCTTGGCGTGGCGCTGTCGGAAATCTATGCCGCAGGCATCGACGGGTCGCGCACGCAGGTCCAGGCCACCAAGGCCAGCGTCGAGAACCTGAACCTGCTGGCCCAGGGCCGGGGCGAGATCGCATTTGCCCTTGGCGACAGCGTCAAGATGGCCTGGGAAGGCAACGAGGAAGCGGGCTTCCCCCGCCCCCTGTCCGAACTGCGCGCCATCGCGGCGATCTATCCGAACTACATCCAGATCGTGGCCGACGCGGACTCGGGGGCGGTGACGCTGGACGACCTGCGCGGCAAGACGCTTTCGGTGGGTGCCCCGGCCTCGGGGACCGAACTGAACGCGCGGGCGATCTTTGCCGCAGCCGGGATGAGCTATGACGATCTGGGCCGGGTGGAATACCTGCCCTATGCGGAATCGGCAGAGCTGATCAAGAACCGGCAATTGCAGGCGACGCTGCAATCCTCGGGTCTGGGCGTGGCCTTCATCCAGGACCTGTCGGCCACCCACGACATCACCATCGTCGAGATCCCCGAAGAGGTCGTAACCGCCATCGGCGAGCCCTTCGTCCCCGCGACCATCCCGGCAGGCACCTATGCCGGGATCGATCAGGACATTCCGACCGCGGCGGTGGGCAACATGCTGATCACCCATGAGGGCGTCAGCGAGGAAACCGCCTATCAGATGACGAAGCTGATGTTCGACAACCTCGACCGGATGCGCAGCGCCCACGGCGCGGCGGCGGCGATCACCCCGGAAACCGCGCTGGACGGCCTGCCCATCCCGCTGCATCCGGGCGCCGAGCGGTATTACCGCGAAATCGGCCTCATCCAGTAAGCCGAGCGGCCCGCGCACCCCGCGCGGGCCGTCCCATCATCCGGAGAGCGCCATGAAAGATCCCATCCCCGCCGGCGGGCCCGCGCCCGCCGCCCAGCCCCGCCTTGACCCCCATGCCGAGGCCGAGGTCAGCGAGGGCCTGCCCCCCGGTTTCGGCACCGGCCTGCCCGGCCGCATCGCCTTCTGGCTGGCGGTCGTCTTTTCGCTGTTCCAGCTTTGGGCGGCGGCTTACGGCACCCTGCCCAGCCAGATCGTGCGGGCGATGCATGTGGGCTTTCTCTTGCTGCTGGGCTTCGTGCTGATCGGCAACCTTGTCGCAAAGACGCGGGCAGGGCAGGCGTTCTTCTGGGCGCTTGGCATCCTGGGCTTTCTGACCGGGATCTACCAATGGGTCGAATACGCGCCGCTGATCCGCCGGACCGGGTTCCTGAACCAGATGGATCTGGTGATGGGCACCATCCTGATCGTCCTGGTTTTCGAGGGCGCACGCCGCCTGATGGGCTGGCCTCTGGCCGTCATCGCGGGGATTTTCCTGGCCTATTGCTTCCTGGGCCAGCACCTGCCCGCGCCCTTCATCCATCGCGGCTATGGCTTCGACCAGATCGTCGAGCATTTCGCCTTTGGGACCGAAGGGATCTATGGCAGCCCGATCTATGTCAGCAGCGCCTATATCTTCATCTTCGTGGTCTTTGCGGCCTTTCTCGAACGGGCGGGGATGCTGAACCTGTTCAACGATTTCGCGCTTGGCATGGTCGGCCATGTGCGCGGCGGCCCGGCGCAGGTCGCCACGCTGTCCTCGGCGCTGATGGGGACGATCTCGGGCTCGGGGGTCGCGAATGTCGTGGCCTCGGGGCAGTTCACCATTCCGATGATGAAGAAATCGGGCTTCCGCCCCGCATTCGCCGGAGGCGTCGAGGCGACGGCCTCGATGGGCGGGCAGATCATGCCACCCGTCATGGGCGCCGTGGCCTTCATCATGGCCGAGACGCTGAACGTCCCCTACGCGCAGGTCGTCAAGGCCGCGATCATTCCGGCCATGCTGTATTTCGGCGTCGTCTTCTGGATGGTCTGGTTGCAAGCCGGGCGCGACGACCTGCGTGGCCTGCCGCGCGAGACGCTGCCGAACCCTTGGCACGCGGTACGCGATCAATGGCCGCTGGTCCTGCCGCTGGCGGCGCTGGTCTATCTGCTGTTCGCGGGATACACGCCGATCTTCGCGGGCACGATGGGGCTGGCGCTGGTGACGGTGCTGATCCTCGGCACGCCTCTGGCGGCGATGATCGGGCCTTTCGCCTTTCGGATGGTGTTCTGGGTCGCGCTTGGCCTCGCGGCGGCCAGCTTCATGCGCTACGGCGTGAACCTGCTGGCCATCGTGATCGCGGGCCTGATGGTCGCCTGCCTGCTGCTGAAAGGCGCAAGGCCCACGGTCGGCATCGTCCGCGACGCGCTGGCGCAGGGGGCACGCAATGCGCTGCCGGTGGGCATGGCATGCGCCATCGTCGGCATCGTGATCGGCACGCTGACGCTGACGGGCATCGCCTCGACCTTCATCGGCGCGATCATCGCCATCGGGCAGAACAACCTGTTCCTGTCGCTGCTGCTGACCATGCTGACCTGTCTGGTCCTGGGCATGGGCATCCCGACGATCCCGAACTACATCATCACCTCGTCCCTCGCCGGTCCGGCGCTGCAAGAGCTGGGCGTGCCGCTGCTGGTCAGCCACATGTTCGTCTTCTACTTCGGGATCATGGCCGACCTGACGCCGCCCGTGGCGCTGGCCTGCTTTGCCGCGGCGCCCATCGCGAAATCGACCGGGCTCAAGATCTCGATGCAGGCGATCCGGCTGGCGGCGGCGGGGTTCATCATCCCCTTCATGGCCGTCTATACGCCATCGCTGATGCTGCAGGACGGGGGCGCCATCGCCGAAGCCTATGGCTACCCGGTCGAGGTCGCCTTTGTCCTGTTGAAGACCGTGCTCGGGGTCGGCCTGTGGGGTGTCGCGGTGGTGGGCTACCTGCTGGACCGCACCACCCTGCCCGAACGGCTGCTGGCCCTTGCGGCGGGCGTCTCGCTGATCCTGGCGCTGCCGGGATCGGATGCGGCAGGCTTCGGGCTGGCGCTGGTCTTCGTGGCGGCCCATTGGCTGCGCGTCCGCCGCAAGCGGGTGCCCGCCTGATGCTGTGCCTTGCCGCCGGCGCCACGGTGCTGTCGCTGGCGGCGGGCGAATTCACGCTGGAATGGACGCATTCCGTCAGCCGGACCCTCTGGTGGGAACGCTGGACGGTCAGCGCCGAGGGGCTGGCGCCGGTCGAGGCGCGCGTGACCGGCGCAGGCGCCGGAATGGAGCCGCCCCCGGACGCGATCTGGCGCGACGGCGCCTGGCACTACACCCCCCGCATTGCACCGCAGCGCGAAATCTGGCTGGCCGATTCCGGCGCCACAGCGGGTTGGAGGCTCTGCGCGGCAGGGACATGCCACGTCCTGTCGGGAACGGGCCGGCCCCTGCGCCTGTGGGCAGCCACGGATGGCTGCGCCCCGCAGCGGCCGTCCCAGATCCGCTGACCCGATCAACACACGCATAAGCTGCAAGATCAGTCCCGATTCGCCGGAGGGCGGCGTTTCCGTCGCGTCAAGGCGACGCGCAACGGCTGACCTTCGGATGCTTTAATACCATCGAATTCGCGCTGAATATTCTTAGGTATATTCTTTGCGCATCCTTTAACTCATACATTTACCGATGAATGCATGCCGGCATCCGGATGCAGGAAATTCCTTAACCTTACGCTTTCTGGCGCCCCGCTCGGATCAGGTTATTTTCCTATTGTCGGGAAAATCTGACGGGCAAAGCGTAAAAAGCTGATTTCTGGAACACCGATTTCGGTGAAGGGAAACGCTTTTGCCTTTAACACCGGAGGCAAAAGATGGGCGCCCTCAATTCAAGTCATTTCGGCATGAATATCGTGCTGACCAATGACAGCGCAAAACCGGGCAGCCCCTTCTCCGGGAAGCTGTCCGAGGTGTCATTCTCGCATTTCCGCTATCCGGGCGGAGGCGTGACCGAGGATCAGACCTGGGCGAATGGCGGGTTGCAGCGGATGTTCGGCGATCCGATGCCCGAAGGCTCCGAGAACTACGTCATGACGTTGCGCGAGGCCCTGGCGCTGGCGGAAACGCACGACACAACGCTGACCATCGTCATTCCGACCTTTCAGTTCTACGACACGGACAGCCAGACATTTAAACACGGCGCATTCAACCGCTATCTGACCGAGCTTGAGAATGTGCTGACCGAAGGCGACCAACTGCGCGTCACCTCGCTTGAAATCGGGAATGAATACTGGGCGTCGATTTCGGCATCCGATTATGGAAAGATCGCCAACTTTCAGATCCCGCGCCTTGTTTCATTCAATGACCGGCTTGAATCTCATTTCGGTGCCGATTTCACCCGTCCCGATATCGGAATTCAGGCCGGGGCTGCCTGGCGGGCCAGTGGCTCGCGCGAATCGGAGGAAATCGCGGCCGAGATCTCGATGACGAATCGTGGCCATGTCGACGTGATCTACCAGCACGCCTATCCCAATCCTTACAAGGATCTGGACGGCGAACTGGAAAGCGCGATGGACCCCGCCAAGGTGTTCTCGACGCTGCCGGGCTTCCCGCGCGATCTGGAGATCTCGCTGTCGGAATTCAACATGGGCATCCATGCGGGGCCGCAGCCCTTCTATGGCGTCAACCAGGCGACGCTGTGGATCGAGGAACTGTCGCGCTATGTCGATGACGGCGTGGACCGGATCGACCATTGGGGCGGCACCTACAAGTGGCTGACCTCGAAGATGTACGATGCCAAGTTCCCGCCGGCCGAAAGCGACGGAGGCCTGATCACGGCCAAGGCGACGCCCTTCGGGCAGGTCTTCGACATCGCATCCAGCAGCCTGATCGGCATGCAGACCATGTCGGACAATGCCGCGACAGCCGATATGGGCCTCAGGGGGCGCTTTTCGGTGACGGGCTTCCAGTCCGACACGCAGCGCGTGGTGTTTCTGGGCAACCTGACCGAGGGCAGCAACCGCATCGACCTCGACGCCATCGCGCCGGGCAAGCATGTCAGCATCCGCCACCTGATCCCCGCGGATTCGCCCCATTCGGACTGGTATGACGAAAGCACTGTCCATCTGACCGATGAGACGCGCATCGTGGATGCGCGCGGCGACATGAAGGTCATCAGCGGCACCGATCTGCGCGGCACCTTCACGCTGCGCCCGAACGAGCTGGCCGTGGTGACGATCACCGATCGTGGCGAGGACCTGGTCCTCGAGGGCGCGCACAACGTCACCGACGACCGGACCGGCATGGTGAACGACCTGCTCAAGGGCGGGCTGGGCAACGACCTGCTGATGGGCCATGTCGGCAATGACACGCTGATGGGCGTGGCGGGGCGCAACGTGCTGGTGGCCGGGTCGGGCGATGACCTGCTGATCGGTGGACGCGGCAGCGACGTCTTCATCTCGAACCGCGGCAATGACGCGATCATCACCGGCAGCGGCGAGAGCCTTGTCCTGATCGACGGAAGCGGCCCCGACGTGGTGACGGTCGATGCCTCGAAGGGCAGCGCCGTGATCCTGACCGGCGGCGATCGCGACGTGATCCTCTCGGGCTTCAAGGAGGGCGACCTGCTGGGATTTGGCGGCGCCTTTGACCGCCCCGACGATCTGCGCGCGGCCAGCCTTGTCGAGGACGGCAACCTGATCATCACCGAGCCGGGCGGCCGCACAGTCACCCTGATGGAGGGCGCGGGCCTGATCGACCGCCTGCCCCAGATGAATTTCGACTTTCTGTCCAACGCCCAGGGCAAGGCGCTGGTCGCCTCGTTTGTTGATCCGCTGAACCTCAGCCAGCTGCCCGTCGCCCATCCCGGCCTCGAGGCGCTGCTGCCCGAAGGCGCCGACTGGCTGCCGCGTCTTGAAACGCTGCTGGACGCGCGCGCCCCGGTGATCACGCCCGAGCCCGGCGATCTGGGCGTGCTGCCCCCGCCCGTCGAGCAGGTCGAAGAGCCGACCGACGACGACGAGGAAGACCCCCAGCAAGAGGACGGTTCGGGCGGCGGCTGCTTCGTCGCGACCGCAGCCTTTGGCAACCGTCTGCACCCCGACGTGGTGGCCCTGCGCGCCTTCCGCGACCAGCATCTGTGCCGCTATCGCGCGGGCAGGGTGTTCATCCGGTTCTACTGGTGGATCGGCCCGAAACTGGCGCGCAAGGTTGCCCCCTCGCACTGGAGCGGCCGCGCCAGCCGCCGCGTCCTTTCCGCCCTGGTCCGCCGCCTGAATGCGGTCGGGCTGTGCGGGAACGGGACATGCTGAACAATTGGCGGGGGCGCCTATCCGTCCGGTTAGCCGCCCCGTACTCAAAGGTCAGGCCAACGGCGCAAAGGTCGCGATCACGTTGATATCAGGCCGTGTCTGGTAAACCATACGTTTCAGGCGAAGGGGAACCGGCAGCTCAGAAAGATAACGGAAAAGCCCGCGCCAAAAGGAGAGAAGACCATGCTCATGGACGTTCCGAGCGAAAAACCGATCCGCGTGCTTCTGGCGGATGACCACCGCATGATCCTTGAGGTCTTTGCGTTGTTCCTCACCGAAAGCGGAAATATGGAGGTCACGACCGCCGAAACCTTCGACGAGGCGGCCGACCTGATCCAGTCCGAGGGCGCCTTTGACGTCGTCCTGCTGGACCTGCACATGCCCGGCATGAATGGCGTCGCGGGCCTGCGCCGCGCGATCCGCCTGAACGAGGGCAAGCCTGTCGCGATTATCACCGGCACCCCCACCCCGCGCATGCAGGACGAGATCATGAAGGCGGGCGCCTCGGGGATCGTGCTCAAGACCACCCCGGTCCGCAGCCTGGCAAACGCCATCCGCTTTATGCAGAGCGGCGAGCGTTACCTGCCGATGGAGCTGATGCGTCTGCAATCCCCCGAGGTCCGCATGCCCCGCCAGGGCCATCTGAGCGACAAGGAGATGGAAGTCCTGAACTTCCTGGCCGAGGGCAAGCCCAACAAGGAAATCGCCAAGGAATTGCAGCTGGCCGAGCCGACCGTGAAGATGCACGTCACCTCGATCTATCGCAAGTTCGACGTGCAGAACCGCACGCAGGCCGTCGTCGTCGCGCGCGATATGGGGCTGGTCTGACGGCCCGCCCCTTGGGGGGAAAAGCCGCCCCTCGATTAACAGTTCGGGCCGAGAAGCCGTTGATAATGGCAGAAATCGACAACGATCCGAGGATGTCATGTCGCTTGATCTCGCCCGCCGTTCCTATGGTCGCGCCGCCCAGGCGGGACTGACCGCGCCCGAAGACCCCCATGCGATCATCGGCGTGGCCCTGACCGAGCTGCACGGCGCGCTGGAGGCCCTGTCCCATGCCGTAGCCGCGGGCGACCACCTGCCGCCGGGCCCGATGACGCGGGCCCTGTCGGCGATCTACCTGCTGCAGAACAGTCTCGATTTCGAGCAGGGCGGCGATATCGCACCCGCTCTTTTCCAAGTCTATGAATATTGCCGCGTCCAGGTCGTCGCCGCCTTCCGCCGCGAGATCGAGGACCCCGAGGGCATTGCCAAGGCGCTATCCTTCATCGCCTCGCTGCGCACGGCCTGGTCGCAGATCGGACAGGAACCCGGTCGCGCCGTCGGCTGACCCCTTTCGCCTTCAGACATCCCGGATCAGGCCCGCGCAGACCGTGCGGGCCTTTGTCATGTCACGCGCAGCTGTTCACCGGGTCCTATCCGTCCCGACGCCGGCCCGGCGCATGAAAAGGCCCGCGCCTTTCAAGGGGCGCGGGCAAGGCGACAGGGAAGAGAGGCAGCCGAGGAGCACAGTTCAAGCGGCAGTCAGAGGTCGAGGCGCGGCCCCGAAGGGCCGGGCCTCAATGCGTGCGCAGCAGACGGATGGTGCGGACCGTGTCGCTGGACAGGCCGAGCGTGTCGCCGATCTCGCTATTGGGCAGACCCTCGCGGCACATGGCGATGGCCTGTTCGATCATGCGTTCCGAGGTCAGCCATTCGACATCGGCGCGCAGCGCGTTCAGGTCTTCGCGCAGCGCGACGGCCTCGGCCTGGCGGCGCTGGTCCTGGGCCTGAAGCTGGTCGCCCAGCAACTCGATCCGCAGGGCCAGGGCGCTCATCGGGGCCTCGGCGGCAAAGCTCATCTCGGCCTCGGCCTCCTGGGCGCGGATCGCAGCGGCAGCGGCAGCATTGCGGCGCGCCCGCATGATCCAAGCCGAGACGAGGGCCGCCAGCGAAAGGCCGGCGGCGATCAGCAGGACCGGAACGGGAAGGGTCGGGAACATCGCGCCTCCTTAGCGGGACAGGTCGATGGCATCGCGGAACAGCACGTCCGCGATGCGTTCGGGGTCGATGGGATAGGCTCCGGCGGCGATCGCACCGGCAAGGCGATCGACCAGCGCGCGGTCGATCGGGGGGCCCTGACGCAGGGCCTCGGGCAGGCTGCCCGCCTCGGCCGACAGGCTGAGACTGTCCATGCCCACCTTGCCCGGCGCCGCAGGGGCTGCACCAGTGGCGCCGGGGCGGGCGGTGCCGCGATCCGGCTCCAGCTCGGTGACCGGCCGCAGGCGGGTGATGTTGGGTGTTACTGGGTTGACCATGAATGCCTCCGTATGCCCTGCCTAACGGCAGTTCGGCGCCGCATGTTAGGACGAACCCGCACCACGCCGCGCCCGGTGATCAAAGCCTCGACCTCGCGGCCGGCCGGACCGGGGCGCACGGGGATGCGGTCGCCCGCGACCCCGCCGCCAAGGGCGGTGCCGGTCACGATGATCTCGATTCCGGCGGTGGCCAGCGCGATGGTGACCGCATCGCCCGGCTCGACATCCAGCGCGGGTTCCAGATGCCGTTCCAGCAGGATCTGGCCCGCGCGCAGGTTCTGGCGCAACCGGCGCCCGATCGCATGGCCGGGATCGGCCAGCGCCTGCCCCGCATCGGCGGCGGCAGGCCGGGTCGTGGGGCTCAGATCCTCGGCGGCGATCCGCGCGCCACGCGGCAGGGGGCGCGCCAGGGCGAGCGCGGGCAGCGTCGCCACGGGACGCGCCTCGGCGGGGTCGCGGGGCACGGGGGCGGCGGCGCCGCTGCGCGTACGGAAGACGCGCTGCCACGCCTGCGGGCCGGGGCAATCCAGCGCGACGCGGCCCCAATCGGGGGTCAGCGCAGTCACGACGGGGGCCGTCTCGCAATCGGGCAGCGCCCGCAGGGGCGGGGCCATGTCCGGCAGTGGCGCGCCAGCCTGCCGCATCGCATCCGCGATCAGAGCGGCGGTCTCGGGGCCTGACAGGCCCCGCGCCTCGGCGGCCAGTGGCAACGCCAGCGCGATCAGCAGGGCAAGGCGCCTCATGGCAGCCCCGCGGCGGTGGTGACAAAGCGCACCGGGCGCCCGTCAAAGGCGTTTTTCGGACGCTGCGGGTCCAGCGGCGCCAGTTCAGCGCTGCGGTCGCCCAGGGCCACGACCTCAAGAAGTTCAGTCGAGCGGTCGGGATCGACGGTAAAGCCGATGCTGGTCCGCATCAGCCCCTGCGCCCGCCCGACCGGCAGCGTCAGCCGCCCCGAGGTCAGGCGCAGGCGCTCCAGCACGGGCTGACAGGCGGCGCGGTCCAGAAGGCCCGCGAGGGCCGGACCAGCGCCTTGCGACAGGCGCGCGGCCATCCGGTGACGGTCGGGCTGGGTCAGGACAGCGGCATTGCCCAGCAGCGAGACGCCGGGCAACCGCAGCGCCTGCGCGTCCGAGGCAGCGAAGCTTTCGCCTGCAGGGCCGTCCAGACGCAGTGACAGGCCAAGGCTCAGGTTGCGGTCGATGCGGCGGACCTGGATCAGCATCTGCAAAGCATGACCGCCCGCCTGAACCCGCGTGCTGCCGCGCGTCAGGCGCTGGTAATCGAAGCGGTCGCGCCCGGGGTCCGCAGGCGGCAGGCGGTCGGCGCGAACCATCTGCGCGACCGCCGGATGCCCGGCCGCACGCGCGATCAGGTCGGTGGCCATCTGACCGGCCAGCGCATCGGCCCAGGCCGGCGCGTCGGGGGCCACGTCGATCACCGGCGGATAGGCCGTGACCAGCAGGCGCCGCCTTTCGGGGCATTCGCCCGCGCGCGGCTGACCCACCCGCGCCGCGACCCGCAGGCGCAGAAGCTGGCCGTCAAGCTGTTCGGACAGGACGCGGTGTTCCAGGATCTGCCCGGTCGGGCGCATCACCATCAGGTCCGAGGTCATGCGGGTCATCGACAGCGCCGAATGCCCCCTGAGATCCGCACCCCCGGCCAGCGAGGCCGACAGCAGCGCATCCGCGAGCGCCCGGCGCCGCGCTGCGGGCAGGTCGGCCGCGCCCGAGACATGGGCCGCGCCCACGACCTCGACCCAGCCGCGCCCCTTGGCCTGGGCGCCCGCCGGCGCGATCAGCGCCGCGCCCAGCAATCCGGTGAACAGCCTGCGACCCATCATGGCGGACCTCATCGTGCCGCGCGCGCGATCTGCGCGACAAGGGCCTGGCTCAGCTCCAGCTGCACCGCGTAGCCATCATCGCCGCGCGGCTCGATCGAGACGGTGCGCGCGCCGCGCATCGTGCCCTGCACCTGGGCTGCGACGTAATCGCTCTGCATGGCGGCGTCGCGCAGCAGACTGTTCGAGCTGATGCGGATGCCGTGAACCTGTTCGGTCAGGTCGCGCATCGCGTCCAGCCGCGCCGCCCGGATCGCCAGCAGGCGCTTTTCGTTCAGAGTCTCGCCCGGCTGGCCCGCCACCTGCGCAAAGCCGCGCCCGACCAGCGCACCCGGCTCGGGCAGGGGCGGAGGCGGCGGAGGCGCGCCCCGGTCATCCGACAGGGTCGCGGCCTCGGGCTGGACGGCGGCGGGGGTGGGCTGCACGGCCGCGCCGGGCGCATTGCCCGTGCCGCAGCCCATCGGCAGCAGCGCCGCAAGCATCAGCGCGGCGAAAGCGGGGCGGAGGGGCGCGCCTGCGGCAGTGCGGCGGCTGAACGAGAGAGGGGGCATGGCAGGGCCTCGGATCTGGGTCGGTCTTGGCGCTGACGCTGCAAGCGCCGTGCCAGCCGGACGCTGCCGCTTGATGCGCGACGACGACGCGAAAGTCTGACGCTGGCACGACGCTTGCACCGCATCCTGCGTCTGCCACCGTCCGAGGCCCTGCCATGCCCCTGATCCCGACCCCGACCGAAAGGCCCCGCCGATGAACGCCCCGGCCCGCGCACCCTTCGGCGTGGCCAGCCTGCTGCGCGGCGACGTCGGCGGCCTTGCCCTGCCGCTTGGCATCCTGGTCATCATGGCCATGATGATCCTGCCGCTGCCCGCGACGCTGCTCGACGTGTTCTTCGTGGGCAACATCCTGCTGTCGCTGCTGGTGCTGATGGTGGCGGTGCATTCGGAACGGCCGCTGGATTTCTCCAGCTTCCCCTCGCTGCTGCTGATCGCCACGACGCTGCGACTGGCGCTGAATGTCGCCTCGACCCGGATCGTGCTGGCCGAGGGGCATACCGGCAGCGCCGCCGCAGGTCAGGTGATCGAAGCCTTCGCGGATTTCGTCGTCGGCGGCAATTTCATCGTCGGCCTGATGGTCTTTGCGATCCTTGTGATCATCAACATGGTCGTGATCGCCAAGGGCGCGGGCCGCGTGTCCGAGGTCTCGGCACGGTTCACGCTGGACGCCATGCCCGGCAAGCAGATGGCCATCGATGCCGACCTGAACGCCGGCATCCTGTCGCCCGAGGAAGCCAAGGCCCGCCGCGCCGAAATCGCGGCCGAGGCCGATTTCTACGGCGCGATGGACGGTGCCTCGAAATTCGTCAAGGGCGACGCGATCGCGGGCCTGATCATCCTGGCCATCAACGTCATCGGCGGCATCATCGTCGGCACCGCCCAGCACGGGCTGGCCATCGGTCAGGCCGCCGATACCTATGTCCGCCTGTCGGTCGGTGACGGCCTTGTGGCGCAGGTGCCGGGTCTGCTTCTGTCGCTGGCCGCGGCGATCATCGTGACGCGGTCGTCCTCGTCCTCGGACATGGGCGGGCTGATCGGGCGGCAGGTGAACATCTCGCGCGCATGGGGTCCGGCGGCGGCGGTGCTCTTGATCCTGGGTCTTGTGCCGGGCATGCCGAACATGATCTTCCTGATCGCCGCGACGGGCGCCGGTCTGGCCGCCTTCAACGCCACCCGCGGCGAGGCGCGCCGCCGCGCCGCCGATGCGCCCCCTGTCCCCGGCCCTGCCAGCACGGCAGCGGGCGGCGCGCAGGCCCCCGCCAGCGACGCCCCCGCCGCGATCACCCCCGAAGAAGTCACCGACCTTGCGCCGCTGACCCTTCAGATCGGCTATGGCCTGATCCCGCTGGCAAGCGGGGCCGAGGGCGGCACGCTGGTCTCGCGCATCACGGCGATCCGGCGCGAATTGTCCCGCGCGCTTGGCATCGTGGTGCCGGGGGTGCGCATCCGCGACGACCTGACCCTGCCGCCCAATGCCTACCGGCTGCGGATCGGCCAGACCATCGTGGCCGAGGACATGGCCTATGCCGACCGCAAGCTGGCCATTCCGGGCCATGCCTCGACCCGCAAGCTGGCCGGGATCGAGGTGCGCGACCCGTCCTTTGGCCTCGAGGCCGTGTGGATCCAGACCCATCAGCAGCCCGAGGCCGAGGCCGACGACCACACCGTCGTCGATGCCGAAGCCGTCATCGCCACCCATCTGGGGCAGGTGCTGCAACGCCATGCCGCCGATCTTCTGGGCGCCGATGACGTGCAGGCGCTGCTGGACGCGCTGACCCAGGCCGCGCCGACGCTGGTGCAGACCGTGGTGCCGAAACTGGTGCCGCTGCATGTGCTGACGGCGGTGATGCGCCAGCTTCTGGCCGACCGCGTGCCGGTCTCGGACCTGCGCCGCATTCTTGAAGGGCTCGCCCAGATCGCGGGCAGCAATGCCAGCATCCCCGCTCAGGCCGAGGCGCTGCGCCCCGCCCTGATCCCGCTGCTGTTGCAACAGCTCGCCCCAGTGGGCGCGGTCCTGCCGCTGGTGACGCTGGCGCCCGATCTGGAACAGATCCTGATCCGCGCCCGCCGCCCGGCCGAGGACGGCATCTCGCTGGACCCGAACCTTGCCGCGACGATCCTGTCCGAGATGGGCGCCGCACAAGAGGCCGCGCAGGCCACGGGCGGGCATCTGATGATCGCGGTCTCGCCCGCCCTGCGCCGGTCGCTGGCGGCGTTTCTCAGGCCGCATCTGCCTGACGCGCTGGTCCTGTCCCTGACCGACCTGCCCGAGACGCGCCGCGTCGAGGTCTCGCGCAGCATCGGCATGCCGCCGCAAAGCCTGCCCCAACCCGGAGGACAGGGCGCATGACCCGGCTGACGATCCGAGGCGCCGACACGGCGCAGGCGATGGACGAGGTGCTGCGCGTGCTGGGACCGGACGCGCTGATCCTCTCGACAAGGCAGCATCGCGGTCTGGTCGAAATCGAGGCCGCCTCGGCCGACGAGGCTGACCTGACCCCCGCACCGCGCCCCGAGCCGAGCTTTGCCGCGACCCTTCTGTCGCAGCTGGCCGCCCGCCGTGGCGGGGCGGGTCGCGCCGAGGGCCTGCCCCCCCATCTGCCGCGCCGGGTGGTGCTGGTCGGCCCGCCCGGATCGGGGCGCAGCCTTTTGGCGGCGCGTCTGGCGGCGGCCTCGCTGCGTCTGGCCGATGCGCCACGCCCGCGCCTGATCGCGCCACGCCCCGACAGCCTGACCCCGCCGGGCGTGCTGTCGCGCCATGCCCGCCTGATGGGGCTGGTGCCCGACCGGCCCGTCTGGCGGCCCGGCCAGCTGCCGACCCTGCCCGCGCCCGCCCCTGACGAGGTGCAGATCATCGACCTGTCGGATCTGGACGCCGACGCCCAGCAGCCCGACGCGCTGGCGCCGCTGGCCGAATTGCCGGGAACCGCGCTGTGGCTGGTGATCCCGACCGGCCTGCATCCCGACTGGCACGACCGGCTGTCCGCCACATGGGCCGGGCGCGCGGCGATGATCGTGCTGACCCGCGCAGATCTCTGCCCGCCCACAGCCGACGACATGGCCCTGCCGGAACAGAGCGGCCTGCCCCTGGGGCTGATCGCCGCCGGGACCGGGCTTCTGGACGCGCTGAGCCCGGCCATGACCGCTTCGGCACCGGCACCCGAACCGGAACCTGCCGCAATCGCGGCGCAAGACGAACCCCCCGCCCGGCCCCGTCCGGACGACATGCCCGCCCCGGCCCCGGATCAGGAGGATTGCGATGTTGCCCCGCGGCTATTCTGAACAGGCGTGCAACCCTGAAAAGCTGGTCTCGACGCATATGGGACTGGCCCGGCGGATCGCCTGGCACATCCATGGCCGTGTCAGCGGCCGGGTCGAGATCGACGACCTGCTGCAGGTCGCCTATCTGGGCCTTCTGGACGCCGCGCAGCGTTACGTCGCCCAGCCCGGCACGCCCTTTGCCGCATATGCGGGCATCCGCATTCGGGGCGCGGTGATGGACCATCTGCGCAGCCAGTCGAACCTGGCGCGGGCGACGCTGAAGATGACCGGCCGCATCCGCCAGGCCGAACAGGCGCTGTCCCATGCGCTGATGCGGCAACCCAATGACGAGGAACTGGCCCGTGCGCTGGACATGCCGGTCGCGGAATTGTCGCGCTGGCGGCGCGAGATCGACAGCGTCCAGACCCGGTCTCTGGACGATGTCTATTCCGACCACCTGCCCATGTTCCGCGACTCGACCCCCGGTGCCGAGGACATGATGATGCAGGACACGCTGCGCCTGCAATTGCGCGATGCCATCGCGCGCCTGCCCGAACGCGAGGCGCTGGTCCTGCAGCTCTATTTCGTCGAGGAACTGAACGTCTACGAGGTGGCCGAGGTGCTGGGCGTGACCACGGGCCGCGTGTCGCAGATCAAGAAGGCCGCAATCGAGCGCCTGCGCCGCTTCATCGCCGAAGCCGAGACGGGCGCCCCGCCCGCGCCGGTCCTGCCCGCCTCGCTGCCGCTTGCGCCCGGCATCTGAAACGCACAAAGGCGCCGCGGGATGCGGCGCCTTCAGCTTTGATCGATGGACGGATTATTCCGCGGCGGCAGGCATGAAAGGCGTGACCTGCACCGTCTGCGACATGCGGTTCAGCCAGTCGCGCGCCGGGACGGCCATGCGCCCCGATATGTCGGGGCAGAGCTGCGACAGGGCGGCCAGCGCGCGTTCATGGCGCTCCAGGCCCTCGGGCATCGGGCAAAGCCGCCATTCGCCGCCCTCGAGCCGGGCCTCGATCCCTTCGGCGGTATTGCGGAACCAGAAGATGACGCCGTGCAGTTCGTAGGCCTCGGCGATCTCATCGGCGGGCAGGTCGCGGCGGCGCAGCAGGTGCATTCGCGCGAACTCGACCACGACATCGGTGCTGACCTCGATGATCTCGGCGGCAATGGCCGTCCAGCCATCCGCACCGCCGCGCGAGATCGCGCGCCACAGCCCGTCGCCCTGTTCGTCGCGGAACCACAGCGCGACCCCGTCCGGGTCTTCGGCCACGAGGAAACTGCGCTCGATCAGGCGCAGCCGGGCGAAAGGTTCCAGATCGGCGCGGGCCTGCAATTCGGGATCGGCATCCTCGGGCAACAGGGGCGCGGCCAGATCGTGGCGCAGTTTCAGCAGCGCGCCGTAGCCGATGCTGTCCAGCAGCTCCTGCGCGACGCGACTTAGAACGATCTCACGCGAATTGAAGAAGCCGATCGGCGCATCGGCCAGACCGGCGATCCGCATGGCCGTCGCCTCGACCTGGCTGGCCTGTTGCCCGGCCAGCGCGCGCAGAAAGCCCAGAAGCGCCTGCGAGACGATCCCGTCATCCAGTTCCGCCAGACGGTCCAGAAGCGACAGCATCGGTTCCGCCAGCAGCGCCGGCCCCATGCGCAGCGTAATGATCTGACGTTCCAGCACCCGGGCCAGGACTGCCAAAGTCTCGCGCTGTGCCCGGCTTTGGCTGCCGGCCGGAGCGCCCGAGAGGTAAAGCGCACCAAGCGGCTTTTCGGCGCTATCGGACAGAACCAGCGACAGATCGACCAGATCGGTCGCGCCCGAACCCGCGGCCCGCAGCACGCAGAGCGGATCGCCCGTGACCGCCCATTCGGCCTCGGCCGGGCCGACGGTCAGGCCAGCGCCCTCCAGCTTGAGGCGCAGGTCGTCCAGATCATGAGCCAGCTGCAGGGTTGCGCCCTGCGCCCCTGCCAGAACCCGGGCAGCCTCGACCGTGTCACGCAGGTTCGACGCAACGGTCGCAGGCATGCTGAACATCGTGTGGTGGGTCATGGCATCCTCGGTACTGAAACTTTACGTGCCAGCATCGCAAAGCCCGGAAGGGCGGGCCACGATCCGAAAGCATCGGCAGGACCGCCATCGGGATGTAGCCCTATCCTTCAGAACAGTTTCGGCCGGCATCGCGCTTGCAACGGCCCATGCCATGTGCCGTGTGACCATCCTTGCCGCCCTGCTTCTGTCGCTGGTGCTGCCCCAACCGGGCCGCGCCATGACCGAGCCCCTGCCCGATTGCGAATCGCTGGCCGAGACCGCCGGCGCCGAGGCCGGCATTCCGCCCGGCCTCATGACGGCCATCGCCCATGTCGAATCCGGGCGCAGCCATCAGGGCCGCCTGCGGGCCTGGCCCTGGACGCTGAACCAGGGCGGGCGCGGATCCTATCACGACAGTCGGGCCGAGGCGATGCAGCGCCTGTCCCTGATCCTGGCCAGCGGCGTCACGAATGTCGATATCGGCTGCATGCAGATCAACTGGCGCTGGCACCGGCAGGAATTCGAGAACGAGGCCGCGATGATGGACCCGGTCCGCAACACGCGCTATGCGGCGCGGCATCTGGCCTCGCTTTACGCCACGCATGGCGACTGGAACCTGGCGGTCGCGGCCTATCATGCGGGCGATCCCAGCCGGGGCGCGCGCTATCAGGCCAAGGTCGCCGCCGCGCATCGCGCTCTCGGAGAGCCCGCGCCCTATCGCACGGCCTCGGCCGATCCGATCCCCTCAACCCCCAGCCTGCCCGAAGGTGGCGTCTGGATCGACGGCACCCCCGAGGTCATCGGTGATCCCGCGGTGATCGCGGACGCGGCGATCTATGGCCAGCCGGACCAGCCCGCCCATGACACGCCGCGCATCGCCCGGATGCAGGGCATCCTTGCGGCGCCCTCGGGCCATCTTCTGGTCATCGGCATGGGCGGCGATCTGCGGCAGCACCGAGCGACGGGGCTGGGCATGCCGCCCCTGTCGCGGATCAGCGCAAGTAATTGAACAGCGACTGGCCGGTGATCTTGACGAAGCTCTGCTGCGCGGCCTGTTCGGACAGAAGCAGGCTCTGCAGCCGCGTGATCGCCGCCGCCACATCCAGATCCTGCACGGCCGAGACCGATTGTTCGACCACCAGCTTCTGCTGGGCGACGCTGTCCTTCTGGCGGTCCACCGCGGCCCCCAGACTGCCTGCGGCGGCGCGGGCATCGGCCATGCGCGCGACGGCCTCATCGGCGCGGGCGACGACTTCGTTGATCGACAGATGGGCGGGACGCATCGACAGGATCGGGCGCATCGGGGCGCGGGTGTCGGGATCGATCTGGCCCATCGCCAGGACCGGAACCCGCTGCGGGCCGCCCTGCTGGTCGGTCAGCGCGATCTCGCCCTGCGCAAACATCATCACGGATCGCCCGTCGGGCGCCATTTCGGCCCGGATGCCGGTCAGATGCTCGGCATCAGAAATCGTGCGCAGCGCATCGCCCGGCGCGTCGTGGCGCAGGTCCAGACGCAGCCGCGCGCTGCCCAGGGGGCCGGTCAGCGTGACCTCGACCGCTTGCTCGTCGCGGCCGCGATCCAGCGTCAGCCACGCGCCGTTTTCGGCCCGAAGATCGGGGCGGGCGGACAGCATCGGTTCGGACAGGACCCGGATCAGATCGTCGGCCATCGCGAAAACGCCGCTGGCATCCTCGCCGAAGACCTGGCCGCCGGGCAGGCCGGTCGGCAGGATCAGCCGGTCGCCAAGCGCCGCCTGGCTGGGCGCCGCATCGCCACGATAGCGCACGCCGTCCAGCGTATCGACAAAGGCCGGACCGGGGGCCGAGCCGGAAAACAGCGGCCTGCCCGCGATGTCGGAACTGTTCGCCGCCGCCAGCATCGAGGCGCGCAGCGTGATCGCCTCGATCCGCAGGGCGGCATGGGCCTCGGGGGTCAGCGCGTCATTGGCGGCGCGCAGGGCGATCTGCTTCAGGCCGCGCACGTTCTCGGTCAGGACCGACAGGGTCTGGTCGGTCAAGGCCAGCCGGTCGCTTGCATCGCGCGCCAGATCGGCGCGGGTCTCAAGCCGCGCGCGCACCTCGCGCAGGGCCGACAACTCCACGGCCCGGGCCGGATCGGCCGAGGGGCGCGGGTCGTTCACCCCCGACGAGATGCGCGCCTGAAGCGTCGTCGCCTCGGCGGTGATCTGGTTGAAACCGCGCAGGGCGAGGCGGGCGAACAGGGCGTCTCCGATGGTCATGATGCCTCTCAGAACATGCGCAGAAGGGTATCGAACAGGTCGCGCGCGATGGTCATGGCCTGGGCCGAGGCCTGATAGGCCTGCTGCATCTGCACCAGCCTCGCAGCCTCGGCATCCAGATCGACCGCGCCAAGCGCGGCATCCTCGCGCTGCGCGGCCTCGGATGCGGCCCGGGCGGTTTCCAGACTGCGCGCGGCGGCCTGGGCGCGCAGGCCGGTATCGGCCTGAATGCGCGTCAGCCGGTCGCCAAGGCCCTGCGTGCCGCTGGCCGGATCGCCCACGCGCAGCCCGGCCAGCGCCATCGCGGTCGCGCCATTGCCCGAACCCGCCCCCGCAGCGACGATCTGGAACCGGTCGCCGTCACGCGCGGTGCCGGTGAGTTGCAGCACCATGCCGCCCAGCTCGGCCCGGCCCGCCGCATCGGCGCGGCCCTCGGCCACGACATGCCCGCTGCGCGTATCGCGCAGGATCAGGCGCCCGGTCGTGGCATCAGCCATCTGGACCTCAAGCGGGCCGGGATGGGTCGGCGCGGGACCGGCCTGCATGGCGATCCCCAACCGGGGCGAACCCGTGCCCGTCGCCACCACGATCATGTGCTCGGGGGGCAGGCCGTTCAGCGCGATCTGGCGACCAAGCGGGCCGGTCGCGGCATGCGCGATCTCAAGCGGCGCGTTGCGCGAGGTCATGACCAGCCTGTCGCCGTCGACCCGGATCGCGGCGCCGGGGCCGCCGAAACCGGCCTGCGGGACATGGCCCACGACCAGACCGGTCGCCGGCGCGGCCAGATCCAGCCGCAGCGCGCCCGTCCCCGGATCGCGGCTGGCCAGCCCCGGAAAGCCCGGCGGCACGTCCAGCCCACCGCCCGGCAGCATCCGCAGCGTGTAATCCGCGCCGTTCAGGCGCACCGGCAAATCGGCGGGCAGCGCGCCATTGTCAGGCGGCTGCCCGGTCAGCACCATGCGCCCCTGCCCCGGACCGAACCCGAAAGCCGCGGCCTGCGCGGTCAGCAGGCCCGCCCCGTCGGACACGCCCTCGGCCCGGATCACCAACCGCATCGAGGCGTCCAGACTGGCCGTCACGCGCCCGGGTTCCGGGCCGTCGATCACCGGCTCGCCATTCTGGAACCGCAGCCGATAGGTCGCGCCGTCGACCTGAAGCGGCAGGAACGCCCCCTCGGGCGGCAGCGCGCCAAGCGGCGCCGAGATCGCCTCGGCGACCGGCCCCTCGGCGCGCAGCAGCGTGGCCAGGGTCAGCGCGATCTGGCGGGCGGGGGTGGCGGGGGCAAAGGCCGCCTCGGCGGTGATACCATTCAGCGTGACGGCAAGGGCCTGCCCGCCCTCGGCCAGGGCGGGGATCGCGGGCAGGTCCAGCTGCGCCACGGTACCCGCCGCGCTGAAGCGGACCGGGCCGGGCGCGACGGGGGCCGAGACCGCGCCCCCCTCGATCTGGAAGCCCGCCGCATGGGTCAGCGTGACGCTGCCGCCCTGCCGCCAGGCCTGACCGGGTGCCAGCGCATCAGGCGACCCCAGCCGCTGCCCCTCGGCCGAGGCCGCGGCAAGGTCCAGCGCGCCCTGCCGGTGGATCAGCGTGATGTCGTGGCCCTGATCCTGCACCAGCAGCAGGCGGCTGCCATCGGGGGCCATCTCGGCGCGGATGCCGGTGGCCTGAGAGGCGCGGTTCAGCGCCTCGGCCAAGGGGGCGGGATCGCTGCCGGTCAGGAAAGCCTCGATCCGCACCGGGCTGCCGTTCACGCCGACCAGATCGAAGGCCACCGGCCCGGCCTGAAAGCCCGACAGATCCAGCCCGGTCTGCGCCTCGGCCACCATGCCGGGCAAGGCAGCGTTCAGGCGTCCCGCGATCACGGCGGCGCTGGCGCCTTCGGGCATGTCAATCCGCGCGGTGCGGCCAGACAGGTCGGCCAGCGTCAGCGCAAAGGGCGGCGTGACCGGCAGGCTGCCCGGCATCCCCGTGACCGGCGCGGGCGCGGGAACAGCCGCGCGGTGCAGCGCCTCGGCCCCCGACAGCGCGACCTGCGCGCCGCGATAGCCCGGCCCGTCCAGCACAAGGGGCGACGGATCATAGACCGCGCCCGGCAGAAAACCGTTGGCCGGGGTCAGAAGCGCCGCGGCCTCGGCCGCCGACAGGGGCGTGCCCGCGACATGGCGGCCATTGCGCGTCAGGACCTGCATCGCCCCCGAGACCGGCTGGCCCGGCTCGGCCAGCCCGTCGATCAGCCCCGAGGCACCAAGAAGCTGCGCATCGGGCACCGGCCCGCCAGCGGGGCGGGTCAGCCGCAGCGCGCCGTCCCGCGCCTCGGCCACGAGGCCGAGCGAGGCAAGGCTGCGCCCCTGATCGTCGCGCAGCCCGCCATTCAGCGCGGCGGCCATCGCGGCGGCATCGGCCAGACCCGACAGATCGAAGCTGCCATCAGGCAGGACCAGCGCCTGCGCCCCGTCAGCCGGGGCCAGCGTCAACGCGGGCGCGCGCCCCAGACTGGCCAGCGTCACATTCTGCGTCCCGGCCGGGATCAGGCCCACGACACCGCCCAGCAGGTCCATCGGCTGCGGCTGGCTGCTCAGCGTCGGGATCGGCGCGGCGGGCGGGGCCTGCAGCAGCGCCGTCATCTGCGCCGAGCCTGTATTGCCCGGCTGCGCCGCCGCCGCAAAGGCCGAGGCCGCCGCCAGCGCCGCCGGATCGGTCAGCACCAGCCGCAGATCGGCGGCATGGCCCGTGACCGGGCGCAAGGCGATGCGGTCGCCGTCGCGGGCCGCGCCCGCGATGCGGACCAACACCCCGTCCAGCAGCAATTCGTCGCGGCCCGCGCCCAGCTCGGCGCCCTGCCCGTCCATCGCGCGCCAAAGGCCCGCGGCGCCGTCAAAGACCAGATCGACCGGCGCGCGGGGGCCGCTGGCCGCCATCGTGGTCAAGGCGACCTGCACGCGGCCGGAATTGCCCGCCGCCGGATCGGCGCGCCAGCCGTCATTGGCCAGCAGATCGCCGCCCGGCACGCCGCGCAGATCGACCCCGCCGCGATGGACGCGGTTCATCGAATTCGTCATCTCTCGCGCGAAGGCGTCCAGTTCCGCCGAGGCCATGTCCAGCGCGCCGATCGCCCGCGACATCCCCGCCAGACTGCCCGAGGCCAGCAACCGCGACTGCGCGATCTGCCCGTCCGAGGCCCGCACATGCAGCGTCAGCATGTCCTCACCCGACACCGACAGGGTGGCCGGGCGCACGCCCTCCAGCAAGAGCGGCCCGGCCTCGCTGCCCAGACGCACCGTCGGACGCCCCGCCACGCCAAGCGTGACCGAGATCGGCAGGATCCGCGCCAGTTCGGTCAGCGTCGCGTCGCGGCGGTCGGCCAGGGCATGAGCGCCCTCGCCCGCCTCGGACATGCGGCGCGAGATCACGGCCAGTTCCTCAAGCAGGCCCTGCGCGGCCTGGGCCTGCTCGCCCGCATCGACCAGCATGTCGCGGCGCAGCGTCTGAAAGCCCCGCCCCAGCCCCGAGACCGCGTCGGCCAAGGCGGCCCCCTGTTGCAGGACAAGGCCCCGCGTCGTCAGGTCGGTCGGGTTCGCGGCCAGCCGCGCCAGACCGTCGAAAAAGGCCCGCATCGCGCCATCGACGCCATCGTCGCCGGGGATCATCAGCGTCTCGATCGCGGTCGCGCCGGTCAGATGGGCCTGGGCCGCGGCCTCGCCGCCCTGCGTGTTGCGGGCCCGGTCCGCGACCAGCGCGTCAAAGGCGCGGCGAACCTCGGCCAGGCTGACGCCCTGCGGGCCCGATGGCATGGTCGTCGGCGTGCTTTGCGCGCCATGCTGGGTCACGGTCGCCACGTCGCGGCGGCGAAAGCCCTCGGTGTTCACATTGGCGATGTTCTCGCCGACCGTGGCCAGCGCCGTGCGATAGGCCAGAATGCCGCTGCGGCCGATATCCAGAAGGTTGCTCATGGCGTCTCACCGGAGGCGGGGGGCGCGAATTGGCGCGCGATGGCCTCGGCCAGACCCAGCCCCGCCGCCCCTGCGGACGCCTTGGCAAGCTGGCTGTCCAGCATTTCCTGCGCCGAGGTGACGGCGCTGCTGCCGGTCAGGCTGTCGCCCGGCAGGCCCGCGCGCCCGGCCTTAAGCAGTTCCGACAGGAACAGCGCCTCGAAGCCCTGCGCGGCCTGCATGATCTGGTCGCGGTCGGGGCGGTCGGCGGGCGACACGGGCAATCCGGCAGAGGGGGCGGTGATCTGCATGGCGGAGCCTCAGATGATGACAAGCTCGGCGCGCAGCGCACCCGCCTCGCGCAGGGCATCCAGAATGGCGACCAGATCCGCCGGGCTGACGCCCACCGCATTGATGGCATCGACCAGACTGGACAGGGTCACACCGGCATCAAAGACAAAGGCGCGAGCAGGCGGCTGGTCGACGTCGATCTGCGTGTCGGGCGTGACGACCGGATCGCCCGGCGTCATCACCGTGCCGCCCGGCCCGGTGGCCACGTTGGTGCCCTGGGCCACGTCGAAGTCCTCGGTCACGCGCACGGTCAACGAGCCATGCGTGACCGCCGCGGGCGAGACGCGCACATTGCCGCCGATCACCACCGTCCCGGTCCGGGCATTGATCGCCACGCGTGCGGGCGGAGCATCGGGCGTGACCTCGATATTCTCAAGCGCGCCGGCAAAGGCCACGCGGCGGCCCGGATCGGCAGGGGCGTAAATGCTGATCGAGGCCGCATCGACCGCGATCGCCGTGCCCTCGCCAAAGGTCGCGTCTATCGCGCGGACCACCGCTGCCGCGGTCGAGAAATCGGGCCGGTGCAGGTTCAGGACCAGAAAATCCGACGACTGAAAGGGCGATTGCACCGCCCGTTCGACCGTGGCGCCACCGGGGATGCGGCCTACGGTAGGAATGTTCACCGTCAGGGACGAGCCGTCATTGCCCTCGATCCCCAGCCCCCCGACGGCAAGGTTGCCCTGCGCGATGGCATAGACCTCGCCATCCGCGCCCAGCAGCGGCGTCATCAGCAGCGTCCCGCCCTGAAGCGACTTTGCCTGACCCACGGTCGAGACGGTGACGTCGATGGTCTGGCCCTCTTTCAGAAATGGGCCAAGCTCTGCCGTCACCATGACGGCGGCGGCGTTGCGGGCGTTCAGATCGCGCGCGCTGACCTGAAGGCCAAGCCGCGAGATCAGCGATTCCAGCGATTGCAGCGTCAGGCCGGAATTGCCGTCACCGCTGCCGGCAAGGCCGACGACGACCCCGTAACCGACCAGCTGGTTGCTGCGGACGCCCGCCAATGCGGCCAGATCCTTCAGCCGGTCGGCCTGCGCGAAGGCCGGCATCAGCGCCATCAGCGCCGCAAGGACCAGCCGCGCGATCATAGCGGATTGGCCACGGTGACGGCGCGCGACAGCCAGCCGTGGCGGGCCGTGTCGGCGGTGTCGCCCGCACCGACATAGCGGATATCGGCATGCGCGATCCGGTCCGAGGACACGACGTTGTCCGGGCCGATATCCTCGGGGCGGACGATCCCGGTCAGGCGCACATATTCATTGCCGTTGTTCAGGGTCAGGCGCTTCTGGCCCATGACCTCCAGATGCCCGTTCGGCATCACCCGCACGACCGAGACCGACAGCCGCCCGGTGAAGGAATTGGACTGCGCCGCACCCCCCCGCCCCGAGAAACTCTCGCTGGTCGAACTGGACAATCCGGCGCTGTCGAACCCGCCCGCAAGGACAGAGGGCAGGCTGGCCTCGAAGGACGAATTGCGCCCGGCATTCGCGGATTGCGACTTGCTGGCCTGGAAGCGTTCGACGAATTGCACGGTCAGCACGTCGCCCACCGCAGCAGCGCGGCGGTCGCTGGTGAACAGGCCGCGCGCCCCGTCGAAATAGATCGACCCCGAGGGCGTGGCCGAGGGCGCGGGCGCCGCGACATAGATCGGCTCGTAATTGGCGCTGGCGCGGTCCTCGACATAGGTCGAACAGGCGGCCAAGGGCAGGATCAGGACGAGGATGGCTTTGGTCATGGGGATCACAGCTTATTGGTGAGATAGCGGAGCATCTCGTCGGAGGCCGAGATCGAGCGGGACGAGATTTCATAGGCGCGCTGCGTCTCGATCATATCGACAAGCTCTTGCACCACATTGACGTTGGACGCTTCCAGCGCGCCCTGAACCAGCTTGCCGGCGCCGTCTGCCATCGGCGCGCCCACCGCGGGCGCCCCTGAGGCCGGGGATTCCGCCAGCAGGTTCTCGCCCAGGGGTTCAAGCCCGCGCGGGTTGGGGAAGACGGCCAGCGTGATCTGGCCAAGCTCCTGCGGCTCGACCTCGCCGGGCAGGGTGGCCGAGACGATGCCGTCGGCCGAGACGACCAGCGACAGCGTGCCCTCGGGCACCTGGATTTCGGGTTGCAGGACATAGCCGCTATCGGTGGTCAGCATCCCTTCCGCATTGCGCGACAGGCTGCCGTCGCGGGTATAGCCGATGCGGCCATCGGGCATCAGGATCTGCAGAAAGCCCTGCCCGTCGATCGCCACGTCGAAGGCGTTGCCGGTCATGGTCAGCCCGCCCTGGCTGTGGACCTTTTCGGTCGCCACAACGCGAACACCCGTTCCGACCGCCAGGGGCGAGGTCAGCGCGGTGTTCTCGGAGGTCTGGGCGCCTGCGGGACGGTGCATCTGGTAAAGCAGCGTCTCGAAATTGGCGCGGTCGCGCTTGAACCCGGTGGTGTTCACGTTGGCCAGGTTGTTGGCGATGACCTGCATCCGGGTCTGCTGCGCGTCGAGGCCCGTGCGGGCGACATGCATCGCATTCGTTGACATGGGCGGCCTTTCTGATCTGGTGCGGCGTTCACGCTGATGCTGCAAGCGCCGTGCCAGAGACGCGACCCTTAGCCCGGCATCCGCAGCAGCGAGGCGCCTGCCTCGTCGATTTCGCGCGCCGTCTGGATCATCCGCAGGTTCAGCTCGAAGGTGCGCTGCAATTCGATGCTGTCGATCAGCTCGGCGGTGGCGTTCACGTTGCTGCCCTCGCGCGTGCCCTGCACGATGCGGGCACGCTGGTCGGGGGGCGGCAGCGGGCTGTCATCGGCCATGCGGATGCGCCCGTCCAGCGACTTGCGCAGATCCAGCGCGTCGTCGGGATCGACGGTGGCCAGCACGCCCACGGCCACGGCCTCGCCCCCTTCGAGCGGGGTGATCGAGACCTGCCCCACTTCATCCACCATGATCCGCGAGAAGGGCGGCACGATCATCGGCTGAAGGTCCGCGTTCAGCATCGCCTCGCCCGCGCCGTTGATCAGCGTGCCGTCGGGGCCGGGTTGCAGATCGCCGCGCCGCGTCAGGGCGGGTTCGCCCCCGCCGGGCGGCTGGATGTAGAAGAACCCGCGATCCGCGATGGCCAGGTCCAGCGGATCGCCAGTGCGCTCCAGCGGGCCGGGGGCGCGGGAAAAGCCGTGGGGGCCGCGCTCCAGTTGAAAGGCGCGGCCGGTCTGGGCCTGAAGGGCGGTCAGGAAATGCGCGCCGCCCTCGTTCTGCAGGTCGCGCCGGTAGCCCGGCACGGCCATGTTGGACAGGTTCTGCGCCGACAGCGTGCGGCTGTCGCGCAGATTGGCCAGCGAATTTAGCGCGGTATGGACAAGCCGGTCCATCGCCGCCTCAGGTCCGCAGGTTCATGATGGTCTGCATCATGCTGGACGATGTCTCCATCGCCTTGGCGCTGGCCTGATAATTGCGCTGCGCGGTGATCAGGTTCACCAACTGCTCGGTCAGGTCCACATTCGCCTTTTCCAGCGCGCCCGACCGCAGCGATCCGAAGCCTGCCGAGCCCGGCACGCCCACGACCGGCGCGCCCGAATCCGCCGTGGCCGCGAACGACGCCGAGCCCATGATCCTCAACCCGCCCGCATTGGCGAAGTTCACCAGCGTCAGTTTGCCCTGCGCGACGCGCGTATCGCCGCCATAGCTGGCCCAGATCGTGCCTTCGCGGTCGATATCCAGCGTCGTCAGCGAGGCGCGGGGTCGCCCGTCATGCTGGACATTGCCCACCGCAAAGGGGCCGTCGGCCAGCCGCGCCCGCGACAGATCGACGGTGATCGGACCGTCCGGGCCATCGAACTGGAACGGACCCGACGCCGCCGTCGGCTCGCCATTCTCGTCCAGAACCAGCCCGGCCGCACCGGTCAATTCGGCCCCGCCCAGCATCATGCGAACCTGAAAGGACGTTTCGGCGGCGCCCGGCGTGGGGTCGGACATGCGGATGAAATACAATTCGCCCTCGACCGCGCGGCCCTCGGCATCGGACAGGGGGATGGGGGTGCGATGCGCCCAGCTGGTGCGATCCTCGGGGTCGAACTCGGCGGCGGGCGGCACGTTGACCTGATCCCCCGTCATCGCCGGGTCCGAGGGCAGGCTGACGGCGACGCTGACATTGCCCGTGGACCGCGCCTCTCCGTAGGATAGCGGGATCTGAAGCGGCACCGTCTGGCCAAGCGTCTGCGTCAGCGCCGAGCCGTCCTCTGCCACCGGCCAGCCCAGAAGCTGGTGCCCCGAGGCATTCACGATCCGCCCGTCCGCCGACATCGAGAACGCTCCTGCGCGGGTGAACAGCCGCTCGGGCGGGATGCCCTGCGTGCCGGCCTGAGGCTGGACGGCGAAGAAGCCCGGCCCCTCGATGGCCATGTCCAGCCGGTTGCCGGTGCCGACGATGCTGCCCTGCTTGAAGTCCTGCGCGACGCGGGCGACCTGCACGCCCGAACCGGTCGTGGTGCGCGTCACCGTCTCGGGCGACTGGTTGAAGATGTCGGCGAATTCGGCCCGGCTGCCGCGAAAGCCGGTCGTGCCGACGTTGGCGATGTTGTGCGAGGTGGCGGCGATATCGGTCTGGGCCGCCGAAAGGCCCGACAGGGCGGTGTTGAGGGACATTCTGATCTCCTTGTTGGGCGTTCAGCGGAAGGACTGGATTTCAAGCGTGCTGAGCTGGCCGAAATCCTCGATATCAAGCGTGACATCCTCGCCCCCGGCAGAGGCGCGGGCCGACAGGACGCGCGCATAGACCTGCGGGTCCAGATTGCGCATCTGCCCGCCCTGGATTGCATCGATCGACACCAGGACCGGCCTGCGGGCGGCCACGATATCGGCGGGGATGGCGGTCCATTCGAAGCCGACCAGCCCACCGCTGCGCGGCCCCATCTGCTGGCTGTTCAGGACCTGCCCGCTTTCGGCATCCAGCCAGGTGATGTTCAGCGCCTCGACCGGGCCGTCCAGCTCGACCGCGCCGCGTATCGCGCCCGAGGCGTCGGGCCGCGCGACCGCGCCCGGCACCAGGACCGAATGGCCCAGCATGGTGGCGGCCATGGAAATCCGCATGTCGCGCGCCCCGCCGCCCCCCTGCGAGGCCAGCGTGTCGTTGATCCGGTCGATACCCGCCACTGTCGAGAATTGCGCCATCTGGCCCAGAAACTCGGTGTTCTCGAGCGGTTTCAGCGGGTCCTGATTGCGCAGCTGCGCCGTCAGAAGGGTCAGGAAATCCTGCTGGCCCAGGGTCTGGGGCCGCGCGGGCGGCGGGGTCTGGCCGCTGGCGGTCGTGCTGCCCGTGCCCAGGCCCGGATTGATCTGGATGGTCATCGCGCGCTCCTTACTGACCCATCTGCAGCGTGCGCGTCATCATGGTGCGCAGCGTGGACAGGGTTTCCAGTGTGTTCTGGTAATGGCGGCTGGCCTCCAGCATCTCGACCATCTCCTCTTCGACCTCGACGGGGGATTCATAGACGAAGCCCTCGGGATCGGCCTGCGGGTGGTCGGGGCGGAACATGCGCGCGGGCTCTCGTTCCAACGCCACGATGCGTTCGGCGCGGGGCGCGGTCAGGCCGCTGCCGGGCATGGCCTCGTCCACGGTAAAGACCGGGCGCAGCGGGCGGAACGCCTTGTCAGCGCTGCCCGCCACCGTCCCGGCATTCGCAAGGTTCGAGGCCGTGGTGTTCAGCCGCTGCATCTGCGCCGACAGGGCGCGGGTTCCAAGGTCGAAGACGTTGTTCAATTGGCTCATCATTCACCTTTGATTGCCGACATCAGCCCCGAGATGCGGCGGTTGAGAAAGGTCAGGCTGGCCTGCTGGCGAAGCGCGTTTTCGGCGAATTTAACCTGCTCGACGGCGGGCTCGACGGTGTTGCCGTCAAGCGCCGCGCTGACCGGGACGCGCCAGCCGGGGCCGTGATCGGGCGTCGCGGCCGAAGTGATGTGGCCGGCATGGGTGGCGGCGGGCACGCCCGTGCCGCCCATCTGGCGCGCCATCTCGCTGGCAAAGTCGATATCGCGCGCCTTGTAGCCCGGCGTCGCCGCCTGCGCGATGTTCGAGGCCAGGATGGCCGCGCGTCTTTCGCCCAGCTTCAAGGCGCTGGCGTGAAGTCCAAGCTGATCCCTCAGAACGGTGCTCATCGGTTTTTTCCTCGCGACTTGCGGCGTCATGGCCCGCTGCTTGCAAGAGCGGTGCCAGAATCCCCGCCTGCCTTGCGAAGGAACCGAAATGAGTCTGGTCAGCCGCATCGACGCCGCCATCGGCGAGATCCCGACAGCGCAGATGGCCGCCATGCTGGCCGCACTGGAGCAACAACAGCGCGATCCCGGGAACCCGGTCACAGGCCGCGTCGCCCTGGCCTTGCGGATCGTCCTCATCCGCAGAATGGCCGAGGCCGCACCCGAAGTGCTGCCCCTGCCCGAACCCGCCCCCGAGCCCGAGCCCGAGCCCGAGCCGCTGCCCGAACCCGAGGCGCCGCCGCCTCCGCCGCCCGCGCCGCGCAAGGCGCCCAAGAACCTGCTGACATCGATCCGGCTGGAGGATGCGGCGCAATTGCTGATGGCCAGCCCCGAGCCGGAACCGGGGCCAGAAGCCGCGCCAGAGGCCGAACCAGAGCAGGAACCCGAAATCGCGGCAGCCCCGGAACCGCAGCCCGAAATTCAGCCCCAGCCGGACTTTCAGCCTCTGCCTGATCCGGTGGTGATCGAGGTCGATCCCGCGGCCATCGTCGAGCCCGCCCCCGATCTGGAACCCGTGCCCGAACCCGCGCCCCGCCGCAAGAAGGCGCGCGCCTCGGCGGACCCTCTGGCCGCGATGTCGGCGCTGATGGCGGCCGATCAACCGGAAGAGCCGACGCCGTCTGCCGAACCCGCTGCCGATCCGATGGCGGCCCTGGCCGACCTGCCGGACCAGCAGCCGCAGGCCGATCCGGTCGAACCCGCCCCGGTCGAGGTCGCGGCCGCACCCCGGCCCAAGAAACGCAAACAGGCCGCCGCGGACCCGCTGGCGGCCATGTCGGCCCTGTTGGCGATGGATGACGATGCGCCCTCGGACGATCCGTCGGGGGGCTAGTGGCGCCCCGACAGGATCGCCTGCCGCCGCCGGACCGAGGCCGTGGGGATGTGCAGTTGCTCGCGATATTTGGCGACGGTGCGACGGGCGACGTTGATGCCGTCGGCGGCCATCATCTGCGCCAGCTGATCGTCGCTCAGGGGACGGGCGGCATTTTCCTCGCGGATCAGGCGGCCGATGCGGTGGCGCACGGCCCCGGCGGAACCGGCAGCCTCGTCCCGCGACGGCAAGGCCGCGGTGAAAAATTGTTTCAGCGGCATAACCCCATGCGGCGTCTGAACCATGATCCCGGTGGTCACGCGGCTGACGGTGCTTTCATGCACATCGGCGGCCAGCGCGATTTCCTTCAGCGTCATCGGCGCCAGATGCTCGGGGCCGTTCTCCAGAAAACCGGGCTGGCGGCGCATGATCTCTTCGCCGACGCGCAGCACGGTGCGGTTGCGATGCTCGACCGCGCGGGCCAGCCAGCGCGCCACCGACAGCCTTTCGCTGACATAGCCCTTGGACGCGCCTGCCGCCTGCGACAGGCGGTCGGCCTTGGCCTCGCGGATGGTCACGCGCGGCAGGGTCGAGCGGTTCAGTTCGATCTGCCAATCGCCGGTCGCGGCGCGCGTGACGATCAGGTCGGGGGCGCGGATCGGCTCGGGCGATTGCTCGAACCGGGCGCCGGGCTTGGGGTCCAGCCCGCGCAGCAGGCGCAGGACCGGGTGCAGATCGGCGAGGGCCACGCCGCAGACCCGCGCCAGCCCCGCCAGATCGGCCGAGGCCAGACGCGGCAGGTTGTTCAGAACGGAGGCGAAAAGCGGGGTCAGGATGCCCTGATCTGCGGCCTGAAGACGCAGGCATTCGGCCAGGTTGCGGGCGAACAGGCCCGCCGGTTCCAGCCCTTGCAGGATCGTCAGCATCGCCTGGGCCTCGGGCAGATCGACGCCGCCCTGGGCTGCGATCTGGTCCAGCGGCTGACCCAGCCAGCCCGAGGGTTCCAGCGCATCGACAAAGACCGAGGCCAGCGTGATCTGCGCCTCGGTCAGGCCAAGGGCGCCGATCTGGCGGGCGACATGGGTGTAAAGCGACAGCGATCCCGTATCCGCGATGGCGCCGACGCGGTCCCAATCCTCGCGCGGGCCGCCGGCGACGCCCTGGGGCACCGGACGCAGGGCACGCTGCGGGGCGAATTCGACGAAGGGGTTTTCCTCGGCCTGCTTGTCGATGAAGTGCTGCAATTCCGGATTGCTCATCTGAAGCAGCACGATGGCCTGACGCAGCTGTTGGCTGACGACCAGCGACTGGCGATGTCCAAGCACTTGGGAATGGCTGAAATTCATGGCGAGGCTCCTTCTGGTGCCAGTTTCGCCGGGTAGGCCAAGGAATCCAAAATTTTCGTTTGACAGGCCTAAAATGTCGGAACCCCGACCATATGCTTTCGAGAAAACCCTGCAATAGCAAAACCCTGGCGCCCAAGGGCGCCAGGGCTGGCCGTGAGAGGCGTCGGAAAACCGTCAGCCGCGCAGCAGGCTCATGACGTTCTGCTTGGAGGCGTTGGCCTGTGCCAGCATCGCCGTGGCGGCCTGGCTGAGGATCTGGCCGCGGGCGAGGTTGGTCGATTCGGCCGCGAAATCCGCATCCATGATCTGCGACCGGGCGGCCTGAACCGAGGTCGAGATGTTCGTCAGGTTCGAGATGGTCGAGTCGAGGCGGTTCGAGATGGCACCCAGATCGGACCGGGCCTGGCTGACCCGCGACAGGGCGGTGTCGATCACGTTGATCGCCTTCGAGGCGCCCTCGTGGGTGGACAGGTCGATCTCGGCCAGTTTCTCCAGGCTGGCGCCCGAGTTCGAGTTCTCGAAGAAGGCCTCGTCGGTGGTGTTGTCCGAGGTATGGACCGAGAAGCTCTTGGTCGAGGACATCGTCACCTGGCCCGTCACCGTGGCGGAGTCGCCGTCGGTCACGGTCGTGGTCGTGGTAAAGCCGCTGGTGGCGGCGGTGCCGTCCGAGTTCAGGACATCGACGTTCATCGTCAGCGTGCCGCCGGCACCGTCATCCGAAGCAAAATTCGAGATGTCGATATTCGCGCCGGTGCTGTCGGTCAGCACGATTTCGGCATTGCTGCTGCCCATGCGGGCGGTCACGCCGGTTTCGGTCGTCTTGGCGTTGATCGCGTCGCGCAGGCTGCGCAGGTCGCCGCCATCCGAGATCGCGACCGGGCCGACATCCACATTGTTGACCTTGAAGGAGACCTGCCCCTCATCGGCCGTGTTCGCCAGCGAGATCTTGGCGCTGGTCTGGGCTGCGGCCGAGACGCCCGTCTGGGCGGTCGTCGCGTTGATGGCACGCGCCATTTCCTGGGCGGACATCTCGGCGGTCTGATCAACCTCGGCCGAACCCGCATGACCCGAAATGATCAGCGTGGTGCCGCCCGCGATGGCCGAGGGGCCAGCAGCGACGTTCACGTCAGAACGCAGCGTGAAGGCGCCGATCTCGGTCGCGCGGGTGCTTTCGACGTTGATCGAGACGGTCGTGTTGGCGTCCGCGCCGATCTGGAACTGCTTGCCCGAGAAGCTGCCATCCATGACCTTCATGCCGTTGAAGGTGGTGGTTTCCGAGACACGGTTGATCTCGGCGATCAGCTGGCGGCTCTCCGCCACGATGCTGCCGCGATCCGACGAGGTGTTGGTGTCGTTGGCCGACTGCACGGCCAGTTCGCGCAGGCGCTGCATCATGTTCGACACCTCGACATGCGCCGATTCCGTCGTGTCGATCAGGTTCTTGCCGTCGGTGGCGTTGCGGACGGCCTGGTTCAGACCCATGATCTGCGAGGTCATCTTCTCGCCGATGGCCATGCCGGCGGCGTCATCCTTGGCGGCGTTGATCCGCAGGCCGGTCGACAGGCGCGTCATGGCGTTGTTGAACTGGTCGTTGACGCGCGTCATGTTCGCCTGAGCGGCCAACGCGCCGATATTCGTGTTGATGCTGGTCATCTTCCATCTCCTGGGATCAAACGACGCGCCTTGCAGCGCCTGATGAAGGGAACGGCGCTTTTCAGGAATGTTTAGCGACAAGTTTCGGGGGCGCTGGCACGAACCTTGCTTCCCTGCCCCTGCATGGCGGCGGATTGACGGAGTTGCAGCATGGATCTGGCAGGCTTGATCGGGCTGATCGGAGCGATCGGAATGATCATCGGTGCGATGATCTATGGCGGCGGCCTGGCCCCCTTCGTGGATATTCCGTCGGTCCTGATCGTCTTCGGCGGAACGGCCTTCGCGGTGCTGGCAACGACCTCAATCCCCGCTTTCACCGGCAGCTTCAAGGCGATGGCGCGCATGTTCAAGCCGACCAACCTGCGCACCGACGATCTGGTCAAGCGCATGATCGAATTGTCGGGCGTGGCCCGCAAGGACGGCATGATGGCGCTCGAGGGCCAGTCGGTCCCTGACAAGTTCTTTGAAAAGGGACTTCAGATGCTGGTCGACGGCGCCGACGAGGCCAAGCTGACCCGCCAGCTGAAGCAGGAGATCAAGGCGATGAAATCGCGCCACGAGGGCCATCAGGGCATCGTGAAGGCCTGGATCGACATCGGCCCCGCCATGGGCATGATCGGTACGCTGATCGGGCTGGTTCTGATGCTGGGCAACATGTCCGACGTCAAGGCCATCGGCCCGGCCATGGCGGTCGCCCTGCTGACCACCATGTATGGCGCCATCGTCGCCAACGTCCTGTTCGGACCGATCTATACCAAGATGCAGTCGCGCACGACCGAGGAACTGGAATACCGCGCCATCGTCCTTGAGGGGTTGCGCGGCATCGCCCGCGGCGAAAGCCCGCGCCTGATCGAGGATCAGCTTCTGGCCGCGCTGGAGCCTCCGGTGCAGGAAAAACTGCGCGCGGCGGCGTAAGGGGGCTGTGCAATGGCCAAGCTCAAGGCGCTGCCCAAGCCCGCGACCGGACCCGATGACGACGATGATGACGATCACGAATGCCCGCGCTGCCCTCCGGTCGGTGCGCCCGCCTGGATGGCGACCTTCGCGGATATCGCCACCCTGCTGATGGCGTTCTTCGTGCTGATCCTGTCCTTCGCGAATTTCGACGAGGTGTCCTTCAAGAAGATGACCGGCGCGCTGCGCGAGCATTTCGGCACAAGCGCGGTCGAGATCTTTCCGAACCCGCAAAGCACGACGGTCATCGAAATGGACTTCCGCCCGGCCAGCACGCCGCCCTCGCCCACCGATTCCCCCGACCCGCGCGAAGAAGAGGCGATGCAGCAACTGACCGAGGCGCTGCAACAGGCGATGGCGGATGGCGAGATCACCGTGGCGGGCGAGAACGGCGCCGTGACGCTGCGCCTGCCCGAAGGTGCCGGCGCCGCCGAAATGGCCGAGGCCTTGGCCCAGGCCGCGCAGGACATCGTCAGCCCGCCGGGCCAGCCGCAAAGCGAGCCCGCCCCCCAGCCCGGCCCCGAGGGTCAGGACAGCCAGCAATCGGGCGGACAGAACGCCGAGGCCCGCGCCGCAATCGCCGATGCCCGGCTGAAGGTCGCTCTGCAAGAGATGCGCGATCAGGGGCTGGTCGATGTGCAGCAGGAAAACGACAAGGTCATCGTCACCGTGGGCGCGGGCGGGGCCTTCGGGTCGGGCTCGGCCGAGCTGACCGCCGAGGCCCGCGAGATCATGGCCCGCATTGCCCTGTCGGCCGCGGGCGAACAGACGCGCATCACCGTGACCGGGCATACCGACAGCGTGCCGCTGACCGGGGGCGCCTTTACCGACAACTGGGGGCTTGCCGCCGCACGGGCTTCGTCCGTGGTGCGCGAGCTGGGCGCGCAGGGGGGGCTTGACCCGTCGCAGTTGACCGCCGTCAGCCGGGGCGAATCCATGCCCGTGGCCGACAACGCGACCGAGGAAGGCCGCAGCGCCAACCGCCGGATCGAGATCGAGTTCGACTTTGCCGATCCCTGATCGACGGCACCATGACGGCCGCGTTCCGGGATTTGCCCTAAAACGGCGCGGCGGCAGTCCGTTCGTCAGGACAGAAGGAGGATGACATGAGCAGCGATCTTCTGTCGGCACTCAGCCGGAATGGCAGCGGGTTGAACCTGCGCGATCTGGCACGCACCCTCACGCAGGCCGAGACCGCGCCCAAGATGGACGCGATCCGCAGCCGCATAACCCGCGACGAACAGCGCATGACCGCGCTCGGAGAGGTGCGCGCGCAATTCGACGCACTTGGCCAGGCGATGGCGCAGGCGGCGTCGAACCCGATCATGACAGTCTCGACCACCTCGGCGGGGGTGATGCCCCGCGTGACCGACCGCCAACGCATGTCCCCCGAAGCGCTGCCCATCGACGTGCAGCGGCTTGCCTCGCGGCAGGTGCTGGAATTCGGCGGCCTGTCCTCTTTGACGGCGCCGGTAGAGGCGGGCAGCCTGCGGGTGGAATTCGGCCAATGGGGCGAGGGCGCGGCCTTCGACGCCGACCCCGCCCGGCAATCCGTCACGCTGGAGATCCAGCCGGGCACCACGCTGGCCGATCTGGCACGCAGCCTGTCCAGCCTGCCCGGCATCACCGCCCGCGCGCTGGACAAGGGCGACGGCACCGTCTCGCTTGGCATCGTCAGCGAAACGGGCGCGGCCAATGCGATCCGCCTGAGCGTCGATCAGGCCTCGGGCGGTGAAGGAATGCCGCTGGCCTCGTTCGACATGAGCGCCGGGCCGGGGGCGCGGCAGGTTCAGGCGGCGACGGACGCGCTGGTTCTGGTGGACGGGATCGCCGTGACGCGGCCCGACAACCTGATCCAGGACGTGATGCCCGGCGTCGATGTGACGCTGTCGGCCACCGGCCCCGCCATGCTGTCCATCGAACGCGAGGAAGGCGCCGCCCGCGCGAATGTGCAGACGCTGATCGACGGGCTGAACGGTGTCCTGTCGCTGATGCAATCGCTGACGCAGCGCGGCATCGGCGGTGCCGTGGCGGGCGAACTGGCGGGCGACCGGGCGATGGAATCGCTGCAATCGCAATTGCGCGGGCTGCTGGCCGGACCGCTGAACGGTTTCGGGGACCGGCCGATCTTTCTGGCCGATCTGGGCATCGCAACCGAACGCAATGGCCAGCTGCGCTTTGACCCGCCCGCCTTTGACCGGACCTTCCGGCTGAACGCGTCGCACTTCGACGCGCTGTTCGGCGACGCCCTCACCAGCCTGACACCGGGCCTGTCGGTGCGCGGCAACCCCTCGCCGTCGCTGCAATCGGGCGATCTGGACTTCCGCACCGACGCGGCCGGCAATGCCACGCTGGCCGGAAACCGGATGCTGGGCCTTGATCTGGGACAGGGCAGGACGGTGCAGATCGCGCTGACCGGCCCGGTCGAGGGGCTGAGCGTCATGGCCGAGCCGGGCGTGACCTCGGGAACGCTGCGCTTCGGGCGCAGCCTTGTCGGATCGCTGTCACAGATGATCGACCAGGCGCGCAGCAGCGACGGGGATCTGGGCCGGCGAGAGGCTGACCTGACCCGCGCCAGCCAGACCGGCAGCGAACAGATCGCCGCACTCGAGGCGCGCGCGGCGCTGATCGAAAAGCGTTACCTGACGCGTTTCGCCGCGATGGAGCAGGCGGTCACCCAGCTGAACGGCACCGGCCAATATCTGAAGAACCTTCAGGACATGTGGTCGCGCGACCGCTGACCCTGCCTTGCCGCAGGGCGCGGCGCGCGTCCGCGCCTCAGGCGGGGCGCTCGATGCCGTATTTGCGCATCTTCTCGATCAGGGTGGTGCGGCGCAGGCGCAGCGCCTCGGCGGCCTGTGCGACGCAGCCCTTGCAGCGCTCCAGCGCGGCTTCGATCAGCGTCACCTCGATATCGCGCAGATAGATGCGCAGGTCCAGATCGGCGGGCGTCTCGGCCAGGGCCGCGCGAAGGGCCTCGGGGCGCGGCAGGGCGGCGCCGGCGGGCAGGGTCTGGGTCGCGGCGGCGGCAGGGGCGCCCGCGGGCAAGGGCGGGGCAAAGCGCAGCAGGTTCTCGCGCACTTCGCGCGCGGTGATGCGCTGGCCCGCGAACATCAGACAGGCGCGCTGCACGATGCTGCGCAATTCGCGGACATTGCCCGGCCAGTCATGGCCCGCCAGCGCGCGCAGGGCGGTCTCGTCGAATTGCGGCATGGCAAGGCTCGGCAGCGCGACCGCGCAATCGTCCAGCAGACGCGACAGGATCAGCGGCAGGTCCGACAGACGCTCGGCCAGCGAGGGCAGCGCCAGCGGAAAGACCGCCAGCCGGAACATCAGGTCCTCGCGGAAGGCGCCCTGAGCCGCCAGCGCCGACAGGTCTCGATGGGTGGCGGCGACGACGCGGAAATCCAGCGACACAGGCGCGGCGCCACCCAGACGGCGCAGCGTCCGTGTTTCCAGCACCCGCAGCAGCTTGGCCTGCAAAGGCAGCGGCATGTCGCCGATCTCGTCCAGAAACAGCGTGCCGCCCTCGGCCTGCTCGATCAGACCGGCGCGGGCGCGGTCGGCACCGGTATAGGCGCCGCGCTCGGTCCCGAACAGCTCGCCCTCCAGCAGTTCCGCGGGCAGGGCAGCGCAGTTGATGGCGACGAACTGGCCCTTGCGGCCCGACAGGCGATGCAGGGCCTGCGCGACCAGTTCCTTGCCCGCACCACTGGGCCCGGTCACCAGAACCGGCGCGTCCGAGGGGGCCAGCATCTCGATCAGGCGTTTCATCTGCCGCATGGGCACCGCGTTGCCGGGGATCAGGCGATCGACAAGGCTGAAGCGGGCATCTTCCGGCACTGACGGTGCGAAGCGGGTGGTCATGGCTGGCCCTCGTTACTGGTCTTGACGACTTGTTGACCCCATCCTGTGGCGGCGTCGGTTTTCCGACAATTGTGCGGTCGGATAGCCACGACTATCTGACATCACCAACCTGTGAAGAAGCATATCGCCGGCCATCTTTCGGATAGTGCTAAACTGTCCGCCCGCGCGGCCGTAGGATTTGGAAACTCATGTCACGAGGACGACATGCCCCCAGGTCAGGAACTTGCGCTGGTCCCCATGCGCCTGCCCGCCCGCGTGGCGCAGCCCCGCAAGGCCCCCCCGCCAGAGGAGGGGCCGACCTATCCGCTGGCCTCGGGGCCGGTTCATCTGCATGACCGGGCCGAGGTGCAGCGCCTGCTGCCCGACATTCTGGGCCGCGCGCTGGCACTCAGCTGGATCGACAGCGATTTCCGCGCCGCGTTCCGCGAGGACCCGCAGGGCACGCTGGCGCGTCAGCGCATCACCCTGCCCCCCGGCATCCGCATCGAGGTCGTGCAGGAGGGCCGCAGCCGCCCGATGGTGGTCGTCTCGGATCTGGATTCAGCGGCGCGGGGTGGGCGCAAGCGGCTGCTTTATCTGCAACTGGTCATGGTGGCGGGGCGATGAGGCGGCTGGCCCTGCTTGCGGCGCTGCTGACGACGCCCGCATGGGCCGGGGCGCCCGAGGCCGCGCCCGATCCCTTTGCGCAGGCGCTGGCCGCGGCACGGGCGGGGATGTTCGGCCAGGCGGCGGCGGGTTTTCACGGTCTGGCCGAGGCGGGCGATGCCGAGGCCGCGCATAATCTGGCCGTGCTTTACGCGACCGGGCGCGGCCTGCCGCAGGACGATCCCGAGGCCGCCTATTGGGCCATAAGGGCGGAACTGGCGGGCAGCGACCGCTCGATCCCGCTGCGGCGGCTGCTGGTCGCGCGGCTGAACGACGGGGCGCGCGACGCGCTGGCCGCGCGGGCAATCGCATGGCTTTCCCCGCGCGCCGAGGCGGGCGACGGTGCCGCCATGCTGGAAATCGCGGCGATCCTTCTGACCATCCCGGCCGAGCCCGACCCGGTCGCGGCGCATGGCTGGCAGGCCATCGCGGCCACTCTGGACGCGCCCGGCGCGGTCAGGGCACGCCAGTCGAGCCTTGCGCTGATCCCGCCCGACGCGCGCGCCGAGGCCGCACAGACCGCACGCCAGCACATGCGCGCATGGTGCGCCGCACGCGGGGCCGAGGCCCCTGCGCCCTGCGCCCTCATCCCCGAGGATCGCCAGCCGCAGACCTGAGCCCTAGCCAAGCGCCTGTGCCTCGGCAGGTGGCACCGCCCCGCCAAAACGGAAACGCGCGCCCGGATGCAGTTCGGCCCAGAGGCGGCAGGCCTCGGCCTCGGTCCGGGCGGCGATGATGCCGAGCGGGCGATACCCCTCGGCCAGACGGGCGGCGCGCAGATGGCCCGCGGCCGCGCGCCACAGGTGCAGCCCCGCCGCGAACCAGACCGCCAGCATCAGCAGCGGACCTCCCGAAAGCGCCAGCGCCAGCGCCAGGATCAGCGTGGCAAGCCATGTCCAAAGCCGCATCTGCGCCAGCCACAGGGCCGGCGCGATCAGCGCCAGCATCGAAGATGAACGGCTGAACAGCTCATGCGTGCCATCGGCGCGGCGCATGATCTCCCAGTTGACCAGCCCAAGGGGGTCCGGCAGCGGCTGGTCGGCGGGCGTGATCTGCGACAGGGGCGCGCGTTCCCAAGGGCCCAGATCGGCGCGGCGGACCATGACCGTAACCAACGCCGTGCCGCGCTGGAATGTCAGCGCGACCGGGCGGCCCGCCGCAGCCACCCGGCGCGACAGGGCATCCGCCCCGCCCTGCCAGGGCGCGCCGTCCAACCCGATCAGAAGATCGCCGCGTTTCAGCCCATAGGCCGCACCCGCATCGCGGGCGCCGCAGCGCGCAAGCCTCAGCGTCGTGTCGGGGGCGGCACCGGCATTGGTCATGGCATTCTCGCTGGATCAGGGAAAACGAAAGGGGTTCGGCTCGGCCGGGCGCGGGGTGGCGCGGGCGGCGGGGCGCGCATTGGGGCGGGCGGCGGCGGGGCGGCGTGCCTCGGATTGGCGCGTCGCGGGCGCCGCCGCGCTGGCCGAGGCGGCGGGCGCCGGGGCCGGGGGCGGGGCGGGCGGGTTCTGGGCCAGCCGGTCCAGCAGCGCACGTTCCGCGGCGGCGATGGCGGCAAGGATGTCGATGCGCAGGCGCTCGATCGTGGCGTCGTCGGGCGTGGCGGCGGGGGCTGTCGAAACGGGCGCGGCCACGGGCGCCGGGCGGTCGAGGCGGTCGGTCAGCACCTCGGCGCGGGCGACGGTCTCGTCCATCCGGTCCAGAGCGCCGTTCAGTTCCGTCACACGCTCGACCAAGGCGGCGGTCGCCGCTGCCTGGATCTCGGCGGCGTTTGACAGCGAGGCCGAGGCCCGCCACAGCGCGCCGCCCGCGATCAGCGCCATGACCAGCGCGGCGGCGCCGGTGACGGCGGCCAGCCAACCCATGCGGCGGGCGGTGCGGGCCGTCGCCTGCGCCGCATCGGTCCGGGCGGCCAGAACGGCCTCGGCCTCATGGGCGGCATCGGTGGCGGCGGCGGCGGCTTTCAGCGCCTGATCCATCGCGCTGTCCAGCTCGGGCAAATCGGGCGGGGGGGCGGATTTGCGGCTCATTGCGAACGACCCAGACGGCGGCCCGAACGGCGACCCGAACGGCGGCGAGGGGAAAACAGACGCTCGGCCAGCCAGGCCAGCGGGTTGCGGATCACCGCCAGCGCGCAAAGCGCGGCGCAGATCGTCAGGCCGTGGCGCTGCCAGTCGCTCAGCGCCGGATCAAGCCGGGCCAACATCAGCGCGACCGCGAAAATCGCGAAGGCCAGGGTGGAAAGCCTCTGCCCGATCTGGCAGGCGCGGCAGGGCGGGTCGTCGTGCCGGGGCATGTGGTCATCCTTCATCCGGTTCGGGCGGCCATAGGCGCGCCCTTCGCTGCCGAAAGCCTTGCAAGGCCCGTGCCATCATTTTGCCTCGGGCCGGCCATTGGCGTCGAAACGCATCTCGGGCGGCAGGTCCAGCGGCGGCAGGTCGGCGGCCTCGCCCCGATCCAGCCGCCAGATATGGGCCAGCACGGCCGCAACGGCGGTATAGAGCCGCGGGTCGATGCCGCCCCCGATCTGGCCAGTGAAATACAGCGCCCGCGCCAAGGGCGGCGCCTGCAGAACCGGCACGCCCGCGTCGCGGGCGCGCTGACGCATCCGCGCGGCCAGCCCGTCGCGGCCCGCCGCGACCAGAACCGGCGCCTCGTCCTGACCCGGCGCATAACGCAGGGCGACCGCGAAATGCTGCGGGTTCGTGACCAGCACGCTGGCGCCGTCCACATTCGGCAACGAGGCGCGTTCGCGCGCGCCACGCTGGCTGGCCTCCATCTGCAGGCGGCGCAGCTTGCCCTTGAGTTCGGGCGAACCGTTATCCTCGCGGTTCTCGCGCTTGACCTCGGCAAAGGTCATGCGCAGCTGCTGCATGTGCTTGCGCGTCTGCCAGATCAGATCGACCGCGCCGATCAGGCCCAGAACCAGCGTCAGCGCGACCAGAAAGCGCAGCAGCAGCGCCGCGATCACCCCAAGCGCATCGCCCGTGGCCATCCCGCCCAGCACCAGCAATTGCGGCAGCGCGTCGATCACCACAGCCAGCCCGACCCCGCTGAGCAGCAGGACCTTGGCCACCGCCTTGCCCAGCTCGACCAGCGCATTGGCCGAGACCATCCGCTTGAGCCCCGCCAGCGGGTTCAGCTTGTTGGGCGCAGGCATGACGTTCTTTGCGGTCCAGCCGATGCCGCCGGTCGCGGCCTGGACGGCGATGGCGGCGACAATCACCGGTCCGGCGATGACCAGCGTGATCAAGATGACGCCCCAGCCCGCTTCGGCCAGGGCCGGCATCAGGGCCGCCTCGGCCGCGTCGCCATGAGGCAGATACAGCCCCGATGCCAGCCGTGCCACGGCGCGCGGCGCGGCCACCGCCAGAAGCGTCAGCGCCAGGATACCCGCCCCCATCGTGGCAAAGATCGACATCTCCTTTGAGGTGAGGATCTGCCCCTCCTTGCGCGCGTCGTCCAGCCTGCGCTGCGAGGGTTCGTGGCTGCGTTCGGCGCTGTCGTCGTTCTCGGCCATGTCAGGGCGCCCCGGCCGGAGGCGTCAGGATGGCGGCGATCAGCTCCAGACCGATGCCGACGATGCCCGCCATGCCCTGCCCCGCCTGCGGCGCGGTCAGCCACAAGAGCACCAGCGCCGCGATGATCGCGATGGGAAAGCCGATCGAGAACAGGTTCAGCTGCGGGGCCGATCGCGTGACCACGCCGACGCCGACATTCAACACCAGCAGCGCGGCGACGACCGGCAGCATCAGCGCCGAGGCGATCGAGAACATCACACCCCCGGTCCGCAGCCCCGCCACCGCCAGCGCCGCCAGATCGGGCATCTGCCCCGGCGGCAGCAGGCTGTAGCTGTCAAGGACCAGCCGGATCGCGGCCAGATGCCCGTCCAGCGCCAGAAACACCATCAGCATGGCCAGCCCGAAGATCTGCGCCACGACCGGGCTCTGCCCTCCCGCCGAAGGATCGACCTGCATCGCAAAGCCCAGACCCGCCGCGTTGGCGATGCGGTCGCCCGCCAGGGCGGCGGCGGAAAACAGCACGGTCAGGATCAGCCCGGCGGCAAGGCCCAGCATCATCTCGGCCACCATCATCGGCACCGCCGACAGCCGCGCCAGATCCTCGGCGCCGGGCAGGTCGGCCTGCCCGGCCACGGCCAGCGCCAGACAGACCGTCGCCACAATTCGCACGGGCAGCGGGCAATAGCGGCCCCCGAACGCGGGCGAGGCGATCAGGAAGGCGCCGATCCGCAGCATGACCAGAAAGAACCCCGCCACCGGGTCGGCCAGCCGGGCCAGATCCATGCCGGGAAGGGTGTAGACCGCGCCCCCCATCGCGCTACCGGATCGTGCGGATCGTGTCGAAAACAAAGGCGAAGTAATCCGCCAGTCCCGACAGCATGAAGCTGGAGGCCAGCGCCATCGTCGCAAAGACCAGCACCAGCTTGGGCACGAAGCTCAGCGTCGCCTCGCTGATCGAGGTCGCGGCCTGCACGACCCCGATGGCCAGACCCACCGCCAGCGCGACGCCCAGAACCGGCCCCGAGACCAGCAGGATCTGCCAATAGGCATGTTGCAGATGTTCGATCCCTTCACCGAATTCCATCAGATCGGCCCTCCCAGACCATAGCCCGCCGCCAGCGATCCGACCGTCAGCGCCCAGCCATCGACCAGCACGAAAAGCAGCAGCTTGAAGGGCAGCGCCACGAGGACGGGCGAGACCATCATCATGCCAAGCGCCATCAGGATCGAGGCGATCACGATGTCGATGACCAGAAACGGCAGGAACAGCAGGAACCCGATCTGGAACGCGGTCTTGAGTTCCGAGGTCATGAAGGCGGGCAGCAGCACGCGCAGCGGCACGGCGTCAGTATCGGCATAGGGCCCGTCGCCCGCCAGATCGGCAAACATGGCCAGATCGTTCTGGCGGGTGTTCTCGATCATGAAGGCCTTGATGATGCGGCTGCCGCGCTCCAGCGCCTCGGGCTGGCTCATCGTGCCGTCCAGCATGGGGCCAAGTGCGGTGTCGTGGATCTCGACGAAGACGGGCTGCATCACGAAGAAGGTCAGGAACAGCGCCAGCGCGATCAGCACCTGATTGGGCGGCGTCTGCTGCGTGCCAAGCGCCTGACGCAGGATCGACAGCACGATGATGATGCGCGTGAAGGCCGTCATTCCCAGCAGCAGCGAGGGCAGAACCGTCAGCGCCGTCATCAGCGCCAGGATCTGCAAGGACAGAGACCAGTTCTGGCCTCCATCCGTCTCGGTCAGGGTGATGGCGGGGATGCCCTGCGCATGGCCTAGCGCGGGCAGAAGGGCGATCAGGGCGGCCAGCGGCAGAAGGCGGCTCATGCGTCGCCCTCCGGCAGGGCGTTCAGCGGGTGCAGGACGGGCGCCGCGCCCTTGGCGCGCAACATCAGGAAATCGCGTCCGTCCACGCGCAGGATCACCGCCTGATCGCCGGGCGCCAAGGCCAGCCTTTCGACCAGTTCCAGCCGCCGTTTCGCGCCGATCCGGTCGCGCAGGGCGCCGCGATGGCGCATCACCACAGCCCAAAGCAGGAAAAGCCCGCCTAGAAACACGCCCAATGTCAAAAGCCGCTCGGGGCCGATCACGTCCATCTGTCACACTCGCCCGTTGTCGTTCCGACAGCCTGGCTGCAAGGGACGTGCCAGCATTCAGGGCGGGCGCAGGCGACTGGCGGGCGTCGCGTCAGACCACGCCGGCGCGCTCCTCTGGGGTGATGATCTGGCCGAAGCGGATGCCGAAACGGTCGCCGACCATCACCACTTCGCCCTTGGCGATGGGGGTGCCGTTGACCAGCACGTCCAGCGGGTCGCCCGCCATCCGGTTCAGCTCCACGACCGAGCCCTCGGACAAGCGCAGAAGGTCGCGGATGGTCAGTTCGGCCTGGCCGACCTCGACCGTCAGGCTGACGCCGATGTTTTCCAGCAGGCGCAGATGGTCCGGGCCGGGGCGCTGGCCGTTCTCGATGGGGGTCTCGATGGTCACGGGATGTCCTTTCGGTCTGTGTCAGGCGGGGTTGCGGCGGGTGATCGAGACGGCGGCATGGCCGCCCCGCTCGCCGGGCTGACCCTCGAACATGGGCTGGCCCTCGACCAGCAATTCCACGGAACCCGGCAAGGTGACGGGCAGAACCTCGCCCTCGGCCAGGGTCATCAGGCGCGACAACGCGATCTGCGGCTGGCACAGGCGCACGGACACGCCAAGCGGCACCGCCATCAGCGCCTGTTCCAGCCGGTCGCGCCAGCTCTGATCCTCGGTCAGCTGGTCGGACTGCATCCGAGAGCGCAAGAGGCTGGCGATCGGTTTTAGGATCTGCAGCGGATAGATGATGTCGAAGGACGCAGGCTCCAGCCCCGGCAGCTGGACCATGAAGGAACAGTTCACGATCATCTCGTCGCTGTCGGCAAAGGCCACGAACTGCATGTTCTCCTCGCGGCTGCCGACCGACAGGCCCAGGGGCAGCAGGTCGCGCCAGGCCAGCGCCAGCGCCGAATTCAGCCGGTCGGTGACCAGTTCGATCACGCGATGCTCGGTCGCGGTGAACTCGCTGCGCGTGGGCGGGGGGGCGGTGATGCCGCCGCCGTAATAGGCATTGGTCAGCTGCGAGATGAAGGCGGGCGGCACGACCATCAGCAGATTGCCCCGCAGCGCCTCGGAAGCGGTGATGGTCAGCGACAGGAAATTGTCCTGCCCGTCGCGGTAATCCTCGAAGGTGCGCAATTCGGGCGGAAAGCATGACAGGCGCGGCTGAAAGCGCAGCATCGGCAGAAAGACCGACCGGGCGATGCGGCAGAAGCGTTCATTGATCATCCGCAGGCCGTGGTAATCGCCAAAACCCGACAGGTCGTTCGTGCCGAAGGCATAGGGCCGGACGGGCAGGCCGTTCAGCGTATCGCCCGCATCAGCGGTGAAGTCGCTGTCGATCAGCCCGCCGACAAGGGCCGCGACTTCGGTGGATGACAGTTTGGTGGGCTTGGCCATCGCGGGGCCTATTGCAGGATGAAGCTGGTGAAATAGACGCCCTCGATGCCGCCGAACCCCTCGAGCTGTTCGAGACGTTCGTTCAGCGCGTCCTTCAGCGCACCGGCCAGGCGCTCGCGCCCCTCGCGGCCGGTCATCTCATCCTCGGACAGGCTGCCGATCACGGCCAGCATGTCGGATCGCAGGGCGGTCTTGTGCGTCTCGACATTGGCCATCACCTGGGCGTCGTATTGCGTGGACAGCGAGACGCCGACCTGCAGGAAGCGCCGCGATCCCGCGGGATTCGTCGTCACGGGTTCCTCAAAGGCGTAATAGGTGGTGACGAAGGCGGGCTGTTCGGGCAGGGCGCGGGTCGCCCGCGGCATCCCGTCGGGGCCGGTCGCACCTTCGGGCGCGCGCTCGATCAGGCGCAGCGCATCGTCCAGCGGATCGGTCCGGCCGAACTGGTACCAGCCCACGCCGAGGCCAAGGCCGATGCAGATCGCGGCGCCGAGGATCATCTTGACCAGTCGCATGATCCCGCCGCCCTTTTTGACGGGGGCGGTTTCGGGGACCTCGACGGGAACGGCTTTGGCGGGGGCGGGGGGCAATGTGGCGACCTCAGGCGATCAGGTTGACGATACCGCGATGAAGCGGCGGCGGAGGCGGGACGTCGGGGCCGCCGTCGCCGCCGGTCGCGGCGCCGGATGCGGTGGCCGAGCCGCGCGGGCCGGACCAGCCGCCGCCCGTCTGCGCGTCATGGCCTGCAAGGCTCATGCCGTTGCGGGCCAGTTCGACGGCCAGCGCGCGTTCCTGCTGCGACAGAAGGCGGGCGGCGGCATCGGTTTCGGTCTGGAACTGGACCGAGGCCCGGTCTCCTTCCAGCGTCAGGACGATGCGCAGGCGCCCCAATTCCTCGGGGGCCAGTTCGATGACCATCGTGCCACCCTCGGGCAGGCTTTCGGTCAGGGTCATGGCCATGGCCTCCGGCCATTCCGCCCGGTCGAGCCGCGCAGCCGGGTTCAGGGCCAGCGCCGCGGGGGCAGGCGATGACCCGCCCGACCCGGCGACGGACGCCCCTTCCGGCAGGGCTGCAAGCGGCGGCGCTTCGGCGGGGGCAGGCGTCAAGGCGGGCTCCGGGCCGGCCGGGGCGACCTGAGCGGCTGCGAGCGGCGCCGGCGTGGCGGCCGGCTGCGGCGCGGGCGCGGCGGCCCCCCCGGCGACGGTCTCGGCCACGGCACCGGACACGGCACCGGCGCGCGCAGTCGGGCGAAGCGACGCGGCTTGTGTTGGCGCTGTCTGTAGCGGCGCGGCAGGCGTAGCGGCGGTATTGGACGCGGGCGCGGCTGCCATGGCCGCAACCGGGGCGGGTTTGGCGGGCGCGGCCTCGGTCGGCTCCATCGCGGCCCGGGCGACACCCTCGGCGCGGATCGGCCCCGCCGGGCGGGCCGAGGGGCGCGCGGGCGCGTCCGGCAGGACCACGGCGGCGACCAGGGCCTGGGGCATCGGCGCCGCCTCATCGGCAGGCACGGCCTCGGGGGCTTCGGCGGCGGCGGAATCGACGGGCGCATCTTGCAGCGCGTCAGGCGACTCGTCGGACAACGCCACCGGGATGTCGATGTCCGGAGAGGCCACAGGCGGAACCTCTCCGGACGGCTCCGGCGCGGGGGGCGAACCGGAGACCTGTTGCAGCGGGCCATCGGGCGCACGCATGCGAAGGGCGATCTCGACCTGCGTCTCGACCGGCGGAAGGGCGGTCTCGGACGCGGGCAGGTCGGTGGGGGGCATGTCGGTGGAGGGCGCGGTGACCGGGGCTGCCATCCCGGTCACCGCTGGCATCGCAAGCCCGATGGCCTTGTCTGCCACTGGCGCAGGAAACACGCCAGGCATCGGTTGCGACACGTCTTCGGCCATGGGATCAAGCGCCGCCTCAAGCAGACGCTCGGCAAAGCCCGGCTGGCCAGTGTTCTCCCCTGCCCCGGAGGGAGGACGGGGCAGGGTCGGCATCCGCTGTTCCGCGCCACCGAGGAGAGGATCTGCTGACAGGATCATGGCGCAATCTGCCCTTGTTGTTCGAATGCCTTGCCCCCGTCCTGCAAGCGCGATGCCAGAACGGGGCGGGCGATGTCAGTTTTCCACACGCGGCGGCGGCAGGGCGTCGCGGGCGCGTTCCTCGCGCAGCGCGCGATCCTCGGCGTGGGCGGCCAGAGCGGCCTCGGCGATCTGGCGGCGGCGCTGGTCGTGGTGGCCGATGGCCACGCCCAGTTCGCGGGCGCGGGCCTCGGCCTCGGCGCGGCCCGCGCGCAGGCGCTCGGCCTCTTGGGCAAGGCCCTGCGCCAGAAGCCCCAGATCGCGCAGATGCGCGGCCGAGGTCACGACCTGCGGCGGCGCCAGATCGCGCAGCACGTCGGTCAGACGCCGGTCCAGCGCCTCGGCGCGGTTGACCTGATCCAGTTGTGCCGCGCGGTCGCGGGCAAGGCCCGACATCCGAACCGTCTCGCGGCGCGACATCAGGTGATAGATGCGCGCCCGGCTCATGCGCGGGCCTCGGCGGCCAGCGCGATCAGGGCGGCGCGGCTGTCGGCCAGAGTGGTTTCCTCGGCCTGATCCTGCCCCAGCAGCCCCGAGATCGAGGGCCAGAGCCTCAGCGCCTCGTCCAGGACCGGGTCCTGACCGGGCGCGTAGCCGCCCATCAGCACCAGATCGCGGTTGTCCATATAGGCGGCGATCAGGCGGCGCAGGCGGATCGCGGCGGCCATGTGATCGGGATCAACGACATCGCCCATCACGCGGCTGACCGATTGCGGAATGTCCACTGCCGGATAAAGCCCCATCTGCGCCTGACGCCGCGACAGAACCAGATGGCCGTCGAGGATGCCGCGCGCCGTATCGACCACCGGATCGGATGTCGTGTCGTCTCCGTCGGCCAGCACGGTGCAGATCGCGGTGATCGTCCCCTGCCCCGGCAGGCCAGGCCCGGCGCGTTCCAGAAGCGCCGGGATCATCGCCACGACCGAGGGCGGATAGCCCCGTGCCGTCGGCTGTTCACCAAGCGCCAGCCCGATCTCGCGTTGTGCATGGGCCACGCGGGTCAGGCTGTCCACGATCAGCAACACGCGGTTGCCCGTGGCGCGGAACCATTCGGCGATGGCCATGGCGCGCCGCACGCCGCGCAGGCGCAGCAGCGGCGAGCGGTCAGCAGGCACGGCCAGCAGCACGCTGCGCGCGCCCGCCTCGCCGGTCATCAGGCGGCGGGCGACATGGCCCACCTCGCGCGCGCGTTCGCCGATCAGGGCGATCACGACGACATCGGCCTGCGCCTTGCGGGCCATCATCTCGATCAGGACCGACTTGCCCACGCCCGAACCGGCCACGATGCCGATACGCTGCCCCTCGCCCAGTGTCAGGGCCGCGTTCACGGAACGGATGCCCACATCCAGAGGCCGGTCCACGGCCTGCCGCATCAGCGGGTTCAGGGGCTTGCCATGCAGCGGCCAGTGATCGGCGGGCAGCGGGTCCGGCCCGCCATCCAGTGCCTCGCCGAAGGCGTCGATGACGCGGCCCAGAAGCGCGGGGCCGACGCCGACCTGCTGGCCGCCGGGGATCAGCCGCGCCTCGGCGCCCGCCTCGATCACGGCCTGCGGCTCGGTCAGGAACAGCATGTTGCGGCCTTCGCGAAAACCCACCACCTCGGCCAGGGCCTCGCGGCCATCAGCCGTGGCAATGGCGGCCATCATCCCGGGGCTGGCGGGAAAGCCGGTGGTTTCCAGGATCAGCCCGTCATAGCGCAGCACCCGCCCCGCGATGCGCGGCTTGGCCGAGGGCAGGCGCGACAGGCGGTCGGCCAGCGCGTCGATCACCGGCGCGCTCATGCGGCACCGGGCAGGTCGGCCGACGCCAAGGGAGGCAGCGGCGGTTCCAGATCGGCCAGCAGGTCAGCGATCCGCAGCCCCGGCGCCGACAGGTCGGCATCGCCGCGCGCAAGCGTCTCGTCAGCGACCAGCCGCGCGCCCGCCAGCGCGGCCAGATCGGCAGGCAGACCGGCGGCGACCAGCGGCTGAAGGCGCGCCAGATCGGCGGGGTGCAGGCGCAGCTCGAACCCCGCCGCCGCCTGCGACAGGCGCGCGGCCAGCGCCGCGACGCGGCGGGCAAAGGGCGCGGGCTCATGGTCGATCACCTGGCCCGCGCGTTCGGATGCAAGGCGCAGGACCGCCACGCTCATGGCATGGGCCAGCGCATCGACCTGCGCCTGAGGCGGGGCGGCCATCAGCGCCAGCGCCTGACGCAAGGCGGCGGCTGCTTGCGCCAGATCGGCGCGCTCGGCCTCGGTCTCGGCCATCGCCTCGGCGCGGCCCTGTTCCAACCCGGCGGCCATCGCCTCGGCCCGCGCCTCGTCCATCTGACGCGCCGAATACATGGGCGGCGGCGGCAGGACGACATTCGGGCCCGGGGACGGCGGGGCCTCGGTCTCGTGGGTGGGCTCGGGGGCGGTTTCGGGGGGCGTTTCCGGTTCAGGCTGCGGCGCCATGGGCAGGCGCGCGGCAAAGCCCGAGGGGCGCGGCGCGATCAACGCGGCATTCGGGGCAAAGATCGCCGCAGGGGTTTCAGTCGCGTGGAAATCGGCGGGGGGATGGGGCTGCATGGTCACACCATTTCCTCGCCGCCGCGTCCGGCCAGAACGATGGTTCCGGCATCGGCCATCTGGCGGGCGGTGGCGACGATCTGTTTCTGAGCCTCTTGCACCTCGGTCAGGCGGACGGGGCCAAGAGCCTCCATCTCGTCGCGGATGCCCGCCGCCGCGCGCGAGGACATGCAGGACAAAAGACGTTCGCGCAAAGCCTCGTCGGCGCCCTTCAGGGCAAGGACCAGACGTTCCGGCTCGATCGCGCGCAGCAGCGTTTGCAGGCTGCGGTCATCCGAGCGGCCCAGATTGTCGAAGACGAACATGTTGTCCTGAATGGCGGTCATCAGGTCCTTGTCGTCCTTGCGGATGTCGCGCAGGATCCGCGCCTCGGCGCCCGAGCGCGCGAAGTTCATGATCCGCGCCGCCGCCCGGATGCCGCCGATCTGCGAGGCGGCCGAGGTCGAGGTGGCCTTGAACTTGCGCTGAAGCACCTGTTCCAGATCGCGCAGAGCCTCGGGGGTGACGGTGGTCAGCTGCGCGATGCGGCGGATCACGTCGGGCTGCACCTCTTCGGGCAGGGTGGCCAGGACCTGCGCGCCCTGTGCGTATTCCAGACAGGCGATGACCAGCGCCATGATCTGCGGATGCTCGTCCGCGATCAGTTCGGAAATCCCGCGCGCATCCATCCAGTCCAGCAATTCCAGCGGGCGATCGCCGCTGCCGGGATTGATCCGGCTGATGACCGATTGCGCGCGGTCCGGGCCAAGCGCCTCGGTCATCACGTTGCGGACATAGATATGGGTGCCGTGGCCCAGCCCCGTCTCGGCGGCCAGACGTTCCAGCATGGTTTCCAGCACGCTGTCCATCTGGTCCTCGGTCACGGAGTCGATGGAATACATCGCTGCGCCCAGATGCTGCACCTCGGCGGGGGTCAGGTGGCGCATCACCTCGGCGGCAAGCTTTTCGCCGAACATCAGCATCAGGATCGCGGCGTCGGTGGTGGCAGGTCCGGGGGTGAAGGTCGCGTTCATGGCGGTGCCTTTCGGTTGCGGGTCAGGGCGCGCGGTCAAGTTCGGGCTGCATCATCCGGTGCAGCACCATCGCCATCCGGACGGGATCGTCCTTGCCGAGGCGGCGCAGCACGGCCTGCTTTTCCTCGCGGCTGGCGCTGCCGCCCAGCACGCTGTCCAGAAGATCGCGCTGGCGGCGATCCAGCTTTTCCTCGATCCGGTCGAGGCTTTCGCCCTCGGCCACTTCGACGGTGGTGCTGTCGCCGGCCAGGATCATGGCCTGATCCTCGGTCGCGGGCTGAAGCTGGCGCATCAGCAGCGGGCGGATCACGCCGAAGGCCACGGCGGCAAGAATGGCGATCAGGCCAAGCTGGCGCAGCGCGTCGGGCAGCCAGGACAGATCGCGCGCCGGAGGCTCGGCCATCGCGGCGGGGGCGAGGAAGGGCATCGCCAGGATCGTGACCTGATCGCCGCGTTCGGCATCAAGCCCGATCGCGCTTTCGGCAAGCCGTTGCAGGTCGGCCAGCATCGCGGGCGGCAGGGCGGGGGCGGGCTGGCCGTCAGGCGTGGTCGCCGGATCGGGGGTGGGCGCGTGGATCACCACGGCGGCCGAGATGCGCTGGATCTGGCCCGTTTCCGGGCGGGTGTTCGTGACCTGGCGGCTGACCTCGTAATTCCGGGTCGTGCCGCTGGTGCGGCTGCGGATCGCGCCCGGAGCCTCGGCGCCCGCTGCCGGGTCGTCGGTCAGGTCGGCCTCGACCGGGGGGGTGTTGGCGACGGCGCCCGGAATGCCGCCCGCAGGCGCGTCGCGGTTTTCCGATTCCGACAGCTGTTCGCTGCGCAGCGCGTTGCCTTCGGGATCGACGCGTTCCTCGGTGATCTCGCGCTGCGTGAAATCCATCGCCGCCGTCACCTCGACCGACAGGTTGCCGGGGCCGACCAGCGGGGTCAGCACGGCCTCGATCCGGCGGCGCAGCAGGGTCTCCATCTCGACGCGGTGGCGCAGCTGGCGTTCCGACAGGCGGTCGGCGGCGCTTTCGTCGCCCCGCGACAGAAGGCGGCCCGCCTGATCGACGACCGTCACCTCGTCCCGCGCCATGCCGGGAACCGAGGACGAGACAAGATGCACGATCGCCTCGACCTGGCCCTGATCCAGCACCCGGCCCGCAGCCAGCGTCAGAAAGACCGAGGCGCGCGGCGGGTGGCTGTCGCGCAGAAAGGCCGAGCGTTCGGGCAGCGCCAGATGCACCCGCGCCCCCTGGACCGAGGCGATTTCGGTGATGGACCTCGCCAGATCCAGTTCCTGCGCTTGACGCAGACGTGCGGTTTCAAGCGCGCGGCTGGCGCCCATCGGCAGGTCGGTCAGCACCCGGTCGCCATCTGGCACCGATTGCGGCAGGCCCTGCGCGGCCAGGGTCAGGCGGGCGCGGTGGTAGTCGGCGGCGGGCACGGTGATCTCGCCCGAACTGCGGTCGATCTGTGCCCCGATCCCTGCGGCGGTCAGGCTTTCCATGACGCGGGCCTTGTCGGCCTCGGCCATGCCGGGATAAAGCGCCGAACGCGGCGCCTCGCGCAGCGCCAGAAAGGCGGCGACCGTCAGCACCGCCACCGCGACCAGCAGGATCGAGGGCAGCGCGCGGCGGATCGCGGGCTGATCGGCAAAGCGCCGCCAGCCGTCGGTCAGCGCACGAAAGCGCGACGGCGGTGCGCCTGCATCGCCTGCAAGCTGGGACGAGGTTCGCGGGGCGGGGGACAGCGCCATGGATCAGGCCCTTGCAGAAAGCCGCGTCACAGCGGCATGTTCATGATGTCGCGATAGGCGCCGAGCGCCTTGTTGCGGACGTTCAGCGTCAGCTGGAAGCCAAGCGAGGCGACCTGCTGATCGACCATCACCGCGGCCAGATCCTGCTCGGTCCCCATTTCCCAGGCGCGGGCGGATTCGCGGGCCTGCGACTGCGCGCCGTTGACCTGATCGACCGCGCTCTTGATGCGGTCGCCGAAGCCCGGCTGTTCGGTCGTGGGGCGCGCGGCTTGCGCCGGTTGCAGGGGCAGGGGCTGAAAGCCGGTGCCGACGGGTCCGATGGTCATGGCGCAACCCTCAGATCGCGCGCATCAGGGCGCCGGACTGGGCCGGGCGCGGCATCGGGATCATCGCCTGCGGGGCGAGGTCCGTCAGGATGTCGTCGGCCATGATCGCCTGCCCGTCGCACAGGACCAGCGCGCGCTGGATGACGTTTTCCAGCTCGCGCACATTGCCCGGCCAGTCGTGGTCCAGCAGCGCCTGCATCGCATCGGGCTGGATCAGCGGCAGGGCGGCCATGCGGGCATGGCGGCGCAGCAGGCCCACGGCCAGCGCCGGGATGTCCTCGGGGCGGTCTGCCAGCGCGCGGGTGGTCAGGGGAAAGACGTTCAGCCGGTAGTACAGATCCTCGCGGAAGCGGCCCGCCGCGACCTCGGCCAGCATGGCGCGGTTCGAGGTGGCGACGATGCGGATATCCACCTCGACCTCGGCGGACGAGCCAAGCGGCGTGACGCGGCGTTCCTGGATCACGCGCAGCAGCTTGGATTGCAGGCCAAGCGGCATCTCGGAAATCTCGTCCAGCATCAGCGTGCCGCCATCGGCGGCGCGGATCAGGCCCTTGTTGGCGGTGGCGGCCCCGGTGAAGGCGCCCTTTTCATGGCCGAAGAGGATCGCCTCCAGCATGTTTTCCGGGATCGCGGCGCAGTTGATGGCGACAAAGGGCTTGTCGGCGCGCGGGCTGGCGGCGTGGACCTGACGGGCCAGAACCTCCTTGCCGCTGCCGGTGGGGCCGTTGATGAAGACGGTGACATCGGTGCGCGCCACACGGGCGGCCAGATCCAGCAGATTGCCGGTCGCCGGATCGCGCGCCACCATCGGACGCAGGGGCGCCGCGATCAGATCGGCCAGCATCAGCAGCCCGCAATCATCCTCGTCCCGGATCACGGGCAGCGCGACGCGCAGCAGACGCCCGCCAAGATCGGGCGTCACCGAAAAGGTCGTGGCGCCTTCGGACACCAGGACCAGGCTGCGGATGCCCTGGGCGCGGGCGCCCTCGATCAGGCGGCGCTCGTCGCCGGGCGCGGGCGCGGCGGCGACCAGGACGGCGGCGCCTGCGGCCTCGGTCACGGGTCCGGCTGTGACGCCCAGCCTGCGGCGGGCGAACAGGTCGGCCAGAACCCCGGCGGCTGCAAAGCCCTCGTCGATGATGTGAATGCAGGTCATTGTCGCCCCCTTCTGACGTCGCTTGCCAGAGACAAGGCAGGAAACGTGCCAAAGCGCTAAAACCGGGCGAATTCAGGGCGTCTGTGGGTATCGGGGCAATCGAGGGCCGATTTCGCGTCGGAAACGGCGCGGAACGCGGCGCGGGTGCCGGGGGTCGTCGGAAACCGGACGCGCCGTCGGTCTGGGACCCCATCCGAACGGATGTATCGGACCCCTCGAAGGCCGAGGGCCGGAACGGCGCGCGAACCGGACGACAGCGCGAACCTATCCTTCGGAACAGGGCTGCACCTTTTCGACCGTATCACATTCCGGCTGGCACGGTCGTTGCTTGAAGGTGATCTGGATCATGACTGGGCAAAACCGATGCTTTCAAAAACGTATCACCTGAAATTTCCCACTCTGGATGCGGCGCAGATCGCCGCGCCCTTCGTTGTCGAGACCCTCGGCAACGCCATTCCCTCGTGCAACCTCAGCGCGCTGAACGTCGTCATCTCGAAAGAGGGCGATGTCTCGATCAATCTTTTCTTTCCCAATATCAACGACCTGAAGGCGTTCGAGAAGAAGCATGGCGGCTTCCTGGACACGATGAAGAAGACGTTTCTCTTTCGGTCCAACGGGTTCGATGGGGTCTGCATCTTCACCTATGACGGTTCGGAGGAAGCGGCCTGAGGCCCCGCGCCCGGACCGCCGAAAACCATGACAGCCGTGCAGCCCCAATGCCCCAACCAGGGAGAGAGGCCATGAGCCTGCCTGACACCGCCGATGGCGGCCTGATGAGGGTGCCTTCCGACCGGATCGGACGCCTGATGGATCTTGTCGCCGAGCTTTCGCTGTCGGTGGCCGAAACCGTGCGCTCTCCTGATCTGGCCGGGCTCGAACTGTCGCATTTCGAGACCGCCGTGCATCGCCTGACCATGATCGTGCGCGAGGTGCAGGACGCGGCGACCAGCATGCGGCTTCAGCAGATCGACGAGGTGTTCAAGCGCCTGCGCCGCATGATCCGCGAACTGGAACGCCAGACCGGCAAGAAGATCGACCTGGAAATCGAAGGCGCCGAGACGCAGATCGACAAGCTGGTCGCCGACCGGCTGTACGACCCGCTGCTGCACGTGCTGCGCAATGCCGCCGATCACGGGCTGGAACCGCCCGCCGAACGCGAGGCCTCGGGCAAGTCGCCCGCCGGGCGCATCCGGCTGTCGGCCGCCCAGATCGGCAGCGAGGTCCGCATCGTGGTCGAGGATGACGGTCGCGGCCTGGACCGCGCGCGCATTCTGAAAAAGGCGCGCGAACGCGGCCTTTTCGGCCCTGACGAGGAGCCCGAGCCCGCGATCCTGTGGAAGGTGATCTTCCAGCCCGGTTTCTCGACCGCCGAGAATGTCTCGAACCTGTCGGGGCGCGGGGTGGGGATGGACGTGCTGCATACGACCATGTCGGCGCTGCGCGGCCGGATCGGGGTGGAAAGCAATGCGGGCAGCGGAACGCGCGTGTCGCTGCACATCCCCGTGTCGCTGGCGTTTCTCGACTGCGTGATCCTGCGTCGCCACGGCCAGCTTTTCGCGGTGCCGATCGACGTCGTGTCGGAAATCGTGCGCCCCGGTGCCGACGACATGACCCGCATCTCGGCCGGGGACGGCGCCGAGCTTCTGCGGCTGCGCGGCGCCAATATCCCGATCTGCCGGCTGGAGCAGTTCTTCGAGGGCTTCCCCCCGCCCGAACCGGTGCCCCCTGCGGGCGGCCCTGTCGCCGTCGTCTTCAATACCGAACGCGGCCGCCTGGCCGTGCCGGTGGACGAGATCCTCGACCGCCAGCAGGTCGTGCTGAAGGCGCTGACCGGGCGCATGTCGCAGATCCGCGCCAGCTATGGCTGCGCGATCCTCGGCACGGGCGAGGTGGCGATGGTGCTGGATTGCGAACGGCTTGATGCGGGGGCGGCGCGCGCATGAACATCGAAACCCCCGTCGAACGTGCCAGCTACGAGGCCATCCGCAACTGGCTCGAAACCCGCTGCGCCATCCACTATCCCGACCACAAGAGCGACCTGCTGCATCAGAGGCTGGCGCGCGTCCAGCGTGCCTTTCAGCTGCCGGAACTTGCGCAGCTGGCCTCTGAAGTGACCCAGGGCCAGAACCACGAGGTCCAGATGGCGGTGATCCACGCCGCCTCGACCAACCACACCTATTTCTACCGCGAGACCGAGGTTCTCAATCATTTCCGCGACGTCGTCCTGCCCAGCCTGCGCAATCGCCGCGAGATCCGCCTGTGGAGCGCGGCCTGCTCGACCGGGGACGAGGTCTACACGCTGGCCATCCTGATCGCCGAGACCCTTGGCCTCGAGGCGCTGGAACGCACGCATATCCTTGGCACCGACATCAGCGCCACCGTCATCGAGGAAGCCGAGGCCGGCATCTTCGCCTCGCGCCATCTGGAACAGGTCCCCGCCGCCGTGCGCAACCGCTACATGCGCCCCGTCGGCATCGAACAATTCCAGGTCGATCCCCGCATCCGCGCCGCCTGCACGTTCCGGCGCATGAACCTGAAAAGCGCACCCTACCCGTTCCGCCAGCCCTTTCAGGCCGTCTTCTGCCGCAATGTGCTGTATTACTTTACTCCGAAGGACCAGACCGCAGTGCTTGACGCAATCGCCCAGGTGACAGAACCGGGGGGCTGGCTTTTCACCAGCGTGACCGAGAACGTGCGGGCCATGTCCGCGCAATGGACCCCCGTGACCAGCGGAATCAGCCGGAGGGAACGTCCATGACCGGTCCGGCCGAACGCCGCGTCCGCGTGCTGATCGTCGATGATTCCGCGGTGATCCGCAAAGTGCTGTCGATGGGCCTGTCCGACGACCCGCTGATCGAGGTCGTGGGCGCCGCCGCCAGCGCCGAACAGGCGATGGGCATGATCGACGCGCTGCATCCCGACGTGATGACGCTGGACATCGAGATGCCGCGCCTGGACGGGGTCAGCTTCCTGCGCCAGTTGATGCCGGTCAATCCGCTGCCGACGGTGATCATCTCCAGCGCCACGCGGCGCGCGGCCTCGGTCACGCTGGACGCGCTGGCGGCGGGGGCGGTCGATGTCATCGCCAAGCCCTCGCTTGGCGTGGGCGAGGGCCTGCCCGTCATCATGCACGAGATCTGCCACCGCGTCCGCGCGGCGGCGACGGCCCGTGTCACGACCGCGATGCGCGCCCGCGCCCTGCCCCAGCCGCGCCAGCTGGCGGCGTGCAACAGCGGCAGGCTCATCGCCATAGGCGCCTCGACCGGGGGTGTGCAGGCACTGGCACAGATCCTGCAAGACGTCCCGAAAGACGCACCGGGGATCGTGATCGTGCAGCATATGCCCGCTGGTTTCACACAGGCATTCGCCAAGCGGCTGGACCAGGCCTGCGCCATCGACATCCGCGAGGCGCGTGATGGCGACATGGTTCTGCCCGGCACCGCGCTGGTCGCGCCCGGCGGCGAGCTGCATCTCGAGGTGCAGGGTCGCGGCCCGAACTGGCGCGTGTCGCTGGTTCCGGGCGATCCGGTCCGCTTCGCACGCCCCTCGGTCGACGTGATGTTCCGCTCGGTCGCCCGCGCGGCGGGCCGCTCGGCGGTGGCCGCGCTGCTGACCGGGATGGGCCGTGACGGCGCCGACGGCCTTCTCGAGATCCGCAAGGCCGGCGGCACGACCATGGCCCAGGACGAGGCAAGCTCGATCGTCTGGGGCATGCCCGCCGCCGCCGCCGAACTGGGCGCGGCCGAACGCATCCTGCCCCTGTCCGACATGGCCGAGGCGATCCTCTCGGCCGCATCCCGCCCCGCCACCGGCGCCAACCGCGCCGCCTCATATCCGCTAGGAGCCGCCAGATGATCCCACAGACCGACACCGCAGCCAGCGTCGCGGACCCGCGCCAGATCGCCGAGATCGAGGCCGACACGATCGCGGACATGTATCTGACCTTCGCCCTGGGCGACGAGGAATACGGCGTCGGCATCGCCGGCGTCACCGAAATCGTGGGCATGCAGCGCATCATGCCGATCCCCGACATGCCGCCCTATCTGAAGGGCGTCATCAACCTGCGTGGCAAGGTCATCCCGCTGATGGATGTGCGCCTGCGCTTCCGGATGCCCGAGCGCGCCTATGACGACCGCACCGTCATCATCGTGATGGAGGTCGAGGACGCCCCCGTCGGCCTCATCGTGGACGGCGTGCGCGAAGTGCGCGAGATCCCACCGGGCCAGATCGACGCCCATATGCGCGGCCGCGACGGCGCCCGTTCGGTCATTGCCGGGATCGGCCGCGTGGGCGACCGGGTCTCGGTTCTGCTGGACCCGCCGGTTCTGGTCTCGGACGAGGACCTGACCCTGATGCGGCAATCCGAGGGGGCGTGATGCGGCTGCTGGTCCACAACCAGAAAGGCGGCGTCGGCAAGACGACCACGACGGCCAATCTTGGCGCCGCGCTGCTGCGCGAGGGCCTGGCCGATGCCGTCACGCTGGTTGACCTGGACCCGCAGATGCACCTGACCGCAATGCTGTCGCCCGACGGCGCCCCGGACGGGGGCACGGCCTCGGACTGGTTGTCGGGCACGGATGTCCCCGGCCTGCCCGTGCCGTCCGAGCCGGGCCTGCGGCTTGTTCCGGGCGATGTGCAGGACCGTGCGGGCAAGGCGCCCACCCTGCCCGATGCGCCCGCGCCGGGCGGCTGGACCATCGTGGACAGCGCGCCGGGATGGACGCCGCTGGCGCAGGATCTGTGCCGGTGGGCCGACCTGATCCTCTGCCCGTTCGAACCCGACTTCCTGGGCCTGTCGGGCGTCAGCCGCCTGCTGACCCGGCTGGACGGGATCAGCGTGGAACGCGCGCGCATCCGCTTCCTGCCCTGCCGCCACAACCCGCGACTGGCCCTGCACCGCGACGTCTGCGCCCGGCTGGCCGAGCGCTTCGGCCCGGCCCTGCTGCTGCCGCTGACCATCCGCACCACGATCCGCATCGCCGAGGCTCCGGGCTTCGGATGCACCGTGCTGGAACACGCCCCCGGCTCGACCGGGTGCAAGGATTACCGGCGACTGGCCCGCGCCATCGCCCACACCGGGCCGACGAACGGCCTGACTGAAGCCCAAGCGCCGCAAGACGGCCAGCCCCCGAACGGAAGGACCGCCGCATGACCGATGACAACACCCGCGCAGCCGCGCCCAAGGCCGCCCGCAAGCGCATGGCCCGCGACCCGCTGGATTGGGTCGAGCCTGCAGCCCCCGCCGAAGGCACACCCGAACCTGACGCACAGGCAATGACCGACCCCGCCGCGCCCCCGTCCGACGCCGCTGAAACCGCGCTTGCGGTGGCCGAGGACGCCAGCGACGGGCCCGCGATCGAAGCCGAGCCGCAGCCCGAGCCGCAGCCCGAAGCCAAGACCGTGAAAAAGACCGCAACCCGCCGTGCAGCGACCAAGGCCGTCAAGGCCGAGACCGCGACCGCGGCCACCCCGACAACCGAGAAAACCGCCCTGACGCAAGCGGGGCCAGGCATCCAGACCCCGAGGAACCCTGCAATGTCCAGCCAACCCGAAAAAACCGCCGCGTGGGATTCGATCTCGACGCTTGATGCCCTCGGCGTCCTGTCGAACCCGATCATGATCGCCGACGCCGATCTGGTCATCCAGTTCGTCAACGAGGCGGGCTACAAGATGTTCGAGACGATCGAGGCCGACATCCGCCGCGATCTGCCTCATTTCGAGGCACGCCGCGTGGTCGGCAAGACCATCGACGTGTTCCACGCCAACCCGGTCTATCAGCGCCGCATCCTGGAAAACATGTCGATGCCGCATGACGGCAAATTCAGCATCGGCGGCAAGGATCTGGCCTTCAAGGCGACCCCGATCTTCGGTGCAGGCGGCGGCCTGACCTGCATCTATGTCGAATGGCAGGACCGCACGGCCGCCGTCGCTCAGAAGCAGCAGGTCGATCTGCTGATCAGCGAAATCCGCGAGATGGCCGAACAGCACGAGAACGGGATTGTTAGCCATAACATAACGCTTGACGGCTTCATCCCCGAAACGCGCGTCATCGCCGAGGGTGTGAACGCAATGGTCAACGGGCATATCTTGACCAAGAAAAAGATCCTTGCCTGCGTCAGCGAATTCGCCAAAGGCAATTTCGATGCTCCCCTTGAAAAGTTCTCGGGCGAGCGGTTCTTCATCAACGATGCGATCGAAGAGGTCCGCACCGCGCTCCGCTCGGTCAGCGAAGAGGTGCAGCGCTTCTGTTCGGCGCTGGAGACCGGCGATCTGGCAATCGAAATGAACACCAGCCGCTTCGAGGGCGAGTATCGCACCATCGCCTCGACCATGGACCGCGCGCTGGTTGCGCTGAATGCGACCATCTCCAGCGCCAGCAAGCAGATCCAGCAGGTCGCGATCACGGTCGACCAGATGTCGCAATCCAGCCAGTCGCTGGCCACGAACTCGCAGATCCAGTCGTCGTCGGTCGATGAGGTCTCGGCTTCGGCGGAACAGACCAACATCCAGGTCAAGGCCAACGCCGCCTCGGCCGACAGTGCCGCGCAGCTGGTGGCGGGCGCCTCGATGGTCGCCAGCGAAGGCACCGGCAAGATCGCCGAGATGGTGCAGTCGATGGAGGGTATCCGCGCCTCGTCGCAGGACATCGCCAAGATCATCAAGGTCATCGACGAGATCGCCTTCCAGACCAACCTTCTGGCGCTGAACGCCGCCGTCGAGGCCGCCCGCGCCGGTCAGCATGGCCGCGGCTTTGCGGTCGTCGCGCAAGAGGTCCGCAACCTGGCAGGCCGCTCGGCCAAGGCCGCGCGCGAGACCTCGGACCTGATCGAGGACGCATCGACCCGCGTTCAGGCCGGTGTCCGCATCGCCGACGAGGCGCGCAACGCCTTTTCGCGCATTGCCGACGACATCACGCAGGTCCAGACGCTGGTGCGCGACATTGCCGTCTCCAGCGAGGAACAGGCCCGCGGGGTCGCCCAGATCAACGGCGCCATCGGCGAGATCGCCAAGTCGGCGCTGGCCACCAGCCAGCAGGCGGACGAACTGGCCGCCAGCGCAGCCGAGATGCAGTCGGCATCCGAAATGATGCGCAAGGATTTTGACCGCTTCACCCTGCGCGCCATCGAGGCCGCCCAAGACAGCATGGCGGGTCTCGAGGATCTGACCCCCGAAATGATCGCGCAGTTCCGCCAGATGCTGGCGATGAACGGCGGCGGGCTGCCCGCCAAGGCCCTGAACGGTTCGGGCCATGCCCGCCCCGCGCGCGGCAATGCCGACCGTGACGAACGCGGTTTCGGCGCATTCTAAGGACATGCCGGCGGCCAGGCCGCCGGCGCACAACACCGGAGAAAGTTGATGCACAAGGTCATGATCGTTGATGACGCCGCTATGATGCGGCTCTATATCTCCAGCTTCATCAAGGGATTGCCAGATTTCAAGGTGGTGGCCCAGGCCGCCAACGGGCAAGAGGCGCTGGACAAGCTGGCCGCCGGGGCCGAGGTGGATCTGATCCTTCTCGACATCGAGATGCCGGTGATGGATGGGCTGGAATTCCTGCGCCACGCCAAACTGAAGACCCGTGCGCGGATCTGCATGTTGTCCTCGGTCGCGGTGGCGGGTTCGCCCCATGCGGCAAAGGCGCGCGAACTGGGCGCCGACGGGGTCGTGGCCAAGCCCTCGGGCACGGTGTCGCACGACCTCGAGGAAAAGACCGGTGACGAATTGGCGCAGACGATGCGCGCGGTGATGGCAGCAGCAGCGGCCTGACGCCAGCGCCTTGCGCAAGCCGCGGGGCCGGGCCGAAGGACAAGCAGCGAACGGGCAGGGAACGGGACGATGACCGACGAAATGGACGAAATCTGGGCGCTTTACGCCGATGACGGCGCACAGGCGATCGATGCTGTGGAATCGGCCCTGCTGGCACTGCAGGATTCGGGCGGGCAGGATATCGACTCTCATGTCGCGGCCCTGTTCCGGGGGGTGCATACCTTCAAGGGCAATTCCCGCGTTCTGGGTCTTGGTGTGGTGGAAAGCCGCGCCCATCTGGCCGAGGACCTGATCGGGCTGGTCCGCGACGACGGCGTGCCTCTGGACGCCGAGATCCTGGACCTGCTGATCGAGACCTGCGACCGCCTGCGCGAGATGCTGGACATCACGGCCGCGACGCATGGCGATGTGGACCCCGCCTCGACCGAGGATCTGGTCGTCAGGCTGGCCGACAAGATCGCGCGCTGTCAGGCCGAGCTGGCTGGCGGGGCAGCCCCCGCGCCGGCAGCGGCGGAAGCTGCGGAAGCTGCGCCGGAGCCGGAGCCCCAGCCCGAACCGGAGCCCGAACCGGAACCGGAACCGACGCCAGAACCGGCGCCCGAGCCGGAGCCCCAGCCCCAGCCTGAACCCCAGCCCGCGCCCAGCCCTGCAAAAGCGGCGCCCTCGCGGCTGGCCGACGATGCGGGCTACCGGGCGATCTTCAACGAGATGGTCGAGACGACGCTGACGCGGCTTCGCGAATGCCTAGACCAGTCGGACCTGCCGCGCGCACATCGTCTGGCGGGCGATCTGGACCATGCGGCGAAGCAGCTTGGCCTGACCGAATGGTCCGAAATCCTGCGCGACTTTCCCGCCCAGCCGGATGCAGGCGCGGTGGCGGGGCTGATCTCGGCCATCGAGGCGATGCGGCACGGCGAGGCCGGAGGAGCCCAGGCTTCGGACGGCCCCGGCGACGCGCCGGACGAGCCTGGCTTCTTCGAGCGTCTGAAGGACCCGCTTTCGGTGATCGCGGCCCATGGGATCGATCTCGCCACCGGCGAGACACCGGACCCTGCCGCGCTGGCCGCTGCCGTGGCGGAAGTCACCGCAGCCTCGCAGGAACGCGGCTTTGCCCGCGTCACCGAGGTGGCAGCGCGGCTTCTGTCGTCCAAGAGCGTCAATGATTACCGCAGGCAGGAACTGCGCCTGTTCGAGGAGCTGGCGCTGGTCGAATCCGTTCATGGCGGCGCCAATCTGGACCGCGCGCTCAGCCCGGCGGCCCTGCTGGCCGGATGGGCGGCGGATCGCATCTTCGACACTCTGGACGGGATGGATTCCACGCTGGAACGCATCCGTCAGGGCGGCGGCACCGAAGAGGATCACCAATCGCTGGCCCGTCAGGTCCGATTGATCCACCATGCCTGCCGCAATTACCGGCTCGAGATGGCCTCGCAACTGGCCATGTCATTGCTGGACCTGTTCGAACGCACCCATGCCTCGGGTCAGGCACCCGACGCGATCCTGATGCGGATCGCGCGCGGCTTCATCGATACGCTGGAGCTTGTCTTCGACGCCCTGCGTGCCGGCGAGCCGCCCGAAACCGATCGGCTGGAACAGCTTTTCGCCGAAGCCTCCGAGGCGGGTTTCAACGGCGCGGGCGTGATGACCGCCAGCACGATCGAGCGCAAGCTGGGCCTGCCCGCGGAATTCCACCGCGTCCTGTCGCCGGAAAGCGTCCGCACCGCCGCCGAGTGCCTGGCCGAGGGGCAGGATTTCCACATCCTGCGCGCCGACGTGAACAGCGACAACGACATGGCCGAGGCCCTGTTCGGCCTGATCGGCTCGGGCGTGATCCAGGCGATCACCAACGTCACCCTGTTCCGCGGCACCGAGACGCTGTTCGATTTCCTGATCGCCACGCGGCTTGACCAGCTTGCTTTGTCCGAATCCCTGGCACGGCTTGACCCCGGCGGAAAGAAGCTGGTCCTTGTCCGCCACCTGACCGTGGCCGAAACCGAGGAGGGCGCCGCCGAGACCGAGGATCAGGCCGACCGATGGGCGCAGCTGAGCGCGGGCGTGGACCTGTCGGCCGAGACGCTTGAGCGCATCGGCGAGATCGCCGCCGGGCAGGCGATGATCCACGGCATCATCGCCGAACTGGCCGAGACCCCCCTGCCCGAGATGATCGCGCAGACCATGCGCCAGCATCACGACGACCCCCGTCAGGCACTGGCCGCCTTGCGCGCCACCGCCGAACAGATGATGTCGCGGCTGCGCGATCTGGCTCAGGCCGAGACGCAGGTCCTGTCGCAGATGACGGAATTGCAGCAGACCACGGCCGAACTGCGCTCGCGTCCCGTGGAGACGCTGCTGCGGCCCTTTGCGGCGATGGTGGCCACCGAATCCCGCCAGCGCGGACGCGAGGCGCGTCTGACCACGGCGGGCGACGGTCTGTCGCTGGATGTCGCGCTGCTGGATACGCTCAAGCGCGTGCTGCGTCCGCTGGTGCAGGCGCGGCTGGCCGATCTGGACGAGGGACCGAAGCGGATGCACCTGTCGGTGCGGCGCGGCGACGACCTGCTGCTGGTCACGCTGGAGGATGATGGCGGCGCCCGGTCCGAGCCCACCCGCCTGGCCCAGGCCGAGACCGAGCTGACCCGCGCGGGCGGGCAGTTGCGCAGCGTCACCCTGCCCGGCGGTGGCTTGCGCCATCACATCAGCCTGCCGATGAACCTGATCGTCCTCGAGGGGATGGTCGTGGGCGCGGGTGGCACGCGCTATGTGCTGCCGGTCGCGGCGATCCGCACGATCCTGCAACCCGATCCCGCCAATCTGGTCGAGATCTCGGCCACGGGCGGCAGCCGCTGGCTGCGGCTGGGCGAGGACGAGGTCGTGGCGATCCGCAGCCTCAATCCGGCGTCGGATGATCGCGCCGTCGCCGCCGAGGGCGCTTCGCGTGTCCACATCATCCTCAGCCACGAAGAGGGCAGCGTGGCCATCCCCGTGGACGAGCTGATCGGCCAGCAGCTTGTGCTGCTGCGCCCGCTTCGCGGGATGATGTCGAAGGTGCGCAAGGTTTCGGGCGTGGCGCTGCTTGCGGGTGGCGATGTAGGCATGGTCCTGTCGCCCCGCGCATTGCTGAACCTGCGCCCGGGCGGGATCGAGGCGCCGATGGGCCATGCCTGACGGCTCTGGCCCCGGCGCATGAATGAAAAGGCCCGCATCGCAGGATGCGGGCCTTATGCTTTATCGGTTGGGCGACCGGTTGGGCGACGCGATCCAGGATCCGTGATCCGCAAATGGAAAAGCAGCGGCCGGGCCAGCCGCTGCTTCCTGGAGGCTCACACCCCCTACTGCCGGTCAAGACCGACAGATGACTGGTCAGACGAGACCCCGGCCCGGATCAGAGCGGGTGGCCCGCATAAAGACGCTCGCCCACACGCACAAGCAGCCGGCCGCGCGCATCAGTCCCCTCATAGAGACCTTGGACATGGATGTAGTCGGAGATCTTGATGGTGCGGACCATGGTGTCACCCTTTGATTAAACCTTGTCTAACACTAGCCTGATTCCCCGGTCCCTGCGCGCCCGCAGAGGCATAGGCCAACCCATCCCTTTGGCGTCGCGTCGCCCGTTTTTGTATTCTTAGGGTTAGTCAGGCATCCTTATGCGATCCTTGCCCCGTTCCGACGGCTGTGTGATCCTTGGCACAGCGCGCGCTTTCAAACGCGCTCTCCTCGGGTGGTCTGGGCGATGCGATTTCAGTTTTATGTTCTTCTAGGCGGATTTCTTGCCGCGATGGGCGCCGTCGCCATGGCGATCTGGATCTACAGCGCCGATGCACGGGGCAAGATCGACCAGCTGGCCGCCGCCAATCGCGACGCCACGCAATGGTCCCTGGCCCAGGCCGAGGTGGAGTTGCTGGCCCTGAAGATCGCCCTGGCCGAGGCCCGCCTGGCCAGGCCCGAACAGCGCGACAGCGCGCTGGATACGGTGCGCCAGCGCTTTGACATCTTCTTTTCGCGCATCGCGACCTTTCGGCGCGGAACCGTCAGCGAGGATCTGCGCAACGACAGCGTGACGAACGACCACATCAAGGAGGTCGAATCGTTTCTGGCGCGCACCGCGCTGACCATCGACGCCGACAACGACCGGCTGGCAGCAGCGTTGCCGGCGGTCGAGGCCGCGACCGCGCGGATCAGGCCGCTGATGCGGACGATCTCGCTGGACGGGGTTCGGTTGCTCGCGCGCAGTTCGGACGCACAGCGCGAAAAGCTGTCCGGTGCGCTGACCGATCTGGCGCTTATCGTGCTGATCCTGTTCGCGGCGCTGGTGACAGCGGTGGTCGCCATGTCGGTGCTGTTCCACGCCTCACGGCTGCAGGCCGACCGCATCGCCAATGCCCGCAACCGGCTGCAGGCGGTCATCGGCACCTCGATCGACGCCATCGTGGTGGCGGGCTCGAACGGACGGATCATCGACTTCAACGGCTCGGCCAGCCGTATCTACGGCTACAGTTCGCAGGTGGCCATCGGCGCGAATCTCATTGATCTTCTGGTTCCCGAGGATCAGCGCGCGCGCTGCAGGTCGCTGCTGCGCCGGCTGCGAACCGCGCCCAATGACCCGATCCGTCTGGACCCGATCGAGGCCACTGCGCGCCATAGCAGCGGGCGCGTCTTTCCGGTCGAGGTCGCGATTTCCAGCGCCATGAGCCAGCGCGGACCGGTCATCGTGGCCTTCATCCGGGACATCTCGAACCGGGTGGCCGAACAGCAGGAACTGATCCGGGCCCGCGACCGCGCCGTCGCCGGAGAACGCGCCAAGGCCCGGATGCTGGCCGTGATGAGCCACGAGATGCGCACACCGCTGAACGGCGTTCTGGGCACGCTGGAGCTGCTGAAGCTGACGCGCCTGAACAAGATGCAGCAGCACTACCTCGAGGTGATGGAGCAGTCGGGCCGGATGCTTCTGGGCCATGTGAACGACGTGCTCGAAGTCTCTCGCGGCGAGGCGGGTCAGATAAGCCTTGCCAACGCGCCCTTCGATCCGGCCGAGATCGCGCAATCGGTCGTCGGCGCGCTCGGGGCGCAGGCCGGGATGCGCGGCAACCGGCTTGACGTCAAGATCATCGGATCGCCCGACGGGATGCTGATGGGCGATAGGGGGCGGCTGACGCAGATCCTGATGAACCTCGTCGGCAACGCGGTCAAGTTCACCGAAGCCGGCACCGTGACGCTGGAGGTCGTGCGCGGCCCTGCCCCGGGCGCGGTCGAGTTCCGCGTGATCGACACCGGGATCGGCATCCCCCCCGAGGATATCGAGCGGATTTTCGACGAATTCGTCACGCTGGACAGCGCCTATAGCCGCCCCGTCGAGGGGACCGGCCTGGGCCTGCCCATCGTGCGCCGTCTGGTCAAGCTGATGGGCGGCCGGATCGAGGTGGAAAGCACGCCCGGCTACGGCTCGGTCTTCCGGGTGATCCTGGACCTGCCCGAGGTGCGCGAGAACCAGATCGCGGCCGACCGCCAGTGCAGCCTGGCCCCCGTCGCGGCCGATCCGTCCGGCAACAGCGGCGAGGTTCTGGTGGTCGAGGACAATGCGATCAACCGGATGATCGCGCGCGACATGCTGACCCGTTCCGGCTATACCGTGGTCGAGGCCCAGGACGGCCGCGAAGGCGTCACCATGGCCTCGCGCAAGCGCTACCTGATGATTCTCATGGATATATCAATGCCACGAATGGACGGAATCGAGGCGACCCGAGAGATCCGGCGCGCAGGCCCCAACCGCGACACGCCGATCATCGCGCTGACCGCACATGCCCTTCCCGAGGATCTCGCGCGGTTCGACGACGCAGGCATGAACGCGACGCTGACGAAGCCGCTTTCGATCGAACGCCTGCGCGAGCAGCTGGACACCGTCCTTGCGCTCAGCGCGCCGCCCGCACCGGCACCGAAAACCGAACCGCGAACCGGGCAGCCCGTCCAGGTCCTGCCTGCCCCGGAACCCGGCGAGGCGCGTCTGGACGAGGCCCGCCGCAACCTTGCCGAGGCCATCGGGGACGAGGCCGCCGGCATCATGGCCGAACGCGCTTTGCTGGAATTGTCGAACGGCCTGAATGAGCTGGTCGCCCTGATCGAGCACCATGAGCGGCATCCCGAACTGGGCGCTCTGGCGCATCGCATGGCGGGGACTGCCGCGGTGATCGGTTTCACGGATGTTCATGCACGACTGGCCGAGATCGAGACGACGGCAAAGGGCTCTCGTCCCGGGCCGCGCGATGCGCTGGCCTTGTCGGACATGATCGAGGCCACGCGTCACGTTCTGGAAGGCACCCTGCCCGGGACCGAAACTCTGGACGGCGCGCGCCGGGTGGGCTGAGCGATCTGCCTCAGTTCACCAGGCGGCGGTCCCGCGCGATCATCGCCGCCTGCGTGCGGTTGCGCGCGCCAAGCTTGCGGCACAACGTCTTGACATGCAGCTTGATCGTGACCTCCTGCAGGTCCAGTTCGCGCGCGATGTCCTTGTTGGAGCGGCCTTCGGTCAAGCCACGCAGGACCTGCATCTCTCGCATGGTCAGATCGCCCGTCGGCTTGGCATCGGCCTGTTCCAGAAAGCCGTAGGGCACGAACACGTCGCCGCCGGCGATGAACTGGATCGCCGCTGCCAGCGACTTGGCGCCCATCGTCTTGGGCAGGAAGCCGCGCGCACCGGCCTCGATCGCGTCACGCGCGACCGAGGGCGATGCGGTCCCCGACAGGATCGCCACCGGCCGCCCCTGCATCGCCTTGCGGATGCGCGCCAGACCGTTCAGACCATCCATTCCGGGCATGTCGTAGTCCAGCAGCACCAGATCGAACGCATCGGGCGCCTGCGCGATGGCGCTTTCGGCCTGATCGACCGTCCCGACCTCGGCAATGTCTGACAGACCCTGCGCCTTGAGAAACATGACCAGTGTCTCTCGAATCAAGTCGTGATCGTCAGCCACCAGAATTCTCATCAACGCCCCCTTTTGGAACATACCGGTTACAACCGGCTGCCTCCGGTATATTCGTGATCGCGGTCAAAGGTCAGTTCAAAGACTGAGCACTATGCACAAATTCCTCTACCTACCGAGCGTAGGTCATTGTCCTATATACTAAAGTATACGTTACCATACCAAGTAACCGATGCAAGAAATTCATCTCCGTGCGACATTGCGGCACAATCCTTTTCCGCTTGCCCGGGTGATCCATGTTCCCTAACGCGACCTCTCTTGCGCTGACCGCGACGCTGTTTCTGTCAGCAAATGCTGCTTCTGCCGCGTCGGTCCTGACTGTGACGCATGGCGGGGAAACGCATGAATTCGACATCGCCGCCCTTCAGCAGATGGGCACGATCGACGTCACGACGTCCACGATCTGGACCGAGGGCGTGCAGCACTTCACCGGGATTCCGCTTGCGACCGTCCTGAACGAGGTCGGCATCACCGAGGGCAGCGTCGCCGCCACGGCGATCAACGATTACTCGGTGGAAATCCCGCTGGACGAGATCACCGAAGAATACCCCGTCATCGCCTTCCACGTGGACGGACAGCCGATATCCGTGCGCGACAAGGGCCCGTTCTGGATCATCTATCCCTTCGACCTGGCACCCGAATGGCGCAGCGAGGTGAATTTCTCGCGCAGCATCTGGCAGCTGACGAAACTGCAACCCGCCGACTGAGCAGGGCCGAAAGGCACCAGCCGCCCGGCTGCACGACCTTGCAGGCCGCGCCCGGAAAGGGCGCGGCTTTGTTCTGACCGCCTCCTGCGGAACGGGGCGCGGGGTTGCGACGTTCCTTCTGCTGCGCCGGGCTTGGACCGGGCATCAACGGGCATCGCAGAGGGGGGCAACTCGGGGCATGCACGGCACGGACGAACGTCTGGCCCGACCGGGACAGAATTGCTGGCGCATCGAGCGGTCCGGCCGCTTCAGCGTCATCCGCGACGGCGACGCTTATTTCACCGCCGTCAGGCAGGCGATGGCGCAGGCGCGCCGCAGCATCCTGCTGATCGGCTGGGATTTCGACGCGCGCATCGATCTGGGCGATCCGGCCACCGACGAAGGCCCGGCCAAGCTTGGCGATTTCGTGCTGTGGCTGGCGCGCAGCCGTCCCGACCTGCATATCCGTCTGCTGCGTTGGGACACAGGCGCCATGAAGTCCCTGTTTCGCGGCACGACCATGCTGACGATCCTGCGCTGGAAGCTTCATCCGCGCATCACATTGCGGCTGGACGGGCAGCACCCTGTCGCCAGTTCGCATCACCAGAAGATTGCCGTGATCGACGATTGCCTGGCGTTCTGCGGCGGGATCGACATGACCGAGGGTCGTTGGGACACACCCGAACACCGCGACGAAGAGCCCCGCCGCACCGACCCGGCAGGCCGCCCCGTCATGCCATGGCACGACGCGACCACCGCCTTTGACGGGCCGGCCGCCCGCGCGCTTGGCGATCTGGCGCGCGAACGCTGGCGGATCGCGACGGGCGAGCAACTGCCCCCCGTCACCGATATCCGCGATTGCTGGCCCGAAAGCCTCGAACCCTCGTTCGAGGGGGCCGCTCTGGCCATCGCCCGGACCCGCCCCGCCATGAAAACGGTGGAGCCAGTTCACGAGATCGAACAGCTGTCCCTTGACCTGATCGCGCGGGCGCGGCGCTTCATCTATGCAGAAAGCCAGTATTTCGCCTCTCGCAAGATCGCGCAGGCCATTGCGCAGCGGCTGACCCAACCCGACCCGCCCGAGATCGTCGTGATCAACCCGGTCAGCGCGCAGGGCTGGCTTGAGCCGCTTGCGATGGACACGGCGCGCGCCCGGCTGGTCCAGGCCCTGCGCGCGCTGGACCGGCACGGGCGCTTTCGGCTCTATCATCCCGTGACCGAGTCCGGGTCCGAGATCTATGTCCACGCCAAGCTGATGATCGTGGACGATCTGTGGCTGCGCGTGGGATCGTCGAACTTCAACAACCGCTCGATGCGGCTGGACAGCGAATGCGACGTGCTGATGGCGGCGGATCGCGAGGACCGGGCAGAGGACCGTCAGGGCATCACGGCGCTGCGCGAGACCCTGCTGGCCGAGCATCTGGGCCTGCCCCCCGACCAGATCGCGGCCCTGATCGACGGGCATGGCGGCCTGATCCCGATGATCGAGGCGACAAGGCGCCCCCCTGGCACAGGCCGCAGCCTTGTCCCCTACGAGCTGCCCGAATTGACCGGCTTCGAGGAATGGCTGGCCGAGAACGAGATCCTCGACCCGAACGGCGCCGACCGGATCTTCGAACCGCTGAGCCGCCGCAGCCTCTTTCGCGGCTGGCGCTGGCGTCGCCCGCGCTGACGCTATCGTCGGGCTTGCATGGCGGCGACGAGGCCTTATCTTCGCACTCTGCCGGACCATCCCGGCCTTTGGCGAACCCCGTGCATGCCCTGATCCCGCCCCTGACCCTGCTGCGTCGCGCCTGTCTTGTGCTGGCGGTGCTGCTGGCCATGTCGGCCCCGGGGCCAAGGCTACCCGACGCACTGGCCGGACCGGGCCACGACCTGCTGTCGGAGGGGGCCCTGCTGATTGCCTCGGCCCTGCCCGAACGGCAGACCCTGCAAGGCGGCCCCGAGGGCGACCCGGCCCTGTCCACCCGCTGGCCCGATCAGCCCCAAGCCACAGCCGGCCGCACCCTTGGCGCTCCCTTCGCGGCGCCCCTGCCCCGGCAAGGGCTGCTTAGGCAAGCCCACGGCGCTCGTGCGCCCCCGGTGATCGCCGACAGGACCTGACCGCCCGCAGGGGCGCGACCTTTCGCTGCAATCACCAAGGACAAGACGATGACCGACCAGACCGGCCCCGAAACGCGGGCCCGGACGGCGCCCGCAGGGCGTGTGTCCCAGACCCTGATGCACTGGCTGCTGCTGACCGCGATCATGACCGCCCTGATCGGCGGCGCGGCCTGGCTGTTCTAGCCCGGACCTAATGCGAGAGGCTGCGCGCCAGCGCGGCCTCGATCGCCGGGCGATCCATCCGCTCGCCCAGGAAATCGAGGATCTCAGCGACGTAATTCGCACCTTCGTTGTAACGCTCGTAGCGGATCGTGAAGCATTCGGCAGGGTGCGCCGCCGCGTAATCGGCATACAGCGCCTCGGCCCGGCGCAATCGCGCGATCACCTCGTCGCGGGGCTGCTGCGCCCACCAACCCGACCGCGCCACCGCGTCCAGATCGCGGGTCTGGAACAGGAACCGGACCCCCGCGAAACTGTCGCGCAGCATATCCAGATAGGTGGCGAAGAAATCCGGATCCTCGTGAAACCGGATCTCCTTGAACCCCGAGACGCGGCAATCGGCGCCGGGCCGCAGCACCTCGCGCGCGAAGACCTCCATCAGCCCACGACGCAGCGCGTCCGGATCCACATTCTCGGCGCCCGCCCAAGGGTCATGCGGCTGCCCGATCAGCGGCGCCAGATAGGCATCGCGTTGCTCGGGCGGAAGGGCCGCGTCCCGCCTTCGATCCGCGAACATCTCGTGGCGCCGCACCAGATCGACAGCCCGTGCGAGGAACCACGCCAGATTGCCGTTCTCGCCCCTGATCTGATAGCCGGGCAGCGTGTTCAGCAAGCTCTGCGTCAGCGTCGAACCCGAGCGGCCATAGGTGACGATGAAGACATGGCGCGAGGGTCCTGAGGCTGTACGAACGCCCATGGAGCTATCTTCTGTTCGAAAGTCTAACACCTTCGAGTATCATATTTTTTGCAGCCATGAGTTGGGCACCTGGTATCCCTGTCCGGTTCAACGCCAAGAAAATATCACTAACACTCGACGAAACCGACTCGTTTGCGCGGTTAGGCTTTTCGAGGCTTTGCATCAAATCATCATCGATACCACAAAATTTCAGGAAAGAGTGTCCGAGACCGAAAGACGTATCAAAGTCGGCCTCCATCGGCGAGTATTCAAAATGATCCAGGAACTGACCATGTGAGATTGTCTCACACAGATCCTTCAGGTTTTCATCAAAATCGAGCTTTACGATAAACTGTTCGAAGTCTAGGTCAAGATGGTGGTTTTTCACCGCCTCTCGATAGACACTTAGCAACCACTTCATACGAGGTCGGGTATAAGCGAAGAATTTCACATCTTTTCCGACAAAAAACGACTGCATTAGTCGCATAATCTCCGCCGCTTTGTCGTATAGTTTCCAATACCCGTGCCGCCCGGGTATAAATCCAAACATTTCCTCGTCGGTAATGATTATCTTCTTGCCGCCGGCTTCCGATGCAATTTCCGCCAATGCTGCTGTGACCTCATCATGCAGCGCTTCCGGGGTGGGAGAGGGTGCTGCCAGAACCTTCTGACATGCCGCTCTCAAACGCTTGCTGTTATCGCTACGCTGATTGACAATATAGAAATCCGCAAGCTTCTCGGAGTTTCTTTGCAACAACCCTTGAATATACGTCGTGCCGGTCTTGTGAAATCCCACATGTATCGTGACACCGGCATGTTCCTGCACCGCTTTCACTTCACCGCTTTGCATCTCGTTTGGTTCCCTTGGCGCCTTGAAGGACATTGCCTCACCACTCCACTCTTCCCATAGAACTTTTCCGAACTCCTTAACAAGAAACTCTTTTCGTGCCTGATAGAGCTTTGGCGCCTTTGCCTGCATGGCGTTCAGCTTCCAGCGTGCCGCCTCGCCGCTCCGAACCGGGTGGAGAACCCTGCCGCGCCTGGACTCCAACCGGGCTTCTTCAGGCATCACGGGATAATCAGAATGAAACGTTTCAATCGAAAAGCACTTTTCCGGCGCAAAATTTTTCATATCCGCGCAAAGAAATCCGTCCCGATGAAGAACTGTCGCACAAAACGCTTCATCATTTGGAATCCGGCCTTCAACTGACTGTAGTAGCATATCACGGTTAGCAATAAATTGCTGCGACCGTTTGAGAGCGAGGTGCTGGACTGCCTGAGCTGACATGCGCGTAATGGGAAAAAGACAGCCTTTGACTTCGGAAACCTCAAGCCATCTGGCTGCGGCGTTGGTCCAGTACCAATCCGGCCCCCTTGAGCCTAGGGTTGGCGCCAGAAAGTCATGAGAAGCCGTCACGAATCCCGAGAAAAAATCCGATGGGTTATCGAAATTTATAACGACGTCATTCTCAACAAGCCAGAAAAAGTCGAAACGTTTTCCAATCCGGTGCAAAGCGGCGTAATAAAAAATATCTCCGCACACCCATGCAATTCCATCGAAATACGGAATCTCGATTTCAGAGAGCAATGCGTGATCGATTTTTATGACGTTCGCTGCCATGCTGTCTGGCACGATCGTCGAACCTGAAAAGTTGGCAAGTACGATGAATACACGGTCGTCAAAGTACTGCCTCAGGTAGTTGTAAAGCTGAATTTCCACATCCCCGATTCTGTTTGTGCGAATCAACGCTGCGGTGGAATCAGTTCGCATTTTTGTCCGCTCCTTCAGACTCTGAGCTTAGTCCACGCATCATTGAACCCGGCCATGTCCAGCGGAGGTTCGATGCGGGCGATGTGTTCGGCGAGGATCTCGGGACGGTCGTGGACCGACAGGATCGCGGTGGCCAGCGCGGCAGGGTCGCCGACCGGGAACTGGATGCCCCAGCCCTCGGTCTTTTCCGCCATCCCCCCGATATCCGAGGCGATCATCGGCGTACCGGCCGCCCGCGCCTCCTGAATCACGACGGGCGAGTTCTCCCACCAGATCGAGGGGATGATGATCCAGCCAAAGCGCTGCATGATCGAGACGCAGTCCTGCGGCCGGTAACGGCCCCGGAACTGCATCCATTCTGGCGGCTTCAGCCCCGGCCACAGGGCGGAAAAGGCCTCGGCGGTGACACCATAGACCTCCAGCGTGATGGGATTGGCCGGCGGGGCAGCCTCGATCAACTCGGCGGCGCGGACAAGGACGTTCAGCCCCTTGGTCGGCGTCGCCTGCCCGAAGAAGGCAAAGCGGCGGCTGCGATGCAGCAGGCTTTCGGGGGTCGTCTCGGGCAAGGGGTCGTGATGGTCCAGCCCGTTCTCGATCACCGAGATCCGGCCCGCCGGGATGCCCCAGCCCTCGAACCTTTCGGCCAGGAAGCGGCTGGGCGACAGCAGCACGTCGAACAGGTCCAGCATTTCGGCCATGCGGGCGCGGCGCAGCGCGAAATCGACCGGCGGGCGGTTCAGGCAGGCCGCGCAGCCCACATCGGATGCCGCGTGGCACAGCTCGCCAGAGGTCTTTAGCATCTGGCCGTGATTGGCGCAGATCGCGGTCATCTCGTGCAGGGTGCAGATCATCTGCGCCTCGGGCCGCAGGCCGCGCAGGCGACGGATCGTGCCGGCGCCGATGTTCCAGAAATGATGGAAATGATAGACATCGCCCTGAAGCGAGGACAGGAAATCGAGGGTCCAGTCCTCGTCCTCGATGCGCGGATGCTCCATCGAGAAACTGTCCATCCCCATGCCCCGCATGCAGAAATCGCGGTCCGAGAAGCCCAGGACGCGCTGGCCGGGGCCGAAGAAGCGCGCCGCGTCCTCGGGGCCGATGGTCGAGCCGACGAACCAGGCATCCTCGCCCTGCGCCAGCAGGTGCTGGAACTGGCGATAGGCCGCGACCTCGCCGCCGCCATAGCGCAGCGCCGGGTGGGAATGGGATACGATCACGATGCGGGTCATGCGGCCTCGGTCAGCAAAAGGGCCGAACGGCCGTCGAATTCGTGCCAGCCCACGCCCTCGATCAGGCTCTGGCAGAAGGGGCCGCGGTTGCCCGCCAGAAAGCCTTGGGCGGGCGCGGCGATGATGCGCGCCTCGTCCTGCGCCAGGGCCCGCAGGGCCAGCGCGCGCCAGCCTGCCTCGGGCGTCAGATAGGCCGAGGGTAACGCAAAGGGCGCCAGCAGCGCCGCCGCGCTGCCGCAGCAGGCAAAGGGCGGGCGGTCGGCGGCGAAACGGCGTTGCAACGCGGCCTCATCCCCGCCGCCGGGCAGGGCGGCCATCGGGTCCAGCGTCGCGAGCAGCAGCGACTTCTCCAGCGGCGCCAGCAGGATTTCGGGGTCGAGATGGAAGAGAACCGAGGACCGCGCGAAGATCGCCAGCCCATCGTGCCCCCCCGGTTCGGGCGGGGTCAGGGCGCAGCCGGCCAGCGTTAGGGGCGCCGCCGCCTCGCGCGCCGCGCCTGCCAGCGCCTGGTCCAGCGCGGGCGTCAGGGCGGGGCGCAGCAGGTGGACGGTCAGCGGGCGCTCGAGGACGGCGGTGACGCGGCGCAGCACGTCGCGCAAGTCGATATCGTTCAGGTCGTGATCCAGAACCAGCAGGACAGGCGCCTTGGGATCGGTGGCAATGGACAGCACCGGCGCGGCGGGGATCTCGGCCGGCAGGGCGTTGCGGTGCAGGCGGCGGGCCAGCGCCTGATCCTCGAGGCCCTGCCCGGTTTCAAGGATCAGACGGGCGACCTCGGCAGGTTGGACCATGTCCAGGGGCGCCAGATGGCCGGAATGATCCAGATGGCCCGGCGGCATCAGCAAGAGACGCGGCTGCGCCTTGGGCGCCTGCGGCAGCCGGAACGAGGCCGCCCAGCCATCGCGCCCGCTGAACGCATAGCGCGGCGCATAGGCCGCCAGATCGGCGCGCGGCAGGCTGGCCTGCATCAGATCGACCGGCGCGATGCGGCCATCGCAGATGACCAGCGCGGTCATCGTCTCGGCCTGCCGGTTCGCGCCGAGGAACCAGCCGGTGGCTATGCCCTGCCCGTCCGGCCCGATCAGCGCCCGGTCGATGCCAAGCGCATGATCCTGGCTTTCGCGTTCCAGCCGGGGGGCCGCCAGAATGCGGTTCACGACCTTGCGCGTGATCGGTTGTCCGGGGGCGGGAACCTCGCCCCGCGCGATCATGCGGATATAGGAAAAGAACGCCTCGTCCACGCCGATCTCGACCATCTTGGCGATGTCCGAGGCCAGCCGGTCATCGGTGATCGGCACGTATTCCTTGCCCATCCCCAGAAACAGATCCTCGGAGGGATCGTTCGCGCCGGGTTCCTGCGACAGATCGAACAGCGCCAGAAAGCCCATCGGCGACAGGGATCGCAGGTCGCGGCGCGGAAACCGCCGCAGCAGCACCGGCGGGACCGAGGCATGTCCGGCGTGCAGGACGATCTCGGGCTGGGGCCGGGGCGACCAGCCCGCAGCCAGGACTCTGTCGGCCGAGACGGAAAAACAGAAATCGAGATGCAGCTTCAGGTCCACGGGGATCGTCCGTTCAACAAGGGGCGCGGCGGTCTCAGACAACCGTCAGGGCAAGGTTCTCGAACGCGAAACGCAGCGGCGGCTGGCGCAGATGAATGATGACGCGGCGCCCGTTCACGCCCTTGGCGCTTGGCGGCAGCGTCAGGCTGCACAGGGCTTCCCGATGCGCGCCCAGCACCCATTCCTGATGCAGGCTGTCGGCGATGCTGCCATCGGCCTTGAACTCGCGCAGGAAGACGTCGGCGATCACGGGCGCGGGAAACGAGGCGCGGGCGTCCAGATAGCAGGTCCGCTCGTCCTCGGTTTCGGGCAGCTGGCCCTCGATCGTCATCCAGGTCATGCCGGAATTGCGGAATTCCAACCCCTGCCCGTCTTCGGATTGCGCGAATTCGGCGCGCGCATCCTCAGGGATGCAGATGCCGACCTTGGATGCGAGGGCGTTGTAACCCTCGTCCAGCAGCACCTTGGGCCTGCCGTCGAGACAGCGCCCCGCCTCGGCGACAAGGTTGGTGCGCTGCTGTTGCAAGGACATTAGCACGGCGGCGGCAGCCTCAAAGCTGCGAACGGCACAATCGTAAATGGTCGGCATCTGGTCAATCCGTTCAGGTCAGGTGGAGGGAACGAGGCTGCCGTTCGGCAACCGGAGGGGAAAGGGGCAGACGTTCCTGCAACCAGCCGCGCAGGGTCGTGGTCGCATCGCGCCAAGTGCGGCTGTGGCCGGCCGTCCGGGCGCTGATCTCGGCCAGCAGGTCGCGGTCGCGGTCCAGCGCCAGGATCCGGTCGATCATGTGGCGTTCGCATTCGTCCTGGGGAACGATGAAGCCCGTGCGGCCCTCGTCGATCGCCTCGTGCAGGGCGCCAGCCTCGGCGGCCAGCACCACGACGCCGCAGCGCTGCGCCTCAAGGACGGACAGCGGCAGCCCCTCGAAATAGGACGGCAGGACCAGGATGTCGGTCTGGGTCAGAAGCCGCGTCAGCGCCTCGGGGCCCAGCACCGGACCCAGAAAGCGGACCTGAGGCGGCCAGCTCAGCTGCTGGCCCTGATCCTCGACCACGGCGCGCCCGGCGATGGTCAGATCGACCTGCGGCAGCCTTTCAGCCAGCACGTTGTAGATCGTGCAGAGCCGCCGGATGCCCTTTTGCCGATCGAACCGCCCCAGAAACAGCACCCGCAAGGGCGCGCGGCGGCCATGCGGATTGCCGCGGAAACCGGTGATGCAGCGCTGTTCGGCCGCGCTCATCGGATAGCCCGGCGCGTTCGGCACGGCGATCAGCTTCTCGGCCGGGATGCCATTGCCGTGCATCCACAGCCGCAGCGTTTCCGAGCAGGTCAGGAACAGATCGTAGGCCTGCTCATAAGCCAGCGCCAGATGGGGGGGGCCATAGCCGCGCCCATAGGTGCTCTGCTCAACCAGATGCTCGTGGTCGATCATCAGCACGCCCCGCCGCCGCAGCCCGTCGGCGACTTTGTGCAGAGCCCCCGAATGCGCGTTGATCACCGCATCCATCGAGGCCAGCAACCCCAGCAGGTCGGGCGCCTGCATGCCGCCGCCCCAGGCGGGTTCTGCGGTGCCCAGATATTCCTCGCCGCTCCAGTCCAGGGCATCGGCGTCGGGCAGCCAGTTCACGGTCGAGAACGGCTCGAGCGCCCAGGGCTCGGCATGGATGGGGCGGTCGCTGATGACGAACAGATGCAGCCGGTAGCCATCGGCCTGCAATTCGCGCGCGATGTTGGCAGCGACCTTCTCAACCCCGCCGAAACTGAAGATCGGCAGCACGATGCCGATGTCGCGGACATCATCGTGCTTCAGCAGCGGCATGGCGATGCCGCCCTCGACCGCGCCGCGCGGGATCTGGACGACGCGCTCGCGCCGGATGGCGCCGCCGGGGGCGCGCCAGTTCCAGTCCTGCGCCAGCGCCCCGCGCCACGGGCTGCGCGCCAGCGACAGAAGGGCCGCGCGCATGATCTCGGCCGCGCTGGTGCTGCCGCCGCTTTCTAGCAGCCAATGCGGACAGCGGATCGACCAGCTTTCCGTTTCGCAAGGCAGGGGCAGGCTGTCGAGACGGCGCAGCCAATCCTCGTCGGGGTCGCGCACCATCCGCTCCAGCGCCGAGATGGACAGGCAGATCGCATCGGCGGGCCGTTCGGGATTGCCGCCATCGGTGACAAGCGACAGGCTGCCATCGTCGCTGTGATCCAGAAAGAACAGCTCCATGTCGCGGCCCGAACGCTCGACGCGGCGCTCGCAGGTCCAGAGCATCGCATGGATCAACCGCATCCGCGTCAGATGGTCGGCCACGCCCTCGCGCAGAAAGACCAGATAGGCGGGCGCGTGATTGGCGTGGGGATCGGCCAGATGCGCCATGATCATCCGTTCCAGCGCGCGCCAGTCGCCCCCCTTGGGCGCCAGCGGATCGACGCAGAGCGTCACCTTGCGGCCTTCACCCTCGATCAGGGCGAAGCGGGGGAAATGCTCGGCCTCCAGCGCGACCAGTTCGGGCAGGCGGTAAAGCCAGTCATGCTTGCGGTGCAGGTAGCGGCGCAATTCGCCATCCTGCGCATGGGACCGGCTGAGCATGCTGACCGGGCGCTTGCGGTAATGCAGCAAGGGCTGGCGCGCCGAACGGCCCCGAAAGCCCAGGCGGGCGGCCTGAAGCCAGAAGTCCCAATCCTCGTAGCCCTGCCTCATCCCTTCGTCGAAGCGCACGCCCGCATCCAGCACCCGGCGCCGGATCAGGCTGCCCGCGTCGCAGGGATTGGCCTCGGCGGCCAGCAGCAGGTCGAATTTCGGTTCGGTGATGTAGTGGCCGTTCTGGCCGAAGAAATCGAAATCGGGATAGAACCAGTCGGCCTCTTTCCAGCCCGACAGCAGATGGCCCATCCGCGCGCCCGCGCCTTCGGCCAGCATGTTGTCGGCGTCCAGCAGGAAGATCGCATCAAGATCGGGGTCCAGATCCAACGCCGCCGCGATCCCGCGGTTGCGCGCCCGGCTGAGGCCGCCATTCTCTGTATGCAGGACCATCATCGACGCGCCCAGCAGCGCCTGCCATGCGGCCATGGCGCGGCGGGTTTCCTCGTGTGTGCAGCCATCCTCGACCACGATCAGGCGGCGGATCACGCCGGCCTCCAGCTCGCGCTCGACCGAGGCGATGGCGTCGTCGATCAGGACCGGATGCCCCTTGACCGGGATGATGACCGTCACATGCCAGGGGCGGGCGGGGGTCATTCCTCGGCCTCGTCCAGCGGCGCGCCGGTCACGACCCGCAGGCCCCTGAACAGCGCCCAGCTGAGGTCGTTCGGCCCGTCATGGGCCAGCGAGGCGGCAAGGAAGATGTCGGCCCGGTCGCGGATCGGCTCGGACGGGACGCAATGCGCCTGCGCCCAGCCAAGCGCGGGCAGGCCGTGAACCCAGGGGCCGATGCGGCCCTGCCAGAAGCCGTCGCGCCCGACCAGCCCGGCCGGGGCCACGCCCACGGCAAGGTTCAGGTTCGGCGCCTGCGGATGGCCCACCGTCACGACGGCGGTGATGTGGCTCAGCTTCGGCAGCGCGACATCGCGCAGCACCGCGCAGACCGGGCCGCTGCGCGAGGGATGGACCATGATCGCATCCTCGTTTTCCCAGTAATCGGCGGTGACATAGTCGGTGGCCGAGGCGGGCTTGGCGAACAGCTCCGGCTCGGGCAGTTCGCCCGCCGACAGGAAGCGCGCATGGCGCCCGTCGCCAAGGGGCGAGTGCAGGACCAGCGGCTCGTCCGGCAGCGAGGCGCCCGCGACCGCCTTCCAGACGCGCAGCGCCAGCACCATGTCGCTGTCGAAGCCGTCGCCCTTGGCGGCAAAGCGCGGATCGGGCACGCGCGGCCCCATCCCCACCGCCAGCCGCGCCGCCCCCGTATAGCGCAGCATCAGCGAGCAATTGCGCGGATCGCCCGGCAGGGGCGCGTCCAGCAGATAGCGCACCCAGCCCGAGCGTGTTTCCTGCCCGCCATAGGCCTCGGTCATCTCCAGCGTTTCGCCCTTGGCGTCGATCACGGCGACCGTCAGGCCCAGATCGCGGTTACGCGGCAGGTCGGGCAGCCACAGATCGACCGCCGTGATGCTGACCGCGTCGATGGGCAGGCGCTGGACCAGCACGGTGTCGCGCGTCATGTGACCGATCACGCCGGTCGGATCCCAGGACAGGCTGCGCGCGATCTGCGGCTCGCCCAGGGCGTAAAGGAAGCTTTCGATGGCGCGAAAGCGGGTCTTGTCCGACTGCCCCTCGCGGCGCAGCATGGCCGAGGCCGCGCGCATCTCGCCCAACTCGCGTTCGGCTGCCTGCATCCGCTGGCTGAGCAGCCCGAACAGGTTCTGGCTGGCGCGCTCGGGTGAGGCGGGATCGACCTCGATCACTGGCAGATCGGCCAGGCCCTTTTCGCGCAACCGCACCCGCCAGCCGGGCGCGTTCAGGGGCGAGACAAGGGCCGCCAGACAGGACCGGCCCGGCGCCGGCGCGGGTTCGTCCGCATCGGCAGAGCCCAGCACGACCATGCCCGAGGGCAGAAGATTGCGGCAATCGGCAGAAATATCGGGATCGACGAACAGCGCGTAATTCTGACCTTCGGCACCCATCGCGGACGGACCTCTCACTTCAACATGCTCGCCCCGGAACCGAGGGGGGAACGATCAACCGACGACTCTTCACCACATCATCCGGACCGCGCCCGGCCCAAGCCTTATGTCTGCTCTAATCCTCCGTCAACCAAAAGAATACTATTCTGTTCAGTTTAATATCGCGGGCTTCATCGGTGAACCCTACCGTTCATGCATGACAAAAAAATCACGAAGCAAAGCGATTCCGCGGGGAATCCTCTGGCTTCGTGGGACTGATGAACTTGGTTGTTGGAATAGATGCCCGACAAACGCCTGAGTTGCGCGAATGCCGGGCAGAATCGTAACGGATCGCGCGTCAGCGCGCGTCGCGATAGCGGGTCAGGGCGGCGCGCACACCGCCTTGGCGCAGGTGGTTCAGCTGATCGGCGAAGGCCGAGCGCAGGGTGGGATCAGCGCCCAGTTCGCCGAAAACGGCGGCGTTGGCCAGAAAGGCCGCCGGATCGTCCCGCGCGGTCAGCGCGTGGCGGCGAAGGATCTCGTGGGCGTCGTCGTTCGGTGCGATGGGCTCGCCCGTCTCGGTCGCGCCCTCGCAATAGCGGCACCACAGCGCCACCTCCAACGCCAGCCCCTCGACCGGCAGGCCCGCCGCCAGACGGTCACGCAGGGTCGGCAGGATGAATTTCGGCTGCCGGTTCGACCCATCCAGACACAGGCGCGGGATCGTGTCCCCGATCCGCGGATTCGAGAAGCGCGAGACGATGAGGTCCAGATAGGCGCCGTAATCCACGCCCGGAATGGGGGCAAGGGTCGGGATGATCTCGCGCGTTTCCAGCGCGATCAGCCAGTCGCGGATGTCGGGATCGGCCATGGCGTCATGGACGAAGTGATGGCCCAGAAGCGCCGAGGCATAGGCGATCGCCGCATGGCCGCCATTCAGGATGCGCAGCTTCATCAGCTCGTGGCGCGCGACATCGGCAACGAATTCGACGCCCACCTTCTCCAGCGCGGGGCGGCCCTGGGGGAAATTGTCCTCCAGCACCCATTGCCGGAAGGGTTCGCAGACGACGGGGGCGGCGTCATCGATGCCGAAGCGGTCGCGCACCAGCGTGCGTTCGCGGTCGCTGGTCGCAGGGGTGATGCAATCGACCATCGAGTTCGGAAAGGCCATATGCGCCTCGATCCAGTCGGCCAGCGCGGGGTCGGAAAGCCGGGCAAGGCCCGCCAGCGTGCGCGCCGCGACATGGCCGTTTTCCGGCAGGTTGTCACAGGACAGCACCGTGAAGGGGGCGATCCCGCCTGCCCTGCGCGCACGGATCGCCGCCAGCATCATGCCAAAGACCGTGCGCGGCGCGTCGGGATGGGCGGCGTCATGCCGGATGTCGGGATGCGCGGCGTCAAAGCCGTCGCTCAGCGCATCCACGAAATAGCCGCCCTCGGTGATCGTCAGCGAAACGATGCGGATGCGCGGGTCCGACATGGCGGCGATCACGGCCTGCGGTTCGACGGCGGCGAAATCGATCATCGGTCCCAGAATGCGCGCCGAAAGGCCCGCCGGGTCCAGCTCGACCAGCGTGCTCAGCCAGTCTTGCCGCGCCAGCCGATCCCGCATCGCCTGATCGCCCGCGCGCACGCCCGCGCCGATCAGCGCCCAGTCATGCCCCTCGCCCAAGGCGAACAGACGGTCCAGATACCAGGCCAGATGCGCGCGGTGGAAATTGCCCACGCCCACATGCAGGATGCCAGGCGTCAGGCGGGCGCGATCATAGGAGGGGCGCGCGACGCCGTCGGGCAATTGGGCCAGAGCGGCCTCGGTCAGGGGGATGGCCATGGTCGGACCTTTCGTCATGCGGCGCCGGGCCGCCGATGCGGCCGGGCCAAGGTTTGCGAAAAAAGCGGGCGGTCAGGGCAGCCGCAGGCCCCGGTCGTCAAAGCGGTGCAGTTTCGACAGGTCGGGCGTCAGCCAGACGGTGTCGCCATGATGCAGGTCAATCTCGCCGCCCGCGCGCACGGTGATCGTCTCGGCCAGACCGGTGTCCTCGACATAGAAGAACGTGTCGCTGCCCAGATGCTCGCTGACGCCGATCCGGCCTTTCCACGCGCCTTCGGTGGCCGAGACGCCGATATGTTCGGGCCGGATGCCGATGGTCGCGGCGCCATGTTCGGCGGCGACGGGTCCGGTCAGCAGGTTCATCCGGGGGCTGCCGATGAAGCCCGCGACGAACAGGTTTTTCGGCGCGCGGTAAAGCTCCATCGGGCTGCCGACCTGTTCGATGCGGCCCGCATGCAGGACCACGATCTTGTCGGCCATGGTCATCGCCTCGACCTGATCATGGGTCACATAAACCATCGTGGTCTTCAGCCGGTTGTGCAGCTCGCTGATTTCCAGCCGCATCCCCACGCGCAGGGCCGCGTCGAGGTTCGACAAGGGCTCGTCGAACAGGAACGCCGAGGGCTCGCGCACGATGGCCCGGCCGATGGCGACGCGCTGGCGCTGGCCGCCCGACAGCTGGCCGGGGCGGCGGTCCAGATAATCGGTCAGGTTCAGCGCCTTGGCCGCGGCCTCGATCCGGCGGTTCTGTTCGTCCTGCGGGATGCCCGCCATCCGCATCGGAAAGGCAATGTTCTTCCTGACCGACATATGCGGATAAAGCGCGTAGCTCTGGAATACCATCGCCAGCCCGCGCCGCGCAGGCGGCAGGGCGGTCGCGTCCTTGCCGTCGATCAGGATGCGCCCGCCGGACGTATCCTCAAGCCCCGCGATCAGGCGCAAGAGGGTCGATTTCCCGCAGCCCGAAGGCCCGACGAAGACCACGAATTCACCGTCATTGATGTCCAGATCAAGCGGCGGGATCACCTCGACCTCGCCGAATTTCTTGGTCACGTTCTCAAGGGTGATGCGTCCCATGATGGCCCCTTATTTCACCGCGCCGAAAGTCAGGCCGCGGACAAGTTGTTTCTGGCTGAACCAGCCCAGGATCAGGATCGGCGCGATCGCCATGGTCGAGGCCGCCGAGAGCTTGGCGTAGAACAGCCCCTCGGGCGAGGAATAGCTGGCGATGAAGGCCGTCAGCGGCGCGGATCGCGCGGCGGTCAGATTCAGCGTCCAGAAGGCCTCGTTCCAGGCCAGGATCACGTTCAGAAGCAGCGTCGAGGCGATGCCGGGGATCGCCATGGGCGTCAGCACATAGAGGATCTCGTAGCGCAGGGTCGCGCCGTCCATTCGCGCGGCCTCCAGGATCTCGGCCGGGATCTCGCGGAAATAGGTATAGAGCATCCAGACGATGATCGGCAGGTTGATCAGCGTCAGCACGAAGACCAGCAGGATGCGCGTGTCCAGCAGCCCGGTATCGCGCGCCAGCAGATAGATCGGCACCAGCACGCCGACGGCGGGCAGCATCTTGGTGGACAGCATCCACATCAGGATGTCGCGCGTCCGCCGCCCCGGCACGAAGGCCATCGACCATGCGGCGGGGATCGCGATCAGCAGGCCGATCAGCGTCGAGCCAAGCGAGATCACGACCGAGTTCCAGAAGTGCCGGAAATAGTTCGACCGCTCCTGCACGGTGACGTAATTGGCCAGGGTCCAGTCGAAGTTCAGGAATTTCGGCGGGATGGCGATGGCGTCGGCTTCGGTCTTGAAGCTGGTCAGTACGGTCCAGAGGATCGGAAAGAAGATGAGCAGGCCGATGGTCCAGGCGATCAGCGTGGTGACGGCCTTGCGGCGATTGGTGACGGCACGGGGCATGTGTTCCTCCTTACGCGTCGAGGTTCTTGCCGATCATCCGCATCAGGAAGATCGCCACGATATTGGCCAGGATGATCGCCACGACCCCGCCCGCCGAACCAAGGCCCACGTCGAATTGCAGCAGCGACTGCATGTAGACCAGAAACGTCAGGTTGGTGCTGGCCGTGCCGGGTCCGCCATTCGTCGTCACCAGGATCTCGGCGAAGATCGACAGCAGGAAGATCGTCTGAATCAGGATCACAACCGTGATGGCGCGCGCCAGATGCGGCAGGGTGATGAACCAGAACCGCGCCAAGGGCCCTGCCCCGTCCATCTCGGCGGCCTCCATCTGTTCGCTGTTCAGCGATTGCAGCGCGGTCAGCAGGATCAGCGCGGCAAAGGGCAGCCATTGCCAGGCCACGATGCCGATGATCGAGGCCAGCGGCGCATGGGTCAGGAAATCATAGGGTTGCAACCCGACGCTGCGCGCCAGCCAGGCAAAGACCCCGTTCACGGGGTTCATGAACATGTTCTTCCAGACCAGCGCCGAGACGGTGGGCATCACGAAGAAGGGCGCCAGCACCAGCAGCCGCACGATGCCCTGCCCCCAGAAGGGCTGGTCCAGAAGCAGCGCGATCAGGATGCCGCCGATCACCGTGATGGTCAGCACGCCCGCGACCAGCACCAGCGTGTTGCGCAGCGCGGCCATGAAGGCGGGATCGGTGAAGAAGTAATGGTAATTCTCGAAACCCGCCCAGCTTTCCATGCCGGGCATCAACAGGTTGTAGCGCAGGAACGAGAAATACAGCGTCATCGACAGCGGCACGATCATCCAGCCGAGCAGCAGGATCACGGCGGGCGAGATCATCAGCCTTGCGGCCGTGCGTGAAGCCTTGGTTGACATGCAGGCACCTCTGGCAGGTCGTTTGCGTCAGGGATGGGGGCGCGCTTTCAGAACGAGGGCGCGCGCCCCCTCAGGCGTTCTGGCGCGCCTTACTTGGGATAGCCCGCGCGGGTCATCTCGCGCGTGGTCAGGGCCTGCGCGTTCGACAGCGCCTGTTCGGCCGTGGCCTGCCCCGCCAGGGCGGCGGCGAATTGCTGGCCGACCGCCGTGCCGATGCCCTGGAATTCCGGGATCGCCACGAATTGCACGCCGGTATAGGGGACCGGATCAACCGTCGGGTTGGTCGGATCGGCGGCGTTGATGCTGTCCAGGGTCATCTGGGCGAACGGAACCGAGGCATATTCGGGATTGTCGTAAAGCGACTGCCGGGTGCCCGGCGGCACGTTCGCCCAGCCCTCGCGTTCGGCCACCAGCGCGGTGTATTCCTTGGAGGTCGCCCAGGCCACGAACTGCTTGGCGGCATCGACCTTCTGGCTGCCCGCCGGAATGCCAAGCGACCAGGCCCACAGCCAGTTGCCACGCTTGCCCAGCCCGTTATCGGGCGCCAGCGCGAAGCCCACGCTGTCGGCCACGGTCGAATCGGCGGGGTTCGTCACGAAGCTGGCCGCGACCGTGGCGTCGATCCACATGCCGCACTTGCCCTGCTGGAACAGCGCGAGGTTCTCGTTGAAGCCGTTATTCGCCGCACCCGGAGGGCCGTATTCGTTCAGCAGCATCAGGTAATCGTCCAGCGTCGCGCGCCATTCCGGGCTGTCGAACTGAGGGGTCCATTCCTCGTCGAACCAGCGCGCGCCGTAGCTGTTGGCCATCGCGGTCAGAAAGGCCATGTTCTCGCCCCAGCCCGCCTTGCCGCGCAGGCAGATGCCATAGACCTCGGCGTCGCGGTCGGTCATGGCGGCGGCGGCTTCCTTGATGAAGTCCCAGCTGGGCGCCTCGGGCATCTCCAGCCCTGCGGCCTCCATCAGGTCGCGGCGATACATCACCATCGAGCTTTCGCCATAGAAGGGCGCGGCGTAAAGCTCGCCATCCACCGTCAGGCCGCCCCGGATCGCGGGCAGCAGATCATCGGCATCCCATTCCTCGGGCAGGTCGTTCAACGAGACCAGCCAGCCCTGTTCGCCCCAGATCGGAACCTCGTAGGTCCCGATGGTCATCACGTCATATTGCCCGCCGCGGGTGGCGATGTCGGTGGTGACGCGCTGACGCAGGACGTTTTCCTCCAGCGTGACCCACTCGACGCTGATGCCGGGGTGCTTTTCGGTGAAGTCCGAGGTGAGCGCCTGCATGCGGATCATGTCGCCATTGTTCACCGTGGCGATCGTCAGCGTCACGTTCTCTTGCGCGGCGACGCTGCCTGCGGCGCACAGCGCCGTGGCGCCCAGAAGGGCGCGGAATGTCGTCTTCATGCTATCCTCCCTTGCGGATGGGCATTTGCCCTTCCGATGGGCAAATATTCAGCGCGAAGACACAGCTTGTCAACGCCCATGATGGAGGCGCGTGAAATTCACTGCTTTTTCAGCGATTATCGACGGTCAGGCCAGCAGCCGCTCGGCCGTCGCCTCTGACGTGATCAGCCCGTTCACGAGCCGCCCGATCAGCGCCGCGCGAATCGCCGGCAGCTTGGTCTGGCCCGACGCGACCGCCCAGACCGGCCGTTCCGGCGCGGCAGGCAGCGGGGCCGAGGCGACGCGGCGGTTGAAGGCGCAATCCAGCACCCGCCCTGCCCCGTCATAGACCCACGAGGTGATCTCGCCCACTGCGCCGGCGCGAGCCAACTCGTCCAGTTCCGCGGCAGACAGGAAGCCGTCCACATGCAGCGGTGCGGTCGGGTCCATCTGACCCACGCCCACCAGCGAAAGGTCGGCATTCTCGCACAGGCTGATCGTGTTCCGCGCGCCCTTCTGCGCCTGCATCGCGGCCAGGGCCTGCGGATCGGGCGCCAGGACCGGCAAGGGATAGGGGTAATGCGGGGCGCCGATCCGGTCGGCCAGCCGGATCGTCGCGTTATAGGCGGTGGCCGAACCGTCCTCCATCATGTTTCCCAGGCGCGAGACGACGACATGCTGCGGGCAGGACATGCGGGGCAGCTGCTCGACCATGGCGCGCAGGTTGCGTCCGGTGCCCAGGCTGATGACGCGCCTTTCGGGCGATTTCAGCACGCGCTCCAGCAGGGCGGCGGCAGCGATGGCAAGCCCGGTCAGCAGGTCCGGCGCTTCCGGGTCCGAGGGCACGACCTCGCAGCCGGCCAGCCCGTAGCGCTCGGACAGGCGCGCGGCCAGGTCCATGCAGCGCCCGATCGGGTGATCCAGCCGCACCTTGATCAGCCGCTCGGACACGGCCATGGCGACCAGCCGCTGCGCGCTCTGGCGGCTGACGCCCAGCTTGCGCGCGATCTCGTCCTGGGTGTTGCCCGCAACATAGTACAGCCACCCTGCCCGCGCTGCGTCGTCCAGCCGCGTGGCCTCGGGGGTAAAGCGGGTCGGTGGCTGGGTCATGCGCCCTCCATCGCGCGCAGGATGGCGTCAAAGCGCGACCAGTCGGCAAAACCTTGCACGCCGGTCGGCGCGGCGATCTGCGCAAGATGCGCGCCACCGCCGTAATGCAGGACCGCCATCCCCGCTGCCCGAGCGGCCTCGATCCCGGGCGGGCTGTCCTCGATCACCAGAACCCGGTCCGGCGCCGCGCCCATCCGGGCGGCGGCATGCAGGAACAGATCGGGCGCGGGCTTGCCCCGTGCGACCTCGGAGGCGGTGAAGACATGCGTCCCGAACCGGGCCGTCAGGCCCAGCACCGACAGCGTCCGGGCAACGCGCGGCGGGCTGGAAGAGGTTGCCACGCAACAGGGCCGCGCCAGATCCGCCAACATGTCCGAGAAACCCGGCGTCTCGCGCAGATCGGTCTCGAAGCGAGCCAGTAGGCGCGCGCGATACGAGGCCTCGAAATCCGCGGGAAGCGCCCTGCCCGTCCGCGCGCGGATGCCGGCTGCGACGGTGGGAAAACTGCGCCCCAGAAAATCGCGGCGCACATCCTCGGCCGTGACGGTGATGCCCAGTTCGGCCAGTTGGTCGATCAGCACCTCGGCCGACAGAATTTCGCTGTCGGCGATCACGCCGTCGCAATCGAAGATGATCAGATCAAACCGCATGTCGAAGCCTTAAGTCCGCCCCCCTGCCCTGTCCAGCGCCCTAGGGCGCTTCGATCCGCAGGCTGCGGAGGGCGGGGTCGAGCCTGCGCCCCGCCATTTCAAGCCGCCCCATCAGATGCGTTCGCAGATAAGTCGCGTGAAAGCGCGAGGGCGCGGCGAGGGTCAGCACGCCCTCGGCCAGATCAACCTCGATCAGGGGCGCAAACCAGGCGCCGTAGATCACCGCATCCTCGGCATGCAGGACCGACCGCATCCGCCCCCACAGCCCCGGCTCGGATGAAGGAACGGTCTTGCGAAACGGAACGACATTGGCGTCCGGCTGGGGAACTGCGTTCCCCTCGCCACCGCGCTCGGCCATCCGTGCGACGTAATCCTCGCCGATATTGGGCCAGGCCGGGCGCGTATCCAGCAGGATCCGCTCCAGATCGAGGCCCAGTACCGACACCCTGCCCCGCGCCCCCTGCCGTTTGACGCGCAGCCAACCCATCGCGCGCAGCTGCGCCATGTCGCGCTTCACCGTTCGCTCGTCCACGCACCAGAGACGCGCTATCTCTCGCTGACCCATGCATAATTCGTCGCGTTGCCAGTTATAGCGGGTGGTGATCAGGGCCATGAGACGCAGGACCAGTCGTTGCGCGACCGGGCCACCGGCCAAGGCATGCGCCATCAGCGCCGACAGGATGTCGTATTTCTTCGCCGCGGCGTCACGCCCGACGGGTTTGATGACCTGCATCTCTGCTCCTGCCCGGTGGCCGGGTTGATCCCTTGGCCGGTTGCTGCTGCGGCGATGTTGAGGGCGCTTTTCAAACGTCTTTCATCGCTCTTCGGTCATTAGCGTCCTGAAACACGATTCTGTCAAGCAGATTGCCGGAAGCCGCAGGTCATCGTTCCGAAAGGATAAAAGAATCCGGTATTAATGGTATAGGGTGACGCACTGAATGTCCCCTATTTCGACGCTGATGTCACCCAATCGATGGGTGGCCCCCCGGGTTTGTCCCCCATATGCAGCGATTACGACGGCGCTGCGCGGCGTGTGGCAGGTCCTGGTCCAGAGGCGATTCGGGCAGCAATCGCTGGAAAACGCGCCAACTTGGATTCATTCAACAACGCTTTTGCCAAAAGCGCAAATAAGGCGTAAAAGGAAGGCCGGCAGTAATTTGCGTCCTTCAATACAGGCAGATCATGTTTACCCATCAAGACCTCTCACGGTTGCAGGCTCAATCGCTGAAGATGCAGGGCTGGATCCGGCGGCAGACCTTCAGCCCCGCGAATGAGAAGACCCTGCGCCGGTTTTCGAGTTGGGAGGTGGCAGAGCTCATCTTTCGGATGAACCAGTCCACATTTCGCGGCAAGCTCGCGGCCGATCCGAACCTTCCCCTCGGGGAAGTCGAGGAGGATGGCCGCCAAAGGTGGTTCAGCCTTGAAGAGGTGAACGAACTGCGCCGTCGCATCCGCGTCAACAAGAAGTCCCTGATGCCCCCCCGCCCCGAAGGCAAGCGTGCCTTTCGCGCAGCGATAGCCAATTTCAAGGGCGGCGCGGGCAAGAGCACTGTCGCGCTGCACTTCGCCCATGCGGCGGCGCTGGACGGGTATCGGGTCTTGGTTGTTGATTTCGACCCCCAGGCGACGCTGTCACATTCCATGGGTCTGACCGATGTCGGCGAGGACCATACCGTCTGGGGCATCATGGCCCGCGATCTGGAGCGTGAGACCGACCGGATGAACGCGGCGAGCGCCGGTGCCGAGTCCGGGACCGCCCTGCCCCAACGCAAGCTTCCGGCGTCGATCCGCGACATGGGTCTTGGCTCGTTGCGGGTGGCCGACTTCATCAAGCCGACCGCCTGGCCGACGATCGACATCGTTCCCAGCTGCGCGAACGCCGCCTTTGTCGAGTTCGCCAGCGCCCAGTACCGCCATCTCAATCCGGAATGGACCTTCTTTGGCGCGGTGTCGCGGTTCCTCGATTCCCTTGCGGACGACGCCTACGACCTGATCCTGTTCGATTGCCCCCCGGCCATCGGGTATCAGTCGATGAACGCGGTCTTTGCGGCGGACATGCTCTATATCCCCTCCGGCCCCGGTTATTGGGAATACGATTCGACAACCAGCTTCATCGGACAGCTTGCAGAGGCGCTGGAGGATCTGTCCCATGGCTTCGAGAACTTCCCCACGGGGAAGATCGCGCTGCCGAAGGTCTTTGCCGATATCCGCTTCCTCATGACGCGCTATGAGCCTTCGAACGAGCTGCACCAGGCGATGTTCGGCGCCTTTCGGCAGGTGTTTGGCGACAGGGTGGCGCAGCATCCGATCGAGTTGACGCGCGCCGTCGAACAATCCGGGCGTTTTCTCAGCTCGATTTATGAGATTGATTATCGCGAGATGACGCGGGGAACATGGCGTCGCGCGCGCGCGACGTTCGATCAGGCATATGAAGAGTTCAGGGGCCACGTTCTGAGCGCCTGGGCCGAGCAGGAGGGTCAGGCATGAGCCGCAAACGTCGCATGTTTGATATCGATCTGCCGCAGGACGATGTTCCAGACTTCCCCGCAGGGAAGAACGAGGCGCCCCCGCGAGCGGAGCAGCGTCGAGGTCCGATGGCTGCGGCCATCTCGGAAACGGTGGAATCCGCGCGTGACCGGGCCGAGATCGAGGCCAGGATTCGCGCCGAAAACGACGCGCTTGCGCAAGAACATGTCCGTTTGAAGCGTGCAGGCCTGATTACCGACATGATCCCACTGGATGCCATCGATACGCAGAAACTGATCCGCGACCGGCGCCCCATTGCGGATTTCGAACTGGCAGAGCTTGTGGCTTCGATCCGCGAGATCGGCCTGTCGAATCCGATCCGGGTCGAGCCGACCGAAGATGGCCGCTACGAGCTGATCCAGGGCTGGCGCCGCTTGTCGGCCTATCGACAGCTTCTGGACGAAACCGGCGATGCCGAGACCTGGGGCCGGATTCCGGCGGGGATTGCCGCGCGGGGGGATGCGCTGGAAAGCCTCTATCGCCGGATGGTGGACGAGAACATGGTCCGCAAGGACATCTCGTTCGCCGAAATGGCGCAATTGGCCTTGCACTACGCCATGGACCCCCTGACGTCTGAGAGCGACCCCGAAAAGGCGGTGGCGATCCTGTTCAAGTCGGCCGGCTATCAGAAGCGAAGCTATATCCGGAACTTCATCCCGCTGGTCGAGAGGCTCGGCGAGACCCTGATGTATCCGCAGGAAATCCCGCGCGCGCTTGGGCTGGCTTTGGCGCAACGTCTGTCCGACGTGCCGGGCATCGTTGCGGCGATCAAGTCGGAACTGCGTGACTGGGATACGCGGTCGATTACTGACGAGTTGGCCGTGCTGCGCCGCTATGCGGGGCAGGGGGGTGAGATGCCCGAACGCGTAACCGTGCCCAAAACCGGTCCCGAACCGCGCGAGGCGGTCAAAGCAAAGACCAGCTTTCAGCTGCAACGGGCGCAAGGAACGGCCAAGTGCATCGCTGCAGACGGACGCCTCGAGATCCGTCTGGCCCGCGACTTCTCGACCATCGACCGCCGCAAACTGGAAGCGGCGGTCGCGGCTATGCTCGATCAGATAGAGTGACCCTTCCCCGCGGGGAAGCTCCGGCGGCCTTGCCGCCGGAGCTTCGTATCGATGACTCCCAAGTAATCATCATAAACTATGGTTAGTGATGATATGACTTGCAAGTTTGAAGCAATCAAAGCTGCGTCTTGGCTGGGTATTCGCGCCGCTACGGCCGCCTGACAACATGTCAGGCCCCGAGCAAAAGGCCTGCTGCGATCCCCCACATCACCAGCGCGATCACGAATTCCAGCGCCCGCCAGGACGAGGGCCGCGCGAAGACCGGACGCACAAGCGCCGCGCCATAGCCCAGAGCGAAGAAGAACAGGAACGACCCCGACACGGCGCCCGCAGCAAAGGCGAAACGGGCGTCGTCGAACCGGGTCGAGATTGCGCCCAACAGCACGACCGTATCCAGCCAGACATGGGGATTCAGCCAGGTAATCGCCAGGCAGGCGAGGATTGTCCGCCCCGGACCGTCGCTGCTGCGTCGCGCTTCGACGACAAGGGCCGCGTCAGAGGACAGGGCCGAACGCAGGCTGCGTGCGCCATACCAGATCAGGAAGGCCGCACCCGCATAGCGCATCACCTCGGCCAGCCAGGGCAGAAGCGCGGTGATCCGTCCGAATCCTGTCACCCCCAGCACGATCAGGATTGCGTCGGATAGCGCGCAGGTAAGGCAAACCGCCAGAACGTGCTCGCCGCGCAGCCCGTGGCGCAACACGAAAGCGTTCTGCGCGCCGATGGCGATGATCAGGCTGAGCCCAGTCATCAGGCCGACAAGGTAGGGCGAAAGGGTCATGCGGGCTTCCTTATGGCTTCGGCTTTGCCTAGCGCGGCGGCGCGGATTAGACAAACTCAACGGCCTGTCTTTCGCCCACTCATGAGCCGTCAACCAGCACCGTCTCCGCACGGCGTAAGCGCACTCGACGCGGGCACGTGCGTGCTTATCGGGGTTGCGCCCTGACCTCATCCTTCTGCGGATGCGGACCCCGTGATCCAGTTTCGCCCGGACGGCGCGAAACTGGATCACGCTTGTCAGCGTCGGGTCGGCGCGGATCAGGCCGCCCGTGGCGCCGCACGGCGAATGGCTGTCATGCCTGTGAGCCTCGCGGAACCTGGCATCAGAAGGTCGGCCTTTCAATCGAGGCTGATGCCCAGGGGCCGTGCTGTCGAGAAGTCCGAACTGTTCCAGTCACTGTGATCGCGTAGGTTTCGTTCGAGATCAGCGACCTCTCCAACCGCCTGCTTATCGAGGCGTCGGACGACCTCTGCGCCGAACGTCTCGCCGCAATCTCTCTGGGCGAATTGCTTGCTTACCCAATAGAGGCTGTAAATCAGCGCCGCCAAACCCGCGGCCGTCAAACCCAATGAAAGCGGAACAAGTAATGTGACTGCGCACATGGTCATTCCTCCTATCGAACATCCATCCGCCGGATCCGGATGCATGGCGTGTCTAATCGCGTGACTATCAAATCGTAAGGAAAGAATACCAAATAAATACCAATGGTAAAATGGAGCCTATACTTACGATAATAGTGAGCAAAATCAGGGCTATGAGCCGTATCAATGGTATCTTAATGGTATTGTTAGCGCAAGCTGGCGTTTCCAGGGTGCTGGGGATCATCATCAGACCAAGGGTCGAACACCGAGGGCTGCCACGGCAGGGCAGGCGCGATTCTGTCGCCTTGTCGCCCTGGGCAGGCTTCAGAGGAGAACCTTCAGGGCGCCAAAGCGCTGTTCAGAACGGTGGTCGTGGACGATAGCGTCTGTTTGCCGAGCCGAGATCGCCATCCATTTTCAGCGCGGGATGATTCGGCACATGCTCTGGCAGGCGGGGCAGGGGGCCACCGCCTTGCCGCCGCGATCAGAGGGTCTCATCCTTTCTCTGCGCTTGCAGATAACCGGCGGACAGCGGATGGCTGAGCGCGGTCATGATGCCGCGCAGTTCGGCCAGTCCCTTGAGCCGCCCGATGGCCGGATAGCCCGGCTGCGCGCGGTGGTTCAGGTCGTCCAGGATATCCTGCCCGTGATCCGGCCGCATCGGGATCTGCCAGTCGGGACGGCCAGCCTCGCGGCGCCTTTGCTCTTCGGTCAGCACGGCGGCGATGACCGCGACCATGTCGGTATTGCCTTCAAGATGCGCCGCCTCGTGGAACGAGCCGCCCAGCCGCCGCTCTTCCAGCGCGACGTTGCGCAAGTGCAGGAAATGCACCCGGTCGCCCAGCCGCTGCATCATTCCCGGCAGATCATTGTCCGCCCGCGCCCCAAGCGAGCCGGTGCAGAGCGTGATGCCGTTCGCTGGCAGATCCACCGCATCCATCACCGCCTTGTAATCGGCCTCGGTGGACATGATGCGGGGCAGGCCCAGCAGGGGAAAGGGCGGATCGTCGGGGTGGCAGCAGAGGCGCATCCCCAGTTCCTGTGCCAGGGGCGTAACCTCGGCCAGGAAATCGACCAGATGGCCGCGCAGCCGGTCGGCCGGGATGCTGTGATAGCGGGCCAGATGGGTCCTGACGTCCTCCATCGACATGCGCTCGGCCGCGCCGGGCAGGCCAAAGACGACGTTGCCGGCCAGTTCTGCCTTGCGGGCCTCGGACATGTCGGCAAAACGGGCGCGGGCGGCCTCGGTCACTTCGGGGGTGTAGTCATCGGGCGCGCCGTCCCGCTGCAGCAGGAACAGGTCGAACGCGGCAAAGTCGATGGCGTCGAAACGCATGCAGGTCGCGCCGTTCGGCAGGCGCCAGGCCAGGTCGGTGCGCGTCCAGTCCAGGATCGGCATGAAGTTGTAGCAGATCACCTCCAGCCCCGCCTCGCGCAGGTGGCGCATCGAGGTCTTCCAGTTCTCGATGTGGCGCTTCCAGTCGCCGCTCTGGCGCTTGATGTCCTCGGAGACCGGCAGGCTCTCGACCACTTCCCAGGCCAGCCCCGAGGGGGCACCGTCCTTCATCACGGCAAGCTCGGCCTGCCGCTGCGCGATCTCGTCCGGGGTCCAGACCTCGCCCGTGGGGACGTGGTGGAGGGCCGAGACGACCCCCTCGACCCCGGCCTGCATCATGTCGTCGATGGATACGAGGTCCTTGGGTCCGAACCAGCGCCAGGTCTGTCTCATGCGGTCATCTCACTGTCGTCAGGGCCGCTCGCGGCGGCGAATTCAATCTGCACCTTGACCGAGCGGGCGCGGTCGCGGGCCGCGTCGAAGGCCGCCTGCGCCTGCTCGAGGGGATAGGTGCCGGTGATCATCGGGCGCGGATCGATGGCGCCCGACCCGATCAGCTGGACGGCCTCGGCGAATTCGACGTCGAAACGCTGCGAGCCGACGAACAGGATCTCTTTGCCGACCATCACGTTCAGGGGCAGGGCGGTCGGGCCGGCGACGCCGACCTGCACCAGCGTGCCCAAGGGGCGCAGGCAGGACACCGCGTCGGCGATGGCAGGCGCGGCGGCCGAGCATTCGAAGACCAGATCGACCTGGCCCTTGCCTTTGCGCCAGGGGGCCAGCCCTTCGGGATCGGTGCGGGTGTTGATCGCATGGTCGGCGCCCATCCGGCGGGCAACGGCAAGCGTGGCGTCCTGAATGTCGGTGACGAGGATAGTGGCGGCCCCGCGCTGGCGTGCCACCGCGATGCAGAGCGCGCCGATCGGCCCCGCACCCGTGACCAGCACCGTCTTGCCGGTCAGCGGCCCCGACACGTCCTCGGCCCGGCGGGCGGCGTGCAGGCAGACCGCCAGAGGCTCGGCGCAGGCGGCGGCGCCCGGCGCGATTCCGGCAGGCAGCGGGTGGCACTGGCCGGCGCCGATCACCATGCGGTCGCGGAACATGCCCTGCTGGTGGGGCAGATACATGGCCGAGCCCTTGAACTTCATCGCGGTGCAGTGCCGTTCCAGTCCCTGCTGGCAGAATTCGCAGGCTCCGCAGGGATGCGAGGGGTTCATCGCCACAAGCTGGCCCACCGAAAGCCCGGCGACGCCCGCGCCCAGTGCCGCGATCCGCCCCGCGGCCTCGTGCCCCAGGATGATCGGTTCACGCACCCGGATCGTGCCGATCCCGCCCTCCAGCCAGTAATGCAGGTCCGAGCCGCAGATGCCGCCAGCCATGACGGCGACAAGCACCTCTCCGGGGCCGGGGGTTTCGGCGGTTCGGGTTTCGAGCCTCAGGTCGTCCTGCGCGTGCAGGCAGACGACGCGGTTGGTGTGGGTCACGGTCATGTGGGCCTCAGGGCATCAGCGTGTTGGGCAGCCAGGTCGACAGGGCGGGGATGTAGCTGACCAGCAGAAGGACGATGATATTGGTGATGATATAGGGCGTGATCGCGCGGATCACCGGCGACAGGGGCAGCCGCGCGATGTTCGACGCGACGAACAGACACACGCCCACCGGTGGTGTCGTCAGTCCGATCATCAGGTTCAGGACCGCAAAGACCGCGAAATGCAGCGGGTCGATCCCGACGGCGGCTGCCAGTGCCTGCAAGGGCACGAACAGGATTATCAGCGCGGCGATCGTCTCCATGAACATGCCGACGAACAGCAGCAGCAGGTTGATCAGCAGGATCACGATGATCTTGTTCTGGGTGACGGACAGGACGCCGTCGGCCAGCATCTGGGGGATACGTTCGGCCACCAGGATCCAGCCGAAGACGTTCGCGGTGCCCACCAGCACCAGGATCCCGGCCGAGCTGATGGCACTGTTGACGATGATGCCGGGGATGCGCCGCAAAGGCAATTCGCGATAGACGAACAGCCCGACGATCGCGGCATAGAGGCTGGCCACGACGGCGGTTTCGGTGGGGGTGGTGATGCCGATCAGCAGCCCGCCCACGATCATCACCGTCATCGCGATCGCCCAGACCGCGCCGGTGAACGAGGACAGCAGCTCGCGCACGCCCTGCCACGGCTCGCGCGGAAAGTTGCGGCGGCGGGCGATGAAGTATGTGGCGATCATCATCATGCCGCCCAGCATCAGGCCCGGCACCGCGCCCGCCAGGAACAGCTTGCCGACCGACAGGCCGGACAGAGAGCCGACGATGATCATCGGCACGCTTGGCGGGATCATCGGCCCGACGGTCGAGGACGCCGCCGTCACCGCCGCCGCGAAGGGCGCGGGATAGCCGACCTTCTTCATGCCGGGGATCATCATCCCGCCGACCGAGGCGACGTCGGCCACCGCCGTGCCCGAGACGCCGCCGAACAGCATCGAGGCGGCGATATTGGCCTGCGCCAGCCCGCCGCGCATCCAGCCGACAAGGGCGTTGGCAAAGCGCACGATCCGCTCGGTGATGCCGCCCGCGTTCATCAGGTTGCCCGCCAGGATGAAGCCCGGGATGCACAGCAGCACGAAGCTGTCCATCCCTGCATACATCTTCTGCGGAATCACGACCAGCGGGATGTCGGCAAACAGCAGGTAAGCCATCGAGGACAGGCCAAGCGTGACGGCCACCGGCAGCCCGATGACAAGGCCCAGCACGAACGTGCCCAGAAGCAGCGCAAGGCCCATCAATGGTCCTCCGAGGTGGGGATCGGGCGGCCGTCATGCCGGCTGGTCAGCATCTCCAGCACGCGCAGCAGCGCCCAGAGTGCGAGGGTGACGAAAAGCACGATGACCGAGGCGTGGATGAAATCCATCCGCCAGCCAAGCGACGGCGCGGTCTGGCGCGCCCCGATCGCGGTATAGGCCCAGGCCGCCGGCAGCAGCGCAAGCGCGAAGCCCGCCGTGATCACGGCCGAGACCAGACGCAGCACGAAGGGTCCCCGGCCCGGCAGGCTCTCGCAGATGAGATCGACGTTGACCATGTCGCCGCTGCGCAAGGCCAGCCCCGCCCCGAGCGCCGCGATGAAGATCAGGCAGAAGCGTGTCAGCTCTTCGGTCCAGACGGGCGCGGTGCTGAGAAAGGTGCGCGAGAACACCTGAAGCAGGACCGAACCCATCAGGATCATGAAAGCCGCAAAGATCAGCAGCCGGCAGAAGCCTTCCAGCCGCTTGAACGCCTTGGTCATCATCCCCTCCCACGAAAGAGGCCCCGCCGCGGGGCGGGGCCCGGTTGATCAGCGGTTGAAGATCTCTTCCGCGACGGGGCGGATCTCGGCCGCGACGGCGCCGAGCACGGCATCACGTGCGGCTTCGGCAAAGGCGGCCTGATCGACATCGTGGAAGGTCACGCCACGGCCTTCCAGATCGGCGACCAGCGCTTCTTCGTCCGCCAGGAACAGCTCGCGCTCGTAGGTCTGGGTGCGGGCGGCGGCCTCCATCAGCGCGGCCTGGTCATCCTCGGACAGGCGGTCCCAGCTGCGTTCCGAGATGGCCAGGTAGATCCAGGACCGGACATGCTCGGTCCGGTTCACGACGCGCTGGACCTCGTAGAAGCCGCCTGACTTGAACAGGGCCAGCGGGTTTTCCTGCCCCTCGATGGTGCCGTTCTGCAGCGAGGTGAACACCTCGGAGAAGGCCATCGGCGTCGGGTTCGCGCCAAGCGCCTGCCAGGCGGCCACGAACAGCGGCACGTTCGGCACCCGCAGCTTGAAGCCGTTCAGGTCGGCGGGGGTGGTGATCTCGCGGTTGGCCGACAGGTTGCGCGGGCCGCGGGCGAAATAGGTCAGCGGGCGGATGTCGGCCTTCTCGATGATCTCGGCTTCGATCCGGTCGCCGATCTCGCCCGAGGCGACCTCGTCCATGTGCTCAAGCGACTGGTAGGCGTAGGGCAGGGCCAGCAGCGCGGCCGTGGGCGCCCAGTTCTGCAGGCTTTCCCCGGTGATGGTCATGTCGGCGGTGCCAAGCTGCATGCCGTTGATCAGGTCGATCTCCTTGCCGAGCGATTCGTTGGGGTAGATCTCGACCGCGACGCGGCCTTCGGTCAGGGTGTCCACCTCTTCGGCGAACTTCACGACGGCCTTGTGCCAGATGTTGTCCTCATTTGCGAGGTGGCCGAGCTTCAGCGTCACCTCCTGCGCCATCGCGGCGCCGCCCAGAACGGTCAGCGCGCAGGACGCCAGAAATCCGGTGATCGTGTTCATCGTCATTATCCTCCTCCAAGGATCAAGGCGCCGGTGGTCCGGCATCAAAGAAAGTATTCGGGACGTTCCTGCTTGATCACGGGCAGGTCCCGCAGGATGCCCTGCAGATGCAGGCGCAGCTGCTGCTCTGCCGTTGCGCCGTCTCCGGCCGCGATGGCATCAACAATCGCCTGATGCTGCGCAACCAGCCTGTCGACCGGGAAATGCATGCTGGACAGGACGCGCACCCGGTCCATCTGAGCCTTCATCTCGACCACGACCTGCCAGGCGCGCTCTTTGCCGGCGCCCTCGGCCAGAGTCCGGTGAAAGGTTTCGTCGGCCTCGATGAAGTCGCGCGCCGAGCCGCCGACCAGCTGCTGCTGAGCCACAAGCTGGCGTCGGAGATCTGCGATCATCGCCGGGTCGGGCGCTGCGACCAGCAGCTTGACGATGTCGGCCTCGACCGCCTCGCGCACGAAGCGCGCGTCCATCACATGCGGCAGCGAGATCTTGGCGACGAAGGTGCCGCGCTGCGGGCGGATATCCAGAAGGCTCTCGTTCGCCAGCTTGATGAAGGCTTCGCGGACCGGTTGGCGGCTGACCCCGTAGGTCAGCGCAACCTCGGCCTCGGACATCCGCGTGCCGGGGGTGAGGATGTTGTTGATGATCGCGACGCGCAACCGTTCGACCAGCTGATCCACGACGCTCACGAACTTTGGCTGGATCGCTTCACCCGGTTCCAACATCTTCTCCTGCTCTCCATGCTACCATACTACCATCCCCACTGCCGTGTCACGCAGTATTTTCGGCTGCCGCTCTGGCGCAGCACGATCAGGATCTGACTGGCGCGATTGCTGCAGAACGCTGGCCGAACCGGCCAGCGAAAAGGGCCCGCTCTCGACGGACTGCACATGCCGCCCCGTTGCCGTCGCATCATGCGACGGCAACGGGGGTTCTTCCGCTGACGGTCAGAGATCCTTTGTCAGCCGCAACGCGTCGTAAATGGCTGCATGAGTGTTGCGCGCGGCCACCGCGTCACCGATCCGCCAGAGGCGGAAGCCGGACCCGGGCTGCCCTGCCTCGGGTTGGGTCCTGCCTGCCACCAGCGCCTCGTAATCGACCTCGCCGAGGTTGCGGGACAGCGGCTTGAGGTCGAAATACAACTCATCCAGCGGCCGGGTGCCGTGATTCACCACGACCTGATCGACCAGCCGTTGCCGTGTCATGTCGCCATAGTCGCTGCCAAGCGTGGCCCGCAGCTGATTGCCCTCGCGCGAAACCGAGATCAGCCGCCAGGTTACCGTGAAGGTGACGTCCCGCCGCTGGAGGCTGCGCATGTAAGGCACGAGGTTCATCGCCATGACCTCGGGCGCGAAGCTGCGGTCCGGGGTCACGATCTCGACCGCCGCCCCCGTCGCGGCAATGACATCGGCGGCCTGCAGCGCTGCGTGATCGCCGGCGTCGTCAAAGATCAGGACATTCGCGCCGGGCTTCACATCACCCGACAGGATGTCCCAGGCCGAGCAGGTCAGCTCGTTTCCCGTCGCCAGCACCTCGGTATGCGGCAGCCCGCCGGTGGCGATGATGACCTCATCCGGATCTGTGGCCAGAACGGCATCGGCATCGGCGAGGGTGTTGAAGTTGAAGGTGACGCCGTGCTTCTGGCACATCGCCATCCGCCAGGAGATGATCGAGATCATCTCGCGCCGCCGCTCTTGCCGGGCGGTCAGGCGGACCTGTCCGCCGGGTTGGTCGGCGGCCTCGAAGACGGTGACCTTGTGTCCGCGCGCGGCGGCGACGCGGGCGGCCTCCAGCCCTGCCGGTCCGGCCCCGACGATGGTGACGCGGCGCGGCGCCGGTGCGGGCGGGATGTCGTGCGGCATCGTCTCTTCGCGGCCGGTCGCCGCGTTGTGCAGGCAGAAGGCCATGCCGCCCTGATAGATGCGGTCGAGGCAGTAATTCGCGCCGACACAGGGCCGGATATCGTCCTCGCGCCCCTCGATCACCTTTCTGACCAGATGTGGGTCGGCCATATGCGCCCGAGTCATTCCCACCATGTCCAGAAGGCCTGAGGCGATGGCATGGCGCGCCGTCGCCACGTCCGGGATCTTGGCGGCGTGGAAGGTCGGAAAGCCGGTCGCGCGCCGGATCTGGCCGGCAAAGTCCAGATGCGGCGCGTTTCGCATCCCCTGCACGGGAATGAGGTCGGTCAAGCCCGCATCCGTGTCGATATGGCCGCGCACCACGTTCAGGAAATCAACCAGCCCGCTGTCCCTGAGCAATTGCGACACGCGCAGGCCCTCGGCCTCGGTCATCCCGCCGGGCAGGACCTGATCGCCCGTGTAGCGCAGCCCGATGATGAAGTCCGGGCCGCAGCGCTCTCGGATCGCACCCAGCACCTCGGTCGTAAAGCGCAGCCGGTTCTCGAGGCTGCCGCCGTAAGGCGCCTCAAGATCGTTCGTCAGGGGCGACCAGAACTGTTCGAGCAGGTGGCCATAGGCTTCCAGCTCGATCCCATCGACGCACGCCGCCTTCATGCGCTCGGCGGCATCGGCGAAATCGGTTTTGATGCGGGCGAGGTCCCAGTCCTCCAGCCGCTTGGGAAAGGCCCGGTGCGCGGCCTCGCGCTCGTCGCTGGGGGCCAGCACGGGCAGCCAGTCGCCCTTGTCCCATCGCGTGCGCCGGCCCAGATGGGTCAGCTGGATCATCACCGCCGCGCCGTGGTCGTGGCACTCGTCCACCAACTGCTTCATCCAGCCGACGACCTCGTCCTTCCAGGCGAGAATGTTGTTGAAGACCGGCGGGCTGTCGCGCGAGACCGCCGCCGAACCGGCCGTCATGGTCAGCGCGACCCCGGCCTTGGCCCGCTCGGCATGATAGGCCCGGTAGCGCCCCTTGGGCATCCCGTCCTCGGGATAGGCAGGCTCGTGGCTGGTGATCATGATCCGGTTGCGAAGGGTGAGATGCTTCAGCTGGAAGGGCTGCAAAAGGGGATCTTGCGCCATAAGGAACTGCCTTTTCTGTGAAACCGGGACCAGAAGAATGGAAATGTTCACAGGCGTCAAGAAAGAGATACGGAGGTGTCTGGTTGCTGATCTGGCACGCACATTTCCTTTGCAGCCGTCGGCGGTGCCGAATATGGTTTCGACATGACCGAACATTCCCAACCCGCAAGCGGATGGCGGGGCTCGCGAGACGGCTGGCTGGAGGCGGGTTACAAGGCCCTGATCGAGAACGGCGTCGATGCCGTGAAGATCATGCCGTTGGCCAGGCAGCTGGGCTTGTCGCGGACCAGCTTCTACTGGTTCTTCGAGGATCGCGAGGCGCTGCTGGCCGCGCTGCTGGACGGATGGGCCGCCCGCACGACCGAGCCCCTGGTCGCGGCGACGCGGCAATATGCCGAGACGCAGGCCGAGGCGATGCTGAACGTGATCGGCTGCTTCGTGTCACCGGACACCTTCGATTCCCGGCTTGAATTTGCGATCCGCAGCTGGGCGCTGCAGGATCAGGACGTCATGCGCCGGGTCGAGGCTGCCGATACAGCGCGCCTTGCGGCTCTGACGGCCATGGTGCGGCGATGGGGGCACAAGCCCGATGTGGCCGATGTCCGCGCCCGCGCCATCTACCTTGTTCAGATCGGCTATATCTCGATGCAGGCAGAGGAGGATCTTCAGACGCGTCTCGCGCGCATCCCGACCTATGTCGAGATCTACACCGGCACTGCGCCAGAGCCTCGGGAAATGGCGCGGTTCATTGCGCAGCTTCGGGGCGTCGAGGGAATTTCAGAAAAAAGTTCGGGATAGCAGCGTGCGGACCTGCGCGTTACGGACATCTGTCCGATGGTCTTGCGGGCTTTGCGCGGGCTCGCGTGATCGTCTTGTGTCCCAAAGGCGCTGGAGTTGCTGAGCCTTGCGGTTGTCCCGCCCCTCGCGATAGGCCAGAAGCAGCCCGGACCAGCTGACGGAGACATGCCGATGGACATGCCGGAGCGCTTTTGCGGCGCCGCCCTTGCGCAGGCACTGGATGTCGCCGCGCCCGGCTTCATCGTGACCGTCTATGGCGATGTCGTCGTTCCGCGCGGCGAGGTTCTGTGGATGGGCAGCCTGATCGAGACCTGCGCCCGGCTTGGCATCAGCGAGAACCTTGTCCGCACGGCGGTCTCTCGTCTGGTCGCCTCGGGGCGGTTGCAGGGCGAACGGCAGGGTCGGCGCAGTTTCTACCGGCTGGCCCCTGCGGCGCGGGCGGAATTCGCGGCCGCGACGCGGCGGCTTTACGACCGGGCGGCACGGCCTCGGGGGTGGATGCTGCTGGCGGTCGATGATGTGCCCGATCTGATCCGGCGGCGGTTTCACATGGCCGCGGCGGGGGGCTCGTGCTGGCTGGCGCCGGATTGGGGCGCGATGCCGCCCGGTGCTCGGCTGATCCTGCGCGTGGCCGATGATGACCCCGAGGCTATGCCGGGCCTGGCCGGGTTCTGGGATCTGGCCGGATTGGCCGCGCGCTATGACGCGTTCCTGGCGCAATTCGCGCGGGTGGCGGACGGGCTGGCGGGGGGCGATGTCGCTGCGGCCGATGCGCTGACGCTGCGGCTGCTGCTGGTTCATGCCTATCGGGGCGCGGTCCTGCGCGATCCCTTCCTGCCCGAGGCGCTGTTGCCTGCAGACTGGTCGGGCAGCGCGGCGCGGGTCCTGTTCCGCGATCTCTATCTGCGGTTGACGCCCATGGCCGCGCCCGCCATCGCCGCGCTAGAGGACATGGCGGGCCATCTTGCCGCAGAGACCGAGGAAAGTCGCAGCAGGATCAGTATGTTGCGCTGATCCGTGCGCCGTTCCGACGCGCGCTGCGTCTTGAAACATTACGGATCAGCGTCAAAATTGCTTTGACGTGTAATGTTTCTGGTGTATCACTGACCGAGCGGTCGATGAATAATCGCTGCCGGGGGACGAATCGGAGGAATTCTGGAATGCAAGACGCCTTCATCTGCGACGCCGTGCGCACGCCCATCGGGCGCTATGGCGGGGCCCTGGCCTCGGTCCGGGCGGACGATCTGGCCGCGCTGCCGCTTCGCGCGCTGATGGAGCGCAATCCGGGCGTCGACTGGTCGGCCGTCGATGACCTGATCTATGGCTGCGCCAATCAGGCGGGCGAGGATAACCGCAATGTGGGTCGCATGGCCGTGCTGCTGGCAGGGATGCCGGTCGGCGTGCCGGGGACTACGGTGAACCGTCTTTGCGGGTCGGGGATGGATGCGGTCGGTATGGCCGCGCGCGCCATCAAGGCGGGCGATTGCGATTTCGTCATCGCGGGCGGGGTCGAAAGCATGACCCGCGCGCCCTTCGTGATGCCCAAGGCCGAAAGCGCGTTTTCCCGCGCCAATGCGGTTTACGACACGACGATCGGCTGGCGCTTTCCGAACCCGGCGCTGAAGAAGATCTACGGCACCCATTCGATGCCGGAAACCGCCGACAACGTGGCCGAGGATTACGGCATCAGCCGCGCCGATCAGGACGCCTTTGCCGCCCGCAGCCAGGCGCGTTGGGCCGCAGCCCAACAGGCCGGGATCTTCGCGACGGAAATCGTGCCGGTCCATGTGCCGCAGAAAAAGGGCGACCCGGTCGTCTTTGATACCGACGAACATCCGCGCCCCGGCACCTCGGTCGAACAACTGGCGCGCCTGAAAGGCGTGAACGGCCCCGACCTGACGGTGACGGCCGGGAATGCCTCGGGGGTGAATGACGGCGCGGCGGCGCTGGCGATCCTGTCCGAACAGGCCGCGCGCGCGCAAGGGCTGACGCCCAAGGCCCGCATCGTCGCCATGGCCGCCGCGGGCGTCGAGCCGCGCGTGATGGGCTTTGGCCCCGCTCCGGCGGTCCGCAAGGTTCTCGCCCGCGCCGGTCTTACGCTGGACCAGATGGATGTGGTAGAATTGAACGAGGCCTTTGCCGCGCAGGCGCTGGCTGTTCTGCGCGATCTGGGCCTGCCTGATGATGCGCCGCATGTGAACCCTCATGGCGGCGCCATCGCTCTGGGTCATCCTCTTGGCATGTCGGGCGCCCGGCTTGTCACCACCGCCATGTATCACCTGCACCGCACCGGCGGACGCTATGCGCTTTGCACCATGTGCATCGGCGTCGGTCAGGGCATCGCCATCATCATCGAACGGGTCTGAAGGGAACGCACGCCATGTATGCACAGCTTGTCAAATCCGAAGGCGCCAAATCGCGCGAAGAGATGTCGCCCGAAGAGATCGCCTTTCAGGAGCGGATCGACCGGAACGAAAAGATCGAGCCGAAGGAATGGATGCCCGAGGGCTATCGCAAGACGCTGATCCGCCAGATCGGCCAGCACGCGCACAGCGAAATCGTGGGCCAGCTGCCCGAGGGCAACTGGATCACCCGCGCCCCCACGCTGGAGCGCAAGGCGATCCTGCTGGCCAAGGTCCAGGACGAGGCGGGGCATGGCCTCTATCTCTATTCCGCAGCCGAGACGCTTGGCGTCAGCCGCGACGAGCTGCTGGAGAAGCTGCATTCCGGCAACATGAAATATTCGTCGATCTTCAACTATCCGACCCTGACCTGGGCCGATATGGGCGCGGTGGGCTGGCTGGTCGACGGCGCAGCCATCATGAACCAGGTGCCGTTGCAGCGCACCAGTTACGGCCCCTACAGCCGCGCCATGATCCGCATCTGCAAGGAGGAATCCTTCCACCAGCGGCAGGGCTACGACATCATGATGAAGATGTGCGCGGGCACGCCGGAACAGAAGGCGATGGCGCAGGATGCGCTGAACCGGTTCTGGTATCCCTCGCTGATGATGTTCGGCCCGTCCGACAAGGATTCGGTCCATTCCGCGCAATCGATGGCGTGGAAGATCAAGATGAACACCAATGACGAGCTGCGTCAGAAATTCGTCGATCAGACCGTGCCGCAGGCCGAGTATCTGGGCCTGACCATCCCCGACGAGAACCTGAAATGGAACGAGGAGAAGGGCGGCTATGATTTCAGCGAGCCCGACTGGTCCGAGTTCTTCGCCGTCATCGCCGGCAACGGCCCCTGCAATGCCGAACGGCTTGGCGCCCGCGTCAAGGCCTGGGAGGACGGGGCATGGTTCCGTGACGGGCTGATGGCGCATGCCGAAAAGGCGCGCAGCCAGCGCATCGCCGCCGAATAGACACGGGGGCGCGCGCCGCCCCCTTTTTGCCAGATCATCGGGAGGAACCCATGTCCAGCGAATGGCCCCTTTGGGAAGTTTTCATCCGCGGCCAGCACGGCCTGAACCATCGCCATGTCGGCAGCCTGCACGCGCCTGACGCCGAAATCGCGATCCGCCACGCCCGCGACGTCTATACGCGCCGCAACGAGGGCGTCTCGATCTGGGTCGTGCCGTCGAACGCGATCACGGCCTCCAGCCCGTCGGAAAAGGGGCCGCTGTTCGAGCCGTCGAACGCCAAGGTCTATCGGCACCCGACCTTTTTCGACATTCCCGAAGAAGTGGGGCATATGTGATGCCCTCGCTGCCTGACGTGATGACCCCCGAGGTCGAGAAACTCGCCGCCGCGCAGGCGGGGCAGGGGGCGCCCGCCCCGCAGGACCAGACGCGCGATGCGTTGTTCGAATGGCTGCTGCGGACGGGCGACAATGCCCTGATCCTGGGCCATCGCGTGTCGGAATGGTGCGGCCATGCCCCCGCGCTGGAGGAAGACATCGCGCTGGCCAACCAGGCGCTGGACCTGATCGGGCAATGCCAGCTGTGGCTGGGCCTTGCCGGAGAGGTCGAGGGCAAGGGGCGAACCGCCGACAACATTGCCTATCTGCGCGACGCGGGCGCCTTCCGCAACCTGCTGCTGGTGGAACGGCCGAACGGTGATTTCGGCCACACGCTGATGCGGCAGTTCCTGTTCGACGCGTTCCATATCGAATTGCTGGATGCCGCCGCCGCCTCTCCCGATGCCCGCATCGCCGAGATCGCGGCCAAGGCCAGAAAAGAGGTCGCCTATCATCTGGAACGCTCGGCCGATCTGGTGATCCGGCTTGGCGACGGCACCGCTGAAAGCCATGACCGGATGCAAAAGGCGCTGGACGCGCTCTGGTCCTATACGGGCGAGATGTTCCACGACGACGCCGATGACCGGGCGCTGGCCGAGGCGGGCGTGATCGCAGCCCCCTCTTCCCTGCGCGCGGGCTGGGACCGGAATGTGGGACAGGTCATGGCCGAGGCGACGTTGCGCCTGCCCGGCGATGTCTGGCAGCACGGCCTGACCGGCGCGGGCGGCGGCAAGCGCGGCGTTCACAGCGAGCATCTGGGCTATATCCTGGCCGAGATGCAGTTCCTCCAGCGCGCCTATCCGGGCGCGACCTGGTAACGCCATGCAGGTCGCGCCCGATACCGCACAGGTCTGGGACTGGCTGGCCCAGGTGCCGGACCCCGAAATACCGGTCATCTCGCTGACCGATCTGGGCATCATCCGTGACGTGGCCTGGCAGGGCGACACGCTGGTCGTCACGGTCACGCCCACCTATTCGGGCTGCCCCGCGACCGGCATCATCAACCTGGACATCGAGACCGCCCTGCGCGCCCATGGCATCGAAAAGCTGGAGCTGAAGCGTCAGCTGTCGCCGCCCTGGACGACCGACTGGATCACGCAGGAAGGCCGCGAGAAGCTGCGCGCCTATGGCATCGCGCCGCCCATCGACGGGACGGCGGCGGATGGGCGGCTGGCGGGGCGCATCTCGCGTCTGGCGGGCACGTCCAATCTGGTGATCGCCTGCCCGCGCTGCGGATCGAACGCGACGGAAAAGGTCAGCCAGTTCGGCTCGACCCCGTGCAAGGCCAGCTATCGCTGCACCGACTGCCTGGAACCCTTCGACTATTTCAAATGCATCTGAGGAACGCACCCAATGGCACGCTTCCATCCCCTGACAGTGACCGAGGTGCGGCGCGAGACGCGTGACGCGGTGGTCGTGACGCTGGCGCCCCGCCCCGAGGACCGCGCGCTGTTCGATTTCACCCAAGGCCAGTATCTGACCTTTCGCCGCGATTTCGACGGCGAGGAATTGCGCCGCAGCTATTCGATCTGCGCGGGCCTCGACGAGGGCTGTCTGCGCGTCGGCATCAAGCGCGTCGATGGCGGCGCGTTTTCGACCTGGGCCAACGAGAACCTCGCGCCCGGCGACCTGATCGAGGCGATGCCGCCGATGGGCCGGTTCTTCACGGCGCTGGATGCCGAGACCGCGCGGCATTATCTGGGCTTTGCCGGCGGGTCGGGCATCACGCCGCTTCTGTCGATCATCAAGACGGTCCTGGCGCGCGAGCCTGCATCGCGGTTCACGCTGGTCTATGCCAACCGCCAGATCAGCACGATCATGTTCCGAGAGGAGCTTGAGGATCTGAAGAACCTCTATCTGGGCCGCCTTTCGGTGATCCATGTGCTGGAACAGGAGGGGCAGGAGATCGACCTCTTCACCGGCCGCATCGACGCCGAGAAGATGGCGCATCTGTTCAGCGCCTGGATCGATCCGAAATCGGTGGACACGGCCTTCATCTGCGGCCCCGAGCCGATGATGCTGGCCATCGCTGCCAGCTTGCGCGACCACGGCCTGTCCGACGATCGCATCAAGTTCGAGCTGTTCGCCAGCAGCCAGCCGGGCCGCGCCAAGGCCCGCGCCGTGTCCGCCAGCGCCATCCCCGAAGGCGAGGGCGTTTCCGCCACCGTCACGCTGGACGGCACGACCCGCGCCCTGACCCTGCCGCGTTCGGGGCAGTCGATCCTGGACGCGGCCTTGGCCGCCGACATGGACGCGCCCTATTCCTGCAAGGCGGGCGTCTGTTCCACCTGCCGCTGCAAGGTGCTGGAGGGCGAGGTCGAGATGGCCGTGAACCACGCGCTTGAGGATTACGAGGTCCGGGCGGGCTATGTCCTGTCCTGCCAGGCCTTCCCCGTCAGCCAGAAGGTGGTGGTCAGCTATGACGAATGACGTGATGCAGGTCGAGGAATACCTGGCCCAAGGGGGCGTGCTGACCGCGCCGGGCAATGTGCCCGCGCGCTATCGCGGCGAATTGCTGCGCCTGATGGGGTCCTTCGTGGACAGCCAGCTTGCGGCCTCGGCCGGGTTCGCGGGCGCGATCAACTGGGCGCCCGGCATCAAGGAACGCATCGCCGCCAGCCGGATCACGCTGGAAAAGGCCGATCACGCGGAACGCGTGCTGGCCGTGATGGGCGATTTCGGCACCGACACGGCGCGCTATCAGCGCCAGCATGACTGGGCCGCCCGCGTGGCCCGCGACGCCGATCTGGGGCCTGCGCGCCAATCGGGCGACATGCGGCTGTCGGTCTTTCACTATCCGCTGTCCGGCTGGACCGATGCGGTGGTGATGAACGTCCTGCAAGGTCTGGCGACGGGCGTGCAGATGACGGAACTGACCCGCATCTCTTACGCTCCGCTGGCCGAGGTCTTCCGCGAGATCGCCCCGCGCGAGGCGCGTCATGCCGCGCTTGGCCTTGAAGGTCTGGCGCGTCTGGCCGCCACCGACGAACAGGGCGCCCGCGCCAGCATCGCCTATTGGACACCGCGCGTGGCGGCTGGCTTCGGCCTGTCGGGCTCGGCGCGCTTCGCGACCCTGGCGCAGATGGGCCTGCGGCGGCGTGACAATGACGCGCTGCGCGCGGAATGGCAGGCGCTGCTGGCCGCGAAACTGGCCGAATGCGGCCTGTAAGACGATACAGAAAAAGGACAAGACCATGAGCATGACAGCCCCCCGCCGCCTGGAAAGCCTGATCGGCGGCCGCTGGATCCGGGGCGACCGCGAGGGTCAGCCCCTTCTGGACGCGGCGACCGGCGAATTGGTCGCCCATATCGACGCGACCGGACTGGATATGGCGCATGCGCTGGACTGGGGCCGCCGCACCGGCGGGCCTGCCCTGCGGGCGATGTCGTTTCACGACCGCGCGGCGATGCTCAAGGCGCTTGGCCTCGCGCTGATGGCCCGCAAGGAGGAGTTCTACACCGAAAGCTATCGCACGGGCGCGACCCGTGCCGATGGCTGGGTGGATATCGAAGGGGGCATCGGCACGATGCTGACCTTCGCCTCGAAGGGGCGGCGCGAATTGCCCAATACGCGCGTGCTGACCGATGGCGATGTCGAACCTCTGTCCAGGGATCACAGCTTTTCCGCCCAGCACATTCTGACGCCGTTGCAGGGCGTCGCGGTGCATATCAACGCCTACAACTTCCCGGTCTGGGGGATGCTGGAAAAGGTCGCGCCCGCGCTGCTGGCGGGGATGCCCTGCATCGTCAAACCCGCGTCCCAGACCGCCTATCTGACCGAGACGGTCGTGCGCGCGATCCACGCGACCGGCATCCTGCCCGAAGGCGCGCTGCAACTGATCTGCGGCTCGGTGGGTGATCTGCTGGATCACGTCACCGGCCAGGATGTCGTGACCTTCACGGGTTCGGCCTGGACGGGTCGCAAGCTGCGCGCGCACAAGGCGATCGTCGAGAACTCGACCCGCTTCACGATGGAGGCCGACAGTTTGAACGCCTCGATCCTGGGGCCGGATGCGGGGCCGGGGACGCCGGAGTTCGACCTGTTCGTGCGCGAGGTCGCGCGCGAGATGACCACGAAGGCGGGGCAGAAATGCACCGCGATCCGCCGCGTGATGGTGCCCGCCGCCCATATCGACGCCCTGCAGGACGCGCTGGCCGCGCGTCTGGCCAGCGCGACGCTTGGCCTGCCCGATGCCGAGGGCACGCGGATGGGGCCGCTGGCCAGCCGCGATCAGCGCGACGAGGTCCGCGCCCGCATCCGCGAATTGCAGGCCGTGGCGCGCATCGTGGCGGGCGACCCGGACGCCGTGCCCGAGGGGCTGGAGGAAGGGGCCTATCTGGCGCCCGTGCTGCTGCGCGCCGACGATCCGTCGAACGCGCAAGCGGTCCATGATTGCGAGGCTTTCGGCCCCGTCGCCACGCTGCTGCCCTATGAGGGCACCGAACAGGCGGTCGCGCTGGCGGCGATGGGCAAGGGCTCGCTGGTGTCGTCGCTGTTCACCAATGATCCGGGGTTGGCCGAGGAGGTCGTGCTGGGTCTTGCGCCCTATCATGGCCGGGTGCTGATCGGGAACCGCGCCTCGGCCAAATCCTCGACCGGGCATGGCTCGCCGCTGGCGGCTCTGGTCCATGGCGGTCCGGGCCGTGCAGGCGGCGGCGAGGAGCTGGGCGGCATGCGCGCGGTCAGGCACTACATGCAGCGCACCGCCGTTCAGGGCGCACCGACGCTGCTGTCGGCCGTGACCGGGCGCTGGTCCGAAGGGGCCGAGGCGCGGTCGGGCATCCATCCCTTCCGCAAGTCGCTGGCCGAACTGCGTATCGGGGATCAGCTTGTCACCGCCGCCCGCGAGGTCACGCAAGAGGATGTCGAACATTTCGCGCACTTCACCGGCGACACGTTCTACGCGCATATGGACAGCGATGCCGCCCGCGCCAACCCGTTCTTTGACGACCGCGTGGCGCATGGCTATCTGATCGCCAGTTTCGCGGCGGGGCTGTTCGTCGATCCGGCCCCCGGCCCGGTTCTGGCCAATTACGGCGTGGACCACATGCGCTTCCTCGCGCCCGTCTATTTCGGCGACACGCTGCAGGTCCGCCTGACCTGCAAGGAGATCAACCCCCGCGCCAATGCCGAACATGGCGAGGTGCGGTGGGATTGCCAGGTTACGAAACAGGACGGGACGGTGGCCGCGCAGTATGACGTGCTGACCATGGTTGCCAAGACCTGGGGCAGCCAGGCGCAGGCGGCGGAATGAGCCTCTGGTCCTGGGACGGTATCCGGCCCGCGATCGATCCTGCGGCCTTCGTGCATCCCGATGCGACGGTGATCGGCGACGTGATCGTGGGGGCAGGGGTCTATGTCGGCCCCGGCGCCGTCCTGCGTGGCGATTTCGGGCGGATCGTGCTCGAGACGGGCTGCAACGTGCAGGAGACCTGCGTGGTCCATTCCTTCCCCGGCAAGGATGTCGTGGTCGAGGCGGGCGGCCATGTCGGTCATGGTGCGGTCCTGCATGGCTGCCGGGTGGAGCGCAACGCGATGATCGGCATGAATGCCGTGGTGATGGACGAGGCCGAGATCGGCGCCAATGCCATCGTCGCCGCCATGGCCTTCGTCAAGGCGGGGGCGCAGATCCCGGCAGGGGCGCTGGCGGTCGGATCGCCTGCCAAGGTCGTGCGGATGCTGACCGAGGCCGAGATCGACTGGAAGACCCGCGGCACCGCGATCTATCAGCGCCTCGCGCTGGAGGCGCGCGACCGTATGGCGCCCACTACCGCGCTGGACGCGCCAGAGCCCGACCGCCGCCGCGCCGAGGCGCCGGAATACGACCCGCTGCTGATCGAGCGGCGGCTTAGCGCACCGACTTGATGCCTTCGAGGATCAGGGTCGTGGCCACGTCGGCGTAATCCTCGCGCGAGATGCGGCCGCCATCCTTGAACCACATATAGACCCAGTTCATCATGCCGAAGAGCGACATGGTGACGGGCATCAGCAGGGGCCTTTCACGGTCGTTCAGGCCGGGATTGATCTGGTCCAGCACCAGCGAGAAACGCCGCACGATGGCGCGTTCCAGCGCGGTGACCTGCGCCTTCTGGTCATCCGACAGGGCGGCCGTGGCGTTCAGCTGGACCTTGTGCTGGTTGTCCGCGCCCCGGTAATTCTCCAGCACCGCGCCGACGAGGCGGCGCAACCTCTGATCGGGGGGCAGGGCAGGGTCGTCGGCTTCCTCGATCGAGGCGTCGAGTTCCTCCAGATGGGTGGTGATGATCGCGAAGATCAGCGCGTCCTTGCTGGGGTAGTAGTGATAAAGCAGCGCCTTTGACACCTGCGCGCGGGCCGCGACCTGCGCCATGGACGCCTTTTCCATGCCCTGTTCGGCAAAGACCTCGGCGGCGGTGTCAAGGATGACGCGTTGTTTCTCTTCGAAATCCTGTGCGCGGGTTCGGGCCATGGTGGTGTGCGTCCTCAAGGATCGTCGCAGAAGAAAGGGGGCGGTTCGGCCCCCTTTTCGGATTTAGCCTGTGGTCGGGGCGGTGTCATCCACCCCGCAGGTCGTGGGCTCAGGCCTTGGGGCGGTTGTCCAGAACGCGCTTGGCCTTGCCTTCGGAACGGGCAATCGCGTTCGGGTCGCGAATCTCGATCCGGGTCGAGACGCCGACCACCGACTTGATGTGATGGGCCAGTTCCTTGGCGGATTTCGCGCGCGCGTCCTCGGTTGCCATCTCGGGGGTGCATTCGACATGGACAATCATGTTGTCCATGCGGCCCGCGCGGTTCAGCTCGATCTGGAAATGAGGGGCAAGCCCTTGGCATTTCAGGATCTGTTCCTCGATCTGGGTCGGGAAGACGTTGACGCCGCGCAGGATGATCATGTCGTCGCTGCGCCCGGTGATCTTTTCGATCCGCCGCATCGACCGCGCCGTGCCGGGCAGAAGCCGCGTCAGGTCGCGGGTGCGGTAGCGCACCATCGGCAGACCTTCCTTGGTCAGCGTGGTAAAGACCAGCTCGCCCATCTGGCCGTCGGGCAGCACCTCGCCCGTCACCGGGTCGATGATCTCGGGGTAGAAGTGGTCTTCCCAGATATGCAGCCCGTCCTTGGTTTCCACGCATTCCTGCGCGACGCCGGGTCCCATCACCTCGGACAGGCCGTAGATGTCCACGGCCTGCATGTTGAACGCCTGCTCGATTTCCTCGCGCATGGCGTTGGTCCAGGGTTCGGCGCCGAAGATGCCTACCTCGAGGCTGCTTTCGCGCGGGTCGAGGCCCTGGCGGCGGAACTCGTCCAGGATCGACAGCATGTAGCTGGGCGTGACCATGATGATGCGCGGCTTGAAATCGTCGATCAGCGTCACCTGGCGTTCGGTCATCCCGCCCGAGATCGGCACGACCGTGCAGCCAAGCCGTTCGGCGCCGTAATGCGCGCCAAGCCCGCCGGTGAACAGGCCATAGCCATAGGCGTTGTGCAGGATGTCGCCCGGACGCCCGCCCGCCGCCCGGATGGACCGCGCGATCAGGTTCGCCCAATTGTCGATGTCGCTGGCGGTATAGCCCACCACGGTCGGCTTGCCGGTCGTGCCGGACGAGCCGTGGATGCGGACCAGCTTCTCGCGCGGGACGGCGAACATGCCGAAGGGATAGGTGTCGCGCAGGTCCTGTTTCACCGTAAAGGGAAACTTGGCGATGTCGGCCAGCGTCTTCAGATCCTCGGGGTGGACGCCATGCGCGTCAAAGCGCGCGCGGTAGAAATCCGAGTTCTCATAGCAATGCTTCAGCGACCGCTTCATGCGGTGGAATTGCAGCGCCTCGATTTCGTCGCGCGAGGCGATCTCGATCGGGTCCAGGCTGTCCTTCGGCGGGGTCAGGTGTTCCAAGATGTCCTCCCTCGGAATATGGCGGTGGGGCCTTCAGTCGCCCAGAAGGCGGCCCTTGACGGTGCGGGAATGTCCGCGGAATTCGGCGATATGGGTGCCGTCCTGATTGGTGACGGTCACGTCATACAGCCCGCTGCGGGTCTGGCGGGCGCGTTCGGTCGCGGTGGCGGTCAGCCGGTCGCCCGCGAAGGCCGGGGCCAGATAGGTGATCGAGGCCTGCTGGCCCACCGTGCGCTGGTCATACGTGTTGCAGGCGAATGCAAAGGCGCTGTCGGCCAGCGCGAAGATATAGCCGCCATGCGCGGTGCCGTGGCCGTTCACCATCGCGGGCGTGATCTCCATGCTGAGGACCGCCGCGCCGGGGGCGACGCTTTCCAGCACCATGCCAAGGCGCTGCGAGGCCAGATCCTCGGCCCACATGGCATCAGCGCAGGCCTGCGCCATCGCTTGATCGCTCATCTCATTCCCCCCGGAATTGGGCAGGGCGCTTTTCCAGGAACGCAGTCACGCCCTCGGCGTAATCGCAGCTGCGGCCTGCCTCGCGCTGGCAATCGCGCTCCATGTCGAGCTGTTCGTCAAGGCTGTTCGTGGCCGCCGCCTGGATCAGGCGTTTGGTCAGGCCAAGGCCGCGCGTGGGGCCTGCGGCGAGCGACAGGGCCAGCGCGCGGGCCTGATCCATCAGCGCGTCATCGGCGACGGCCTGCCAGATCATGCCCCAATCGGCGGCCTGTTGGGCGCTGACGGGCTGGGCGGTCAGCGCCAGCGCCTTGGCACGCGGTTCCCCCAGGATGCGGGTCAGGGACCAGCTGCCGCCCGCATCGGGAACCAGCCCGATCTTGGCGAAGGCCTGGATGAAGCGCGCCGATTGCGCCGCCAGCACGATGTCGCAGGCCAGCGCGATATTCGCGCCCGCGCCCGCCGCGACCCCGTTCACCGCGCAGATCACCGGCTTTTCCAGGCTGCGAATCAGCCGCAGCGTGGGGTTGTAGAACGTGTCGAGCGTGGCGCCCAGATCGGGGGCCGGGCCGCCCTTGCGCGGGTCGCGGTCGCCCAGATCCTGGCCCGCCGAGAAGCCGCGCCCCGCGCCGGTCAGCAGGACCGCGCGCACATCCGCGTCGTCATGCGCGCGCTGAAACCCTGCGCGCAGGGCCAGATGCATGTCCTCGTTGAACGAGTTCAGCTTGTCGGGCCGGTTCAAGGTCAGCGTCAGCACGCCATCGGCCAGATCGACCAGAACGGTCTCGGTCATGTGATTCCCCCCTTTGACCGGGGTTTCGGCGCAATATCCGAAAAGGTTCCCGGCTGTCTGAAAAAACTTGTTGCATAGACCGACCGGTCGGTCAATGATAATTGCTATGTCGAGAGGACGGCCATCACCGGCCGCGACAGGAGGGGATGATGACCGGGTTCTTCGATCGCCACGAGGCGCTTCTGACCGATGCACAGGCGGCCTTGGCCGCGCGCGACTATTGGGCTCCGTTTCAGGAAATCCCCAGTGAAAAGCATTATGGCGAGGGCTCGCGCGCAGCCGGAGAGGCCGCGTTCGAGGCGCTGAAGGGCCGGCCCTTCGACCTGCCGGGCCACCCCGAATCACACCGCGTGGGGGCCGAGGAATCGCCCTTTGGCGGCGCTCTTGGCGTGACCTATCCGGCGGCCGACCCCGCCGCGCTGATCGCCGCGTCGCGGGCCGCGGCCCCGACGCTGGCCACCGCCAGCCCCAAGGCCCGCGTGGGCGCGCTGATCGAGGCGCTGGTGCGGCTGAACGCGCAATCCTTCCTGATCGCGCATGCGACCCAGCACACCACGGGGCAGGCCTTTGCGATGGCCTTTCAGGCGGGCGGCCCCCATGCGCAGGACCGCGCGTTGGAGGCCGTGGCCCTTGCCTGGCAGGAGATGACCCGCTTTCCCGACCACGCCATCTGGGAAAAACCACAGGGCAAGGCCGCGCCTCTGCGGCTGGAAAAGCAATGGACGCTGGTGCCTCTGGGCGTGGCGCTGACCATCGGCTGCAACACTTTCCCGACCTGGAACGGCTATCCGGGCATCTTCGCCAGCCTCGCCACCGGAAACCCGGTGATCGTCAAGCCGCATCCGCGCGCGATCCTGCCGCTGGCGATCTCGGTCCGTATCCTGCGCGAGGCCTTTGCCGAGGCCAGTCTGCCCGCCGATGCGATCCTGCTGGCCGCCGATGCGCCGGACGCACAGATCACGCAGGCGTTGGCCACCGATCCGGCAGTGCGGATCATCGACTATACCGGCGGGCAGGCATTCGGCGGCTGGCTGCGCGAGAATGCCCGTCAGGCGCGGCTGTTCACCGAGGAAGCGGGCGTGAACACCGTCACCATTCTGGGCGCGCCCGATTTCGCGGGGATGTGCGACAACCTTGCCTTCTCTCTGGCGCTCTATTCGGGGCAGATGTGCACCGCGCCGCAGACGATCCTGATCCCCGAGGGCGGGATCAACACCGATCAGGGCGCCATGATGCCCGATCAGGTCGCGCAGGGCATCGCGGACGCGCTGGACCGGCTCTTGGCCGATCCGGCCCGCGCGGGCGGCGTGCTGGGTGCCATCGCCAACCCCGCCACCCGCGCCCGGCTGGAGGATGCCCGCGCCAAGGGCCGCGCGATCCGCGACGGCCTGCCGCTTCTGCTGGCGGATGCGGGCGCGCTGGCTGACACCGAATGTTTCGGACCGGTCAGCTTTGTCGTTCGCACCAAAGACGCAGATGCCGCCATCGCGCAGGCGACCCGGCTGGCGCGCGACAAAGGCGCGATCACCGCCGCCCTTTACGATACCGACGAGGACCGCATCGCGCGGGCCATTCCGGCCTATGCGGCGGCGGGCGTGAACCTGTCGATCAACCTGACGGGCAACATCTTCGTCAACCAATCCGCCGCCTTCAGTGATTTCCACGTCACCGGCGCGAACCCCGCGGGCAATGCCTGCCTGACCGACCCTGCCTTTGTCGCACCGCGCTTCACCCGCGCGATGTGGCGCCGCCAGATCACCTGACACATCGTCTTTGGGAGGAGACCCAGATGAAGACCACCACCGCCCTGGCCACGCTGATGGCGCTTGGCCTGACCACCCCCGCTTTGGCCGAAATCCGCATCGGCGCCAGCATTTCCGCGACCGGCCCGGCCGCCTTTCTGGGCGATCCGCAGGTCAAGACGCTAGAGATGCTGGTCGAAGAGCTGAACGCCAATGGCGGCATCAACGGCGAGGAAGTCACCCTGATCCATTACGATGACGGCGGCGATCCGAACAAGGCGCGCACCTTCGCCACCCGCCTGATCGAGGATGACGAGGTCGTGGCGATCATCGGCGGCACCACCACGGGCGCGACCATGTCGATCCTGTCGGTCGCCGAGGATGCCGAGATTCCCTTCATCTCGTTGGCGGGCGCCATCGAGATCATCGACCCGGTGCGTCCCTTCACCTTCAAGACGCCCCATACCGACCGCATGGCATGCCAGAAGATCTTCGAGGATATCCAGGCGCGCGGTTTCACCAATGTCGCTATGATCTCGGGGACGGACGGGTTCGGTGCCTCGATGCAGGCGCAGTGCAAGCAGGTGATCGGCGATTACGGCCTGACGCTGGTGGCCGATGAAAGCTACAACCCGACCGATGCGGACATGACCGCGCAGCTGACCAAGATCCGCAACACCGACGGGGTCGAGGCGCTGGTGAACCCCGGCTTCGGTCAGGGCCCGTCCATCGTGACGCGCAACTACGCCCAGCTTGGCCTGGATATCCCGTTCTACCAGTCGCATGGCGTGGCCTCGAACGGGTTCATCGACCTGGCGGGCGCGGATGCGGCCGAGGGCGTGCGCCTGCCCGGCACGGCGCTGCTGGTGGCCGACATCCTGCCCGATGACGACGCGCAGAAAGAGATCGCGCTGGCCTACAAGACCGCGTTCGAGGACAAGACCGGCACCCCGGTCAGCACCTTCGGCGGCTATGCCCATGACGCCTTCCTGATCCTGACCGACGCCATCGCGCGCGCGGGCTCCCCCGAGCCGCAGGCGATCCGCGACGCGATCGAGGCGACCGAGGGTCTGGTTGGCACGACCGGCACCTACACCTTCAGCCCCGAGGATCACCTTGGCCTCGATCTGTCGGCGTTCCGGATGCTGGAAATCCAGAACGGCGCCTGGACGCTGGTCGAGTGATCCAAAGGCCTCGGCCACGTGCCGGGGCCGCCCCTCAAGCCCCGAGGTTCACATGTCGGAACTGCTGCAATTCCTGTTTTCAGGGGTGACGGTCGGCGCGGTCTATGCGCTGGTCGCCCTTGGCTTCACCATCATCTACAACGCCTCTGACGTCGTGAACTTCGCTCAGGGCGAATTCGTCATGCTGGGCGGCATGATCACCTTTGCCGCCCATGCCGCGGGCCTGCCGCTGCCGCTGGCCGCCATCTCGGCCATCGTGCTGACCGCGGCGCTTGGCGTCGGCATGAACAAGCTGGCGATCGAGCCCGCCCGCGGCGCGCCGGTCGTGTCGCTTATCATCATCACCATCGGGGCGTCGATCTTTATCCAGGGCGCGGCGCAGATCATCTTCGGCAAGCAGATCCATTCCTACCCGGCCTTTTCCGGCGACACGCCGATCCGGGTCGCGGGCGCCACGATCCTGCCCCAAAGCCTGTGGGTCATCGGCGGCGCGGTCGCGGTGTTCATCGCGCTGTGGCTGTTCTTCACGCGCACGCTGCTGGGGCGCGCGGTGCTGGCCACGTCGAACAACCGGCTGGCAGCGCAATTGGTGGGGATCAACACCAATTTCGTGATGACGCTGTCCTTTGCCCTGTCGGCGGGGATCGGGGCGCTGGCGGGGGTGCTGGCGACGCCGATCACGCTGACGGCCTATAATGTCGGCATCGCCTTCGCGCTGAAGGGCTTTGCGGGCGCGATGCTGGGCGGCATGGGCAACCCCAAGGGCGCGCTGGTCGGCGGGTTCTCGATCGGCCTGATCGAGGCGCTGACGGCGGGCTACCTGTCATCCACCTACAAGGACGCGGCGGCCTTCGTCGTGATCCTGGCGGTCCTGTTCTTCATGCCGCAGGGCCTTTTCGGCCGCAAATCCACGGATCGGGTGTGACCATGAGGCTATCCGCTAAATCCGCGACGCTGATCGTGCTGCTGGTGCTGGTCGCGCTGTCGCCGCTGCTGTTTCCGTCGAACTTCTACTATCGCATCGGGGCGCTGATCTTCGTCAACGCCATCGCGGTCACGGGCATCGTGATCCTGACGGGCTATGCCGGTCAGGTCAGCCTGGGCCATGCGGGCTTTGCCGGGATCGGCGCCTATGCCTGCGCGCTGGCGCCGGTGCATTGGGGCATCCATCCCGGTCTGGCGCTGTTTCTGGGCGCGGGCATCTCGGGTGGGCTGGCCTATCTGGTGGGCCGCCCGATCCTGCGGCTGCACGGCTATTATCTGGGCGTCGCCACGCTTGGCTTCGGCATCCTGGTGGCGATGATCCTGACGAACGAACGCGCGCTGACGCGCGGTCCGGACGGGATCGACGTGCCCGATCTGGGCCTGCGCGCCCTTCTGGGCGATCTGGGCCTGTCGCTGTCGAACGGCCAGTTCTGGTACTTCTTCACCGGGCTTTGCATGATCCTTGGCGCCTGGATCGCGCTGAACCTGCATGACAGCCCGACGGGCCGGGCGCTGCGTGCGCTGCACGGGTCCGAGGTCGCGGCGCGGACCGTGGGCATCGACGTGGCGCAGCTGAAGCTGCGGGCCTTCGTCATCTCGGCGGTCTATGCCTCGGTCTCGGGGTCGTTGCTCGCGCTGCAGAACCGGTTCGTGACGCCCGATGTAGCAGGCTTCATGCACTCGATCGAGATGGTGACGATGGCGGTTCTGGGCGGCGTCGGCTCGGTCCTCGGCGCGATCTTCGGGGCGGCGATCCTGACGCTCTTGCCGCAGGTGCTGACGGTCTTTGCCGAATACGAACACATGGTCCTGGGTCTGGTGATGATCCTGGTGATGATCTTCCTGCGCGAGGGTCTTCTGCCCTCGATCCTCAAGAAACTGCGGGGCAAGGACGAATGAGCGCGCTTCTTTCCATCGAGGGTCTGGGCATCGGCTTCGGCGGCATCCGCGCCGTCAACGATGTCAGCTTTTCGGTCCGCCCGGGCGAGATCCTGTCGGTGATCGGACCCAACGGCGCGGGCAAGACCACGCTGTTCAACATGATCTCGGGCGTCTACCGGCCGGATGCGGGCCGGGTCGTGCTGGACGGCGAGGACGTGACCGCGATCGAGCCGCACCTGCTGGCCCGTCGCGGCCTGTCGCGCACCTTCCAGAACCTGCAAATCTTCCAGTCGATGACGGTGCTGGAAAACGCGGTCGCGGGCTATCACCTGCGCGAAAGCGGTTCGGTCTTGGCGGATCTGTTCTCGCTGCCTGCCTCGCGGCGCCGTGCGCGCGAGGCGCGCGAGGGTGCGCGGGCGCTGCTGGCGCGCGTCGGTCTGGAACGCGCCGCTGAGCGCGAGGCCGGCAACCTGTCCTATGGCGCGTTGAAGCGGCTGGAAATCGCGCGCGCCCTGGCGCTGAACCCCAAGGTGCTGCTGCTGGACGAACCCGCCGCGGGCTGCAACGCCGTCGAGACCGAGGAAATCGACCACCTGATCGCCGAGGTCGCCAAATCGGGCGTTGCGATCCTGCTGGTCGAGCATGACATGAAGATGGTCATGCGGATCTCGAACCACATCGTCGTGCTGGATCATGGCGAAAAGATCGCCGAGGGCGATCCCGCCACGGTCAGCCGCAACCCGGCGGTGATCGCCGCCTATCTGGGGACCGAGGAGGCTGCCCATGCTGACGGTTGAAGGGCTGCGGTCGCGCTATGGCCGTATCGAGGTGCTGCACGGCATCGACCTGCAGGTGAACAGCGGCGAGATCGTCACCGTGGTCGGCGCGAATGGCGCGGGCAAGACGACGCTTCTGCGCTGCCTGTCGGGGGTCCAGCCGGTCTCGGGCGGGACGGTCACGTTCCGGGGCGACCAGATCACCACGCTGGCGGCCTGGAAACGCCCCGCGCGGGGCCTGACCCAATCGCCCGAGGGACGGCAGATCTTCACCAACCTGACGGTCGAGGAGAACCTGCGCCTTGGCGCCTACGGCTTCGCCGATGACCGCGTGGACCGGGACATGGAGGACGCGTTCCAGATGTTCCCGATCCTGCGCGAGAAACGGAACCTGTCGGCGGGCGGGCTGTCCGGCGGCCAGCAGCAGATGCTGGCCATGGCGCGCGCGTTGATGGGGCGGCCCTCGTGCCTGCTTCTGGACGAGCCGTCGATGGGTCTGGCGCCGATCATCGTCTCGCAGATATTCGACACGGTGCGCGGGTTGAAGGATTTGGGCGTCACGGTCCTGCTGGTCGAACAGAACGCCTTTGGCGCGCTGAAGATCGCCGACCGGGGCTATGTGATGGAAACCGGGCGCATCATCATGGAGGGCGCGGCCGAGACGCTGATCGCCGATCCGCGCATCCGCGAAGCCTATCTGGGGATCTGACATGGCACTGACCCGCATCGACCGCGACGGCGAGATCGCCGTCATCACCATCGACAACCCGCCCGTGAACGCCCTGTCTCAGGCGCTGCGGCAGGACCTGTGGGACGCGGTCGCCGCGCTGGACGCCGATCCTTCGGTGGCCGCCGTGGTGCTGACCTGCGCGGGCCGCACCTTCATCGCGGGCGCGGATGTGACCGAATTCGGCAAGCCGCCTCAGCCGCCGCATCTGCCCGATCTGGTGGACCGGATCGAGGGCGCGGCCAAGCCCTGGATCGCCGCGATCCACGGCAGCGCGCTTGGCGGCGGGTTCGAGGTGGCGATGGGCTGCCGGTTCCGGGTGGCGGCGCGCGGGGCCTCGGTCGGGCTGCCCGAGGTGACGCTTGGCATCGTGCCGGGCGCGTCGGGCACGGTGCGGACACCGCGTCTGGCCGGGGTGCAGGCGGCGGTGACGCTGGTGACGACCGGCAAGCCGGTGCGCGCGCCCGCCGCCCTGTCGATGGGGCTGGTCGATGCGCTGGCCGATGATCTGGTCCCCGAGGCCGTGGCCTTCGCCCGCGACGCGCTGACCCGGCCCTTGCCCGCGCCCGTCTCGGCCCGCGCCATCGCGCCGGTCGATGACGCCTTCTGGACCGAGGCCGAGGCCGCGACCCGCAAGGCCGCGAAGGGCGCCGAGGCCCCCTTGCGTGCCCTGGCCTGCCTGCGCCGCGCCTCCGAGGTCGCGTTCCCCGAAGCGACGGCCTTTGAACGCCAGACCTTCATGGACCTGCGCGGCTCGGAACAGGCGGCGGCGCTGCGGCATGTGTTCTTCGCCGAACGCGCCGCCCCCCGGCCCGCGCGGTTGCGCGACGTGGCCCCGCGCAAGCTGGCCCATGTCGGCGTGATCGGCGGCGGCACGATGGGGGCGGGGATCATCGCCGCCTGTCAGGATGCGGGTCTTGCCGTCACCCTGATCGAACGCGACGACGAGGCGCTGGCCCGCGGCGTGGCCAATCTGCGCGCGATTCATGACGGCGCGGTCTCGCGTGGACGGCTGACCGCCGACGCTGCGGCTGCACGGCTGGACACGCTGACCGCCAGCACCGATTACGCCGCCATCGGCGCCTGCGATCTGGTGATCGAGGCTGTGTTCGAGCAGATCGACGTCAAGCGCGCGGTCTTTGACGCGCTTGGCCGCCACGCCCGCGCGGATGCGGTCTTGGCGACCAACACCTCCTATCTGGACCCCCGCGACATCGCGCAGGGGCTGCCGCATCCGGAGCGCTTTATCGGGCTGCATTTCTTCAGCCCGGCCAACGTGATGCGCCTGCTGGAGATCGTGCCTGTTCGTAACACGGCGCCCGATGTGCTGGCGACGGGCTTCGATCTGGCGCGTCGTCTGGGCAAGATCCCGGTCCAGTCGGGCATCTGCGACGGCTTCATCGGCAACCGCATCCTGAAACGCACCCGCGCCGAGGCGGAAGCTCTGCTGCGCGAGGGGGTGCCGATCGCCGCCGTCGATGCGGCGATGCGCGCGCATGGCATGGCAATGGGACCGTTCGAGGCGCAGGACCTGGGCGGCCTGGACATCGCCTTCCTGCAACGCGAGGGCGCGCGGGCGGCCGGGCAGGACATCCCCGAGACGCTTGGCGACATCCTCGTGCGCGCGGGCCGCAAGGGGCAGAAGACCGGCGGCGGCTGGTATGACTACGCCCCCGGCCAGCGCAAGCCCATGCCCTCGGCGGCGGTGGCGGCGTTGCTGTCGCCGCATCTGGCGCCCGATCCCGGCATGGCGCCCGAGGCCATTGCCCGGCGCATCATCGGCGCCATGGCCGCAGAGGGTCAGGCGATCCTTGACGAAGGCATCGCCGCCAGCGCCGCCGATATCGACCTGGTGAAGATCCACGGCTACGGCTATCCGCGCTGGCGCGGCGGGCCGATGTTCCAGCAGTCGCGCGTCAATCCTTGATCGTCTTGAGGATCAGATAGGTCTGCGCGCCCTTCACCGCCGGAAGCGACAGCAGATGGTCGTCCAGAAAGCGGTTATAGGCGTGCAGGTCGCGGCATGTCACATGCAGGTGGTAATCGGCATTGCCGGTCGTCGCATAGCAGGCGCGCACCGCGGGGGTGGTGCGCGTCATGCGGATGAAGTCGCTGACCAGATCCTGATCATGGCGCACAAGGTTCACATGAACGATGGCCCTGAAGCTGTCGCCCAGCACCTCGTCATCCAGATCGACGGTATAGCGGCGGATCGCGCCCGATTCCTCCAGCGCGCGGACGCGGCGCCAGCAGCTTGACGGCGACAGGCCCAGCTTTTCGGCCAGCGCCGCGTTCGGAATGCGGCTGTCGCGGCGCAGTTCGGTCAGGATTCGGGCGGTGATCTCGTCTGACATGGCGTTCCGGTTGCTTGGCTCAAGGTGACAAGATTATTCGCTTTGATGCCTCCATGCCAGAAGGATGGTCAGAATATCCGCAGATTTCGGGCTAGACTCTGCCGCAGGCAGGGGAGGCCACGACATGACGCAGCATCAATCCCGTTTCGACAGCTACAGGCTGGAGGACCGCTATGACCGCCAGACCGGGCGGGTCTTTCTGACCGGCACGCAGGCGCTGGTGCGGATCATGCTGGATCAGGCGCGGCGCGACCGGGCGCGGGGCTGGAACACGGCGGGGCTTGTCTCGGGCTATCGCGGATCGCCGCTTGGCGGGCTGGATCTTGAGATCTGGCGCCAGAAGGCCCGCATGGCCGAGGCCGCGATCGAATTCCTGCCCGCCGTCAACGAGGATCTGGGCGCGACCGCGATCCTTGGCGCGCAGCAGGCGGTGCTGGACCCCGCCTGCCAGGTCGAGGGCGTCTTCTCGATGTGGTATGGCAAGGGTCCGGGGGTGGACCGCTCGGGCGATGCGCTGAAGCACGGCAACGCCTATGGCAGTTCGCCCAAGGGCGGCGTGCTGGTCGTGGCGGGGGACGATCATGGCTGCGTGTCGTCGTCCATGCCGCATCAGTCGGACGTGGCCTTCATGTCCTGGTTCATGCCGGTCCTGAACCCGGCCTCGGTCGGTGAATACCTTGCCTTTGGCGAATACGGCATCGCGCTGTCGCGGTTCTCGGGCACCTGGGTCGGGTTCAAGGCGATCTCGGAAACCGTGGAATCCGGGCAATCGGTGGACCTGCCCGAAGATCGCGTCTTTGCCCAGCCCGATTTCATCGGACCGCCGGGCGGCATCCACGTGCGTCTCTCGGACCTGCCCAGCCCCGAGATCGAGACGCGCATCACCCACAAGCTGCGCGCCGTCGAGGCCTTTGTCGAGGCGAACCCCATCGACCGCCGCATCTATGACATCGCGGATGCGCGCTTCGGCATCGTGACCACCGGCAAGGGCCATCTGGACACGATGGAGGCGCTGCGCCTTCTGGGTCTGGACGAGGGGGCCTGCCGCCGTCTTGGCATCGACATCTACAAGGTCGGGATGGTCTGGCCCCTGGCGCGCCGCGACGCGCTGGCCTTTGTCACCGGCAAGGACGAGGTGCTGGTGATCGAGGAAAAGCGCGGCATCATCGAAAGCCAGTTCAAGGAATATTTCTACGACTGGCCCGGCGCCAAGCCCCGCAAGATGGTGGGCAAGCATCGCGCGGCGGGCGACCCGCTGCTGCCTTGGACCGGGGAACTCAGCCCGCTGATGCTGGTCCCGGTCCTGGCCGAACGCCTGACGCGGTTCTTTCCCGACGAGGGACTTGAGGACCGCGCCCGCGCCCTGACCGAAACCCCGGCGCCGGTCCTGGCGGTGCCGGGCGCGACCCGCACGCCCTATTTCTGCTCGGGCTGCCCGCATAACACCTCGACCAGGCTGCCCGAGGGCAGTCAGGCGGCCAGCGGCATCGGCTGTCATGTCATGGCGGGCTGGATGGACCGCCAGACCCTGGGCTATGCGCAGATGGGCGGTGAGGGGGTGCCGATCGCGGTTGCCCAACGCTGGAACGGCGGGCGGCACATGTTCCAGAACCTGGGCGAGGGTACGTGGTATCACTCGGGCTCTCTGGCGATCCGGCAGGCCATCGCGGCGGGCGCGAACATCACCTACAAGATCCTCTATAATGACGCGGTGGCGATGACCGGTGGCCAGCCGGTGGACGGCCCCGTCAGCGTGCAGGCCATCGCCCAGAGCTGCCGCGCCGAAGGGGTGACACGCATCGCGCTGGTCAGCGACAATCCACAGGCCTTCGATCTGCGCGACTTTCCGGCGGGGACCACGCTGGACCATCGCGACCGGCTGGACGCGATCCAGCGCGAATTGCGCGAAATCCGGGGCGTGACGGTGCTGATCTATGAACAGACCTGCGCGACCGAGAAGCGCCGCCGCCGCAAGCGCGGCAAGAGCCCGGACCCCGCGCGCTTCGCCTTCATCAACGAGGCCGTCTGCGAGGGTTGCGGAGACTGTTCCATCGCCTCGAATTGCCTGTCGGTCGAGCCGGTCGAGACGCCCCTTGGCCGCAAGCGGCGCATCAACCTGTCATCCTGCAACAAGGATTTCAGCTGTCTGGACGGCTTCTGCCCCAGCTTCATCACCATCGAGGGCGGGCGGCGCCGCAAGCCCGCCCCCGCCGCGCTGGACATGGGCGCGTTGCGCGCAGGCCTGCCGCAGCCCGTGATCCCGCCGCTGGACCGGCCCTTCGATCTGCTGGTGGCGGGCGTGGGCGGCACCGGCGTCGTGACCGTGGGCGCGCTGATCACCATGGCCGCGCATCTTGAGGGGCGGGGCGCCAGCGTGCTGGACTTTACCGGCTTCGCGCAGAAATTCGGCACGGTGCTGGGCTATGTCCGCGTGGCCCCGCGCCCGGACGACATCCATCAGGTGCGGATCGAACGCGGCCATGCCGATGCGGTGATCGGCTGCGACGCGGTCGTCTGTTCCTCGCCCAAGGCCAGCGCGCATTACCGGGCGGGCACGCGGGTCGTGCTGAACCGCGCGCCCATGCCGACGGGCGATCTGGTCCTGAACCGCGACGCCGACCTGCGTATTCCCGACCGCGAGGATCTGATCGCCCGCACCGTCGGGGCCGAGAACGTCACCGCCCAGGATTTCAACGCGGCCTCGGAACGGCTGATGGGGGATGCGGTCTTTGCCAATATCATGGCGCTTGGCGCGGCCTGGCAGCTGGGGCTGGTCCCGGTCAGCGAGGTCGCGCTGAAACAGGCGATCCTGCTGAACGGCGTCGCCGTCGAACGGAACGCCACGGCCTTTGATCTGGGACGCGTTCTGGCCGCCACGCCCTCTGCGCTGGACGACATGCTTGCCGATCAGACGCCGCCCGCCCCCCAGGGCACGGATGAGATCATCGCCCACCGGGTCGCGCTGTTGACCGATTATCAGGACGAGGCCTATGCGCGCCGCTATGCCGAGCGTCTTGCCGCCTTGCGCGCCGCCCTGCCGCCGGACAGCGATGCGCTGATGCGCGCCGCCGCGATCCAGCTTTACCGCCTGATGGCCTGGAAGGACGAATACGAGGTCGCGCGGCTTCATTCCGACCCCGCCTTTGCCGCCCGCATCGCCGCCGCGTTCGAGGGCGATTACAGGATCCACCACCACCTTGCGCCGCCTCTGCTGCCCTCGGGGCGCGACGGGCGGGGCCGCAAGCGCAAGACCGCGTTTGGCCCTTGGCTGCGTCCGGTCCTGCGGGCGCTTGCGCGGATGAAGGGCCTGCGCGGCACGATGCTGGACCCCTTCGCGCATTCAGGGGACCGCAAGCTGGACCGCGATCTGTTGGCCTGGTTCGAAGGCCTGATGGACCGGATCGCCCGCGATCACGCCCGGATCGGCGCTGACAAGGCGCTGGCCATCCTGTCCGCGCCCGGCAAAATTCGCGGCTACGGGCCGGTGCGCCACGACGCTGCCCAACGCGTCATGGCAGAGGTCCGGACGATGCTGGCCGGGTGATGCGCCCGGCGCGGCCATGCGCGAACCGGGGCGGCCCCTTGCACAATCACCGCGGCCGCGCCATCTTCTGCGTCAGCGGACCGGGCCCCTCTGGCAACATGTCGTTGCGATGTCGGACCGCATCGAGCGTGCTCGGTGCCGGTCGTCTTTTCGGGCCGGGCGGGGCGCTCGTCCGAACCGGACATTCATCATGAGACTGACGAAACGATGCATCCCCATGGCGCACGGTCGCGCCCCATCAGGCCCGCCTGACGCGAACCCCGATTGCCGGGGGGATGCGTGATGGAGTGGGTGCTTCTTCTGGCGGGCCTCGTGGCCCTGTTCATCGGCGGCGAGGCGCTGGTGCGCGGCGCGGTCGGCATTGCCCGCAAGCTGGCCATCCCGCCGCTGCTGATCGGGCTGACCGTAGTCGGCTTCGGCACCTCGACGCCGGAACTGCTGGTCTCGGTCGATGCGGCGCTGCGGGGTGTGCCCGACATCGCCATCGGCAACATCATCGGCTCGAATATCGGGAACATCCTGCTGATCCTGGGGCTTGCCGCGCTGGTCTGGCCGATCCGCGTCATGGGCGACACGCTGCGCCGCGACACGGCGGTGATGATGGGGGCGGCGCTTGTGCTGCTGCCCGCCTTCTGGCCGGGAGAGCTGGGCCGACTGACCGGCCTGGCGCTGGTCGCGGGGCTGGCGGGCTTTCTGCTGATCTCGTTCCTGCGGCCCGGCAACGACGAGCCCGCAGCCGATGACGCGCCGATCCCGCGGCTGTGGCTGTCGCTGATCTGGGTCGCGGCGGGGCTGGCCGCGCTGATGCTGGGCGCGCGCTGGCTGGTCGATGGCGCCACCACCATTGCCCGCGATCTGGGCCTGTCCGAGGCGTTCATCGGCCTTAGCATCGTGGCTATCGGCACCTCGCTGCCGGAACTGGCGACCTCGCTGGTCGCGGCGCTGCGGCGGCAGTCGGAAATCGCCATCGGCAATATCGTCGGCTCGAACATCTTCAACGTGCTGGGGATTCTGGGCATCACGGCGATGATCCAGCCGATCCCGGTGGCCGACCGCTTTCTGGCGCTGGACCTGCCGGTGATGATCGCGGTGTCGGTGCTGTTGACGGTGCTGCTGACGCGGCCCCGGATCGGGCGCCTGACCGGGCTTGGTCTGCTGGCGGGCTATGCCGCCTATGTCTGGGTGGCGATGGCCTGACCCTGTTTCCCGGGCGGCGTAACCACACCGCCCGGGAAAACCGCCCTTTTCCCCTTGCCGCAGGTCGCCTCGCACGGCACGGTGCGGCCGTATTTTCGCGCGTCGCTTGCGCCGGGTTCCGTTTTGAGGGGGGAAAGACCATGACCAGCCTGCGAGAGAGGCGACGCCGACAGACTGCGTGCGATATCCAGCGCGCGGCCCTGCGGCTGTGCCTTGCCCATGGCTCGGCCGCCGTGACCGCCGAGGCGATTGCCGCCGAGGCCGGGATCAGCACCCGCACTTTCTTCAACTATTACCTGAACAAGCAGGCCGCGATCCTTGGCCCGCAGATCCGGCTTGATGCCGATGCCGCCGCTTGGTTCGTCACGTCGCGCGCGCCGCTTCTGGATGATGTCGTCACGCTGATGGCGGGCATGATCGACGAGGCCGAGGTGCAGCGCGACCTGCTCTGCCAGGTCAAGCGCCTCATCGAGGTCGAGCCGGCCCTGCAGCCGCTGTTCAAGGCCTCGCTGGATGCGGCGACGCAGACGCTGCTCATGCTGCTGGTGCGGCGGCTGGGCACGGAACATCAGCCGCAGGCCGAATTGATCGCCGCGCTTGCCGCGCAGGCGCTGTCGCTTGCCGTGCGGGTCTGGGCCGCGAACGAGACGATGGGCCGACCCTGCATCAGCGCCATGATGCGCTCGCAGATCGAACAGACCTGTGCGCGCCTGACGCCGCAAAACTGCGCTGCCGAGGTTTGACCCTAACGGATTGATCCGGATGGAATAAATCAGCTTTCCCGGGTTTCATCCCCGAAACCGTCCACGGAAAATGTGGATAAGTCGCCCGGCCCGTCATCGTCGGAACGGTGATCCGCCCGCCCCTGATCCTCGGGCCACGGCACCAGGGCCAGCAGGGTGCGATGCGCGGTCGCCAGATGCCTTTGCAGCGCGGTGCGGGCGGTTTTGGCGCATCCGGCCTCGATCGCGTCCAGGATCGCCAGATGCTCGTCGGCGGCGTTGCGGTTGCGCCCGGCCTCGCCCTTGCGGTTCCACAGGTAATGGTAATGCACGATGATCGAGGTCGTGCGGCTGAAATCAAAGATGAAGCGGTTCCGCGCCCCCTCGCAGAGCAGCGCGTGAAAGCGGGCGTCGAGGGCGGGAAAGCCCATCGCTTCGGCCTCGGTGCCATCGCGGACGCGCAGGTGATCGGCCCGCAGGCCCGACAGGCGCGCGATCAGTGCCGGGTCGGGCCGGGCGATCAGCCGCGCCAGCGCGCGCTGTTCCAGAAGAACGCGCACCTCGAACATCTCGTCGGCGAAGGCGCGGGTGAAGCCCTTCATGACCCAGTGCCGGTTCGGTTGCTTTTCGATCAGGCCGAAGGGCTGGAAGCGGATCAGGTATTCGCGCAGACCTGCCAGCGGCAGGTCCAGTTCCCGCGCCAGCCGCGCCTCGTTCAGGATCGTGCCGGGCGCCAGATCGGCGGTCAGCACCCAGCCGAGGAAACGCTGCTCGACCGTCTCGGCGGTGGTGCGGGCCTCGGCGGGGGCAAAGTAGTCCTGCGGGCGCGGCGCGCGCAGAAGCCGCTTGTCGCGCCCGTCCCATGACAGGATGCCCAGATCGCGCAGATGGGTCAGGGCCGCGCGGATGGTGGTGCGGCTGGCTTGCAGGCGGTGCGCCAGCTCCGCCTCCGAGCCGAGGGCGGTCTGACCCTGCGCGGCCAGAAGGTCCAGCACCCGGTTCACCTGCGTCTTGAACAGCCGGTTGTCGCGCGGCATCCGCCCCCCTTGATCCGCGCAAGGCGATTGACCCATTCGGTCCTTATTCTATAAAGAACCGAATCCCACCAGGCAACAGGCAGAGACGCGATGACCCGACCCGGCGCCCCGATCCTGAACGTGCGGCCAGCAGGCGCGGGCCCCGAAGCGCCCGCCGCCATGCGCCTGTCGGCCCAGGACAATGTCGCGGTCGCCCTGCGCGCGCTGGCGGCGGGCGAGACGGTGCTGGGCGTTTCTCTGGTCGAGGATGTTCCACGCGGCCACAAGTTCGCGCTGTCCGCGCTGAAGGCCGGGCAGGCGGTGGTCAAATACGGCCAGATCATGGCCGAGGCGCTGCATCCGATTGCGCCGGGGCAGCATGTCCATGTCCAGAATGCCGGGATGGCGGCCCATGACCCGCAGCGCGTGGGATCGCGCGCCGCCCTGCCGCCACCGCCGGCGCGGGTGTATTTCGACGGCTTCGCCCGGCCCGACGGGCGGGTCGGCACGCGGAACTTCATCGGCGTCATCGCCTCGGTCAACTGCTCGTCGACAGTGTGCCACGCGATCGCGGATGCGGCGAACCGCCAGCTTCTGCCGCGGTTCCCGCAACTGGACGGCTTCGTTCCGATCGTCCACGACCAAGGCTGCGGAATGACCGCGCAGGGCGAGGGGTTCGACACGCTGGTCCGCACGCTGAAGGGCTATCGTGATCACCCGAATTTCGGCGGCGTCCTGATCGTCGGGCTGGGATGCGAGGTGAACCAACTGACGCTTTATCAGCCGACCGACTGGACGCGCCAGCGCTTCCACAGCTTCAACATCCAGGAGGTCGGCGGCTCGGCCTCGGCGGTGCGGCGGGCGCTGGAATTGCTGGAACCCATCGCGATGAAAGCCGACCGCGACCGGCGCAGCAGGCAGCCGGTCTCGGGGCTGGTTCTGGGGATGCAATGCGGCGGGTCGGATGCATTTTCGGGGATCACGGCGAACCCTGCGCTTGGCGTGGCCTCGGATCTGCTGGTCGCGGCGGGGGGGACCTCGATCCTGTCCGAGACGCCCGAGATCTTTGGCGCCGAGCATCTGCTGATCGCGCGCGCCGATCCCGAGACGGGCGCGCGCATTCGGGCGATGATCGAGTGGTGGCGCGATTACGCCGAACGCAACGGCGCCTCGCTGGACAACAACCCCTCGCCGGGGAACAAGAAGGGCGGGCTGACCACGATCCTGGAAAAGTCGCTTGGGGCGGTCGCCAAGGCGGGGCTTGCGCCGCTGTCGGGGGCCTGTGCCTATGCGCAGCCGATCACGGCGCGCGGTCTGGTCTATATGGACAGCCCCGGCTACGACCCGGTTGCGGCAACGGGGCAGGTCGCGTCGGGGGCTAACCTGATCGCCTTCACCACCGGGCGGGGGTCGTGTTTCGGCGCAAGGCCCGCGCCGTCGATCAAGCTGGCCTCGAATTCCGCACTGTTCCGCCAGATGCCCGAGGATATGGACATCGATTGCGGCCCGGTCGTCGATCAGGGCGTGCCACTGGCCCGCATGGGCGCTGCCATCTACGACGCGCTTCTTGACACGGCCTCGGGCCGGCGCACCCGGTCCGAGGAATTCGGTTATGGCGACCATGAATTCGTGCCGTGGAAGATCGGCGCGGTTCTCTAGCCTCGTCCGCCGGGCTGGCGTTCAGTCGAAGATCGCGGGCTGTTCGCTGCGCAGCCGGTCGAGGATCTGTTCGATCCGGCTGAGGTGGTGACGCACGGCCAGCGCGGCGGCCTCGCCGTCGCGGGCACGCAGGGCCTGCAGGATGTCGCGATGTTCGGTGCTGGCCGTGGTCGCGCCATAGGACAGCGACAAAAAGCGCGCGCGGTCCATGTGGCCTTTGTTGTCGCGCACCAGCGTCCAGACGAAATCCTTGCCCGCCGCCTGACAGATGTCGTGGTGGAACTGGTCATCCAGCGCATGGAACAGCGCGCGATCATCGGCGCGGCTGGCGGCCTCCTGCCGGTCGATCAGCGCGTCCAGATGATCCCAGTCCGCCGGTCCAAGCGCGTGGGCCGCGACGCGCATCGTCGCCTCTTCCAGGGCGCTGCGGATGAAGTAGGCGCGCATCACGGCATCGGGCGAGATGGGCGTCACGATCGTGGCACGCTGCGGGCGGATCTGGATGAAGCCCAGTTGCGACAGCCGGTAGAAGGCGTCGCGCACCGGCTGGCGCGAGACGCCGAACTGCGCCGCGACCTCGGCCTCGGACAGTTTGGCGCCGGGGGGCAGCGCCAGATTCACCACCCGCGCGTAAAGCAGGTCGAAGATCTGATCGGTGACGCTGCGCGGGCGCACGTCATCCATCGGCGGCAGGCTGTCCATTTCCGGCAGGGGCATGGTGGCGTCTCGTGGTTGACCGGTCCTGTAAACTAGCATATTAGACGACTAGGAGATTGGCAAGCGAGTCGGGAGGGGATCGCATGGGCCTGCTGGACGAGGATCGCCTGTTCCCCATCGAGGGGCGCGCCCGCGATCTGGCGCGCGCCCTTTACGGCACGGTGCGCGACCTGCCGATCCTGTCGCCGCACGGACATACCGATCCGCGCTGGTTCGCCGAGGATCAGCCCTTTCCCGATCCGGCGCGGCTGTTCGTGACGCCTGACCATTACGTCTTTCGGATGCTCTGCTCGCAGGGCGTGGCGCTGACCGATCTGGGCGTGCCGCGCGTCGATGGCGGCCCGACCGAGGCGGACGGGCGCACGATCTGGCGGCTCTTTGCCCGGCATTACCACCTGTTCCGGGGCACGCCCTCGCGGCTGTGGCTGGATCATGCGTTCCAGAATGTCTTTGGCATCGACCGCCACCTGTCGGCCGAGACGGCGGACTGGTATTACGACCACATCTCCGATTGCCTGATGCGCCCCGAATTCCGCCCCCGCGCGCTGTTCGACCGCTTCAACATCGAGGTGATCGCCACGACCGAGGCCGCCACCGACGATCTGCGCTGGCACCGGATGATCCGCGACAGTGGCTGGCAGGGCCGGGTGATCACCGCCTATCGCCCCGACGGCGTGGTCGATCCCGAAATGGCGGGCTTTGCGGATAATGTCGCGCTGATGGGGCAGCAGACGGGCTGCGACACGACCCAATGGTCGGGCTATCTGGAGGCCCACCGCGTGCGGCGTGCCTTCTTCATCGCGCATGGCGCGACCTCCAGCGATCATGGCCACGCCACGGCCCGGACCGAGGATCTGCCGCAGGCCGATGCGGCGGCGCTGTTCCAGAAAGCCCTGCGCGGCGCCTGCACCGCCGACGAGGCCGACGCCTTCCGCGGCCAGATGCTGACCGAGATGGCCCGGATGAGCCTTGATGACGGGTTGGTGATGCAGATCCATCCCGGCGCGCGCAGGGACCATTCCGATACCGTGCTGGCGACCTTCGGTCGGGACAAGGGCTTCGACATCCCAGGCCGCACGGATTACGTCGCGGCCCTGCGCCCGCTGCTGAACGCGGTGGGCATGGACCCGCGCCTGACCGTGATCCTGTTCACCCTGGACGAGACGTCCTATGCCCGCGAACTGGCGCCACTGGCCGGGGTCTGGCCCTGCCTGCGGCTCGGGCCGCCCTGGTGGTTCCATGACAGCCCCGAGGGGATGCGCCGCTTCCGCGAGATGACGACCGAGACGGCGGGCTTCTACAACACCGTGGGGTTCAACGACGACACCCGCGCCTTCTGCTCGATCCCGGCACGGCACGACGTCGCCCGGCGGGTCGATTGCAGCTATCTGGCGACGCTTGTCGCCACGGGACGCCTTGCGGAGAACGAGGCGCCCGAGGTCGCGCGCGACCTGACCTATGGCCTGGCAAAACGGGCCTACAAGCTCTGAACTTCACATTGGGAGGATAAGATGAAGTTCCTGACGACAACCCTTGCCGCTCTGCTGGCCTCGGCCAGTTTCGCAGCCGCCTGCGAGATCACCCTGCGTTCGTCCGACACCCATCCCGACGGCTATCCGACCGTCGAGGGCGTAAAGGCCATGGCCGAGGAGGTCCGCGAACGGACCGAGGGTCGCGTCTGCATCGAGGTCTTCCCCTCGGCCCAGCTTGGCCAGGAACGCGACACGATCGAACAGACGCAGTTCGGCGTGATCGACATGGTCCGCGCCAGCTTCGGCACGTTCAACGACATCGTGCCGGTGACGCAGACCTTCTCTTTGCCGTTCCTGTTCCGTGACGTGCCGCATATGCACGCCGTCATGGACGGCCCGATCGGAGACGAGATCGCCGCCGCCTTCGAGGAACGCGATCTGATCGTGCTGGGCTATTACGACGGCGGGGCGCGCAGCTTCTACAATTCGCAAAAGCCCATCACCTCGATCGAGGATCTGGCGGGCATGAAGATCCGCGTCATCCAGAACGACGTCTTCGTGGACATGATGACCGCGCTTGGCGCCACCGCCACGCCCATGCCCTATGGCGAGGTCTATTCCGCGATCCAGACCGGCGTGATCGACGGGGCCGAGAACAACTTTCCCAGCTATGACAGTTCCGGCCATTTCGAGGTCGCGCCTCATTACACGATCAACCAGCACCTGATGGTGCCGGAACTGGTGGCGATGTCGAAATCCACCTGGGACCGGATGTCCGCCGAGGATCAGGCGATCCTGCGCGAGGCCGCGCGCAATTCCATGACGACGCAGCGCCGTCTGTGGTCCGAGGCCGAGACCGCATCCGAGGAACGCGTGATCGCGGCGGGCGCCCAGATCGTGCGCGACATCGACAAGCAGCCCTTCATGGATGCGATGGCCCCGGTCTATGAGAAATACGCCAGCTCGCCCGAGGCGCAGGACCTGGTTGCCCGGATCCGCGCGACCGAATGACAAGCCGGGCCGCCCCCCGGCGGGGCGGCCCCATCGCGAAAGGGGATGCGATGCGCGAGGCCTTGATCGGATTGGCCCGCGTCACCGGCGCGGTGGCGCAACTGGGGCTGTGGCTGGCGGGGATCGGGCTGGTCCTGATGACCGCCTTCGTCTTTGCGCAGGTGGTCTCGCGCTACCTGCTGGGCTTCAGCCTGTTCTGGGCCGAGCCAGCCGCAGTGATGCTGATGGGCTGGTTCATCTTTCTGGGCGCGGCGGTCGGCGTGAAGGAGGGCTATCACCTGTCCTTCGATGTCGGGCTGATGGTCGTGCCGGCAAGCTGGCGCCCGTGGTTCCACACGCTGTCCGATCTGGTCGTGACGGGCTTCGGCCTGGGGATGGTCTGGTTCGGGTGGCAGCTTGCGGAACGCGCGGCCTCGGGTCTGGTGCCGGGCCTCGGCATCTCGCGGCTGTGGGATTTCGCGCCGGTGATCGGGGGCGGGGCGCTGCTGATCCTCTTCTCGGTCGAGCGCATCCTGCGCCGCGCGGCGGGCCTGCGCACGCTGCGTTTCGGCGATTTCGACGAGGCCGGGGACCCGGCCCCGACGCAGCACCGGCAATCGGCGCGCCCGGCGGCGCCCGGCGACAGAAAGGGCTGAGGCCGTGGAATACTGGATCCTCTTCGGCAGCTTCGCCGCACTTCTGCTGATCGGCACGCCGGTCGCCTTCTGTCTGGGGGCGTCCAGCTTTCTGACGGTGCTTTATCTGGGCCTGCCGCCGGTCGTGGTGTTTCAGCGGCTGAACAGCGGCATCTCGGTCTTTGCGCTGATGGCCATTCCGTTCTTCATCTATGCGGGCGACCTGATGGTGCGCGGCGACATCGCCCGCAGGCTGGTCGCCCTGGCGGGCGCGATGGTCGGGCATCTGCGCGGCGGGCTGGGGCAGGTGAACATCACCGCCAGCCTGATGTTCGGCGGCGTCTCGGGCTCGGCGGCGGCTGATGCCAGCGCGGTGGGCGGGCTGATGGTGCCGCAGATGAAGGAACGCGGCTATGACGTCGATTACGCGGTCAACATCACGGTGGTCAGTTCGATCATCGCGCTGATGATCCCGCCCAGCCACAACATGATCATCTACTCCATCGCCGCCGGTGGCCGCCTGTCCATCGCGGACCTGTTCACCGCCGGGATCATTCCGGGCCTTCTGCTGGCCTTCATGCTGATGGCGACGGCGTGGTGGGTCGCCCGCAAGAAGGGCTATCCGACCGAGCCGTTCCCCGGGCTGCGGATGCTGGGCGTGCTGTTCGTCTCGGCGCTGCCGGGCCTGATCCTGATCGCGATCATCTTCGGCGGCGTGCGTTCCGGCATCTTCACCGCATCCGAAAGCAGCAACATCGCTGTCGTCTACGCGCTGGCCATCACCGCCCTCGTTTATCGCAGCCTGCCCTGGAGCGAATTCGTCGAGGCGACCAAGGGCGCCGTCCGCACCACCGCGATGGTGCTTCTGGTGATCGGTTGCGCGGCCTGTTTCGGCTGGCTGCTGGCCTATCTGCGCGTGCCGACGCAGCTGGTGGAGGTGTTGCAGAACGTCTCGTCGAACCCGCTGGTGATCCTGTTGCTGATGAACGTGATGCTGCTGATCCTCGGCACGTTCATGGACATGTCGCCGCTGATCGTCATCACCACGCCGATCTTCCTGCCCGTGGCGATGGCCTTCGGGGTGGACCCGGTGCATTTCGGGGTGATCCTGATCCTCAATCTGGGGATCGGCCTCTGCACGCCGCCGGTGGGGGCTGTGCTGTTCGTGGGCTGCGCGGTCGGGCGCATCAGCATCTGGCAGGCGATGCGCACGATCTGGCCCTTCTACGGCGCCGCGCTGGCGACGCTGATGCTGGTCACCTACGTGCCCGCGCTGTCGCTCTGGCTGCCGTCGTTGTTCCGATGAGCGATCCATTGCGCATTGTCCTGGCCCATGCCCCCGAACTGATGGTCGTGGGCTTCACCTTTGCCAGAGGCGACCGCGGCCAGCCGCACAGCCACATGCATGTGCAATCGACCTATGTGGAATCCGGGCGCTTCCGGTTCCGCGTGAACGGGCGCGAATTCGAGGTCGGACCGGGGGATGCCTTCATCATCCCCTCGGGGGCCGAGCACGAATGCCTCTGCCTGGAAGGCGGGGTGCTGATCGACAGCTTCACCCCCCGCCGCGACGATTTTCTCTGAAAGGACCCTATCTATGACCCATGTCGAGACGCGCCACGCGATCCACCCGGACCACGCCAGGGGCATGGACACCGCCCAGCTGCGCCGGCATTTCCTGGTCGAGGGGCTGTTCGCGCCGGGCGAGATCCGCCTGACCTACACCCATTACGACCGTTTCGTCGTGGGCGGCGCGGTGCCGGGCGGCGCCAGCCTGACCCTGAACCAGATCGCCGAGACCAGGACGCCCAGCTTCCTCGACCGGCGCGAGATGGGGATCGTCAATATCGGCGGCCCCGGCCGGATCGAGGCCGCGGGCCAGGGCTGGGACCTGGCGACGGGCGATGTGCTGTATCTCGGCATGGGCGCGGGGCCGGTGACGTTTTCGGGGCAGGGGCGGTTCTACATCACCTCGGCCCCCGCGCACCGGGCGCTGCCGCACAGGCTGGTCACGGTGGCCGAGGCCAAGCATGTCCACATGGGCGCGGTGGAAACCTCGAACAAGCGCACGATCAAGCAGTTCATCCACCCGCTTGTGATGGAAAGCTGCCAGCTGGTCCTGGGCTATACCACGCTGGAAGACGGCTCGGTCTGGAACACCATCCCCAGCCACATCCACGACCGGCGGATGGAGGCCTATCTCTATCACGGCATGGACGAGGCCTCGCGCGTGCTGCACCTGATGGGCGAGCCGACCGAGACGCGCCACCTGTTCGTGGCCAATGAACAGGCGGTCCTGTCGCCGCCCTGGTCGATCCATTCGGGCGCGGGCATCGGCGGCTACACCTTCATCTGGGCGATGGCCGGCGACAATGTGGATTATACCGACATGGACTTTATCCAGCCGGGGGACCTGCGGTGAGCGCCTTTTCCCTGACGGGCCGGACCGCGCTGGTGACGGGCGCCAATACCGGCATCGGGCAGGCCATCGCGGTGGCCCTGGCGCAGGCAGGGGCCGAGGTGATCGCATCGGGTCGGCGCGACTGCGACGAGACGCTGGCGCTGATGGGGTCCGGGCGCGCGCTGCGGCTGGATTTCGCCGACCCGATGGCCGCGCAAGAGGTCTTTGCGGCCGAGCGGATCGACATTCTGGTGAACAATGCCGGCATCATCCGGCGCGACGACGCGGTGGATTTCTCGCAGGCCGATTGGGACGCGGTGATGGATGTGAACCTCAAGGCGCTGTTCTTCACCTGCCAGGCCTTCGCCCGCGCCGCTTTGCCGCGAGGCATGGGCAAGATCGTCAACATCGCCTCGCTTCTTTCGTTTCAGGGCGGCATCCGGGTGCCGTCCTACACGGCCTCGAAACATGGCGTGGCGGGGCTGACGAAGCTGATGGCGAATGAATGGGCGGGGCGGGGGCTGAACGTCAACGCCATCGCGCCGGGCTATATCGAGACCGCCAACACCGAGGCCCTGCGCGCCGATCCCGACCGGTCGCGCGCGATCCTCGACCGCATCCCCGCCGCCCGTTGGGGCCGCCCCGAGGACATCGCCCAAAGCGCCGTCTTCCTGGCCGCGCCCGCATCCGACTACATCAACGGCGCAATCCTCAACGTCGATGGAGGCTGGCTTGCCCGGTAGCAGGCCGGATGCAGATCCGGACCGCGCCGTCGCGCCAGCTGGTATGCGCGATCAACCCGGACCTTCGCGCAAGCGGATCGGGCAGGACATGCTCTTCAGCCTTCAGACGATGACGAACGTCTTCAGCGAGTTGTAGGACATGAGCCTGGTGAAAGAGGCCGGGCTGATCGATCTGCTGGTTGCAAGATCGCTGCCTTTGTCCAATTCGGTTGTCATGCGCGAGGGCGATCCGCGGCGCGTCATGCCGCGGATCTTCAGGGCCGTCGGCGGTTCGGATGCGATGAGGGCAAAAGGCCGTAAGTGACATGTCAGGAAAAGAGATGGGGATCGCCGGCATCGGGCGCCGTGCGATTCTTCTTGGTTGCGTGACGGTGCCTGGCGCTGCGCTGGCGACCGGCCCCTCGGTCGGGCAGGACGCGCCGCAGGTCGGCGGCACCCTGCGCATCGCGCAGACGGCGGACATCCAGCCCAACGCCATCCTTGCCGGTCGCGGCGGCAACAACGCGTTTCGCCGCAACGTCGTCGACTCGCTCACGGTGCTCGACGCGGAAACAGGGCAGCCGCGCGGCGTTCTGGCGACCGATTGTAAAGCGGCGATGACGGCCGGACCTTCACCGTGCGGATCCGCGACGATGTCGCCGTCCATTCGGGCCGTCCGCTGACGGCCGAGGACGTGGTGTCCACGCTGCAGCAGGTGGCCGATCCTGCGAACGCGTCGCAGATATCGCGCCGCGGGTCTTCGACGTCTTTCAGCGGGCTGTGATCGTGGGCCGTTGGTCCGGACCCTGGAACGGGTTTGCCACAAGGTCGGCCATCCCGGGACGATCCAGGTCGACAACGTCCTAGCTCGGGAACAAATCGCCGTTTAGGGCAGCAGATCACGGGGCATCCGAGCGACCGGATACCCGTTGAATAGTTGCCCAGGCGGGCTCCGCCGTCGAGAAGCGGTCTCTTCCATAGCAAATACAGGGTCGGTCTGGTTGCCGCCCTCACGGTCCTTAAGACGAGATCCTAATTCCCAAGCGGAAGGCCGCGCGATCATCACCCCCTGCGCCGCGCCCGCCTTCCGGGGAAAGGCTGGTCGATCCGGGACTGCCTGGGCGTCCCCTCCGGGCCGTGTGCTGGTCCGGCCTTCGGCCGGACGCGAGCCAATCAGGGCGCCCCCCGCGCGCCTCGTCCCTTTTGTCAACACGCCCTAATCGCAATGAGTCGGGTGGTGTGACGCGACGAAGGAACACGGCCCGACCAAGACCCTCCACGACCGCTGGAAGCGCTGGACCGATGGCGGTGCCTTCGCCCGGATCATGGTCGGACTGACCCCAAGGCGCGGGGTGCGAGTGGGGCTGGGACAAATTCCTCAAGGTCAGGATCGAGCCGTCCATCTTCCAGACCGACCTCGGCATCTTCGTGGCGCCGGCAAAGTGGGACGCGCTCAGCGACGAGGCCAAGACGATCCTGACCGAAACCGCCGTTGCCTTCGAAAAGACCTCGCGCGATGAATGGCTGGTCTACACCGACGAGGTGAACGCGAAGCTCGAGGCCGCCGGAATGGAAGTCATGGAGCTGGAGGGCGAGGCCCGCGATGCCTATGTAACCGCTGCACATGACTCGGTCTGGAATCGCCTGCAGGCGTCCGGCTCGCCTTATTACGAAGATCTGCGCCGTACGCATTTCTCGCGCTAGCCTGGCCCGTCTTGCGGCGCGGCCAAAATGGGCGCGCCGCAACCCTGCGACGCAAAATCTCAAGGTGAACACCATGTCGAGGCTATATGACCGCCTCATCCTCGGGCTGGCATGGGCCGCCGGGGTCTCGCTAGATCGACGCGCCGTAAACCCGTTCCGAAAGCGGGCTTCGTGCCCGAACAAGCTAATTGGGAACGGCGCGTGCGGATCTCATCATGGCCTGGCTGGAAAACCAGCCCACTCGCGAGAGGCCGGATACATTCATGCAATCCTGAACGTCATCAGGAAGGACCTTGCACAGGCGGGACGAACCATACATTTCGCCGGACAACGTCCTGCAACATCTCCCGGTCCAGCGTCAGGTCGGCCACGATCCGCTTCAGCCGCGCGTTCTCGTCCTCGAGTTGCTTCAGCCGCCGCATCTCGTCAGGCAACAGGCCACCATACTTCTTCTTCCAGGCAAAGTAGGTCGACTGCCCGATACCGGCCTTGCGGCAGATCTCAGCGACTGGCGTGCCTTCCTCGCCCTGCTTAAGAATGAACGCCTTCTGCGCTTCGGTGAATTTCGATGCCTTCATCGTTCTCAGCTCCTTTCCCAGCCAGGAAAGTTTAGCCGAAAACTCCCGCTTCAAACGGTCCAGTTCTCAGGGGGCAGAGCAGTCGCATCGCGATCTGTTCGGCAGGCCCAAGGATTGGAGGCGCCTGGCAACGAGATATAACAGATGTCCGAAGATCTTCCTCTCGGCAGTCGCCCGCGCAGCAACAGTCATTTAATTGCCATGAATCCCGACAATAGGCGTCAAGGCCCCGATACGTCCGCGATGCCATCAGGCATGTGTTGACCAGGCATACCCGCTATTCATTGTCCGGTGTCCCTGACCTCATTTGGCAAACTTCCGATTTCGTTGCCACAGATACAGCGCAGTCAGGATAAGCAACCCCGTCAGGTCAGAGACCAGGCCAGCCTTCAGCATCGACAGCGCACCGCCGACCAGCAGCACGCGGGCCGGCCATCCAAGCGCCCCGGCGAACCAGCCGATCACCCCGCAAGACAGCATGTAGATGCCCAGCAGCGCCGATGCGACGACATGCAGCGTCTCGATCCAGCCCGCCTGAAAGAGCAGCGCGTCCGAGAAGAAGAACATGTAAGGCACCACAAAGGCCGCGAGGCCGATGCGGAAGGCCTCGAAACTTGTCTTCATCGGATCGGAACCGGCCAAGGCCGCCCCCGCATAGGCCGCCAGCGCCACCGGCGGGGTGATCGCGGACATGACCGCAAAGTAGAAGATGAAGAAGTGAGCCGTCAGAGGCGGTATCCCCAAATTGATCAGGCCCGGCGCGATCACGCTGGCCGCGACCGCATAGGCGGCTGTCGTGGGCATCCCCATGCCCAGCACGACCGCCACCAACATCGAGAAGGCCAGCGCGAGGAATTGCGACTGGTCCGCAATGCCCAGCAGCAGCGACGAGAACCGGGTCCCGATGCCTGTCAGCGCAATCACGCCCACGATGATTCCCGCCGCCGCGCAGACCGCGACCAACTGAAAGGTCATTCGCGCGCCCGTATCCAGCGCCTGGAACAGCTGGCGCGGCCCCATCGGATGCGGCGTGAGCCACGACACCACCGCCGCCGTCATCATCGCCAGCGTGCCGCAGCGGATCACCGAATAGCCAAGATACAGCGCCACTACCAGCACCACGATCGGCGACAGCAGATAGATCTGGCGCAGCAGCTCCGCGAGGCGCGGCAGCGCCGATCGCGGCAGGCCGACCATCGCGAATTTCTGCGCCATCAGGTCCACCATGAAATAGACCGAGGCGAAATACAGGATCGCGGGGATCAGGGCGGCCCAGACGATCTCGGTATAGGGTATGCCGGTGATCTCGGCCATGATGAAGGCACCTGCACCCATGATCGGCGGCATGATCTGTCCGCCCGACGATGCCGCGGCCTCGACCGAGGCGGCAGTCTGCCCGCGATAGCCGACCTTCTTCATCAGCGGGATGGTCAGGCTGCCCGTGGCCACGACATTGCCCGCAGAGGTGCCGTTGATCATGCCCATCAGCCCCGATCCGAAGATCGCCACCTTGGCCGGGCCGCCGCGCTTGTCGCCCGCCGCCGCAAAGGCCAGGTTCACGAAATAGGCGCCGACGCGGGTAGTCTGCAGGAAGGCTGCGAAGACGACGAACAGGATGATGTAGGTCGAGGAAATCGCGATGGGTGCGCTGAGAATGCCGTTATCGGTCAGGATGTAGGAAAAGAACCGCTTTGGCGAGTAGCCCGAATGCGCAAGGATGCCCGGCAGCCAGGGTCCCGCGAGGGCATAGGCCACAAAGATCCCTGCGATCACGACCAGCGCCAACCCTGCCATCCGGCGCACCGCCTCCAGGATCAGGATGACGATGGCGACCGCCGCCCACATGTCCGCAGGCAGGGCCATCGGCATGCCCGCACGCATCTGCAGGGCACGCACGAAAAAGATGACATAGGCGACAGCCGCCAGCGTTGCCAGCGCCAGCAGCATGTCGGCGGGCGCGGCCCGGTCGCCCCGGCGCGCAGGGTGCAGCCAGCCTTGCAGCACGGCCAGCGCAGTCCCCGCCGCCAGCGGCAGGCCGAGGCTGCTCATCGCCCAAACGGGGGGCCGGGCGGCGCCAAAGGCCCACCAATTGACCCAGATCGCCCCGACCGCCGCCAGCCCCCAGCCGATGCAGCACGCCGCCAGAACCAGTAGCAGCCCGCCTCCGCGCCGCGCACGCTGCCTGGCATCGCCGACCGGATGGGCCGCGAAGAGCAGAAAGCCCAAGGCCAGTCCGCCGCCCAGATGCACCAAGCGATAGGTCCAGCTTTCCATGGGAAAGAGGTTCATTACCAGCAGATGGAACAGCGTATAAGCTGCGCAGGCTGCTGCAAAACCGTGCTGGCGCAGACCTGCGAACACGCGCTGGTTTCCGGCCGGCACCTCCTCGTCGATGGCGTCGATGGCGTCGATGGCGGCCAGCGGCGCGTCGGGGCGGATCGATGCGTCGTCCTGTTGCGCGGATGGCGGCCGCGGGGCGGGCGGGGTCGGGTTCATGGGATCACCGGGTTGCTGAGGCCGCGTGGATCAGCGCAGCGCGTCGGGAATGGTGATGCCGATTTCCTCGTAATAGCGGACTGCACCGGGATGGAAGGGCATGAAGTTGTTCTTGTCCCAATGCTCAGCCAGGGTCTCGACCGCCGAGGCGTGGATCTGGACCAGCCGGGCATTGTCCTCAAGCGCGAGCTTGGTGATCTCGTAGGCCAGGCTGTCGGGAACCGACGCATGCGCGATGGCGAAGTTCCACATCGACACGGTCCTGATCTCGTCGTCCTGTCCGTTATACGTGCCGGCGGGAATGGTGAATTCCTGCATCGACGGGACCGCATTCAGGAAGGCCGTGACATTGTCGTCGTTCATCGACAGAAAGGTGATGTCCTGCTCGATGGCCAGCTGGCTGAAGGCTCCGGTCGGCAGGCCCGCAGCAAACACGAAGGCGTCGATCAGCCCGTCCGCCATCTGGCCCGCCGCGTCCGAAGCACCGGTAAAGCTGGCCCGCACATTCATGTCCATCGTGTCGAAATAGCGCTGCCAGTAGGTTGCCGAGGTACCCGAGGCCGGCCCCATGTTGACGCGCCGCCCCTCGAGATCCTCGAAACTCGCGATCCCGGATGAGGTCAGGACAGCGGCCTGAAGCGGCGTCTGATACATCGGGAAAAGCGCGCGCAGATTGGCGGCCTCCATGCCGGGCATCAATTCGCTTTCGCCCAGCATTGCTTCCTGGGCGGGGCCGGTGGTGACGAAGCCCAGCAGCGTCTCGGCAGTTTCGACCAAGGCCACGTTCTGGCCGGGACCGCCCGTGACCTCGACGCTTGCGGGCACGCCCAGCCTTTCGCCGATCAGCGAGGCAAGCCCCGATCCCCAGACGAAATAGGCCCCGCCCTGCGATCCGGTCGAGATGCTAAGGCTCGACGGCCAGCCCTCGCGGTCCTGGGCGGTGGCGGGTGCGGCCAGCATCGCGGCAAAGGTGACGGACACGGCGGTGGTGATGATGCGGTTCATTCTTCTCTTCCTCCCTCGGCTGTCCGGCCGGGCATTGCGGGCCGGGCCGTTGATCTGACGAGCATGGAAGGCAGGGCCGGGTCGCTCAATCCACCAGAAATTATATTCAGAACCGTTACAGTCAGGCGCTGGACTCGATTTCGGCCAGATGACGCTCCAGGATCGCCAGCAGCGCGTCGCGATGCGGATCGCGGGTGCCGCGTGTCCAGGCCGCTGCGAGGATAAGCCGCGACAGGCTATGGCCCGGCGCCATGGCCAGCGGCACGAAGCTGACGCCCGGTACCGACAGGCGCGCGGTCCAGCGGGGTACGATGGCCAGTCCGGTTCCCGTCGCCACCAGGTTGACGATCGTGTGCTTTTCCTCGGCCAGTTGCGCGATGCGCGCGGTCAGTCCGGCATCGACGAACAGCTTGATCGTCAGGTCGTGCGAATGTGGCCGCGACCGGCGGTCAGGCACGATCAAAGGCGCCTCGGCGAGATCGATGATGGCGATCTCGGGGCGGCTGGCCAGCGGGTGGTCCGAAGGAAGGGCGACGACGGCGGTCTCGAAGAACAGGGTGCGGAACTCGATCCGCGGATCGCGCTGGTCGGGCGGGCGGCAAAAGGCGATGTCCAGCGCCCCGCTCAGCAGCTTGGGCAGCAGGTGGATGGTTTTTTGTTCGATCAGCTGCACGTCGATCTGGGGGTGTTCGGCGCGCAGATGGCGCAGAAGCTGCGGCATCAGCCCCGCCGCCGCACTGTCGATGGCGCCCACTCTCAGAACAGGCGTGCCCTCGCGGCGCAGCCCGCGCAGCCGTGTCTCGAGCCGATCGGCCTGGGTGACCAGTGCGCGCACATCCTCGAGGATCGCGGTCCCCGCCTCGGTCAGGGTGACGCTGCGGGTGGTGCGCAGAAACAGGCGGCTGTCCAGACGCTCCTCCAGCAGGCGGATCTGCCGGCCAAGCGAGGCGGGCAGCATGTCCAGCGATTGTGCGGCACGCCCGAAATGCAGCGTCTCGGCCGCGGCCAGAAAGCAGCGCAATTGCTGGATGTCCATCGGATCGCCTCCGTTCGGGGATTATTGCTTTTGTGTATATAATCTTGCGAAAATTGAGCCGTCCAGCCTCGTGGCCCTAACCTGACCCGGAGCGCGCCCCGACCGGGGCCATGACCGACAGGAGCCCTGCATGAAACAATACCGGATCGCCGCCATTCCCGCCGACGGCATCGGCCCCGAGGTAATCGCGGCGGGCCTTCAGGCCCTTGAGGCACTGGAGCGCCGTGACGGCGGCTTCCGGCTGGATGTGACCCGCTTCGACTGGGGGTCCGAGCGCTATCGCCGCACCGGCGCGATGATGCCCGAGGACGGCACCGAACAGTTGCGCGCCTTCGACGCGATCTTCTTCGGCGCGGTGGGCGCGCCCGACGTCCCCGACCACATCACCCTGTGGGGCCTGCGCCTGCCGATCTGCCAGGGCTTCGACCAATATGCCAATGTCCGCCCGACGCGGATCCTGCCGGGCATCCGGTCCCCGCTCGAGGGGGTCGGGCCGGGCGATCTGGATTGGGTTATCGTGCGCGAGAACTCCGAGGGCGAGTATTCCGGCCATGGTGGCCGCGCCCATAAGGGCCTGCCCGAGGAGGTCGGAACCGAGGTCGCGATCTTCACGCGCGTCGGCGTCACCCGGATCATGCGCTACGCCTTTCGCCTGGCGCAGTCGCGCCCACGCAAATTCTTGACGGTCGTGACGAAATCCAACGCGCAGCGGCACGGCATGGTGATGTGGGACGAGATCGCGGCAGAGGTCTCGCGCGAGTTTCCAGACGTGACCTGGGACAAGATGCTGGTCGATGCGATGACGGTCCGGATGGTCAAGCAGCCGCGCAGCCTCGACACGATCGTGGCGACCAACCTGCATGCCGACATCCTGTCTGATCTGGCAGGTGCGCTGGCGGGCAGCCTGGGCGTGGCGCCGACCGCCAATATCGACCCCGAGCGGCGCTATCCCTCGATGTTCGAGCCGATCCACGGCTCGGCCTTCGATATCACCGGCAGGGGCATCGCCAACCCGGTAGCGACCTTCTGGACCGCAGCGCAGATGCTGGACCATCTGGGCGAACCAAGGGCTGCCGCCCGCCTGATGCGCGCGGTCGAGAAGGTCTGCGCCGACGGTGTGATGACGCCGGATGTCGGCGGCACCGCCGATACGCGGCAGGTGACCGATGCCGTCTGCGAGGCGATCCGCGCGGAGAATATCTGATATGGCACGGGCCGAGGCGCCTCTGCTGCTCAGGCGGATGCTGGACGCAGCCATCGCCGCCGCCGATCCGGACCGCGTGCTGGCGCGCCACCTGCCGCCGCCGCCGCGCGGGCGCTGCATCGTGGTGGGCGCGGGAAAATCCGCAGCTGCGATGGCGCGTGCCGTCGAACGCGCCTGGCCGCAGGTGGATCTGCGCGGCGTGGTCGTGACCCGCTATGGCCATGCCGTTCCCACGACTCGCATCCGCGTGCGCGAGGCCGCCCATCCCGTGCCCGACGCCGCCGGAGAGGCCGCTGCCCGCGAGATCATGGCCGAGGTCGCGGCTGCCGACCCCGATGATCTGGTGCTTGCGCTGATCTCGGGCGGGGGGTCGGCGCTGATGCCCTTGCCCCGTGCGCCCCTGACGCTGGCGGACAAGATCACCGTGAACCGCCTGCTGCTGCGATCGGGCCTGACGATTGAGGACATGAACCGCATCCGCCGCCGCCTGTCCGACATCAAGGGCGGCGGCCTGGCGCGGGCGGCGCATCCGGCCCGCGTCGTGACGCTGGCGATTTCGGACGTGCCGGGCGATGATCCTGCGGCCATCGCCTCGGGGCCGACGGTGCCCGACCCCTCGGCGGGCGATGATCTGTCGCCGCTGGTCGCGCGGCTTGGCTCCGATCTGCCGCAATCCGTGCGCGCGGTGCTGATGGCGCCCCCGCGCCCGGCGCCCAGGCTGGTGCCCGATTACCGCCTGATCGCCACACCGCAGATGTCGCTGGACGCCGCCGCCCGCGTGGCACGGCAGGCGGGCGTCACACCGATCCTTCTGGGCGATGCGCTAGAGGGCGAGGCCCGTGACATGGGCATGGTCATGGCCGGGATCGCGCGGGCCGCCGCAACGCATGGCACGCCCGCCGCCGCGCCGTTGGTGCTGCTGTCCGGGGGCGAGACGACCGTGACCCTGGGCGGCGTCACACCGGGCAGGGGCGGGCGCAACACCGAATTCCTGCTGTCGCTGGCCATCGCTCTGCGTGGGCATCCCCGCATCCATGCTTTGGCTGCCGACACGGACGGGATCGACGGAACCGAGGATGCGGCGGGGGCGCTGATCGGCCCTGACAGTCTGGGCCGGGCCGCCGCAGCCGGGCTTGATCCGGCAGCGCATCTGCGAGCGCATGACAGCCATTCGCTGTTCGACGCCATGGGCGACCTGATCCGCACCGGCCCGACGCTGACGAACGTGAACGATTTTCGCGCCGTCATGGTGATCTGAGCCGCTGATGCGGATTGCCGGCCCGGCGAAACAAGATCACGGGGTTTGCATCCGCAGCAGGATGAGGCTAGAGGCATCCCCAGATAAGCAAGCGCATGCCAGCCAAAACCGTCACCCCTCTACAGGTGAGCTGCCATGCGCTTCGTTCCCCGCCTTGTCCTGACGGCGTTCCTGCTGATCTTGCCCCTGCCGCTGACGGCATCCGAGGCCGAGGATCATGCCCGCGCGGGCCGCGAGGCGGCGACTGCGTTTCCGGGCTTTGCCGATCTGTGCGACCTGAACATGCGACTGCGCGACGTGAATGCACCGCGCCAGCGAAGCGGCGGCACCCGGCCCGAGCGGACCGGCGGCAGCCTTCAGACGACCCTTCCGCCGATGCAGGTCTTCGACAATCTGTGGTTTCTGGGGAATGCGTCGGTCTCGGCATGGCTCTACGGGTCCGAGGCGGGATATGTGCTGATCGACACGCTCAACACCGCCGCCGAGGCCGAACGCGACATCCTGGGCGGGATGCGCAGCCTCGGGCTGAACCCTGCGGCGATCCGGCTGATCCTTGTCACCCATGCCCATGGCGACCATTACGGCGGTGCGCGCTTCCTGACGCAGACATTGGGCGTGCCCGTCGCCATGTCCGAGGCCGATTGGCGGCTGGCCGAACGCACGCCGCCGCATCCGCGCTTCGGCCCCGCTCCGGACCGCGATCTTGTGCTGGCCGATGGGCAAGTGATCCCCACCGGCCAAGGCACGCTGGAGGTCATGCTAACGCCCGGGCACACGCCCGGCACGATCTCTCCGCTGATGCAGCTATGGGATGGCGGGACAGCGCACCGCGCTCTGCTGTGGGGCGGGGCGGGCTTCAATTTCGGTCCGAATGTCGGGCTGTTCGAGGAATATGCGGCCTCGGCTGCGATGGCGCGCGAACGCGCCCGGCGCGATGGCGTCGATGTGTTCCTGTCCAACCATGTCCGCCGCGACGGCGCCGACCGGCTGATGGAGGAACTGGCCCTCCGCGCTCCTTCGGAACCGCATCCCTTCGTGATGGGCGCTGCCGGCCTGAACCTGTTCACGGTGCTTGAGCAATGCGCGCTGGCGCAGGCCGCCCGCCTGTCCGCGCCCGAGTGATCCTTTGTCCCCTGTCCTGTATCCGGAAATCATCGACCCATGACCGTTTCTATGCCCCTGCGCGTCCTTCTGAGCCTGTCCGTTTTTGCCGTTCCCGCCGCCGCGCAAGAGACGCAGCCCTTCCTGCTTGATCCCATCGTGCTGTCCGCCAGCGGCAGCGAACAGGCTCTGGCGACGGCTCCGGCCAGCGTGACGGTGATCGACGGCGCCGACCTGCGCCGGGGTCCGACCGGCGATCTGACGCAGATGCTGCGCGATGCCGCCGGGGTCAGCACCAGCGGCACGGCCGACGGGCAGAACATCTCGATCCGCGGGCTGCCGGGTGAATACACGCTGATCCTTGTCGATGGAAAACGCCAGAATACCCGGGAATCGCGCACGAACGGTTCAGGCGGGATCGAGCAGTTCTACATTCCCCCCGCCCAGATGATCGACCGTATCGAGATCGTGCGCGGCCCGATGTCGGCGCTTTACGGTTCGGATGCAATGGGCGGTGTGGTCAACATCATCACCCGCCCCGGCGTGACCGAGGCTCAGGGCGGGGTGCGCGTCGAGGGAACCATCCCCCAGCACAGCGCGGATGCGGCGGACCGCCAGATCTCGTTCCATGCGGGCACGCCTTTACCGGGTGACTGGTCGGCGCAGCTTTGGGGCCGTCGATTCGAGCGCGACGGATCGGGGCGCGCGAACGGTCCCGGCACGCGCGACGTGAACGACCTGCGCGCGCGTCTGACATGGGCGCCCGACCCGACCGAGGGTCTGACCGCCGAGGCCGGACGCACACGCATCACGGACCCCGACACGGTGACCCGTGTGAACCGTCGCGACAGCCTGTCGCTGCGCTATCGGCGCGACATCGGGGATTGGGCGACACAAACCACTCTGACCTGGGAACAGGGGTCGCGGCAGACCGACGGATCCAGCCGCCGCCCCGAGATCGGGAACAGCACGCTGGACTTCAAGGCCGATCGCAGCTTCGTGGCGATGGGCAGCCATGACGTGACCCTGGGGGGACAATTGTCCCGCGCCCGGCTGAGCGACCAGAACCCGGGCCTTGCCACCGAAGAGCAGTTCGACTTTGCCAACCGGCAGGCGGCGCTCTTTGCCGAGGATGTATGGCAGGTCAGCCCCGATCTTTCGCTGACGGGCGCCTTGCGCTGGACCGATGACCAGCGCTTTGGGGGCAAGCTGACGCCGCGCCTCTACGCGGTCTATCAGCTGCGGCCCGACCTTTTCCTGACCGGCGGCGTGGCGACCGGCTATCGCACACCCGAACTGCGCCAAACGGCCGAGGATTACTATTTCCTGACCAACCAGCGGCGCGCCGTGATCGTCGGGACCCCCGATCTGAACCCCGAGGAGAGCACCAGTATCGAACTGGGCCTGCGCCACGATGGCCCGGCACTGCGCTTCAGCGCCACGGCCTTTTACACGGATTTCCGCAATCGAATCGACAGTCGGGACACGGGCGAGACGATCGCGCTGGACGGAACGCGGTTCCAGCGCTACGAGTATTACAACATCGGAAAGGCCCGGATCCGCGGCCTCGAACTGACCGGGCACGGCGAAGTGGGCGATGCGGTGACGCTCAGCGCCAATTATACCTTTACCGATTCCGAGCAGAAGAATGGCCAGAATGCGGGACTGCCGTTGACGCGCACTCCGCGCCACAAAGCGCTGCTGCGTGCGGATTGGCAGGCCCGCGACAACCTCGGGCTCTGGGGCAGCATCGCCTATCATGGCGAAGAGACGGTGGCGGGCCGCAGCGGAACCCAGACCTGGAAAGGCTATGTGCTGGCCGATCTGGGCGTCGAATACCGGATTGGCGACCGGGTCACGCTGGACGGCCAGATCCGGAACCTGTTCGACAAGCAGATAGACAGCGCGGATTTCAACACCGTCATCAACGGTCGGTCCCTGTTTCTGGCAATCAGTGCCAGCTTTTGACGAAAGCGGCCTGACGCGCCGGTGAACCGATCATCCCCGGCCTGGGGGTTTCCTGCCGCGGTCCTTCCTCCGGGATCGCCCCGGCCGGATGCTTCGGTCCATGATCGGCGCGTTGCACCCGCATCATGCCGGTGCAACGTAATTCCTGTGGGCCCATCTCGCTGGCATGTCCCGACCGGCGGGGCAACAGTCCCGAGTACGGCACCGCGCCCCCGCCTTCATCAGACGGTCTTCACGTCCGGCTCGTCCTCAGGCGCCTCGTCCGCGAGATTGCGCGCCGGGCTGTCGGCATGAAGAACCAGCATGGCCTCGCGCGGGGTCTTGTCCAGAACCAGTCGCGTCACATCAGAACGCGAATAATGCCCTGACGGATCTGCCGGGCCCTTCGCAAGAGAGATCATGCCAAGGTCGATATCAGCATAGACCAGCCCCTCCTCATCCGGAGCAAGCACGTTGCTGATCATCTGTCCGTCCGGTGCATAGATCTGCGCATACCCGCCCCCGACGGTCAGCAGCGCCTTCTTGGTGTCCGTATCGCACAGGATTTCTGACATCTCTGGCGACACGAGCGCGGTTGGCGCGATCACGAAGCAGCCGCCTTCCACCGCATAGGCGCGGCTTGCGCCGGTGTTGACCTCGGGTCCCAGTTGATAAGCCCCGCCCGGGAAGATCGAGAAGCTGGGCCAGGCTGCGATATGCACCTGCTCGTTCTGCGCGAACATCGCATATTTGCTCAGCGGTTGAAGATGCTCCCAGCAGCACAGGGCGCCGATCTTGCCAAGCTCGCTGTCATAGACCGACAAGTCGCGGCCGTCGCCCTCACCAAAGACCGTGCGTTCCACATGGGTGGGCTTCAGCTTGCGGCGCTTGGCGATCGTCCGGCCATCCGGCCCGATGATCCACTGCCCCATGTAAAGGCTGCCGCCGTCGCGCTCTGAATGGCTCATGGCGACCATGATCTTGCTGTCGCGTGCGGCCTTTGCCAGACGTTCGGCCTGCGGCGAGCCATATTCCAGCGCGTTCTCGAAATAGCGCTGCACGAACTGCATCTGCCAGGCCACGCTGTCCAGCCAGATATACCAGGGGTAGCCCGGAATGAAGGTTTCGGGGAACGCGACAAGGTCGGCTCCGTTGCCGGCGGCTTCCTCAATCAGGCCGATGGCCTTGTCGATCGTTGCATCCAGGTCGAGAAAAATCGGCGCGGCCTGAACGGCGGCGGCGCGGAACCTTGGTTTTTGCTTGGTCACAGGGGTCTCCATGTTGGTTTTTGGTGGCTCTTGATTTCATGGAAATACCCCCGGCCTTTGGGTCAGGCTTGTCTGGGCGGTGCGGAAAACTTGACTGGGAATTGCAGGCCCGAGGCTTTTTCTGGACGCGGTGCAAAGAGCCGGTATGTTTTTCCATGCAGCCACTCTGGACCACAGCCTCTGTTCCTCGGAACGCCAGATTGTCTTACTGGGTCGAAGCTGTGTGCCGCACCTATACCGCACTGGACTGCGAGGAACGGAACCGGCTGGCCCCATTCCATGGCCGGATCGATGCGGGAATGGTGGGCGAGATCGGCGTGACACAGGTGTGCGCCTCAGCGCAAAAGGTTCGCCGCACATGTCGCAACATCGCCCGCCACGAAGAAGACAAGCTGTTGTTCAGCATCCAGAAACGCGGCTGTTGCACCGTCGTGCAGGATGGGCGCGTGGCAGTCCTGACGCCCGGCGCGCCACGATCAAGGCCTACGCCCTGCAGCATTTGCGCGACCCCGGGCTTTGCGTCGGGATGATCGCGGCTGCGCAACGGATCGACCCCAGTACCATCCACCGCGCTTTCGACGGGGAGGACGAAACCCTGAGCCGATGGATCTGGACGCAGCGGTTGGAGAATGCCCAGCTTGACATAAGTGACCCGGCAAAGTCGCGCCTCACGTTGACGGAAATTGCATTCTCTTGGGGCTTCAACGACATGGCGCATTTCAGTCGTGCGTTCAAAGCCCGCTTTGGCCAATCGCCCCGCGCACTGCGACAGAGGGCGCGTGTTAAGCCCTAATGCCAGATCGACCAGCTCCAGCGAACCAGCCTGGATCGCAAAGAGGCGGAAAAGCCCAATGCGGTCGTCGCTCAAGGCCTCGATCGCATGGCCAAGGTCGGTCCTTGCGGAGTCTGAAACACGCCTACAACCTGAAATAAATGGGTCTGGAGCCAAACCAACGGCAGCCGTATCACCATCGAGAACTGGTGCAACACTACCCCCGCATGCCAACCCGACATCAGCGGTGTCTTGGCTCCACCTTGCCTGGCTGAGGCGGTGCTTCGAAGCGTTATTCATCGGCCGCTTCGGGCCGCGCGTTCGATCTGGTCATCGTCGGGCAGGGCGGGACGAGGCCCGCAGGTCAGCGCGCCTCGATCTCCAGCGGCGCGAGGGGGCGGCCAAGCGGATCGGTCAGGCGGACCAGAAACAGCGTTCCTGCCGCCGTCACACCACCCGCGACCGGATCGGCGATCCGCAGATCGGCCTGCCTGACCTCGCCCTGCGCGAAGGCCTGCCACTCCTCTCCGGGATCGGCGCGGAAGGCCTCGAACCGCCAGGCGCCCTGCGGCGTCGGCGCAAGCCCGAAAGGATGGGCGACGACCAGCACCAGATCGCGGAAACCGCCGGGGACGGGTTGTGCCTCGATCCGGTCGAGGCGCGCGGGGCCGGGCGCCTCGGGCGGGATCGCGGACAGGCCCGCAGGGTCTGAAGGCGCGCTCCATAGTCCGGGCAGCGACGATCCGCTTTCGGGCGCGCCCTGCACCAATGCGAACCAGCGATAGGGCGCATAGGGCGTCAGTTCCGCGTTGGGCGCGATCAGCGCGCGGCCGATATCACGGAAGGTCTGCACCTGCTGCCCCCCCGAGCCGACGGGCAGCGCCCATTCCGCGACGACCGGCGCCGACATCGGATCGGCAGGCCCGCCGCGCGTGCGGTGCAGGCGCACCCGCAAGGGGGGCGTGACGCCGGGTTCCAACGTGATCGAGACCTCGGCCACCAGCGCGGCGCCCTGATCCTGCGGCCCCGCCGCCACCATGCGGACCGAGACCGAGGGGCGCGGCGGCGGGTCGGAATTCGGCACGGCGTAGAACACCATGTCCAGCCCCGACAGGGCGGGCCGCGCGCCGCTGCCGGGGGCCTCGGTGGCGATGCGATAGGCGTTCAGAACCCGGCTGGACCCGGACACCGCGTGACGGAAACGCCGTTGGCCGGGGGCGATCTGTTCGACGGCATCGGGCAGACGCTCGAACAGGTCGTCGGGAAAATCAGACTGGATCGCCCGCAGCATCCCCGCGCGCTGCGCGCGGTCGGTCACGGCAGCGATCCGGTCGGCCTCGGCCCTGCGACCGGCGCGGCGCAGCCAGGACAGCATCCGCACCTCGTCGCTGTAATAGACCGCATGATGCGGCGGGTCGCTGACAGGCACGTTCCAGCCACGTTCGACCCAGGCAAGCCCCGTCGCATCGGGGCGGCCACTATACAGAAGCGGCTCCGCAATCGGCATCTGCTCGGGTGGGCGCGGATCGGCCATTGGCAGGCGCAGCGGCCTCGACAGGACCGAGGCGCGCGCGGCGCTGTCATGCCAGGTCGCGGTCACGATCATGCGCCGCATCTGCGCCTGCGCCAGAACGGGCGCTTGCAGGCTGGCCGGGATCACCCGGCGCGGCGGATGGGTCGGGCTGCCCTGATCGACCGCGATCGCCGCCGACACCGGAATATCCATGGACGGCAAGGGAACCGCGCCCCCGCCCTGGGCCGGTTCATGCTGGAAATGCAGCCGCAGAAAGGACAGCCGCAGCGAGCCCGGCGCAAGGGCATCATCGTCGGGCAGGGGGACATGCAGATGCACCATGCCGCCGGTCGTCGCGGCCAGCGCGGGATCGGGCGGCAGATAGCTGCCCTGAAGCACGGGTTGCGGCGGCAGGGGGCGGATGCCCGCCGGGGCCAGCACCGCGGCAGGCGCCGACCATCGACCGAACGGGTCCTGCTGGGCGACGTGATAACGGGCGGCGGCCTCGCCAGCCTCGGTGTCGCTCAGCGTGCCGTCGCGTCCGTCGGCATCGGCCAGCGGCATGTCATCCTCCAGCCCGGCCAACCCCAGGGCCATCGGCATGTGCCAGCCGCCAGCGGCTTCGGGGTTGAGGCTGACGGCAGGCGCCGATGGCCCCTGCTGGCGATGCAGCGCCAGCAAGGCGCCCGGCGCCACCCCCGCCAGCGGAAGGTCGATCCGGCGCAGCGCGGCGGGGGCCGGGGCGGGGTGCCACGGGCCTGGCTCGGGCGGCATCAGGCGTGGCGGCGCGGGCGGCAGCGGCGGCGCGCGCCGGTCCACGACCGCGATCGCATCCAGCCTGAAATGCCGGGGCGCGGTATCCAGCCGACCCGTCAGGCTGATCTGCTTCTGTCGCATCAGATCGCCCGCCAGCTTGCGGATGATGACCTCGACCGTGTCGCCGCCCAGATCGCGTTCCCGCACCAAGGGCAGCGCCAATTCGTCCAGCAGCGCCTGATCCGCGCCCAGATCCGCCGGATCGCGGAAAAAGCCGATGACCCGGTAAATGGCCAGCCCGCCAAGGCGGTCGTCGCCTGGCTCGATCGCCTTGTAACCCAGCAGCGCGGCAATTCCGGGGTCCAGCGCCGCCTGCATCACACGCGCCAGATGCCCGACCGAGACATTGCTTTCGTCAGCATTCCCGGCCAGCCGGTTGTTGTCGTCGTCGGTCAGCTCGAAGGTCTCGGCTGCCAGCAGGGGCGGTTCAGGTCCGTCGATCAGCACATCCAGATCGGCCATCAGCGGCGCGCCGATCGTGGTCACACGGTCGATTTCCTCATGGTCGGCAAAGGATGGCGCGGCGTCCGGCGCAAGGGGCGTGTCCAGTTCATGCAGGGGCCGCCGCATCGGTGCCTGCGCGGCCACGGCGTCATAGGCGCGGCCCTTGGCGCCCTTGATCGACAGATAGCGCATGCCGTGTTCGCGGGGCAGGTGCATCATCTCGATGCTGCTCCAGCGCAACTGGTCCAGATCCTGCGCCGCCATCCAGGCGATGTCGGTGATCCGCCCCGGTCCGGTGATCCGCAATTCGGCAATGCCCGGCGCGGCCAGCGTATAGGGCGCCTCGGCGCGGGCGGCCAGCAGCGCAGGATCACCGCCAAAGGCGCTGCCATAGGCGGCGACACGCGGCGAGGGCGCGCGGATCTGCGCCATGGTCGCGGACAGGACAGGCCCCGGCGCCGCAGGGATCACGCCCGCCAATGCGCCCGCCAGCCAGTCGCGGTCCAGCACGGGCGCCGCCGGGCGGGTCAGCGAGGGCATGGGCCGCGGGATCGGTCTAGGCAGGGGCCGCGGCATCGGCACGGGCATCGGGCGCGGCAGCACGGGGGGCGCGACGGGATCGGCGGCGACCATGGCGCAGACACAGCTGGCCCCCGGCCCCTGCGGGATGGTGGCGAACACGGTCTGTCCCTTGTCCAGCACCAGAGGCAGCGACAGCAACCGCCCCGCCCCGTCATGCAGAACGACATCGCGGCGCGGGGCGACGGTGTCGGGCAGCCCGTCGAACCGCGCCCGTTGCAGGATGAAGGGCGCTACCGGCAGGCCAAGCCCCGGATGATGCGTCACCCGCAGATGGTTGCCGCGCGGCAGGTGCGGCTCCTGCGCGGTGGCGGGCAGCCCGGCAAGGTTCAGCAGGTGAAGGGGTGCGATATTGGCCATGTCAGAACCCCTCGGTGTCCAGGATCAGCGGCCTTGCCTGCATGATGCGGCGCCCCGTCAGCAGGCCGCCGGGCGTGACGGTCATGCCGAAGGACAGGACCGCATCCGGCGCAGGGGCGACAGGCGTTGCAGGCACGAACAGGACCCGCGTCCAGTTGAAGCTGGCCCTGACCGGGTCGAACCGCGTCCCACCGATGGCCAGATGGTCGGGCGCGCAGCGGGTCGAGGGCACGGCCTGGCCATCGACCAGCACCGCGGCCTCGCGGCGCAGGGGCTCGGGGCTGTCGATCAGGATGCCCGCGACCTCGGGGGTGGTCCAGCCCTGCCGCCACAGCGCGATCACGCGCGCGCCGTCCTGCGGCAAGGGCAGCGTGTCGGCGCCGAAAGCGGTCAGCGCCTCCAGCAGCGACTGGTCGGACAGGATCAACCCGCCCGAGGGCAGGACGCCATTGATCAGCATGTCCTTGGGGCCGAGGGGCGCGATGCCGCCATCCGCGTCAAACCCCATCGCCGTCATCATCGCCTGCGGCGAGGCATGAGCCGAGGTGACGAAACGCGTCGCCGCGATCTCGACGGGGTCGCTGTCGTCAAGGCGCGGGGCCAGCACGCGCAGGTCATACATGGCGCGCGGTTCCAGCGCGTGGCGCGCACCAAGCGACAGGCCCCCGGTGACCGGCCCGTCGGGCAGGCAGGGCGCCTCGGCCACGGCGCGGTTGATGCGCTGTTCGGCCATGGGCAGGATCGCCTGCGGGGCTGCGGCGCGGATCATCTGGATCAGCGCGGGCCGGGTCGCGGCCAGACGCGCCGCCGCGTCAGGGCTGGGCGGAGGATCGCTGCGGCGCAAGGCGATCGTCAGCTTGCGGCCATGGCGCGCGGCAAGGTTCTCGACATGGCCGGCGGTGAAATGCGCCCAGACCGGGTCATCGGTAAAGACCGTGTCACGGCCATCGGCAGGCTCGGTCCGGGCCAGATAGCGGGCCAGGTCGCGGGCATCGAAGACATGCTCGTTCAGGCCGTCCTGCACGGCGCCCGAGGCCAGGTCGCGGTCGGCGGTGCGGAAACGGAAGCTCTGCCGCCCACCCGTCTGCCACGCCCCCAGGGGCCGGGGCGGCGGCGCGTTCGTTCCCGCCGCGTTCGAGCGCCAGGCCTGCCAGGACCAGTCAACCTCGATCCGATAGGTCTGGCCGGGGTCCAGCAGGATGGGCCGCGCGACGGCAGCGGCAGGCGGCGCCCCGGCAGCCTCGGCCACGCGGTCGCGCAAGCCGGCGCGGGCCTCGGCGTCGCGGGCGCGGGCATCGGCCGCCGCCCCGTCCGAGGCGCAAAGGCTGAGAACCGCCACCCGATGCCCGGCACCGGGGATGATCCCGAAATTGTCGATGCGCGGCAGATACGAGGGCTGTTCATAGGCCACGACGCGGCAGGGCAGGCCGTCGGGGCCGGTCATGCGGCCCAGCACGCGGCCCGGCCATTGATGCGCCCTCTGGCCCTGCTGGGTCTGCACGACGGGCAGGGCCTCGTCCGTGCCGCCCTCGTCATCCTCGATGCACAGGCGCAGCAGGCGCGCCATGCCCTCGGCCTCCAGCAGGACACGGGTCATGCCCGGCCCCTCCAGCCGCAGCCGGACCAGCGACAGGGCCTCGGCCTTGTCCTCGGCCTGCGCCAACGCCTGATCGCGGCTGTCGCGCGCCTCGGCGCGGACATGCGCGCCCGGTCCCAGCACCAGATGCAGCGTGACCGCCCGCGCCGCGCGCGGCAACGAGATCAGAACCCCGCCCTCTGGCAGGGCCAGTTCCGGGCGACCATCGGGGCGGGGCAGGATCCGCTGCGCCTCGGTCAGATCATCGGTCAGTTTCAGCTCGGCCCCGCGCAGCAAAGGCTGCAATGTCAGACCGGGGGCCAGGGTCAGCGCGGATGTCACGCCGGGCCGGTGGCCGGTGAAGTCGTGGCATCGTTCGGCGGTGGGGTCGTCGGAACAGATGCGGTAGATGACGGCCTCGTTCCGGCCGCCGCGCAGGATCAGACGGGCAATGCCTGCGGGGCTGGAAAGGTGCAGATCGACCGGGTCGCCGTAAGGCGCGAAGGCCTCGGCCACAAGGCTGCCATCGGCGGCAAGGCCCTGGACCTTGACCCCCCCGGACCCCGACCGGATACCGATGGTGACCGAGTGCCAAGGAGCCGCGGGCGTGATCTGCAACCCGGCGTCGGGGAACAGCAGCTCGGACAGGCCGTCGCTGCCTGCGCGGGGCGTCGTGCCGCGCAGATCGACCATGTCGGCCAGCCCGATCCGGCTGGCAGGGTCGATGACCGCGAATTCCATGCCCCCCAGAGCCAGCCGCCCGCCCTGCAGCGTGTCGGGCTTGACCCGCCCGAAACCCACGCAGCCGGGCCGATCCTGCGGCAGGTCGTGGCACAGGCGATACAGATGCAGCGCCTTGGCCTCGGTCTCGATCTCAAGCTGCAGGATGGGTGCCGCGGCTTCGGCGCGCAGGGTGATCGCGCCCTTGTCCAGCCCCGGATCGGTCAGGTCGTGGCGCTTGCCATCGGCGTCGATCCAGCTCAGCCGGGTGGGGCGCGCCTCGGCCCGCCAGAGATGCAGCTCGATCCCGGTGGTGGCGACCTCGGGACGGATGGTCAGGCCGGGCGCGGTGATCAGGATGTCGGGCTGCCGATCCGCGCCAAGCACCGCGCCACCCTGCCGGGCATCGACCTGGTCGGTGATCGTGAAGTGCCGCGCGCTGCCCCGCGCCCGCAGCAGGAAATCGGGCAATGGCAGGCTCTGATGGCTGGTATCCAGCGGCAGGCCCGCGAAATCGGCGCAGCGCATCGCCTTGCGCGCAGGCGGCCTCAGGCGGCCATCGCAGACCAGCACCAGCAGCGTGGCGCCCTGCACGGGCCGGTCCAGATCGCCCAGCCAGGGCAGGGCCTGCCGGGTCATGCCGCCATCGCCCGCCCTTGCGGCCTCGGGCAGGCGATAGCCCCGGCGGATCGGCCCTGCACGGCCCGGCACGGGCTGCGGCAGGTCGATGACCGCGCCGTCATGGACCAGCGCGCCCACAGCGGATGCCCGCGCTATCAGCGCGCTGTCATCCAGCCGCCGCCCCGCGACGACATGGCCTACGGCGCCGTTCAGCGCAAAGCGGCTGGGATAGGGGCCGGTGGCCGGCGTCTCGGGCAGCAGGCGGATGCGATAAGGCCCGGCGCGGCGCGCATCCGCGCCCGACAGGCAGGCGACCGGCAGCGCCGCAGGCGCGCGGCACAGATCGTCGATCCCCTGCACCGGATCACCCGGCTGGCCCGCGCCGCCATCGGCCATCGGCACGGCCCAGCCCCAGGGCTGCCAGTCCAGCAGCTTCAGACTGTGGACCTCGGCCCCCGAAGGCTGCACCGCGCCGCCGCTGCCCGGTTGACGCGCGGGTGACGTGACCCAGGCCCGTTCAGGCGCCAGCACGCCCGACACAAGCCTGCCGTCGGGGGTGCCATCCTCTTGGACAAGACGGATGCGGGTCATGCGATAGGCGTATTTCAGGCGGTTCGATCCGAACCAGACCGCGCCCGAAGGCTGGCCCGTGCTGCGGAACTGCCCGCCAGTATCGGCATCCTCGACAAAGTGCCGGAAGTTCACCACCGGGGCGGTATCGGCCCAGACCGTGTGATTGTCGCGCGGATCGGCTCCGCGATTGACCATCCGGCCATCCTGTTCGACCAGATCGAAGATCGGACGGCCCTGCGGCGTGCCTGCCGCTGTCGCCTCGCCCATGATCTGCCCGCGCCGGTCGGTCAGCACGACCGAGGCCACGGGCGGCGGCGGCGGGGCCACGGCCTCGACGGCCTCGTTGCCGATGCGGAAACGCACGCAGCCCTGCACCTTGAAGAACATCAGCCGGACCTTGCCGCAGAACTCGCCCTTCATCCAGACGCGGCCATCCTGCAAGGTCAGCAGGATCTCGCCCCGCGCACCGATGGACACGACGACCAGATCCAGCCGCCCCTGCACGAAGATGCCCGCGCGCACAAAGACCGGATCGGTGCCAAGCCCCGCCAGGATCAGCGCCGAGGCGTTCAGCTTGATCGGTCCCGCCTTCCAGTTCAGCGAGGCCCCGGCGCCGAAGCCGACCGAAAAGCCGTCAAAGCTGAAATCGGACCGCCCGCCCAGCTTGTGCAGCCGGTCCTGTTCGATCATCAGATAGGCGAAGGCCCGCAGGTCCAGCGTGCCGGGCAGCAGCGTCAGCGTCACCGGCTCGCCCGAGCGGCCCTCGTGGCCGTCGCTGCCAAGCCGGACGTAATTGCCCCGGCCGTCATAGGGGAAGCGGGCCGAGAACGGCGCCTGCACCGCAAACAGCCCCGGAATGCCGTAACGCGCCGATACGGCCAGAGACACGGCCTGATCGTCGATCACCACCAGCCCGATGATCGCCGCATCGGGGTTGCCGCCCGCCTCGCGGGCGACGCGATCGGGCACCGACAGCAGCTTGACCTCGACGCCAAAGATCACCTCGGGCGAGGGGAAGGCCACGACCAGCATCCCCTGCGCCGACAGCGCGAACGAGGCGTCGGGCAGCGTGCCGACCACCGCCCCCAGCCCAAGCGCATGCTGGCCGCGTTCGGCGCGATACTTGTCCTCGGGCGGTTTCTGCCACCAGCCGATCTCGCGCTTGACGACATCGGTGCCGGGGGCCACGTCGCGGCGGCCATTGATGACGGTCTGTCCCACAAAGCCGTGCAGCGCGGCGCCTGACGGCCCAAGCGGGATGCCTGCGGGGAACTGGACCTTGGCGAACAGGTTCACGAAGGTATAGGCGGGCGGGCCTGCGACGTTCTGCATGGCGAAGGCCGCCGAGGCCTTCAGCTTCAGCGGGATCACCTCAAGGTCGATGCCCGCCTTGATGACGCCGCCATCCTCGATCCGCAGACGGCCCTCGCCCTTGACGGTGGCGGGGATGTCCAGCTTCGCCACCAGCCCGCGCAGCGAAAAGGCGGGGATCGGGCTGGCGCCGGTGAAGGTGACGCGGATCACGGCCTCGCTGATCTCGACCACGCCGATATTCAGGGCAAAGGCAAAACGCGTCTCGATCCACAGCGATCCGACGCCCATTGCGGTTTCCACCGCCCGCAGCATGTCGCGCAAGGGGCCGTCGATCTGCCAGCGGCCCGGATCCTCGATCTCCATCGCGTCGGTCGGGTATTCCAGCCCGATCCGGTTCCAGAAATCCGAGGCGCGGCTGTCATAGCGCAGCCCGACCTTTTTGTAGCGGATCTTGACCGGGCTGGCGGGGTCGGTCCTGAGACCCATCGCACCGGTATTCACATGCAGGACGGTCGTGTAATCGACCGTCAGCGCGACCTTGTAGCCCTGCCCCGGATCGGCAAGCTGGTCGAATTCGGCCATCGCCTCGACCGATTTGATCAGCGCCCGCGAGTCATCGCCCAAGAGCGGGCCGCCCCCCAGATCGGTGCGGGCAAAGGCGGTGGCCCCGACAAGGGCGGCGACGCGGCCCGCCCCCTCGAAGGCGCCGGTCGTGGCGTCGATATCGGATAGCAGCATCGGGCCAAGCGCCATCGCCGCCACCGCGTGCGGGCTGTCGATGCGGATCAGCGCGTCGGGATCGTTGTCGGACCGGATGCCGATCTGGCTGCGGGTGAAGTCGGTCGCGTCGTCATGCGACCAGCTGCCATAGATCGTGATGACCTCGCTGCCCAGATCGACGGGCTGCCCGCCAAGGTCGGGCAGATCGCCCGAGGCCGGGGTCCAGGCGTATTCGAACTGCGCCTTGGACGGGATCAGGTCGCGCCAGCCCGCGCCCGAGGGCTTGTCCCAGGCCACGACCAGCTTCAGCCGCTTGTCCGTCGCGGGCGTCGAGACCGGCGCAGGCACGGGCGCTGCCGCCAGACCCGGCACCAGCATCCGGCGCAGCGATGGCTGGCGTTCGTCGGCCATGTCCGCGCCACGGATGGCGGCAGGCAGGGGCGTGCCGCCGATGGCATAGAGGTCCACCCGGCGATAGCTTGCGCGCAGCGTCTCGGAGGCGTGGGCGGTGTTGCGCTGGCCGGGCCAGCCGGTGCGATCCTCGCGGGTTTCGATCAGCCGGTCGGCGGCGCGTTCGTCAGCGGCCAGCGGCGGGATGTGGCCGCCGCCGCCGGGGGCCTCCTGTTCGCCCCAATGGGTGATCCGGCTGGCCTCGATCGCTGCCTGCCCGCTGCCCGCGGGCGGATTGTTCAGGATGTCCAGAACGGTTGCGACCCGCGACCGGGCGAGGGTCTTGTTCAGGTCGTCGCTGCCCAGATCGTCGCAGCGCCCGATCGCAAGGAAGGTCGCGCCCGGATAATTCGCGGCCCACGCCCTGATCTGCGTGGCCAGCGCCCCGGACGAGGCCGTGGGCTCGGCGCGCGCCGGGCGCATCTCGCCCCAGCCTGCCGGGATGCCGTTGGCGAACTGGAACAGGACCTGCACATGGCGGTCATGTTCGACCGGCAAGGGGGGCAGGGGTTCGGCCAGCGTGACCTGCGCCAGAACGCCCGCCGGGACATCGACCCCCGAGGGCCGCGCCGCATCCGCCCGCGCCAGTGCGCCCGACTGGCGCATCGCGCCCGAGGCGTGGAAATCGGTCAGGTCGAAACTGTCCTCGACCCCCTGAAGGGCCAGCGGAGCAGCCGGGGCGGCACCGTCGATGACGCCGCTTTCGGTGCCGATCAGCAGGGGCTTGCCCTGCACCCGGTCCAGCCGCAACCGCGCCTGCCGGACCCGGCCTTGCGCGTCAGTCTCACGCAGGATCACGTGGCCGGTGGGGGCGGCATCCGCGATCATCGCAGCGCTCAGCGTCAGGCTGGCGCCAGCGATGGCGGGGGCCTCATCGGACAGGTGCCACGCAAAGGCGCCCGGCTGCGGCGCGGTCGATCCCGCGCGCAGGACCAGCCCCGCAAGCGCCTGATCCGGCCCCGAAACCTGCACCACGCGGTCCACCGCCACCCCGCCCGCCGTCACCCCGATCTGCGGCGCATCCCCCTGCGAGACGAAGCGAAAGCTGATCTCGGGATGGGTCAGGCGCCGCCCCGAGGGCAGCACCTCTTGCGGGACGGCGCGCAGGATCTGGCCGTGCCGCACCTGCCCCGCGCCGTTCGCCCCCTCGCTGGTCGTGCCGTCGGGCCAGCGCCAGATCACCGACCAGCTGCCCTCGGGCGGGCTGGCCGCCTGAATGGCGACGGCCATGCCGACAGGCCGGTCCTGCCCGCCGGTCAGCGCCACCACGCGATCAGCCGTCGCGCCCGTCGGCCCCTGCCCGTCCTGCACGAAGGTAAAGGTCGAGGGCGCCAGCGGGCTGCGGCCCCATTGCACCTCAAGCTCGCCCTGAATGCCGCGCGGCGCCCCCAGCAGCAGGTTGCGCAACCCGGCCGAGAACCCGCCCTGCCCGATGGCATTTGGCGGCGCGAAGAACGTCGCCTCGGCGATGGCCAGCCCCATCCATTCAGGCCCCTGCCCCTGCGCGGTGATGAACGCAGGCGTGACATCCGGCGAGGCGTCAAAGATCAGGTCGGACACGGTCAGCGCGAATTGCGAGCCGCCCAGATAGAAATGCGGCGGTGTGCAGCGCAGGCTGACCACCGGGCCTGTTGCGGCCAGCGGATCGGACGACGAGGCGTGATCGACGAACAGGACCACCACCCCGTCCGAGGCCGAGGCGCGCGCAAGGCGCAGCACCGCCTCGCCGGTGATGACGACCTGCGTATCGGTCAGGCGCCGGACCAGACGGCGCGGCATCGTGCCCTGTTCGGGGATCAGGTCGGCGGCATGCAGATCGTCCAGCGCCAGCGACAGCCGATCCGGCAGCAGGTCCAGATGCCAGCGTCCGCGCGGGTCGTCGAACAGCGCCAGTCGAAAGCCGATCCCCGAGGTGACGCCCGGCAGATGCAGCTTGCCAAAGCCCAGAACCAGCGGGTCGGTCTGCGCGGATTTCAGCGTCCCCGCGTAAAGGACGCCGCCGTCGAACGCCGTTTCGGTGACGCCTTCGGTGGTCAATGGCCGCAGCAGAGACCGGATCAGATCAGGCGCACGCCCGCCGAGAACCTCATCAAGAGCCGTGCCGTCAGGGAAAGGCATATCCGGTCCTTCCATTGTCAAAACAATGGTTTAGCCTATAGGCTATCGGAAAAGAGGCTATACGGAAGTATTTGCCCCCACCGGCTTTTCGTCAAGCATTTTTGCCGACATACCCCCGGTGGCACGCTGTCTGACATGGAGATCGCCTGATTTTGTCCGCTGGACAGGCATTTCTCGCCCCAACCGGCGTCTTTGGTCGCGCAAGCTGCTGGAGCAGGGCGTATCATGGAGTGCTCAAGAATGCGGGGCGCAGGAAGACGGCCCTGATCGGAGTGGATCAGCACCTTCGCCTTGTTCGCGCCGCTGATCTTCCCCTGCCGGAACATTTCGGGCTGGCGGACGTTTTGGGTGCTCTCACCGCAGGAGCATTCCTGCACTAAACGGAAGAGGCCGAACCCGCGATGATCCACCGGGTTGAGGCCCTGTCAGATGGGTTTCTGGTGCCAGTATTCTTCGGGGCAATCGGATCGCAGACCGATCTGTTCCTGCGCCTTGATGCGGTGCCCCTTGCGGCCGTTGCCCTGATTGCAGCGGTTGTCGGAACGCCTGTGGTTTGCGGCAACCAGCTGACTTTCCCTAAAGAAGGACGAACACAATGTTGAAATTTCTTGGCGGCACCATCGGCGTCATCTTCATCATCGGCCTGCTGGTCGTCATCGGCATCCTGTCCCTGATCTTCTGACGCCGGCCGCGCAGTCAGGCGACAGTTCAGACCAGCCGAGATTGTCCAACGCATGGATCCGGTATCGAGGGCAGCATCATGACCACTGAACCCGTGCGCCGTCAGAGCAGGGACCTGCTGCGCCCGCGCCCGGTTTCCGTGGTGGTGTTTGCAGCGCTCGTTACCCTCATTCTGCTGATTGCGCCCGACGTCCTGCTGGTGATATTCGCCGGGCTTCTGTTCGGCGTGTTCTTCAGCGGCGGCGGCACGTGGATTGCCGACAGGCTTGGCATTGGCCGAGGCTGGGGGATCGGTCTCTTCATCCTTCTCGTCGTGCTGGCCCTGAGCGGCGTCGTGCTGGCCTTTGCGCCATTGGCGGTTGATCAGTTCGAACAGCTATCAGAGCAGGTCCCGGAAGCATTCGGTCAGATCAGGGACCGCTTGCAGGAATATTCCTGGGGTGAAAAGCTTCTTGATCGTGTCACGCCGGGCGCTCTGATGGATGGCGGCGGCGGAACGGCGGCAGGTGCCGTCTCGACGACCTTCGGCGCCCTGGGCAACTTCGTCATCATGCTGTTCATCGGCCTCTATGTTGCCTTGGCCCCGCAGACCTATTGCAAGGGGCTGCTGGCATTGCTGGCCCCGTCGCTGCGGAATGACGGCGCTGCGATCTTGCGGAAAGCGACCGATACGCTTGGCGATTGGCTGGTCGCCCAACTCATGGCGATGACCATCGTCGGCGTGCTGACCTGGCTGGGCCTGTGGTTGATCGGCGTGCCTCTGGCGCCCATCCTGGGCCTGCTCGCAGCCCTCTTGGCCTTTATCCCGAATCTCGGGCCGATCATCGCGGCCGTGCCGGCCGTGCTGCTGGGTCTGTCCGAAGGATCATCGACGGCCCTGATGGTCATCGGCGTCTACATCGCCGTCCAGACGCTTGAGAGCTATGTCATCACCCCGCTGATCCAGCAGAATCGCGTTTCGCTGCCGCCCGCACTGATCATCGGCAGCCAGCTGCTGCTGGGCATCCTGTTCGGTCTTCTGGGACTGGCACTGGCTACGCCACTGGCGGCCTTGAGCCTGACATTGGTCCGGGAAATCTATGTTGCGCGATTTCTTGAGAACGAGCCCGAGCCTTCGCACCTGCGCTGAATGGCAGAAGAACGGGCTTGCGGTGATCCGCACCGATATGCAGCGCCGCGATCCCGCCCATCAGGTTCTTGTAGAAGACATGGGCACAGCCCGCGTCATGCATCATGGATTTGAAGGTTTCCTGATCGGGGTGCTGATGAGAATGGTCATGTCACCCGCCACAGCGATATTCCGGTCTGGACATGCAAAACATCCCCAAAAGGATGTTTCGCCCAAGAACCCGCCCGGTTAACCGAGCGGCACAGCTTGGTCGTTGCGCTAGGCGGAACAACCGATGAAATGCCCGCCCGATGAAGGGGTCAGACCAGCTTTCGCAAGACGGTCAGATCGCAGGTGGTTGCATAGCCCATGGCGCGCTTGATCCCGGGCAGAAGCGCCGCGCCATTCATGGCAAAGCTCAGTTCGATCAGTCCGGCCTCGCCATAGGCCTGAACCACATGCGCGCGGGCGACCGGATCATCCGCCCGGTGCCCCGTCACCGCATCGGCAAGACAGGCTACCGCCCTCAGATCATCATTCAATGACGCATAATCCGCACGCAGAACCGCAGAGATGCAGGACGGCGAAACCCCTGTCGCCTTGGCCAGATTGATCTCGGCCGCGACGCAGGTTCCGCAATCGGCGCTGACCGCACCGCGCAGGCGCGCAACATGATAGGCGTCGGCGGGCACTTTCCGGTTGGGGTCGAGAAAACCGAAGATCTTGCCATAGCGCATCATCAACCCAGGGTCGGTCTGCGATATCTTGCGCGCATAATCAAGCTCCACGCCGATGCGCCGCTCTGCGCGGGATACGAACCAGCCCATGACCCGTTTCAGCATTCCGACTCTCCTGTGGAAGTGGATGGCCCGTCATCCATTGGCCGATCCCTTCGATTTCCAGTTCAGGTTTCGATGAGGCAACCGCTACATGACAAAGCGCGGCGGTCAATCAGCGGTCCTTCGGCGCCAGATGCTTGATGCGGTCCACATGCTGCTTGATGTCCTCTGGCGTGAAGGGCGTATGGTGCCGGGTGGCTCCGGCCGGATGGTGGGCCAGTCCCAGATGCCTGCCCTTGCGCCAGGCGGTGCGCGGACGGATCGGCCGGGGCGCAAAACCGCCTCCGCAGGTCGGGCAGACATTGTGCAGCACGGTTTCCACACAGCGGGCGCAGTAGGTGCATTCATAGGTGCAGATACGGGCATCAGCGGAGTGCGGCGGCAGATCGCAATCGCAAAGCTCGCAGTTGGGGCGCAGTTCCAGCAAGACAACCTCCCGGTCAGGTGGCGATTGACCTCTTGTTGGCACAAGTCGGGTTTGGCATGAATGGCATTATGCCCACTTTTTCTGCCAAGCCTCCTTCTCCGTTGCGCGTGGCGTTCGTGCTGTTCGCCCGGACCAAGCTTCTTGATGTCGCGGGGCCCTTGCAGGTGTTCAGTGATGCCCGGCGGGCGGATGGCACACAGGCCTATCAGGTGTCGCTCGTGTCCGTGGGCGGCGGTTTCGTCGAAACCGATACCGGTTTCGCCTTGGCGTCCGATGCCTGCGAAGCCTGTCGAACCGCGCCGCCGGACACGCTGATCGTTTCTGGCGGCGACAGCGCCCTCGAGGCTGCCCATGACACCCGTCTGTTGTCATTTCTCGAACAGATGGCGGGCAGATGCCGCCGCTTCGGCTCGGTCTGTCTTGGCGCGTTCATTCTGGCTCATGGTGGTCACCTGAACGGCCGGCGCGCAACCACGCATTGGGAAAATTGCGCGCAGCTGCGGCAGCGTTTCCCGCAGATCGATGTCCGCGACGATTCCATCTTCGAGACGGACAGCGGGGTTTGGACGTCGGCGGGCGTGACGGCTGGCATCGACATGGCGCTTGCGATGGTCGAGCAGGATCTGGGACGTGCCGAGGCCCTCAGACTTGCGCAAGCCTTCGTGCTCTATGTCAAACGTTCCGGGGGCCAGCGCCAGTTCAGCGCGGCCCTGACGCGTCAGGCGCAAAGCCGGGGTGGCGAGTTCGATGCTCTTGTCGCCAGGATATTGGCCGATCTGTCGGCTGATCTATCCGTGCCGCGCCTTGCCGAGATGGCGCACATGAGCGAGCGTAACTTCGCCCGCAGGTTCACGGCGACCATGCGGGTCAGCCCTGCGCGTTTCGTAGAGGACCTGCGGGTCGATGCTGCATGCGAAGCGCTTCAGCGCCGAGACGCGCCATTGTCCGAACTGCCGCGCCTTTTCGGCTTTGGCAACCCCGAACGGATGCGGCGGGCTTTTCAAAGATGCAAAGGCGTTGCCCCCTCGCAGTATCAGGCGCGGTTTGGTGGCGACTGACATTGTCGGGCGACCTCGGACGTCCACCGGCAAGCGCGCGGCCGAGGTCTAGGCAGGCATATCACGGTCGTGATCAAGGAACTTTCGCAACATTTCAAGTGCAGGAAGGACGCGCGTCACCTGGTCAGGAGGAAAGGCGGCAGCAACCCGCTTAAGGTCCGGCGCCAACGAGTCGATTGCTTCTTGCCGAAACCTTCGCCCCTCATCCGTGATGAAAACCAGTTTCGACCGGCCATCCTCGGGATTTTTGCGGATCTCGATCAGTCCCGCCCGTTCCAGCACCGCCAGCGAATGGGTCATCGAGGTTTTCGGCACCTGAAACGCCCGGGCGATGGCCATCGGGGTGCTGCCATCGCCGACCCGCACCAGATGGTTGAGCACCGAAAACTGCGCCAGAACAAAGCCCGGCGGCAGCCGGGCTTCGAGCATGTTACGCGACAACTGCTCGATGATCCCGATCTCGTTGAAAAGCCGGAAATAATCGACCATTGCGGTGTCAGACATTCATGATCCTGCTTTCCAGTGGCCAACGCGGACTTTTGCCAATGGCTGGTCCATAGCCGATGCGCGACAGCATTTGAACCGTGCCGCCATCTGGCGCCAGCCGATCATGCACCCGGGCGTAGGGCCCGGCCATTTCCGGGAATTCCTGCAAGGCTTGGCTGAGAGGTTGAAACCCAAGCCCCTGCGCCGTTGCCGCAAGGTTGACGCGCAGCCAATCCGCCCCGGTGGCGATCTGGGTTTCTCGGCTGTTGTCATCCGTGACCAGCCATACATGCCCCATCGCCGTATCGGTATTGGCGAAAATCGCGTCCATTCCCGATTTATAGGCAAAACTGGTGGTGTCCGAGGCCCCTTCGCGGGTGAATTGTCCGGTCAGGCGCAGGGATTCAAACAGCGGGCCGGTGAAATCGATGCCATCGGGGTTGGCGTCAACCTCGTGGCGGCCTATGCGAAACAGATCGACGCTTTCCTGATAGGTATGTGGCGTTTCCACCTCGATCCGGAGGGCTTCGCGCGTCAGCGCGCGCCACGCCGTCACCTCGGTCGCCTCCACCGTTCCACCGAACTGCGCCCCACTGCGCACCACCGCAGCCAGCTCTTCCAACAGCGCGGGCGCAACGGGGCGGGTTACGTCAAAGGGTTCCTTGTTCGATCGCCGAACCGAGACATGCGCGAACAAAGGGTCACGCGTGACCGCCGGATCAGCGGTCAAGGCAACGCGCGCAATGGGGCGCTGATCCAGGCCCGCGGCACTGCTGCCTTGCGGGAAAAGCGCGGTGTCGGTGCGATAGCCGTCCTCGGCAGCGGCCATGCGCAACAGTTCCAGAAAGCAGCCAAGACCAATGGTGATCTGCCGGCTGAACGGGTCTGTGTGGGGCAACATCCGATCCGCGTCCGCGTAGAGCGTGATGACGCCATCTTCCGACAGATCGGCCAGCCAAGGTTGCCGGTTATGCGGGTTTGGCGCAAGCAAAGCCCATGACATCGCCCGCATACGTGGATCCTCATACCCTCCCGCCCGTTCCCAGGGCAGATAGGCCGTCTGCGGGCCGCGCGTGGCCGCATAGCCAAAGCCGCCCCCCGCAGCCAGAACACCCCCACCGCCCACGAGAAAGATCATTTTGCGTCGTGTCAGGTTCATTGACCACCCCATTGGTTCGATATCGCACTATGTAGTGCGTTATCGAACCAATGGCAAGGCAAGTCTGCGCCGATCGAGCCTGGCGAACGCGACCCTCCGGGGGCTCCTAGCCGGTGTGTCGGCACCTCGGCCAAAGCAGCCTTGGGCAAACCCGCGGCGACCGGCGCAAGGCCGTTGCTCAGGGCTCGACCGTTTCGGCGGGGGACATAGGCGGGCCTGAATGCGAATTGAGGTTCTCGGCGCCCCGCAGAAGGGTGCGTTCCGACATTGCCCGGGTCGCCTCGACGGCGTCGCCGATTTCGCCGTCGGCTTCCTCGAACTGCATCTCTGCAATTCTTTCGCTGGCCTCTGACAGGCTGGCCCGAGCCAGCTCCAGAACTTGCGGATCGCCAAAGACCTCATCGGGCGCCTCGAACAGCACTTCGCACATCGCATAATCGAGGTCTGCCGCACATTCCGTCACGAGAGTGCGGATTTGCCCGCAATCTGCCGGGTTCGGCACCGCGATGCAGGCGTCTGCGATCGGGACGAAATGAACGGCGCGGCTTGCATCGGCGCCGTCCGCGACCGAACCATCGCCGATCGGGCCGTCGGGGCCAGGCAGGGCGTCATCCGAAACGCTGTCGGATGGCGCCGTGGACTGCGCAGCCGCAGCAAGCGGGGACAGCGTCAAAGCCAGACCCAACGCGGTTGTCGCACATAGTTTTCCAAGTGGCATCACAATCACCAGTCGATAGGCGCCGAAGTCGCCCCCGGCGCGGGTTGCGAACGAACATTGCGGAAGCCCGCCTTGCTCCTGTCAAAGACGAACGCCGTGATCAGCGCGCTGGTTGCCACAAGAGGTCAGTCATCGCAGGACCGGTCGCTCGCGGCGCCGCGTTTCTTCGGAATAGGTGCAATTGCAAGGTCGTGTTACGCTGAACGGGTTGAACGAGTTCGCGTCACCCTGCAGAGAATCGGTCATGATTGCTGAAGTGTTGTCCCGTTTACGTCTTTCCGGGTATCCCGTCGCCGCTGAGGATCGCGCCGTGATCGAACTGGTGTTCGACGTCGCGCAAGAGGTGGACGATATTGCCGCCCGCGCCGAAGCCTTGATGCCCGGCCTTGCAGTGACCGCGCGCACTGCGTTCGAGGGCGAGAGCGATCGCTACATGTTCCTCGACCTTGGCAACGTCTCGCCGCAGGGCAACGAACAGGCGCTTTTCGCGCTGGCCCGCGCCCTGCGCCCGGAACTGGATGCGGTCGAGGCGCACCCGGTCTTGCCCGACTCGATCATCGGTGCCGTCGCCGTGGGTGCCGCCAGCCGGGAAAGCTTTGCGGCCCTGTGCGAGACGCCGCGCCGCGATGACCTGCCCTTTGGCTGGGTGCATCCGGTCATCCGCACGACGACGGCCTGGCAGACGACGCGCGGTGCCGGCGTCACGGTGGCGGTGATCGATACCGGCCATTCGACCCATCTCGAATTGCAGGGCAGCATCCGGACCCGAGGCCAGCGGAATTTCGTCGAAGGGGGCAGCGACGCGCTGGACCGGTTCTCGGACGGTTTTCTGAAGCACCCGGGCCATGGCACGGTCGTCTGCTCGGTCGTCGGTTCGCGCGGGCGGGCAGATGATCGCGGCAACACCACCGGCCCCGGCGCGATCACCGGATCGGCGCCCGAGGCGACCATCCTGCCCATCCGGGCCATCCGCTCGGTCATCAACTTCAACCAATCGACCATCCCCGCCGCAATCGCCCATGCGGTGCGCGAGGGTGCGGATGTCATCACCTTTGCCATGGGCGGCCCGTCGCGTGTGGCCGCAACCGAGCGCGCGCTGCGTGATGCCGTGGCCGCAGGCGTCGTCGTCACCGCCGCCGCCGGCAATTGCTGGCCCTGGGTCGTCTTTCCCGCCGCTTACGCACCGGACGGTCTGTGTTGTGCCGTGGCCGCACTGACGCCGGGGCTTAGCCCTTGGGCAAAGTCCGGTCGCGGCCCGCAGGTGACGCTTTCGGCGCCCGGAGAACAGGTCTGGGCCGCCGCCAAGAACAAGACCACCGATCCGGATGCGGGCATCCGTCCTGCGCAGGGCACCACGCTTGCCACATCGCTGACGGCGGGCGTTGCTGCGCTGTGGGTTGCAAAGCATGGGGGTCGCGCGGCGCTGAAGGCGCGCGCCGATGCCGCCGGGACGACGGTTCAGGCCATGTTCAACCGCTGTGCCACGGCTGGCCTTGTGCCGCCGCCGGTCTGGAACGGCGCAAGGAACCTTGGCGCCGGGCTTCTGGATGCCGCGCACACGCTGGCCGCCGCGTTGCCCACATCACGCACCGGCACCGAGGCTGTGGCTGACGCAGAATTGCCGCCGCAGGGCGTGCAAACCACGTTGAATGTCGCAGTGACCGCGCTGGCCGCGCAGAGGCCGGATGCTGCGGCGGAACTGGACGCGAACCTTGCCGATCACGCCGCCGAAATCCTGTGGCTGGCCTATCGCAACGCCGCACGCGAACGCGCCGTCGCCACCGGCCATGCCGAGGCGCTGGCAGCCGCGCCCGACCGGCCGAGCGGCTCGCTTGCCACGCAACTGGTCACACGCCCGGCGCTGGCAAGGGCGCTTGGGCCGGTCTAGGCCATGCTCACCGCCGCGACCCTTGCCGCCGTCATCGCCGCAGACCGCGCGGTGGTGGACGAGACGATGCGCTTTCTGGGTGCGGGGGCGGCGGATTACAATCTCGATGCGATCGAGGTGCAGGCCATGCTGCGCGGGCGGGATATTGCCGACATGCTGCTGAGCGTGCTGGATCAGATGCGGCAGGCCGACGCCTTCCTTGTCATGCTGCGCGCCCGGGGGGTCGCGCTGCCGGAGAATGCCGCCCACTTCGCCCCCGAGCCTGCGTCACAGGACACGGGCATCGGCCAGGTGACCGAAGGCGGCTTCGATCTGGCCGAGCTGGGGCGCTTTGCCTACAACGCCAAGGCCTTTCGCTGCCGCATTCTGATCGACGGACAGCCAAGCGGCTCGGGGGCCTTCGTGTCGCCCCGGCTTGTGCTGACGGCGGCCCATGTCATCGAGGCGCTGGCCCCCGGACAGCGGCTTGAGGTTCTGGCCGAGGACGGCGATCGCCATGTCGCCCGGCAGGTCTGGCACCTGCCCTGCCACCCCGATGAACACCGGGGCGCGCTGCCGCCCCCCGCCACTGCGGACACTCATGCCGACGCGGCGCTGCTGAAGATCCTGCACCCGGTCGGGCGCCGCCTTGCCGCCATCGGCCTGCCCGAGACGCTGGACCCGCAATGGACGGGCCCCCGGCACCTGTTTCTGGTGCATTTCCCGCAAGGCGAGGATACCGGCGGCAGCCCCGGGCGTGTCTTGCGCAATCCGGGTGATCTGCGGCTTGTCCACGATATCGCGACCGAGCCGGGATCGTCGGGCGGGCCGGGCTTCGACCGCAGGTTGCGCTTCGTCGGGCTTCATCAGGGGCGGCTCAACGGGGGCAACACCCGCCGCCTTGTGCCGCTGGACAGGTTCGTCACCGATCCCGATTTCCGCAACCAGCTGACCGCCGACAGAAGCCCATTCGCGCTGTGGTCGCTGGACGGCTCGCCCGATGGGCATCTGGTGCTGGGGCGCAGCCTGTTCATCGACGCGGCGCGCGCGCTGGCCCTTGCAGAAGTGCCGATGCTTGCCGGGCTCTGGGTGCGCCGCGCCGATACCGGCAAGCCCACGGGCCTGTCCTTCACCCATGGCATACTGACCGCGCTGCTGCAGGGTCTGGGACTGGAAGCGGATGTCACGCTGATCCCGATAGAGCAGGCCGGCGGCGACCTGATCTCGACCATCGACAGCCTGACCGGCGCCGCGCCTTCCGTCGCCCATGCCGGAATGCGCAGCGACGAGACGACGCTGACCGCCAGCGACGCCGACCGCGCCTCGGCCCTGATGGACCGGCTGGCCGCGCTTGCCGCAGGCGGACGCCAGCAATGGCTGTTCTTCGAGAACCCGCCCGAAGGTCTGGGTCAGCGTGCGCAGTTCCAGCTTGAGCATGTCATCCGCCTTGCGCTTCGCAGCGCCGGGGTCCATGTCGTGCTGGCCGGGTTCGAGACCTATGGCCTTGTCGATACCCGGTTCGACAGCATCGCGGATGCCCTGACCTCGACCCGTCCGGGCCTTCTGGTCGAGATCCTGGGCGATACCCCGGTGGCCGACATCCGCGCGACCCTGACCGAAGCCTGCCGGGATACCGGCCTGACATGGTCGATGGATGTCATCCGCCACGAGGTCGATCAGGCCCTGGCCGGCCTGCCCCGCGCCGGCGATCAGGTCCCGACCGAGCACCTGGACATCGTCGCGGGGCGCTTGTCGGCGGCTTTGCGCCAGAGGCTTGTCGCATGACCGCGCGCGGGCCCGATCCGATGGCCGTGCGGGAACTGCACATGCGTCTGCGGAACGATGCCGCATTGCGCGACGGCTTCCGCCCGGCCGAAACGCTGGCCGATCTGCCGGGCGGGCTGCCCGAGGATGATCTGGTCATCGCCGCGGCACTCTCGGCGCTGCGAGAGGACAGCACCATCACCCGTGACGAGGCTGGCCCGGTCTGGACCCTGCGCCCGGCCGTGCGGCGCAAGGTTCTGGCATCGCTGCCTGAAACAGAGCTGACCGGACGTGACACCGCAGTCGCCCAGGCGCTGACCGGCAGGGCGGGCTATCAGCCGGACGCGATCCGCCGCCTTGTGCGCTATGCCGAAGGCCCGCGCCCCCCGCCAGTCGCCGTGCTGGCCCGGCGCCTGCACACGCTGGAACGCGCCGGACCAAAGGCCCCCGCACATGATCAGGTCGTGGCCCTGCGCAGCGCCCTCAACACCGCCGAACATCGCGCGCGCGCCTCGGAACTGCTGTCTGGCGGCGTCTTCGGGCGCGAGGCGGAACAGGCCCGCATCGCCGCATGGATCGCCAGGCCGCAGCACAGACAGCCCGTCAGCAGCCTGCATGTTTCGGGCCTGCCGGGCATCGGCAAGTCCTACCTTCTGCAGGCGGCGGTTCAGGCGGCCTCGGCTGGCGACAGGGGGGCGCTGACCGTCTGGCTGGATTTCGACCGCGCCGGGTTGGCCCTCACCGACGCGACCGCGTTCTTCGAGGAGGTGTCGCGTCAGATCGGCGATGCGTTGCCCTCGTCTGCGGCGGCGCTGCGTGACATCCGCCTGCGGGCGGCGCGGGCAAGCACCGCATTATCCGCGCGCGAGGCCGCCGAGGCCTTGCCCTGGGACTTGCTGACCGCGATGGGCCGCATCGTGGCCGACCAGCCCCGGCAGGTGCTGATCGTGCTGGATACGCTGGAAGTGCTGCGCGCCCGTGGCGAAACCGCAGTGATGCGCCTGTTCGAGAACCTTGACACGCTGCTTGAGGCGGGCGTCGCGCCGTTGGCCGTCATATCCGCCGGGCGCGGCGACGCGCTGGACCCCGTCCCCCACCGGAGGGGGGACGAGGTGAAGCTTCTGGGCCTGCCGGACGTCATCGCCGACAACTACCTTGCCGCAAACGGCGTGCCGACAGGGGACCGGCCCGCGATCCTGCATCTGGCGAAGGGCATTCCCTTGTTGCTGAAACTCGGCCTGCGTGCCCATGCCGACGGGTTGCCGCTGCCCGACCTGCCGGATGACGGGTCGCAGATTGCGGGTGCCTATCTCTATCGCGGGATCCTGGCGCGGCTGGACCCGCCGCTGAATGCGTTGGCGCAGGCCGGTCTGGTGCTGCACCGGATCCACCCCACGCATCTGGGCACGATCCTGGCGCCTGCGCTGGATCTTGCGCTGACCAAGGCGCGGGCCGACGCGTTGTTTCACGATCTGGCGACCCAGCACTGGCTGGTCGAGGCTGACAGCAGCGGGGGCTGGCTGCGTCATCGCACCGACATCCGTGCGGCCTTTCTGCCGCTGTTCTATGACGATCAGCCCGCGCTGGCCGCCCGCGTCAACGCTCTGGCCGCCGAGGTGCTGGCCGACACGGACCCCGGCGCCGCACTCTACCACCGGCTGCAACTGATCCGGACCGGCGCCCGCCTGCCTGCCATCGACCCATTGGCGGCCACCCGTCTTGCAGCGGCGATGATCGACGAATTGCCCGAGGCTGCCCGCGACGCGCTGCGCCGCGCCCGTGGCGAGCGGTCGAGGAACTTCCGCATCGCCGAGGACGGAACCGTGCCGATGGCTGAGGTCGATGCAGGCGCCATCATTTCCGCTCGGGCGGTTCCGTCGGAGGAACGCTCGGCTGCGGCCTTCGCCTATGACCACGCCACGGGACGGCTGACCCCGGGATCAGAGCGCCTGTCCCGTCGGATCGACCCGCGCCTGACCGACGATCTGCGTCTGGTGCTGACCGGCGGCGACCGGCGCGAGGCCTCTTTTCTTGTGGACAAGGCGCTTTCGGCGCCATTTCTGGCCAACGATCCCGGTGCGGTGGTGGTGCTGGCCTATCTGTGGCTTTCGGGGGCCTGGGCTTCGGCGCTGCGGCTGTGGCGCGCGATGGGCGCCCCCTTCGATGACCCCGAACCGGCCCTTGCCCGCATCCTGCGCGAGATCGACGCCGAAGCGCGGTTCTTCACGGCCCGCCATCGCCTGCCGGACCTGCCTTCGCCCCCTGCCTCGGGGCGCAGCGCGCTGCTGGGTTCCGCCTATGACGTGGCGCTGGCCACCTCGGGCGACACGGACCCTTCGCCATCCGATGGCCGGATGCGGGCCGAGGCCCTGTTGGCGGCGTGGATGCCCGGGCTGGGCGAAGGCGCCGCCGCGCGCCTGCGTGCCGATGCCGCGGTTCGGCGCGAACGCGCGGGCCTGTCCTTGTCCCCCGATCTGCCCACGGCGCTCGGACCCGGGCTGGCCCTTGCACCGATGATCCCGCATCTCGTGCCGCTGACCGCGTTGGTCAGCGACCGGACCGGCCAGCCGCGCGCGGCATGGCTGGCCCGGCTGGCACCGCGCCTGCCCGAGATCATGCGCCTTCAGGCGCCATGGATCGAACTGCCGCAGGACGGGCTGGCCCGCGCCGCCCGCACGCCCTTTGACGTGCTGGACCTGCTGGCCGCCAGCGGCCTGTTGACCGAGGCCGCAACCGCGATGGCCCTGACGCTGCACGACCCCGAGACGGCGCGTCTGGCCGCCTCGGCCGAGCGGTGGCGGCGGCTGTCGCACGGGCTGTGGGCGTTCTCAAGCCGTCCTCCGCAGGGCTGGCGCGGCCTTTCCGGGCTAGACGCCATGACGGGGCATCTGCTGGCGATGCGACCGCAGGATGCGGAACGTCTTGCACGGCTGTGGCTGGCCGAGCCCGAGGGACAGGCGCGGCTGGATGACCGCCTGCGCGGGCGGATGCAGCAGGGCAGCACGCGGGATCGCGCCATCGCCGCGCTGCGCCACGACCTTGCGCCCGGGCTTGCTGTGTCCGTGGCGTTGTCCCAACCCGGCGCCTCCGGCGTCTCTGTTCGCAGCAAGAGGTATGTTTCGATGAGTGACCAACCGATCTCCGACCGCAGCCGCGACCTGATCCGCCGTGCCGCCGAGCGCGGCAACCCTGTCCTGCGCGAACTTGGCCTTGACCCCGACGAAGTCGCCACGGCGTTCCGCGCGCCCGGATCGTCGCTGGAATCGGCGCGACCGCCGATGTTCCTCGAGGCGATCGTGCGTCTGGCGGGCCGCCCGCCCCTGATCGTGCGCAACGACCGGGTCGAGGGCAAGACCGCGCTGCTGGAGGACGCCAATGACAGCGCCTGCTTCCCCCATGACATCGCGGACCGGATCGCCCGGGTCGAGAAGTTCCTGCCATCCGTGGGGCGGGTGGAGTTCGTGAACCACGCCAGGTCCTGGGGCGGCACCGCCTGGGTGGTGCAGGATGATCCCGCCGGGCCGATGATCGTCACCAACCGCCATGTCGCGGTCGAGGTCGCACGCCGCACCCATCGCGGCGACGGGGTTTTCCTGTTCGCGCCCACCAGCGGCGCCCGCTATGGCGCGCGCTTCAACACCGCCGAGGAACCGGGAAGGCCCGCAGACCCCTCGCGCCTGCACAGGATCGAGGGCTTCACCTTCATCGCCGACGACCTTCAGGCCGATGTGGCGATTGCCCGGCTGCGCCTGCCTGAAAGTGCCGCACCGCAGGCGATCCTGCTGGCCGACAGCGATACGCAGCCCGGCGAACTGGTGGCGGTGGTGGGCTATCCCGCCGCGGATCCCTATCGCAACGACCCCACCGCGATGGAGCGGTATTTTCGCGGTCTCTACGACATCAAGCGCTTCTCGCCCGGCCGGATCACCGCTGCGGGCGCCGGAGAGGTGCTGTCGCATGACTGCACGACGCTTGGCGGCAATTCCGGCTCGCCCGTGATCAGCCTGGAACGCGGCGCCGCCGTGGGTCTGCATTTCGCGGGCGCGTTCGGGGTCGCCAACAGCGCGGTCCGCGCCAGCACCCTGCGCGCCCTGATGGCGGGCCAGCGCGGGCTCGTCCCCGGCACCGCCCTGCCCGACATGGACGAGCGGCGCGACCCGCATCGCCCGGCCGAGCAATTCGCCGGGCGTCCCGGTTATGACCCGCAGTTCCTGCGCGTGGCCGAGGTGCCGCTGCCCGCGCTGCCAGGCGGGCTGGACCTTGCCCGGCCGTCTGACGCAACCGCCGAACGCCCCTTTGAATTGCGCTATCGCCATTTTTCGGTGCTGTATTCGGCGGCGCGGAAGATGCCCGCGCTCTGTGCACTCAACATCGATGGCGGGCAGATGCGTCCGCTCAAGCGGCGCAGCCTCGCATGGGGCAAGGACATGCGTCTGCCCGAGGCGATCCAGCTTGGCGGTGACGATTACGGTTCCCCCGAGATCGACCGCGGCCATCTGGTGCGCCGCGCGGCGACGAACTGGGGACCGGACGACGACATCGCGCGGCAGTCGGATGCCGACAGCTTTCACTATACCGTCTGCGCGCCCCAGCACGCCGACCTGAACCGCAGCCACGAGATGTGGCTGGGGCTGGAGGACTACATCCTGTCCTCCACGGTCACGCACGGGTTTCGCGCCAACGTGATGGCCGGGCCGGTCTTTACCCCTGATGATCCGCCGCTTGGCGAGACCGGCACGACGATCCCTCTGGCGTTCTGGAAGGTGGTCACCATGCTGGCGCAGGACGAGGACGAGGTGCTGCGCCTGCACGTCACGGCCTATGTTCTCAGCCAGGGGCCGCTGATCCAGACCATGCTGGACCGGCAGGGGCGCAGCGAGGGGATCGAGGGCTTCACCTTCGGGGCGTTCCGCACCTTTCAGGTGCGTCTGGCGGATCTGGCCGGGACGCTCGGCTACGATTTCGGCACGCTGCCGGGCTTCGACCCGCTGGCACGCAGGGTCGAGCGGTCCGAATCCATGGCCTTGCCGGTGCGCCCTATCGACCGCCCCGGCGATATCGTTCTATAGGCGGGCCTCGCGCCGCGACAGGAAGCGCGGTCAGGGGCCTGACCGTGCAGCACGACGATCAGGACCGATGCCCCTATGGTCAACCGGTCGATTTAACCTTGCAAATCTTCCACGTCATGGAGTAATTGCAAGGTATGTATTCAAGACACTCTGCTCAGATCGTGCATTCCGCGCTGGAATCCCAGGCGGCTGTCGTCTTGCTGGGGCCCCGGCAGGTCGGCAAGACCACATTGGCGCTTGAGATCGCCGGGGAACGCCCGTCCGTTTACCTCGATCTGGAACGTGACGCGGATCGGCGGGTCCTGACCGAGCCCGATCTGTATCTGGATGAACAGGTCGGAAAACTTGTCATTCTGGATGAGGTTCAGCAGATGCCGGACCTGTTCCGGAACCTCCGCGGGCAGATCGACATGCGGCGGCGCAAGGGGGCGCGCACGGGGCAGTTCCTTCTGCTGGGATCGGCGTCGAACGTGCTGCTGCATCAATCGGCCGAATCCCTTGCCGGGCGGGTCCGCTATATCGAGATGCCGCCCCTTATGCTGGACGAGGTCGGCAAGGACAGGCTGAACGACCTGTGGCTGCGAGGCGGGTTTCCCGACAGCTTCCAGACCGACAGCGACCGGGACAGCCTGGCCTGGCGCGAGGATTTCCTGCGCACCTACCTTGAGCGCGACATCCCCGCCCTGGGGCCGCGCATCCCGGCGACCACGCTTCGCCGCTTCTGGACGATGCTGGCCCATGTGCAGGGCGGATTGCTGAACGCGGCCGCGCTGGCCGAGGGGCTGGGCGTCTCGGGCCAGACGGTCGGGCGATACCTCGATCTGCTGGTCGACCTGATGCTGGTGCGTCGCCTGCAGCCCTGGCATGAGAATGCCGGAAAGCGTCTTGTCAAATCGCCGAAGGTCTTTGTCAGGGATAGCGGCCTCGTCCATGCCCTGCTTGGACTGGGCGCGCTGGAAGGCCTGCTGGCGCATCCGGTGGTCGGCGGCAGCTGGGAAGGGTTCTGCATCGAAACCCTGATCGCGGCTGCTCCGGCGGGGACCGAGACGTTCTTCTACAGGACGGCGGCGGGGGCCGAGCTTGATCTTGTCCTCAGGCTTCCCGGGGGTGAGGTCTGGGCGATCGAGATCAAGCGCACCACCGCGCCCAAGGTCTCGCGCGGTTTCCATCTGGCGGTCGATGACATCAAGGCGGACAGGAAGATGCTGGTCTATGCCGGTGAACACGAGGTCCCGGCCGGTGACGGTCTGCGTGCGATGCCCCTGGCCGATGCGGTGGATCAGCTGCGCAATCTCTAGGCCGGTTGTCATCGCCGGGTTCTGGCGGGGCGCCAACCGGGATGCTACCGGGCCGCGTGGATTTCCACGGCGCCCGGATCGATGGATCGCCACCGCCTTTCAGACGCGGCCCCGCCCTCAATCCCGTTGCAGCGCCCTCAATTCGTATTCCATGACCACAGAGATGAGCGAACGAAGCAGAACGATCGCGCCCAGCAACAGGACGTTGCCCATGCTCAGATACAGGATCGTCCGGATCAGATCGGCCACGATCAGCACCTCCAGCCCGGCCAGGACATGCCGGCCCAGGACCAGACGCCCCGTATTCAGCTGGTGACGCCGTTCATGCGCGTCCTTTCGCATGATGTCGCCGGTCACGAAATGCGTGCCAAAGCGCAGCGCGCCCAGCAGCAACACGCCGATCGCCGCCAGTTCTAATGCGACGACGACCCAATCCAGAGCCCAAGCCACCGCCCCAAGCCGGTCCGACAGGTCAGAAAGTGTCACCTCCATCGCCGTTTCGCATCCCGCGCCCTATGTCTTGCGGTCTGCCTGTCCATGGCGTCGCTCCTGTTGTGGCGGTCCAGAGGGGCAACCGGCATCACGCGCCGAGGTTCCCTGCCCCCCTGCCCCGCCGATCACGGCGGCCAAAAAAGCGCTTGTCAGAATCGTCAGGAAACCGCATTAAATTACGGAACAAAGAGAATAAGACGGCCGAAAGCGTAACAAGATCGGTCGCGACGAGGCGATAAGGGGCAGCCGTGAGCATTCTGCGACCGAAAACGCGTATCGACAAGCTTGTCGGCGATCATGCGGCGGCCTTGTCCAGCCGTCTGCAGGCGCATCGTGAACAGCTTTTTCCGCCCAATGCCAAGCGGGTGCTGCGCAAGTTCACCTCGGGCGAGGTGGCGGACCTGCTGGGCGTCAAGGATGCCTATCTGCGCAAGCTGGATCTGGACGGTCGCGGCCCCTCGCCCGAGACGCGGGCCGGGGGGCGGCGCTATTACACGCCCTCGGACATTCAGGCGCTGCGCGAACTGCTGGAAAAGGGCGCCAAGGCGCCGGGCACCTATCTGCCCGGCCGGCGGACCGGCGACCACCTGCAGGTGATCACGGTGATCAACTTCAAGGGCGGGTCGGGCAAGACGACCACCGCCGCGCATCTGGCGCAGAAACTGGCGCTGGACGGCTACCGGGTGCTGGCGATCGACCTTGACCCGCAGGCCAGCCTGTCGGCGCTGCATGGGGTGCAGCCCGAATTCGACCTGCCCGATGGCGGCACGATCTACGACGCGATCCGCTACGATAACCCCCTGCCCCTGCGCAGCGTCATCCAGAAGACCTATTTCACCAATCTGGACCTGATCCCCGGCAATCTGGACCTGATGGAATTCGAGCATACGACGCCGACGGCGTTGCGCGAACGCTCGGGTAACCTTTTCTTCACCCGGGTTGGCGACGCTCTGGCGGATGTCGAATCGGATTATGATACGGTCGTCATCGACTGTCCGCCTCAGCTGGGCTTTCTGACGATGTCGGCGCTGTCGGCGGCGACCGCCATTCTTGTGACGGTTCATCCGCAGATGCTGGACGTGATGTCGATGTGCCAGTTCCTGCTGATGACCTCGAACCTGCTGGGCGTCGTGGCCGAGGCCGGGGGCAGCATGGATTACGACTGGATGCGCTATGTCATCACCCGCTACGAGCCGGGCGACGGGCCGCAGAACCAGATGGTCAGCTTCATGCGCTCGATGTTCGGAGAGCATGTTCTGAACCATCCCGTGCTGAAATCGACGGCGATCTCGGATGCGGGAATCACCAAGCAGACGCTCTACGAGGTTGAAAAGTCTCAGTTTACGCGCAGCACCTATGAACGCGCGCTGGAAAGCCTGAACGCCGTTCACGGCGAGATCGAGGGACTGATCCAAGCCGCCTGGGGCCGGGGGAGGGGTTGATGGCACGCAAGGACCTGCTGAAGAACCTGATGAACGCCCCTGCCCCCTCGGACGAGGCGCGGGTGGCGCATCGCAGCGATCGCGGCGCCATCGGCGCGGTGTCGAAATCCATCAACGAATTGAAAAGCCGCGCCATTATCGAGGTGCCGGCCGATCTGATCGACGATGCGGGCATTTCCGACCGGTTCGACGACGATGCCGAGGGGATCGAGGCGCTGCGCCAGTCCATCAGCGAATACGGCCAGCAGGTGCCGGTTCTGCTGCGCCATTCGCAGCGCGACGAGGGCCGCTACGAGATCGTTTTCGGCCGCCGCCGGGTCGAGGCGATGCGGGGTCTGGGCCTGCCGGTCCGGGCGATGGTGCGCCATCTGAACGACCGCGACCTGATCGTCGCGCAGGGTCAGGAAAACTCGGCCCGCAAGGATCTGAGCTTCATCGAAAAGGCGAATTTCGCCGCCCAGATGGCCCGCGCCGGGTTCGAGCGCAAGGTGATCTGCGATGCGCTGTCGATCGACAAGACGGTGATCTCGCGGATGCTGACCGTGACCGACGCGGTTCCTGAATCGGTGATCCGGGCCATCGGCGCCGCGCCCTCGGCCGGGCGGGACCGCTGGCTGGCCCTTGCGGCCAAGGTCGCCGGTCGCCCCGAGGACGAATTGATCGCCGCTGCTCAGGGGCCCGATTCCGACACCCGCTTCGCGGCCGTTCTGGCCGCCATTTCCGCGCCCCCGCGCCAACCGACCGCCCTGCCCCTTCGTGGCGACGGCGCGACGCTTGGCACGGCGCGGCGCGGCAAGACCAAGGCCATCATCGAATTGTCCGGCGATGGCCGGGCCTTTGGCGACTGGCTCATCGACAATATCCAAGAGGTTCACCGCGACTGGCTGCAACGCCAGAGCGGACAGGACGAGTGAACAAGAACAAAAGGAGGCACGAGCGGCAAAAAGAAAGCCCCCCAGGACATGACATCCCGAAGGGCCGTTCTCACGATCTAGCACCTCGTTGATAACGGACCTCGTTGACAGCTGTCAACCGCGTCTTTCCCGGCGCCCGGCTTTTCTTTGCCTTGTGAAAGCGCATGAAGCATATTTCCATGTCCATCCTCGGGCATGGCGTGGTTCCGGCTGGCCAGGTGTCTGCCGAAACGGCGCCGGATGGCCCGTCCGCGTCTGCCAGCATCGACAAATGGGACCTGTTGCGGGACGCCGTCCAGGCGCGCCGGCATCTGGGTGTCAGCGACCGCGATCTGGCGGTCCTGTCGGCGCTGCTGTCCTTTCACCCCCTGCCGGGGCTGGATCTTCGGGCGCAGCTGACGGTCTTTCCCTCGAACGCGTCGCTGTCGGCGCGGCTGCACGGTATGCCCGAAAGCACGCTGCGCCGGCATCTGGCCGCGTTGGTCAAGGCCGGGCTTCTGACGCGCCGGGACAGCCCCAACGGCAAGCGCTATGCCCGGCGCGGTCGTGACGGCCAGATAGTGCGCGCGTTTGGGTTCGACCTGATGCCTCTGGCCCGCCGCGCGGCCGAGATCACCGCCGCCGCACAGCAAAGCCGCGCCGAGGCCGAAGAGATGCGCCGCCTGCGCGAGGAGATCAGCGTCAACCTGCGCGATGCCAGCCGCGCGCTGATTGCAGCCATGTCCGAGGGCGCGGCCCCTGCCCTGTCCTCTGAGCGTCTTGCCGACCTGCACCGTCAGAGCCGCCGCAAATCCGACCTGGCAGAGCTTCACAGGCTCTGCGCTGAAAGCCGCGCGGCCCTTGATCTGGTGGCTCCGATCGCGGTCGAAACAACGATTCCGGGCGGCGATGACAACCAAAATGAGCGGCACTATCAGAGTTCAGAAACAGATAACCTTGAATCTGAATGCCATGAAGACGGGGAAACCCGCGAATGTGGCGCAAAGGGTCTGACGATCGAGACGGTGCTGCTGGCAACTCCGGATATACGGGCCTACAGCGCCAAACCGATCCGGAACTGGCGCGATTTGCTGGACGTGGGTGCCTTCGTGGCGCCGATGTTGGGGATCACTCACCCGGTCTGGGCCGCCGCCCGCAAGGCGATGGGCGACGATGTGGCGGCGACGTCCATCGCCTGTCTTTTGCAGCAGGCCTCGCGCATCCGCTCACCCGGCGCTTATCTGCGCGTGCTGACAGCCCATGCGGCGAAAGGCGCCTTTGATCCGGCGCGGATGGTGAATGCGCTGCTGTCCCTCGATGCGCGGCCTGCGGCAGGTTGACAGCTGTCAACTCTGCCAAACGTCGATCAAGAGGCTGCCCCACACGGACGGCACCGCGAACGGGCAGGGGCACTACGTCGCACCCGTCACCGGCGGTTCGGCTGGCTGAAGCAGGCCAAGCCTCTCGGCGCGTTGCAGCAGCATTCGGACCGACGAGGGCTGCCAGCGCGTCCGGCCGCGCGGGGTCCGTTCGCGCATCGCCTCCAGCCGGTCGCAGATGGCCTGAAGCGTGATGTCCGGGTCGGCGCCCTTGATCGCGGCAACGATGGTCGGCAGGCGGTCGTCGGTTGCGCGACGCGCCGCGCGGCCAAGAACGGTGACAGGCAGGAAGCCGTCGCGCACATAGGCGTTGACGGCCCGGATCAGGCGGCTTTGCGTCCAGCGGCGATCATGGGGCAGGGGGGCATTGATGATACGCAGGATATCCTCCCACGCCATGTCGGGCCGCAAACGACGCACATGGGGCACCCATTCCTGCGCGGTGTCGGCAAGGCGCTGCATGTAGCCGTCCTGCCGTGCCAGACGCACCTTGCGCAAGGCCGCCGGATCGCGCGCGCGCAGACCGGGATTGCCGCCCACCCGGCCTTTGCTGCGGGCGCTGGCGAGGCCGGCCCTGGTCCTTTCGCGGATCAAGGCCCGCTCGAGTTCGGCGGCCGCGCCGAGAACCTGCAACGTGAACTTGCCCTGAGCCGAGGCCGTGTCGATCGGGTCCATGAGCGACCGGAAAAAGGCGCCCTTGGCCTCCAGCCGCTCGATCACCTCAAGCAGATGAGACAGCGACCGCGCCAGCCGGTCGATCCGCACCACGACCAGCGTGTCACCCTTGCCGATGCGCTCCAGCGCCCGCGCAAGGACCGGGCGCGACCGGTTGCCGCCCGAGGCCTGTTCTTCGTGGATCTCGACGCAGCCTGCGGCTTTCAGGGCCTCGGACTGGGGCAGGGGGGTCTGGTCTTCGGTCGAAACGCGGGCATAACCGATCAGCATGGCGCGAACGGATCGAGGACCGGCACGCCGCTTGGTGCGACATCATCCACATGTCCCGTCACCACCGTCATTCCATGCGCCAACGCGCTGGCGGCGATGATCAGATCCGCACCGTTATGGCCGATCCGCGCGGAAAGCTGGCCCCAGATCCGGGCGGCGGGCGGATCGAAAGGCAGGATGCGGTCCGCGAACAGCAGTTCGGTCCGTTGCAGCCACTGGCGCAGGTCGCGGACAAGGGCGGGGTTGCGCGTCTCTTGCTGGGTGATGCCGCGCTCGATCTCGCCCAGTGTCACGACTGACAGAAACAGCGCTTGGGGGTCCTGGCGACGCAGCCAGCGTCCTGAAGGTTCCACATCGCGGTATCTTCCCATTGGCTGACCAGCTGGATGGTCAGATAGCAGCGAAAGGGTTCTTTTTCAACCCGAACGGCGGCATCGTGCAATTTAGCCAAGCGCATGGAAACGACCGTTTGAATACGACTGCAAGGACGTCCCGTGCCGGAATGCTTGGCAAAACCCCCATGGTTTCTTGGGGCAGAGCGCGATCATACCGTCGCCGATGCGCGCTTTGCGGAGGCGTGCGAATCCGTCCCGCAAAAGCCTTGGGTAATATGCATCGCTGTTCGATTCAGCGCATATGATCGGTAAGTAACGACAATAAAATGATGATTTACCAGGCCTATCTCGAATGCTGAAGAGGGCGAAGGCGCATCCAAGGACGAGGCTGTCGATCCGCCGCCAAGGCCACGGGCGGACCGCTGTCATCGACGACTGCCGGGGGGCCGAGGCAGGCTGCGTTCCGGTTCGTCCGCGTTTTTTCGGAACATTCGCCCGCCCGCAGGATTTCCTCTGTCTGTGGAAATGCGCGAGAGTCAAACCAAGCGAGAGGTTCAAGTTGACCCGGACGCGTGCCCTTCGGATACTGCTGCTGCTTCTTGGCCTCGCTCTTGCCAGCCTGATGGCGCTGACTGCGCGCGCGCAGGAACAGTCGGGCGACGCCGTTTTTGAAACCTCTGCCCTGAATGTCGGCCTCGGGCCCGCGCCGTCCCGGATCGATCGTGCCACGCCCCGCTCTGCCATGGCCAGCTTCCTGCGAGCGGCCTCGGACGAGGATTGGGAGGCCGCGGCCCATGTGCTTGACCTGAGCGGGCTGCCACCGGACCAGCAGCGCATCGCCGGGCCGCGATTGGCGCATGATCTGTATGACGTCATCGATCGCAAGGTCGTATTGGACTGGTCGCTGCTGCTGGATCGTCCGGACGCGCTGCAGACGGAAGGGGGCGATACCGAGGCAAAGGCAGGCGAGACGCGTCGCTCGCTCTTGCTCCGCGAGTTGGCTCTGGATCCTGTGCCGGCCGATATCCGGCTTAACCGGGTCCAGCCCGCCGGCGCCGGGCAGCCGGTCTGGGTGTTCCCGGCCGAGACGGTGCGCGACGTGCCTGCACTGCACCGCGCCTACGGCCCTTCGCGCTTCGAGACCGCCTTGCCCGAATGGTCGCGCAAAAAGATATTGGGCGGGCTGATGCGGTGGGAATGGATCGGCCTGCCCGTGCTGATCCTGTCGGCCCTGCTGCTTGGCTGGATGGTCCACCGCGCCCTGACGCTGGCCAGGCGCCGCGCGCGGCGAAAGGTGATCCGGGGTGTTCTGAACGCTTCGTCCTGGCCGCTGATCATCGCAAGCGTGACCGCACTGGTCTGGTGGGTGACCAGCAACGTTTTCGTGTTCTCGGGCAGGATCGACGTGTTCCTGGCGCCGATGATCGCCACCGGCTTCATCACCGCGCTGCTGCTGTTCATCGTCTCCGGCGTCGAGGCGCTTCTCGACGGGCTGATCGCTCCGGGCGACGATATCGACCTGACCGTGGCGGACCATGCCGAGTCGCGGGCCCTTGCCACCCGGCTCAACGCGGCGCGCCGGGTTCTGGTGGTGGTGGTTTTCCTGATCGGTGCCGGTGTGGTTCTGACCTCGGCCGACATTGCCGGCAATATCGGGCTGTCGCTTCTGACATCTGCGGGGGCGCTGACGATCATCCTGGGCTATGCGGCGCGCAACGTGCTGAGCAACATCATGGCCTCGTTGCAGATCGCGCTGAACCAGTCCGCCCGAATGGGGGATCGCGTCGTCTACAAGGGCGAGCTGTGCCATGTCGAGCGCATCAACATGACCTTCGTGCAGCTGCGCAACTGGGACAGCACCCGCCTGATCGTGCCGGTGGAGGAGTTCGCCTCGGAGACCTTCTCGAACTGGACGCTTCAGGATCCCGAGATGCTGCGCATCCTCAAGCTGAAGCTGGACCCACATGCCGACATCGACCGGCTGCGCGAGGCCTTCACCGAGGTCCTGCGCCAGGTCGCATCGCTCGATATAGGACAGAACATCAGCGATCTTGACGGCGCCAGCGTCAATGTCGCCGATCAGGACATCTTCGGGATAACGGTCTGGTTCAGCGTTCCCTGCACGGACCCCAACACCTCGTGGGAGGTGGCCTGCACCGTCCGCGAAAGACTGGTCGCGCGCCTTGCGCAGATCGAACGGCAATCAGGCGGAAAGGTCTTTGCCGCTGCGGTCGCGGCCGAGCCGGGCTAGGCCGCGTTCTGCGCGGGCAGCTTCGGTTCCCCGAAACCGCCGCCCTTGCCGGGCGCCGAATGCCAGATCCGCAAAACGCGACCTGCCCTGACCGGTGCCTCAGACGATCCCGCCGCCGCCCGCTGCCACGGCGGGCCGCGTCTCGGCCATCTTGGCGCGCCAGCCGGATGCGCGATAGGTTGCCACCGGATCGATCGCCGCCCCCGCACGCAGCCGCGCCATCTGCAGGATCGGCTCTACATCCGTGCGGAACCCGGCGCGCAGGGTCGCCGCCGCCATCAGGGCGTCGTTTTCCGCCCGGTAGCCCTCCAGCGCGGTCCGGTCCACCAGCGAGGCCTGCACGAAAGCGCGCTGGATCTCGGTGGCCGAGACGATCAGGCTCTCGATCGGGTCGGTGACGTTGTGGCTCTGGTCGATCATGTGCGACAGGTTCAGGCCGGGCGTGTCCTCAAGCTCGACCAGCTCGTTCCAGACCAGGAACAGGCGGAACGGGTCGATGGTGCCGCTGTCCAGATCGTCGTCGCCATATTTGCTGTCGTTGAAGTGGAACCCGCCCAGCTTGCCCGCGCGGATCAGGCGCGAGACGATCATCTCGATGTTCACGTTCGGCGCGTGATGGCCGAGGTCCACCAGGCATTGCGCCTTGGGCCCAAGTTCCTGCGCGATCATCAGGCTGGTGCCCCAATCCTGAACGACCGTCGAATAGAAGGCAGGCTCGTAGATCTTGTGTTCGGAAAACAGCCGCCAATCGTCCGGCAGGCCCGCATAGACCCGGCCCATCGCCTCCATGTAGCGGTCGAACTGGCGCGACAGCGAGGTCTGGCCGGGAAAGTTCGAGCCGTCGCCGATCCAGACCGTCAGCGCGGTCGATCCGATGGCCTGCCCGATCTGGATACATTCCAGATTATGCTCGACCGCCTGCGCCCGCACCGCAGGGTCGGTATGGGACAGCGAGCCGAACTTGTAGCTATGCGCCTGACCCGGCTGGTCCTGAAAGGTGTTCGAGTTCATGGCGTCAAAGCCCAGCCCGACCTCCTCGGCCTTTTCGCGCAGAAGGGCGGGGTCGGTGCGGTCCCATGGGATGTGCAGGCTGACCGTCGGCGTGGCGGCGGTCAGGGCATGGATCACGCCGCAATCGTCCAGCTTGTCCATGATGCCGCGCGGCTCGCCCGGCCCCGGAAAGCGCGCAAAGCGCGTGCCGCCGGTGCCGGTGCCCCAGCTGGGCACCGCGACGCCAAAGCCCGATGCGCGGGCGGTCAGCGCCTCGATATCGATGCCGCGACGGGCAAGGCGGGCGCCAAGCGCGTCGTAATCGGCCTCAAGGTCCGCGCGGCGCGCGGCGTTCTGCGCCTCGATCAGTGTCTTGTCGATCATGGCTTACCTCGTGAATGCCTGGACGTTGCCCGCGTCCACGTTGAGGATGTTGCCGGTCGATTTGGCCGACAGGTCCGAGGCGAAGAAATACACCCCTTCGGCGATGTCCTCGGGCAGGACCGAGCGTTTCAGCATCGAGCGGTTGCGATACATCTCTTCCAGTCCGCCCTTGTCGGTGCCGTAGGTCGCGGCGCGCTGGTCCAGCCATTCGCCCTCCCAGATGCGCGATCCGCGCAGGACGGCGTCGGGATTGACGACGTTGACGCGAATGCCGCCCTCGGCGCCCTCCAGCGCAAGGCAGCGGGCCAGGTGGATCTCGGCCGCCTTGGCGGTGCAATAGGCGCTGGCATTCGGGCTGGCGGCCAGCCCGTTCTTGGAGGCCACGAAGATCACCGAGCCGCCGATGGCCTGCGCGCGGAACGTCTTGAACGCCTCGCGGCTGACCAGGAAATAGCCGGTGGACAGGATGTCCATGTTCCTGTTCCAAAGCGCCAGCGAGGTTTCCTCGATGGGCGCCGAGGATGCGATCCCGGCGTTCGACACAAGGATGTCGATGCCGCCGAACTCGACCGCCATCTCGGCATAGGCGCGGGCGACCTGCGCCTCGTCGGTGACGTTCATCTGGACGCTGCGCACCACATCCGCGCCGAAGCTGGCGGCCAGCCCCTCATGCGCGGTTCTCAGCGCGCCCGCGTCGATATCGGCCAGCATCACGCAGGCGCCTTCGCGCAGAAAGCGTTCGGCCGTCGCAGCCCCGATGCCGCCCGCGCCGCCGGTGACCAGCGCGACGCGCCCGGCCAGCGATTTGGGCTTGGGCATCCGCTGCAGTTTCGCCTCTTCCAGCAGCCAGTATTCGATATCGAAGGCCTCCTGCTCGGGCAGGCCCTGATAGGTGCTGACCGCGCTGGCGCCGCGCATCACGTTGATCGCGTTGACGTAGAACTCGCCCGAGACGCGGGCCGTGGCCTTGTCCAGCGCGAAGGTGATCATGCCGACGCCGGGCACCAGGTAGACGACCGCGTTCGGATCGCGCAGGGCCGGGCTGTCCGGTTTCTTGCAGCGGTCGTAATAGGCGGCGTAATCGTCACGGTAATCCGCGATGGCCTGCGGCAGGCTGGCCAGCACCGCGTCCAGATCGGGATTGGCCGGGTCGAAATCGACCACCAGCGGGCGGATCTTGGTGCGCAGGAAGTGGTCGGGACAGGACGTGCCCATCGGCGCCAGCGTTTCCAGCGCGTGCGAGCCGACGAATTCCAGCACGGCGGGCTGGTCGTCGAAATGGCCGACCTTGTGGCGGTCCTTCGAGATGAGGCCGCGGATTGCGGGCATCAGCCGCGCGGCGATGTCGCGGCGCTGCGGGGCGTCCAGCGTGGGAACCCTGGCGCCGCCGAAGGCGGGCTTGCCGGCGGTGCGGTCCTCAAGCCAGGCAGCGGCCTTGTTGATGATCTCCAGCGTGGTCTGGTAGCAATCCTTGGCGTCGTCCGCCCATGTGAACAGGCCGTGGCTTTCCAGCACGGCGCCGCGCATCTGCGGGTTTTCGGTCGCCAGCTTTTCAAGCCACAGGCCCAGTTCGTAGCCCGGTTTCTTCCACGGCAGCCAGCCGATCTCGCCGCCGAAGATCTCGGCCGTCAGTTCGCGCGAATTGACCGAGGCCGCGATGGCGATGATCGCGTCCGAATGGACGTGATCGACATGGCGACGCGGCACATAGGCGTGCAGCGGCGTGTCGATGCTGGCCGCGCGCGGGTTCAGCGCAAAGGTGCAATGGGGCAGGTAGCCGACCATCTCATCCTCATGCGCCGGGCCGCGATACTTGCCTTTCAGCGCGCGCAGCCTGTCCATGTAGAGCGTCGAGAAGCCGTCCATCTTCATGGACCCGATATCGCCGCCCGAGCCCTTGACCCACAGCACCTCGACCGTCTCGCCGGTCAGCGGGTCCGCCTGCATCACCTTGGCCGAGGTGTTGCCGCCGCCGTAATTCGTGACGCGCTTGTCCGACCCCAGCAGGTTCGAGCGGTAGAGCAGCTTTTCCGGCTCGGTCATGGACGCGGTCGTGGCGTCGTCCCAAAGGTTCTCAAGCCGCTGGCGGGCGAGGGTCTCGGTCATGGAATCCTCCCGATTCGGGCGGCACATGCCGCCTCTGTCGCTTTTCGGTTAGCGGCCTGACCCGAGCCAAGTCAATCACTTTCGATCATCTTCAATCATTATGCAGCCGCAGAAACACTTTCTGCGAGCGAAAATGATTGACAATGCGCGGTCCTGATGGAAACTGCACCGAAAGGGGGGCACCATGCTGGAAACCGAACGTCATCGCATCATCCTGTCGGCGGTTCAGGAACGGCCGGTCGTCAGCGTGGCCGATCTGTGCGCCCTGACCGGCGCGTCCGAGGCGACGGTGCGCCGCGACATCGCACAATTGCATCTGGCCAAGAAGCTGCGCCGGGTGCGCGGCGGGGCCGAGGCGGTCCACCCGCCGCAATTCGTGGGCATCAACGCCCGGCCCTTCGCGGTGAACCAGGTGATCAACATCGCGCAGAAGCGCGCCATCGCGCAGGCGGCGGTCGATCTGTGCGAGGATGGCGACGCGATCATCATCAACGGCGGCACGACGACCTTTCAGATGGTCCACCCGCTGACCACCAAGCGGTTGCAGGTCTTTACCAACAGCTTCCCCATCGCGGAACATCTGCTGAAGCAGTCGAAGAACACCGTCCTGCTGCCCGCCGGTGCGATCTACCGCGAGCAGAACATCATCCTGTCGCCCTTCGACGCCGACGGCAGCAGCCATTTTTACGCCAAGCGCATGTTCATGGGCTGCCGCGGCCTTGGCCCTCTGGGCCTGATGGAGGGCGACCCCCTGCTGGTGCAGGCCGAGCAGAAGCTGATGGGCCAGGCGGATGAGCTGGTGGTGCTGGCCGACAGCTCGAAATTCGCGCAGCGGTCCAGCCTGCTTCTGTGCCCGCTGTCGCGCATCCACACCGTCATCACCGATGACGGCATCGACGACCGTGCCGCCGCCATGCTTGAGGCGGCCGAGATAAGGCTGATCGTGGCCTCTGCCATGACGGCCGGAAAGTCCCGCGCTCAGGAGGAGTGACGCGCGGATCGCTCAGGGGAGGATAATGAGCATGCTGAAGAAGATACTGACGACGGCGGCAATGGCCTCGGTTCTTGCCGCAGGCGCCGCGCAGGCAGAGCCGGTGCGGATCGCGCTGGTCGCCAAGGCGCTTGGCATCGGCTTCTTCGAGGCCGCCAACAAGGGCGCCGAGGAAGCCGCGGCCGAGCTGGGCGATGTCGAGATCATCTATACCGGCCCGACCGACACCACCGCCGAGGGCCAGATCGAGGTGCTGAACAGTCTGATCGCGCAGCGCGTCGATGCCATCGCGGTCAGCGCCAACGACACCGACGCGCTGGTGCCCACGCTGAAGCGCGCGATGGATCGCGGCATCACCGTGATCAGCTGGGACAGCGGCGTGGCCCCCGAGGGGCGCGAGATGCACCTGAACCCGTCCTCGGCCCCGCTGATCGGCAACACGATCATCAAGCTGGCCGCCGATCACCTGCCCGATGGCGGACAGGTGGCGGTGCTGTCGGCGACCTCGACCTCGACCAACCAGAACATCTGGATCGCCGAGATGCAGAAGGTCATGGGCGATTACCCCGGCATCGAGGTGGTGGCGACGGTCTATGGCGACGACCTGGCCGACAAATCCTATCGCGAGGCGCAGGGCCTGATGCAGAGCTACCCCGACCTGGACGCGATCATCGCGCCGACCAGCGTCGGCATCGTGGCGGCCGCGCAGGCGGTGACCGATGCGGGCAAGGTGGGGCAGGTCAACGTGACCGGCCTCGGCTTGCCGTCCGAGATGGCGGGACATGTGAAATCGGGCGCCTCGCAGAGCTTTGCGATCTGGAACCCGATCGATCTGGGCTATTCCGCGACGATGATCGCCCATGCGCTGGCGACCGACGCGGCCACGGCAGAGCCCGGCGCGACCATCCCCATCGGCCGCATGGGCGAGGTGACGCTGGACGAGAACGGCGAGGCCGCGATGGCCGACCCCTTCACCTATGACGCCAGCAATATCGACGAGTTCAGCTCGATCTTCTGAACGCTGCTCCCGGCGCGTCCTCTCGCGCCGGGACCTTTCCGCAGGACATATCCCATGCAGGCTGAACCCACGACGCCCGTGCTGTCCTTGCGCGGCATCGTCAAGACATTTCCGGGCGTCAAGGCGCTGGACGGCGTCCGGCTGGACCTGTTCCCCGGCCAGGTCACCGCGCTGATCGGCGAGAACGGCGCCGGCAAGTCCACCATCGTCAAGGTCCTGACCGGCATCTACCAGCCGGACGAGGGGCAGATCATGCTGGACGGACGCCCCGTCAGCTTTCCGGGCGCGCAGTCGGCGCAGAAGGCCGGCGTCACCGCGATCCATCAGGAAACGGTGCTTTTCGACGAGCTGACCGTGGCCGAGAACATTTTCATCGGCCACGCGCCCCGCACCCGTTGGGGCCTGATCGACCGCCGCGCGATGCGCGCCCGCGCCGCCGAGATCCTGCGCGGCATCGGCGCCTCGATCTCGCCCGCCGCGCGCCTGCGGGATCTGGGGATCGCCAGCCGCCACCTTGTCGCCATCGCCCGCGCGCTGTCGGTCGATGCCCGCGTCGTCATCATGGACGAGCCGACCGCCGCCCTGTCGCACAAGGAAATCGCCGAGCTTTACGAACTGGTCGAGACGCTGAAGGCCCGCGGCAAGGCGATCCTGTTCATCAGCCACAAGTTCGACGAGATCTTCCGCATCGCCGACCGCTGGACGGTGTTCCGCGACGGCGCCTTCGTGGGCGAGGGCGAGATGGCCGGCACCTGCGAGGCCGATCTGGTCCGGCTGATGGTCGGCCGCAGCGTCGATCAGATCTACCCCAAGCGCCCCGCCGCAATCGGCGCGCCGGTCCTGACGGTCGCCGGCTACAGCCACCCGACCGAGTTCGAGGACATCACCTTCACCCTCCACGCGGGCGAGATCCTGGGCTTCTACGGTCTGGTCGGCGCGGGCCGGTCCGAGGTGATGCAGTCGCTGTTCGGGATCACCCGCCCCTCCAAGGGCGCCTGCCGGATCGAGGGCCAGGTCCGCGTCTTGCGCACCACCGCCGAGGCCGTGGATGCGGGCATCGTCTATGTCCCCGAGGATCGCGGCGCGCAGGGTGCCGTCAAGGGCCTGCCGATTTTCCAGAACGTGACGCTGCCTTCGCTGGCCCGCATCAGCCGCGCGGGGTTCCTGCGGCTGGCCCGGGAATTCAAGCTGGCGCGCGACTATACGCAGCGGCTGGACCTGCGCGCGGCAAGCCTCGATCAGGACATCGCGCTTCTGTCGGGGGGCAACCAGCAGAAGGTCGTCATCGCCAAGTGGCTGGCCACCCAGCCCCGCGTCATCATCCTGGACGAGCCGACCAAGGGGATCGACATCGGTTCCAAGGCCGCCGTTCATGACTTCATGTCCGAGCTGGCCGGGCAGGGGCTGGCCGTCATTATGGTCAGCAGCGAAATCCCCGAGGTTCTGGGCATGTCCGACCGCGTCATCGTCATGCGCGAGGGGCGCCTTGCGGGCGAGTTCAGCGGCGCCGCCATGACGCCCGAGAACCTCGTCCGCGCCGCCGTCGGCATTAGCCAGCAGGAGGCCGCATGACCATCCTCAAATCCCGCGAGGCGATCCTCGCGCTGGCCATTCTGGCCCTGCTGGCCGTGATCGCCAGCCGCTTCCCCGCCTTCGTGGCGCCCGCGAACCTTGCGCGCGTGCTGACCGACACCTCGCCCCTGATCCTGCTGGCGCTTGGGCAGATGGCGGTGATCCTGACCAAGTGCATCGACCTGTCGGTGGCCGCGAACCTTGCGCTTTGCGGCATGGTCGCGGCGCTGATGGACGGGATGGGCGTGCCGCTGGCGGTGATCCTGCCCGCGGTGATCGCCCTGGGCGCGGTGCTCGGGGCGGTGAACGGGCTTCTGGTCTGGAAGCTGGGCATCCCGTCGATCGTGGTGACGCTTGGCACGATGACCATCTATCGCGGCACGATCTTCCTGCTGACGGACGGCGCCTGGATCAACGCCCATCAGCTGAGCGATCCGTTCAAGGCGCTGCCGCGCATGGTCGTGCTGGGCCTGCCCGTGATGGCCTGGATCGCGGTTGCGGCGGTGTCGCTGGTCGGGCTGGCCGTCGCGCGGCTGCCGCTTGGCCGGGCGCTTTATGCGGTGGGGGGCAATCCTCACGCGGCGGGCTATGCCGGCATCTCGGTCGGGCGCACGCAGTTCGCGGCCTTCGTGCTGGCCGGCGCCTTGGCCGGGCTGACCGGCTATCTGTGGATCGCGCGCTATGCCGTCGCCTATGTGGACATCGCCCGCGGGTTCGAGCTGGACGTGGTCGCCGCCTGCGTGATCGGCGGCATCGCCATCGCAGGCGGCGCGGGCACGGTCGCAGGCGCGGTGATGGGGGCGCTGTTTCTGGGGATCATCAAGAACGCGCTGCCGGTCGTCGGCATATCGCCCTTCTGGCAGATGGCGATATCGGGCAGCGCGATCCTGATCGCCATTGCCGTCAACACGCTCGGCCGGCGCGATCCGGGCCGCATCATCCTCAAGCAAGCCGAGGCGCGGACATGACCACGACCACCGCCCCCCGCCAGATCCCCGACCGCCTGACCAGCCCCGCCGCCCGTGCCCTGAAAAGCTGGGAGAGCCTGCTGCTGGTCGTCGCGGTTGCGATCTTCCTGCTGAACGCGATGGCCTCGCCCTATTTCCTCGACCCGTGGAACCTCAGCGACGCGACCTTCAACTTCACCGAAAAGGCGATGATCGCCTTTGCCATGGCGATGCTGATCGTGGCGGGCGACATCGACCTGTCCGTCGGCGCGATCATCGCGCTGGCCTCGACCGCGATGGGCATCGCCATGAGCCTTGGCGCGGGCACGCCGCTGATCGTGCTGACCGGCCTTGGCACGGGGCTTCTTTGCGGCGCGTTCAACGGCGCGCTGGTGGCGGGGCTGGGCCTGCCCTCGATCGTCGTGACCATCGGCACGATGAGCCTCTTTCGCGGGATCAGCTACATCGTGCTGGGCGACACGGCCTTTACCGGCTATCCGGCCAGCTTTGCCTGGTTCGGGCAGGGCTATGTCTTCTGGGTCATCACGGTCGAGCTGGTGATCTTCGCGCTGGCCGCGCTGGTCTTTGGCACGCTGCTGCACCGCACCAGCTTTGGCCGGACGGTCTATGCCATCGGCAACAACGCGACCGCCGCCCGCTTTTCCGGCATCCGCGTGGATCGCGTCCGCTTCATCCTGTTCCTGCTGACCGGCCTGATGAGCGGCGTTGCGGCGGTCTGCCTGACCTCGCGGCTCGGCTCGACCCGGCCCTCGATCGCGTCGGGGTTCGAGCTGGAGGTGGTGACCATCGTCGTTCTGGGCGGGGTCAGCATCCTTGGCGGTTCGGGCACCATCCCGGGCGTCGTGCTGGCGGCCATCGTGATGGGGCTGGTGACCTTCGGCCTTGGCCTGCTGAACGTGCCGGGGATCGTGATGTCCATCGTCGTGGGCGCGCTGCTGATCGGCGTGATCGCCGTGCCGCGCCTGATTGCCAAGCTGAGGTCCTGATGCCCCGATACGCCTTCCGCATGATGCTGAACCCCGGCGCCGCCGAGGAATACCGCCGCCGCCACGACGAGATCTGGCCCGAGCTGGTGGACCTGCTGCGCGGGGCAGGGGTCAGCGACTACTCGATCCACCTCGACCCCGAGACCGGCGCCCTTTTCGGGATGCTGACCCGCCCCGAGGATCACGGCATGGACGATCTGCCCGCGCATCCGGTGATGCAGCGCTGGTGGGCGCATATGGCCGACCTGATGCAGACGCAGGGGGACAATCAGCCGGTCGCCCTGCCGCTGGTCCCGATGTTTCACCTGCCATGAGGCGGATCGCCGTTCTGGATGTCGGCAAGACCAACGCGAAACTCGCGCTGGTCGATGGCGACACGCTGGCCGAGATTGCCGTCCTGACCCGCCCGAACCGCGTCCTGCCGGGGCCGCCCTGGCCGCATATGGACCTGGACGGGCACTGGGCCTTTTTTCTGGACGGCCTGCGCCAGATGCAGGCGGCGCAGGGGATCGACGCGATCTCGGTCACGACGCATGGCGCGGCGGCGGTGCTGCTGGACGGGCAGGGCGGGCTGGCCGCGCCGATGCTGGATTATGAACATGCGATCCCCGCCGATCCGACCTATGACGCGATGCGGCCCGACTTCATGCAGACCGGATCGCCGCGTTTGCCGGCCGGGCTGAACCTTGGCGCGCAGCTGCATTGGCTGATGGCCCAGACCGGTCTGCGCGACCGCGTCGCGCATGTCGTGACCTATCCGCAATATTGGGGCTATCGCCTGACCGGCGTGCTGGCCAGCGACGTGACCTCGCTTGGCTGCCATACCGACCTGTGGGAGCCGTGGGGGGCGCGGTTCTCGTCCCTTGTCCACGCGCTTGGGCTAAAGGGCCGGATCGCCGCGCCTCGCCGCGCGTCCGAGGTCTTGGGCGGGTTGTCGGCCCGGATCGCCGCGGCGACCGGTATTCCGGCGGGCACCCCCGTCGCGGTCGGCATCCATGACAGCAACGCCTCGCTTTATCCGCATCTGCTGGGCCGCAAGGGGCCGTTCGCGGTGGTCTCGACCGGGACATGGGTCGTCTGCATGGTGGTGGGCGGCGCGGCAGCCGCGCTGGATCCTGCGCGCGACGTGCTGGTGAACGTGAACGCGCTTGGCCAGCCGGTGCCATCGGCGCGCTTCATGGGAGGCCGGGAATACCAGATCATCCGCGCCGGCAGCGACGCGGCGCCCGACGCAGCCGACCGCGCGGCGGTGCTGGATCAGGGCGTGATGCTGCTGCCCTCGGTCCAGTCGGGATGCGGGCCATTCCCGGACCGCCGCGGCGGCTGGACAATTGCGCCCGCGTCCGAAGGCCAGCGCATGGCCGGGCTGGCATGGTATCTGGCGCTGATGACGCGGACCTGCCTGGATCTGGCCGGAGCCGAGGGAGAGGTCATCGTCGAGGGGCCTTTCGCGGCCAATCCCGATTACCTCGACATGCTGGCGGCGCTGACGCCCGGCGGCGTGTCGGTCGCGGCCTCGGCGACCGGCACCAGCGTGGGCGCGGCGATGCTGTGCCTGCCGGATGCACGCCCGCCGCAGACGCGGCTCTGGGCGCCACGGGGTTCAGGTTCGGATCGCGCCGCGCTGGCCGATTACGCCGAACGCTGGCGGGTGGCGTGTCAGGTATAGCCAAGCGCGGCCGAGGCCGCGCGCCCGGCCTCGGTCAGCAGGCGCACATATTCGGCCTTGCGCGATTCGTCGAAGCGCACCAGCGGAAAGGCGATGCTGATCGCCGCGACCGACTTGCCCGCGTGGTCCATCACCGGCGCGGCCATGCAGCGTACACCGGCCTCGGATTCCTCGATCTCTTCGGCATAGCCGCGGGCGCGGGTGGCGGCCAGTTCGGCGCGCAGCGTCTCGGGGTCGGTGATGGTGCGGGGGGCCAGTTTCTTCAGCTCCATCGCGGCGATCCGCTCGGCGATCTCGTCATCGTCGCGGAAGGCCAGCAGCGCCTTGCCAAGCGAGGTCGAATGCAGCGGGTTCCGCTTGCCCAGGGTGGACTGCATCGACAGGGTATAGGCGCTGTCGTATTTGTGAATATAGGCGACGCGCTGGTCGAAATCGTCCATCACGCCCAGGTTGATGGATTCGCCCGTCGCACGCGACAGCTTGCCCATCTCGCGGTCGCAGACGCGCAGCAGATCCTCTTGCCCGCGCAGGATGCGCGCGCCCAGCCCGAACAGCTTCAGCGTCAGGGCGTATTTCTCGGTCTCGGGGTCCTGCTCGACATAGCCCAGATCCAGCATGGTCTGCAAAAGACGGTGCGCCGTGGTTTTCGAGGTCATCGCCCGCTGCGCGATCTCGGCCAGGCTGGCGCGGCGTTCTTCGGCCAGCGATTCGAGCACGGCAAAGACCTTCAGCACCGCGGCGGCATTCTCGGTTTTCTGGGGCTTCTCTGCCATGATCGTTCTTTTATTTTCGGAACATCGTTCTGAAAAACACCATGCGCGCCCATAAGTCCAGCAATTGTTGCGGTGAGGGCGCTTAAAAATACCGTTGATTTCCGAAACGGATCGTGCTTCCTTCATTTCCGGAACGCCGTTCCGAAAATTGGGAGGATGATTGATGCACCCGCTTCTGCGGCAGAAGGACCGCTTTGTCTCGCGCAGCGAGGTCGCCGGCCTGATCGAAAAGCTGGCCGACAATCTGGTGAACATCACCGACGAGACGGGCGAATTCCTGCTGCGGCTGGAAGATGGGCGCGTGATCGACACCAAGGGCTGGGCGGGCTGGGAATGGACCCATGGCATCGGTCTTTACGGTCTGCTGCAGTATTGGCAGCTGACCGGCAGCGACAAGGCGATGGCGATCATCCGCGACTGGTTCGACGCGCGGCTGGCCGAGGGCACGCCCACGAAGAACATCAACACCGTCGCGCCCTTCCTGACGCTGGCGCATCTCTACGAACGCGACCGCAATCCGATGTGGCTGCCCTATCTGGATGCCTGGGCGGAATGGGTCATGCACGAGATGCCGCGCACACGCGAGGGCGGCTTGCAGCACATCGTCTATAACAGCGTGAACGACCAGCAGCTGTGGGACGACACGTTGATGATGTCGGTCATGCCGCTGGCCAAGATCGGCCTGGTCCTGAACCGCCCGCATTATGTCGAGGAAGCCAAGTACCAGTTCCTGCTGCATGCGCAGTATCTGGCCGACACGTCCAGCGGGCTGTGGTTCCACGGCTGGACCTTCGACGGCGACCACAACTTTGCCCGCGCGCTCTGGGCGCGGGGGAACAGCTGGATCACCATCGTGATCCCGGAATTCATCGAGCTGCTGGACCTGCCCGAGGGCGATCCGACCCGCCGCCATCTGCTGTCGCTGTTCCGCCGTCAGGCGGCCGCGCTGCGCGACGCGCAGGACGAAAGCGGCCTGTGGCACACGCTGTTGGACGACAAGGACAGCTATCTCGAGGCGTCGGCCACGGCGGGCTTTGCCTATGGCCTGCTCAAGGGCGTGCGCCGCCGCTATCTGCCCGCCGATTACGCGCCCGTTGCCGAACGCGCCATTCGCGCCGTGATCGACAATATCAGCCCCGATGGCGAATTGCAGAACGTGTCCTTCGGCACCGCGATGGGCAGCGACCTTGACTATTACCGCCAGATCCCACGGACCTCGATGCCCTATGGGCAGGCGATGGCGATGCTGGCTTTGGCCGAATATCTGCGCGGCTACATCTGACGCGCGCATCCTTGAGGGAGGAGAGACGATGACCAAGACCCTGACCGCGCTGGCCCTGATCCTGGCCGCCAGCGCCGCACAGGCCGAGACGCTGCGTTTCGGCTATGCCCAGAACGCCACCCCCACGGTCGAGGCGATGCAGGAATTCGCGCGCCTCGTCGAGGAAAAGACCGGCGGCGACGTCACCGTGCAGTTCTTTCCCGATGGCCAGCTGGGCGGCGAACGCGAGATGGTCGAGATGCTGCAGGGCGGCGCGCTGGACATGACCAAGGTGTCGGGCGGCCTGCTGGAAAGCTTCGCGCCGGTCTACGGCGTCTTTCCGCTGCCCTTCCTCTTTGACGATCAGGACCATTTCTACCGCGTGATGGACGATGCGGCGATCATGGAGCCGATCTATCAGGCGACCGCCGATCTGGGCTTTCTGGGCCTGACCTACTACAATTCGGGGGCGCGGAACTTCTACACCGTGAACCGGCCCGTCACCTCGGTCGAGGATCTGGCGGGTCTGAAGATCCGCGTCCTGCAAAGCCCGACCGCCATCCGCATGACCGAGCTTCTGGGTGCCACCCCGGTCGCGATGGGGCAGGCCGAGGTCTATACCTCGCTTCAACAGGGCGTTCTGGACGGGGCCGAGAACAACGAATTCGCCCTGACCATCGCCCGCCATGCCGAGGTCGCCAAGCACTACACGCTGGACGGCCACACCCGCATCCCCGACATCCTGCTGATCGGCACCGCCGCGATGGACCGCCTGTCCGAGGACCATCAGACCGCCGTGCGCGAGGCTGCCGCAGAATCGACCGCCTTCCACAAATCGGTCTGGGACCAAGCCGTCGAGGCCGCCGCGACCGAGGCGCGCGACGCGTTCGGCGTGACCTTCCACGAGGTCGAAGTGGCCCCCTTCCGCGAGGCGGTCGCGCCCATCTATGACGAACTGCCCGCCGACAGCGCGGCCGTTGTCGAACAGATCCGCGCCGCCGGGGGCGTCTGATGGACAGGCCGCGGCGCATCCTTGACCTGACGGTCGGCGGGCTGTGCTGCGGCCTTCTTCTGCTGCTGGTCGCGGTGCTGGCATGGCAGGTCTTTAGCCGATACGCGCTGAACGCGCCGTCATCCGTGACCGAGGAGGTGCTGCGTTACGGCGTCATCTGGATGTCGATGCTGGGCGCCGCCTATGCGGTGGGGCAGGGCAGTCACCTGTCCATCGACATGCTGCGCGGCTGGCTGCCTGCGCGCTGGCGGCTGCGGCTGGAGGGGCTGGTCCTGCTGGCCTTCACGGTCTTTGCCGGGGTCGTGCTGATCTGGGGCGGGATGCGCGGCGTCCAGATCTCGGCCCGCCAGACCAGCGCGGTCCTGCGCATCCCGATGAGCTGGGTCTATCTGTCGCTGCCGGTCAGCGGCGGGCTGATGATCCTTTACGCCTTCCTGAACGCGCTCGATCTGCTGCGCGGGCGCAGCCACCATGTCCCTGCCGAGGACATGGCCGAATTGCCGGGGGAATGAGATGGCCGGAACCGCAAGCCTGATCCTGCTGACGGTGTTCGGGGGTCTTGCCCTGCTGGGCATCCCGCTTGCGCTGGCGATCACCGCCGCCGCCATCGCGGCCCTGCTGCTGGTCCTGCCCTTCGACATGGCGCTGTTCACCTCGGCGCAGAAGATGCTGGCCAGCCTGGACAGCTTCACCCTGCTGGCGGTGCCGTTCTTCATCCTGTCGGGCGTCATCATGAACTCGGGCGGCATCGCGGTGCGGCTGGTCGATTTCGCCAAGCTGCTGGCCGGGCGCGTGCCCGGATCGCTGGCGCAGACCAACATTGCGGGGAACATGCTCTTTGGCGCGATCTCGGGCTCGGCCATCGCGGCCTCGACCTCGATCGGGGGCGTCATGGTGCCGATGCAGAAGCGCGAGGGCTACGATCCCGGCTTCGCCGCTGCCGTCAACATCGCCAGCGCACCCACGGGGATGCTGATCCCGCCCTCGACGGCCTTCATCATCTATTCGCTGGTCGCGGGCGGGGCCTCGATCGCGGCGCTGTTTCTGGCCGGGGCGGTGGCGGGCGCCTTGTGGGGGCTGGGGCTGATGATGGTCACGGGGCTGATCGCGCGCCGCCACGGCTGGCGCGGCGATGCGCGCCCCTCGATCCGCGACGCGGTGCAGGTCACGCTGCGCGCGCTGCCCAGCCTGATGCTGATCGTGCTGATCATCGGCGGCATCATGCTGGGCGTCGTCACGGCGGTCGAGGCTTCGGGCATCGCCGTCCTTTACACGATGCTGCTGGCCTTCGTCATTCACCGCACCGTGCCGCTGAGCGCGCTGCCGGGTTTCCTGATCGAGACGGTGCAGATGACCGGAACGATCATGCTGCTGCTGGCGGCCTCGGCCGCGCTCAGCTTCGCGATGGCCTTCACCGGTATTCCCGCCGCCGTCAGTGCGCTGATCCTGGCGATCTCGGACAATCCGCTGATCGTGCTGCTGATCATCAACATCCTGTTGCTGGTGGTGGGCTGCTTCATGGATATGGGCCCGGCCATCCTGATCTTTACGCCGATCCTTCTGCCCATCGCCCAGAAGGTCGGCATGGACCCGGTGCATTTCGGCGTCGTCATGGTCTTCAACCTGGCCATCGGCACGATCACGCCTCCGGTCGGCACAGGCCTTTTCGTCGGTGCTGGCGTGGCCCGTGTGCGGGTCGAGACGGCGATCCGCGCCCTGGGGCCGTTCTACCTGCTGTTGTTCGCCGTGCTGCTGCTGGTGACCTATGTCCCCGCGGTGGTGATGTGGCTGCCGCGGCTCGCTGGCCTCTGATTTTCGACGATTTTCTCTGAAAGGACCCTATCTATGACCCATGTCGAGACGCGCCACGCGATCCACCCGGACCACGCCAGGGGCATGGACACCGCCCAGCTGCGCCGGCATTTCCTGGTCGAGGGGCTGTTCGCGCCGGGCGAGATCCGCCTGACCTACACCCATTACGACCGTTTCGTCGTGGGCGGCGCGGTGCCGGGCGGCGCCAGCCTGACCCTGAACCAGATCGCCGAGACCAGGACGCCCAGCTTCCTCGACCGGCGCGAGATGGGGATCGTCAATATCGGCGGCCCCGGCCGGATCGAGGCCGCGGGCCAGGGCTGGGACCTGGCGACGGGCGATGTGCTGTATCTCGGCATGGGCGCGGGGCCGGTGACGTTTTCGGGGCAGGGGCGGTTCTACATCACCTCGGCCCCCGCGCACCGGGCGCTGCCGCACAGGCTGGTCACGGTGGCCGAGGCCAAGCATGTCCACATGGGCGCGGTGGAAACCTCGAACAAGCGCACGATCAAGCAGTTCATCCACCCGCTTGTGATGGAAAGCTGCCAGCTGGTCCTGGGCTATACCACGCTGGAAGACGGCTCGGTCTGGAACACCATCCCCAGCCACATCCACGACCGGCGGATGGAGGCCTATCTCTATCACGGCATGGACGAGGCCTCGCGCGTGCTGCACCTGATGGGCGAGCCGACCGAGACGCGCCACCTGTTCGTGGCCAATGAACAGGCGGTCCTGTCGCCGCCCTGGTCGATCCATTCGGGCGCGGGCATCGGCGGCTACACCTTCATCTGGGCGATGGCCGGCGACAATGTGGATTATACCGACATGGACTTTATCCAGCCGGGGGACCTGCGGTGAGCGCCTTTTCCCTGACGGGCCGGACCGCGCTGGTGACGGGCGCCAATACCGGCATCGGGCAGGCCATCGCGGTGGCCCTGGCGCAGGCAGGGGCCGAGGTGATCGCATCGGGTCGGCGCGACTGCGACGAGACGCTGGCGCTGATGGGGTCCGGGCGCGCGCTGCGGCTGGATTTCGCCGACCCGATGGCCGCGCAAGAGGTCTTTGCGGCCGAGCGGATCGACATTCTGGTGAACAATGCCGGCATCATCCGGCGCGACGACGCGGTGGATTTCTCGCAGGCCGATTGGGACGCGGTGATGGATGTGAACCTCAAGGCGCTGTTCTTCACCTGCCAGGCCTTCGCCCGCGCCGCTTTGCCGCGAGGCATGGGCAAGATCGTCAACATCGCCTCGCTTCTTTCGTTTCAGGGCGGCATCCGGGTGCCGTCCTACACGGCCTCGAAACATGGCGTGGCGGGGCTGACGAAGCTGATGGCGAATGAATGGGCGGGGCGGGGGCTGAACGTCAACGCCATCGCGCCGGGCTATATCGAGACCGCCAACACCGAGGCCCTGCGCGCCGATCCCGACCGGTCGCGCGCGATCCTCGACCGCATCCCCGCCGCCCGTTGGGGCCGCCCCGAGGACATCGCCCAAAGCGCCGTCTTCCTGGCCGCGCCCGCATCCGACTACATCAACGGCGCAATCCTCAACGTCGATGGAGGCTGGCTTGCCCGGTAGACTGAACCACACCCCGTCCACCGCGCCTGCCGGCATCGTCCATCTGGGTCTGGGCGCGTTCTTTCGCGCGCATGGCGCGATCTATGTCGCGCAGGCGATGCAGGCGTCGGGCGGCGATTGGGGGATCATCGGCGTCTCGCTTCAATCGCCCGGCACGCGCGACAGGCTGGCCCCGCAGGGCTGGGCCTATACCGCGCTGGAACTGGGCCCAAAGGGCGAGACGCCGCAGGTCGTGACCATTCTGCGCGACGTCCTTGTCGCGCCCGAGAACCCGCAGGCGGTCCTGGACGCGATGGCGGCGCCATCCGTGCAGATCGTCAGCCTGACCGTGACCGAAAAGGGCTACTGCCACGAACCCTCGACGGGCAGGCTCAACGCGGACCACCCGGATATCCGCCATGACCGTGCAAGCGGGCTTCCGAAATCCGCACCGGGCTTTCTGGTCCGCGCACTTCAGGCCCGGCGCGCGGCCGGTCTGAAGCCCTTCACGGTCCTCTGCTGCGACAACCTGCCGGAAAACGGCCGCGTCGTGCGGGGCGTCGTGCTGGACCTTGCGCGCCTGATCGACCCGGCGCTGGCCGAATGGATCGCGGCCGAGGGCGCCTTTCCCTCGACCATGGTGGACCGGATCGTGCCCGCGACCACGCCCGCCGATCTGGACCGGCTGGAGGCCCTGACGGGCCTGCGCGACGAGGCGCCCGTGATGCACGAGCCCTTTCGCCAATGGGTGATCGAGGACCGCTTCTGCGCGGGCCGCCCCGATCTGGGCGCGGTCGGCGCACAGATGGTCGCCGATGTGACGCCGTTCGAACATATGAAGCTGCGGATGCTGAACGGCACGCATTCCAGCCTTGCCTATCTGGGCTATCTGGCGGGTCATGAGACCATCGCCGACACGATGGCCGACCCCGTCCTTGCCGGCTATGTGACGCGCCTTTGGCGTGACGAGATCATTCCGGCCCTGACCCCGCCCGAGGGCGTCGATCTGGCCGGTTACGCCGAGGCGCTGCGGGATCGCTATGCCAATCCCGCGATCCGTCACCGGACATGGCAGATCGCCATGGATGGCAGTCAGAAGCTGCCGCAGCGCATCCTTGGCACCATCGCCGAGGGCCGCGCGGCAGGGCGCCCGGTGGCGGGCCTGACGCTGGCCGTGGCGGCCTGGATGCGCTACGCCTCGGGCAGGGGGCTCGACGGGGCGCCCATTGATGTCCGCGACCCCTTGGCCGCGCATCTGGCCGCCGCGTGGGACGACGATCCCGGCCGCGCGGTCGCGGCCTTCCTGTCGCTGGCACAGATCTTTCCGCCGGCCTTGCGCGATGATCGGGGCTTTGCCCGGGATCTCGAGACGGCTCTGCGCGCGCTGGCGGCCCGAGGCGCGCGGGGGGCGGTCGAGGCGCTTTGAGCGCAGGCCCTATCGGGGCGCCTCCGGGTTGACAGCCTCGCGGACAAGGGCGCCGGGATGGCGGATCACGCGGCGGCTGAGGTCATGGGCCCGGCCGATCGCGTGCTCGGGGGCCGCGCCCTGCAGTCGGGCGGCGATGTAGCCTGCGTTGAAGCTGTCGCCCGCTGCCGTCGTGTCGCGGGGCGTCTCGGGTTCGAGGCCGGCCACGACGCCCGCGCCATCGGCTGCGGCAAAGGCGATGGGGCCGCCGCCATTCTTGACCACGACCTGCCCCGCACCCTGATCCAGATAGCGCGCCAGCGTGGCGTCGGGGTCGGCATCGCCGAAATGGCGCGCCTCGTCATCGAAGCTGGGCAGGACCAGATCGGCGCCCGAGGCCGCGCGGTGGACCCAGTCGCGCATCGTCGCCTCGTCCTGCCAGAGGCGCGGTCGCAGGTTGGGATCGAAAGCCACGAAACAGCCCGCATCGCGCGCGCGGGCCAGCGCCGCAAGCAGGGCGGCACGGCCCGTTTCAGCCAGGATGGCCATCGTGATGCCCGACAGATACGCAAGATCGCAACCCGAAAGCGCCGCGTCCAGCGCCGCCGGATCATCGGCCAGTCCCCGTGCGGCCGAGGTGTCGCGCCAATAGGAAAAGCTGCGCTCGCCGCCCGTCAGCGTGATCGCGTAAAGCCCGATCTCGCGCCGGGCGTCGCGGCCGACATGGGCGGTCGAGATCCCCTCGGCCGCCATGAAATCCAGCGCCTGATCGGAGAAGGGTCCGGTGCCGAGCCGTGTGAGATAGCCGACATCGATGCCCTGGGGCAGCAGCCGTCGCAGATACCAGGCGGTGTTCAGCGTGTCACCCGCGATGCCGACGCGCCACAGGTCGGGCTGACCTGCGCCCGAAAGCTCTAGCATCGCCTCTCCGATGGACAGGATGCGTGTCATGGCAAAAGCTCCTTGTTGCGGGCCACCGCGGCCTTGACCCCCCGCAATCCGGCCAGCCCCTTGAGGCGTCCGATCGCGCGACAGCCGCCGCGCCGGACATCGCGCAGATGCGTGAAATGCACGCCGCCGCCAAGTCGTCGCATCATGGCGGGCAGGACCGCATCCGCACCGGGCCGCACCCGGATAGGGGTGGCGGAGGCCGCGCGATCGAACAGCTCGAAGCGCACGCAGCGCGCGCCGTTTGGCCGCCGCCATGACAGATCCGTGCGCGTCCGGATCCGGGCGATCCAGTTCGCCGCAGGGCCGCGCCAATCGCCGGGCTGGGTCTTGACCGCCTCGCTGACGGGCAGGCTTTCGACGACTTCCAAGGCAAGCCCCGACCGCGTGCCGTCACGCATCCGGGCGATGGCCTGATGGCGGGCCCCGATCCCGGCGGGGGGGCAGACGGCGCCCTTGACCCCGGCCTGGATGATGTCGTCGATCCAAACGGTGTCGGCCGCCCCGAACCGGCGCGAGGTCTGTCGCATCCGGGCCTCTCAGGTGGTGAAATAATCGGGATGGGCGGCGGCGATCTGCGGCAGCTCTTCCAGCATCTGCCGCAGATGGGTGCGGGCCGCGGCCTCGGCTGCGTCCGCGTCGCCCGCCAGCAGTGCCGCAAGGATGGCGCGGTGCTGGGCGATGGTCTCGGCCCGGTCGAAATGGCGCATCGCCATGTGGCGCAGACGGTTCATCTGCGCCTTCAGCCGCTCCAGATCGGACCAGACGGCGGGATGGCCCGCAGCCTCGGCCATGGCGCGATGAAAGAGGTCGTCGGCCTCGATGAAGGCGGGCACGTCGCCCGCCGCATGGGCGCGGTCCTGCGCGTCAAGCTGGGCCTGCATGGCCGACAGGTCCGGGCGCGCGCGGGCGACCATCCGCGCCAGATCGGCCTCGACCGCCTCGCGGATCAGGCGCGCGGACAGGATGGCGCTGGTCGAGATCCGCCCGATATAGGTGCCACGCTGCGGCAGCACCTCGGCCAGGCCATCGGCGGCCAGCCGGATGAAGGCTTCGCGGACGGGCTGGCGCGACAGGCCGACCTGCTGGGCGATCTCGGTTTCCGAGAGGCGCGCCCCGGGCAGAAGATCGCCGCGCAGAACGCAGCCATGCAGCCATTCGTGAACCTGCTGCGCGGTCGAGATGGGACGGATCAGACGCATCTCTCCCTGATACGGCATACTTCCATACAAGTCAAGTGGCGGCGCTTTTCCGCTTGTTTGCCGAGCGTTTCCGCAGGTGCCGCAGGGTCCGCCACCTTGCGTCCCAGCCCGATGCCCGCGCGCACGTTTCTGCGGTTGACACATCGTCGCAGGAGCAAGAGAAGTCGATACATGACAGGTCGCCCCGTTGGGCGGCACCCCGGTTCACGAGTTTCAGTCCAAGGAATAGTCACTTGTCCGATGCACCCCACAACGACGCGTTCCGCCTGTTCTGGTGGGCGCCAAAGTCCAAGGGTATCAATCTCGGAGACGAGATCTCGCCACTTGTGCTGTCGCATGTCAGCGGCCGCGAGGTGGTTCGCGGATCACCGAAAGACTGCGACGGCATCGCCATCGGCAGCGTGTTCAATCCGGGCATGGCGGACCGTCGCAAACGGACCAAGCCCCTGTTCGTCTGGGGCAGCGGAACGGGCAAGCCGTCGCCCTGCTCGATGCGGCAGATGTCGGTCACGATCTCGGCGCTGCGCGGCCCGTTGACCGCTGGCGAGATCAATGGCTGCCCCGATGTCCCGTTTGGCGATCCCGGTCTTTTCGTGCGCGAGATCTGGCCCGGCCCTGCCGAAGGGACCGAGCGGACCAAGATCGGCTTGATTCCGCATCACAGTATGCTGAACCACCCGGCGCTGAAGCAGTTCACGCAGGCTTTCGGCGAGGTGGAGATCCTTGATTTCACCGATCCCGACATTGCCGGGACGCTGTCGAGGCTGGCGCATTGTTCGCGCATCGTCTCGTCCAGTCTGCATGGGCTGATCTTTGCGGATGCCTACGGCATTCCAAGCCTGTTCTGGAAGGAAAGCGAAGCGACCATTCCCTGGAAATACCGCGACTACTACGAAGGCGTCGGGCGCGAAGGGTTCTGCCACCGGACCAGCGCCGAGATCGTGGAAAGCACACTGAAAGATGGCGTTGACGCGCTGCCCTTCTCGCTTTTGCCCGAGCAACGTTGCCTTGAGGTGCTGGACGGTCTGCGCGAGGCCGTCCGGTTGATGCCCTGAGCCAAGGGCTACGCCCGCACCCGCTGTTCGGGCGTGTCCGTTCAACCCGAAAGCTGGCCCCGCTTTTGGGCCGCAACGAGAGCGCGTAAAGATGCAGAGCTTTTACATCCCCGGCGTGGACGGCCCGATGGTGCCCCATCCCGATGGGACGCTTCATGGCACGGAACTCGGGCAGGCCGCAGTCGATGTGTTCGACAGCCGAACGACCTGCCCCTGGCCCCGTATCAAGGGCCGAGACGGCATGAAATCCCTGCATGGCACACGTCGCCGCAACTGGATCGTCCGCGGCTCCGGAATCGTGCCGCTTACCGATGCAGTCTGCGACCAGGGCGGGCTTTTCACGGCGCAGGACATCCCCGTCATGGGCTTTTCAGGCGCGAGCTTCTTCAGGAAGTTCATTACCAAGGGCAAGGATTACCGAGCGGGTGCGGGCATGCCCCGCATCACCGAACGCTCGCTTGTGGTGTTCATGAGCGAGACGACCAATTACTATCACTTCATTGCGGATGTCATGCCGAATCTCGCGCGTGCCATCGGCGCTGCGTCCAGTCTGGACGTCGAACAGATGGTGATCTACGGCTCCGAGCCCGAAGGCGGGTTCCGCCGTGACTATCTTGACCTGATGCTGGCGCGTCTGACGATCCCCGTTCGTTACGAGGCTGGTCCTTTCGCGGTCGATGACGGATATTTTATTGTCCACAGCCCGCATGGTTTTGCGCGAGACCCCGACACCGGTGCGCTGCTGAAGCTGCCGCAGCCCAGCCCCTATCCTTTCGGCACGGCCGAGGGGATGTGGGATTTCTTCGACGCGTTCGACCGTGGCCACGTCGCGCTGCCAGAGGCGCCTCTCCGGGCGCCGATCCTGATCGTATCGCGCGCGCATCTCGAGAACCGCAAGATCGTGAACGAGGATGCTCTGGTCGACCGGCTCGCCCCTCTTGGCGCCGAGCGGGTGATCCTTGAGAACTACAGCCTGCCCGAACAGATCGCCATGGTTCGCGCCGCGCGGGTTCTGGTCGGCTGCCACGGAGCCGGGATGATCAATGGCGGCTTTCTGGGACAGGGCGGCCGCGTCATCGAGATCACGGCCCGCCAATACGCCGCCCGGTCGCGCGATTTCGCGCGGCTGTCGCATGTGCGCCCGATCCGCTATTCCTTCATCCTCGCGGACGAGCATGGCGACCGCTTCCAGATGACCTCGAATCTGGGGAACAACATCATCATGTCACCGCAGGCGCTGGACATGGTGCATGAATGGGCCAGCCAGACCTTGGCGGCAAAGACTGACTGAAATCCGGCGCGTCGGCGGACGGCCTTCGCATTCTGGAACGGCACGAATGGCAGTCCCGCATGCGCCGGGACGACGGCCCAAACGCGGCGCCCGGCAACGGGGGGTGTCTCAGCCCGGTCTGTGGACGCTTTCCGCCAGCACCTTGTCGATCAGCCTGATCCCGGGTGCGATATCAGCGGCCGGGATTGATCCGAAACCGATCCGAAACAGCGGGCAGGGCGAGGGTGGATATTCGAAGAACACGGCTCCGGGTTCGATCAGCACACTTTCCGCGCGCAGCCGTTCCGCCAGTTCGAGGCTGTCCACATGGTCCGGGCCGCGAAGCCACAGGCTGGCTCCACCCATCGCCGAGGCTCCCTCGGGCACGATGCGGCTGTCGGCGACGGCCTGATCCAGGACCGCGCGGCGATGACCAAGGGCGTCGCGAAGCCGCGCGAGATGGGCGTCATAATGGCCAAGCGCCAGGAAATAGGCCGTGATGCGCTGCAGGTGACCGGGCGGATGCCGCAGCAGCATGGCGCGCAGGGCACGGGCCCGCGCGATCAACGGCGCCGAAGCCACCATGTAGCCGATCCGCAGGCCGGGAAAGAGGGATTTGGAGAAGCTGCCCAGATAGATCACGCGCCCGTCGCGATCCAGCGACTTGAGTGCCGGCGCCGGGGGCGCGAGATAGGACATCTCGAAATCGTAGTCATCCTCGATGATGACGAAATCACGCGCGGATGCGAGGCGCAGCAGTTCTTGCCGCCGGGCAAGGGGCATGGTCGCATTGGTCGGGATGTGGTGGCTGGGCGTCGCGATGACGAGCCGCGTCTCGTCGGGCAGATGCTGGGGGTTCAATCCATGCTCGTCCACCGGCAGAAAGGTGGTGGGGCTTTGGGCGCGCCGCAGGGTTTCCGCGAAATCGGGATAGCCCGGCTCTTCTGCGACAGCCAGCCGGTCCGCGCGGGCCAGCAACTCGACTGCCAGGAACAGCGCGTTCTGGGCGCCGAGCGTGACCAGAACCTCGTCGGGGCTGGCATAGATGCCCCGACGCGGCAGTGTGTTCGAGCAGATGTAGTCGACCAGCAGGGGATCGTCCGTGCCGTACCGGTCGGCGGCCAGCTCGGCGAAGTCGCGTGTGCCAAGCGCGCGCCGCGCACAATCGCGCCAGGCATGGTGATCGAACAGGCTGGGGTCCGGTTGACCAAAGATGAACGGATGGCGATAGCTGCGCCAGTCGGACGGTTTGCGGATGACCCGCCGGGGCATGTCGCCCTTGGACAGCCAGCGGTTCCAGTCCAAGGGCGCGCCGGACACGTCGGGGCCTGCGCTGTGTTGCAGGCGGCGGTGCGGAACCGTCGAGGCGACCGCGATCCCCGAACGGGGGCGGGTCTCCAGATAGCCCTGGCCGACCAGCTCCTGATAGACCAGCGTGACGGTCATCCGAGAGATCGACAGACCCTCGGCCAGTTGCCTGCTGGAGGGCAGCCGCGTGCCGGGCAGTGCCCGGCTTTCAAGGATCGCGCGAACGATCGCCGCCGCAAGACGGCCTTGCAGGGTCGGTGCATCGGCGTCGCGCAGGAAGATCGCGTCGGTCGAAAGTTTCGCTGCCATCTGGACCTATAATCCCCCTGAACTGGTCATATCCTCGCCGCGCGACCTCTGCAATCTTCCCCCTTGTCAACGACCGCGAACAAGCCGCGGCGCACATCACAGGGAGACATGACATGACATTCACGAAACGCATTCTCACCGTATCCGCTTCGATCCTGGCGCTTGCCATGCCCGTCGCCGCGACCGAGTTCCGGATCGCGGTCGGAGACGGCGCCGGAGGCACGCAGGAGGCGCTCGGCAAAGCCTTCGTCTCCGCCCTCCAGGAACAATCGGGCGGCGAGATGAGCGCGCAGCTGTTCCTGAACGGCCAGCTTGGTGACGAACAGGACACCGTAAGCGCGCTTGCGACCGGCACGCTGGATTTCTCGATCCTTGCCATCAACAACCTGACGCCCTTTTCGCCCAGTGTCGGCACGCTGACGCTGCCCTATGTCATCCTCAGCCAGGATGACGCCGAGGCCATCACGCAAGGCGAAGTCGGCCAGCGCATGGTCGAGCAGACGATCGAGGATGCCGGCGTGCGCATCGTGGGCTGGGGCTATTCCGGCTTTCGCGTGCTGACCAATTCCCGCCGTCCCGTCGAGACCGTCGCGGATCTGCAAGGGCTTCAGATTCGCACGCCACGCAACGAGATCATGATCGAGACCTACAAGGCCTGGGGCATCAACCCCACCCCCATGGCCTGGAGCGAGACTTTCGCCGCGCTGCAACAGGGTGTCGTGCATGGCCAGGACAATCCCTACATGACGGTCTATGCGATGAAGTTCGACGAGGTTCAGTCCTACATCACGAACATCCGCTATGTCTTTTCGATCGAGCCGCTGATCGTCAGCGAGGCGCTGTTCGAAAGCCTCACCCCCGATCAGCAGGCCCAGATCCTGGCCGCGGGCGAGGCCGCGACCCAGGCATCGGCCGATTTCCTGCGCGCCGAGGAAGCCAAGATCCGCGACGAACTGGTCGCGCGCGGCATGAAGATCAGCGATCCGGCCGATGGCGAGGCCGAGTTCATGGCCCTGGCCACCGCGCATGTCTGGCCCAAATTCTACGACCAGATCGGCGGCAAGGACGTGCTGAACACCGTCCTGGCGTCGCTTGGACGGCCTGCGGTCGAGTGACCCGGATCCGCGCGGGGGCCGTCCCCTCCCACGCGCCCGCGCGATCCTGCGCTCGTCCCGCTTCAGCCCGTCCCGCTTTGTCCTGCCGCCGAGGCCCCCATGTCCCGTTTTCTGTCCTTTGCCGACAGGTTCGAAAGCCATGTCTGCCGCATCCTTCTGGCGTGTTTCGTGACGCTGCTTTTCGTTCAGATCCTGTCGCGTCAGCTGCTTGGCACCTCGATCACCTGGATCGAGGAGCTGTCGGTCATCCTGTTCGTCTGGTTCGCCTATTTCGGGGCGTCCTATGCCGCCCGGATCACCGCGCATAACCGCATCAGCTTTCACCTCACCCTGCTGCCCCGCCGGACCGCACGTCGGATCGAGGCCCTGGGCGACGCCTTCTGGGTCGGGTTCAACCTGGTCTTCATCTGGTATGCCATCGAATTCATCAGCCGGCTGCGGCCCTTCGTGCGCGCCCAGACCCTGGGATGGGAGATGCGCTATGTCTATCTGGCGCTGCCCGTTGCCTTTGGGCTGATGACGTTGCGCATCCTGCAGGTGAATTACCTCAAGCTGGTGCGCGGCATCGATCCGGCGGACCCCGACCGTGTCAGCATCGAAAAGGCGCAGGACCTGGCGGCGGACCCCCGGACCCCGGAACAGGTGCGCTGATGGACGGGTGGCTGATCCAGATCCTGTTCGGCAGCTTCGCCGCGCTGCTGATCCTTGGCGCGCCGATCACGGTGGCGCTTGGCGTGGCCTCGCTGGCGGCGATGCTCTACCTTGGGGACAACCCCATCAAGATGGTTCAGATGGCCTGGTCCTCGGTCGGGTCCTTTCCGCTGATGGCGCTGCCCGCCTTCATGCTGGCCGGCGCCCTGATGGAGGCCGCGGGCCTGTCCCGCCGCCTGATCAACGTGGCCGAAAGCCTTGCCGGGCCGTTCACGGGCGGATTGTCGGCGGCGACCATCATGGCCTGCCTGTTCTTCGGGGCGATTTCGGGCTCGGGACCCGCGACCACGGCGGCGGTGGGCATGCTGATGATCCCCGCGATGTCGCGTGCGGGCTATGGGCCGGGCTATGCGGCATCCGTCACGGCGGCGGCCGGAGGGCTGGGGATCATCATCCCACCCTCGATCCCGCTGGTCATCTTCGGCATCTCGGCCATGGGCATGCAGCCCCCGCCCGAGGCGATCGCGGCCCATGGCAGCTTTCAGTCCGTGTCGATCTCGAAGCTGTTCATCGCGGGGTTCCTGCCGGGCGTCGTCATGGCGGGGGGGCTGCTGACCATGAACTACATCCGCTGCCGGATGCGGGGCTTCCACGGCTCGGCCGAGACGCTGTCGCCGCGCAGGATCGCGCTGGCCTGCTATCGCGGCTTCTGGGCGCTTCTGGCCCCCGTGGTTATCCTGGGCGGCATCTATTCGGGGCTCTTCACCCCGACCGAGGCCGCGATCGTCGCCATCTTCTACACGCTGTTCGTCGGCGCCGTGATCTATCGCGAACTGAACCTGCGGGCGCTGGTCACGGCCCTGGACACGACGACATGGCTGGCCGGCCGGGTGCTGCTGGTCCTGTTCGCCGCGACCATCTTCGGCCGCATCCTGGTCGAGAACCAGATCCCTGCCGTCATCGCAGGCGGCATCCTGTCGCTGACCGACAACCTCTATCTGATCTGGGCGATGGTCATCCTGCTTCTGCTGATCGTGGGCATGTTCATGGAGACGCTGGCCGCCATCATGATCCTGGTGCCGGTGATGCTGCCGGTGGCCTACATGATGGGGATCGACCCGATCCATTTCGGCATTGTGATGATCTGCACTCTGTCGGTGGGCTTTCAGACCCCGCCCCTGGGCGAGAACCTGTTCATCGCCTCGGGCATCTCGGGGGTGTCGATCGAGCGGATCAGCCTGCGCGCCATTCCCTTCGCCCTCGCCTCGATCACCGCGATCTTCATCATCGCCATCTTCCCGGACATCGCCCTCTGGCTGCCCCGGATGATGGGCTACTGACCTCAAGGAGTCCCCATGACCCAGCCCCGAACCCTGACCGCCGCAGACCTGAAGGCCACGTTCGACGCCTTCAACCGCCATGACATCGCGGGCGTGATGACCCATTTCGCGCCGGACTGCGTGTTCTTCACCGTGGCGGGTGACCATGAATACGGTAACCGCATCGAGGGAAGCCAAGCCATCGCCCGTGCCTTCGAGGGCGTCTGGACCGCCATGCCCGACGTTGAATGGGCCGATCACAGCCATTTCCTGTCCGAGGACGGCACCCGCGGGGTCAGCCAGTGGACCTTTCGCGCGACCAATCCCGACGGCACCCGGACCGAGGTGCAGGGCGCCGACCTGTTCCGCATCAGGGACGGCCTGATCGTCGAGAAACAGGCGATCCGCAAGCAGCGCCCTGCGGTGGCAGCGAAATAGGTGACGCCATGGACGCTATGACCCCCCGGGCCGGCGCAAGGCGCTATGACCCGCTCTATGATCCGATGACCGCCCGCGCGATCGGTCCCTGCGGCGGCTATGCGCCCACGTACTGGATCGGCACCGCAGGCCCCGCGCCCGACGATGACGGACCCGTCACAACCGATATGGATGTCGATGTCGCCGTGATCGGATCGGGCTATACCGGGCTGTCCTGCGCGATCCACCTGGCCAAGATGCACGGCATCAAGGCCGTCGTGCTGGAGGCGAACGGCGTCGCGCATGGCTGCTCGACCCGCAATGGCGGACAGGCCCAGATCAGTTCCGGGCGGCTCAAGCGCAGCCAGTGGATCGAACGGTGGGGCATGGATGTGGCGCAGGCCCTGCACGCCGAGGTGGTCGAGGCGTTCGATCTGTTCCGTGGCCTGATCCGTGACCATGCCATCGACTGTCAGCCGCAGGATGGCGGCCATTACTACATCGCCCACAAGTCCCGCGCGCTGCCCGCGCTGGAGGCCGAGACGCGGCTGCTGAACGACCGCTTCGGCTACGGCGCCCGGATGCTGGACCGGACCGAACTGCACCGCGACGTCGCCCGCGACATGGAGGGGCAGGGCGCCATGTGGGAACCCGACGGCGTCGGCGTCCATGCCGCAAAGCTGGCCTTCGGCTATCTGCGCGTGGCACGCGAACTGGGCGCCCGCGTGCATCCCGACAGTCCGGTGCAGGGCTGGGTGATGAAGGACGGGCTGCACCACCTGCGCACCCCCGGCGGCACGGTCCGGGCGCGGCGCGTGGCGGTTGCGACGGCGGCCTATGCCCCGCGCGGCCTGCATCCGCGCCTTCGGGACCGGATCATGCCGATCATGTCCAACAGCATCGTCACCCGCCCGCTGACCGGGCCCGAGCTTGACGCCGTGGCGATCCGCAAGCTCTCGCCTCTGACCGACACCCGCACGCTGCGCCACTATTACAGGCTGCTGCCCGACAACCGGCTGCAGATCGGGTCGCGCGCCGCGATCACCGGCAAGGATGCCGCCAACCCCGCCCATCTGGCTGCCCTGCGCGAAGGGATGGCGCGCAAGTTCCCCGCCCTGCGCGGCATCTCGTTGGATTACAGCTGGTGGGGCTGGGTCGATGTCAGTCACGACATGATGCCCCGCATTACCGGCCTGCCCGACCTGCCGGGCGCGTTCTATGCGCTTGGCTATGGCGGCAACGGGGTCATGTATTCCGCCATGGCCGGCCGCCGCATGGCACAGCTGGTCGCCGGCGAGGCGATCCCGGACCTGCCGATCTTCAACACCGAATTGCCGCATGAGGGCTGGAAAACGCCCTTTCGCAGGCTGGGCCAACGCGGCCTCTACCGCCTCTACCACTTCCGCGACGAACGCAAATAGGAGCGAACCGCCATGAAAATGACCACCGAAGAAGCCTTCGTCAAAGTGCTTCAGATGCACGGGATCGAACATGCCTTCGGCATCATCGGCTCGGCCATGATGCCCGTTTCGGACCTGTTCCCGAAAGCCGGGATCACCTTCTGGGACTGCGCACATGAAACCAATGCCGGGTTGATGGCCGACGGCTTCACCCGCTCGACCGGCAAGATGTCGATGGCGATCGCGCAGAACGGGCCGGGTGTGACGGGCTTCGTGACGCCGATCAAGACCGCCTACTGGAACCACACGCCGCTGCTGCTGGTCACGCCGCAGGCCGCCAACCGCACCATCGGCCAGGGCGGTTTCCAGGAGATGGAGCAGATGCGCCTGTTCGCCGACAGCGTCTGCTACCAGGAAGAGGTCCGGGACGCCTCGCGCATCCCCGAAGTTCTGAACCGCGTCATCATGCAGGCCTGGCGCAACAGCGCGCCCGCGCAGATCAACATCCCGCGCGACTTCTGGACCCAGGTGATCGACGTGGAGCTGCCGCAGGTCGTGGCCTTCGAGCGTCCCGCAGGCGGCGAGACCGCCGTGGCCGAGGCCGCCCGGCTTCTGTCCGAGGCAAGGTTTCCGGTCATCCTCTCGGGCGCGGGTGTCGTGCTGTCGGGGGCGATCCCGGACCTGATCCAGCTTGCCGAACGTCTGGATGCGCCGGTCTGCTCGAACTACCAGCACAATGACAGCTTCCCCGGTTCGCACCCCCTTGCCGTCGGCCCGCTTGGCTATAACGGCAGCAAGGCCGCGATGGAGCTGATCGCCAAGGCCGATGTCGTGCTGGCGCTTGGCACGAGGCTGAACCCGTTCTCGACCCTGCCGGGCTATGGCATCGACTACTGGCCGAAAGAGGCCCGGATCATTCAGGTTGACATCAACGCCGACCGCATCGGGCTGACCAAGAAGGTCACGGTGGGCATCCAGGGCGACGCCGCCAAGGTCGCGCGGGGGATCATGGGGCACCTCTCCGCCACGGCGGGCGATGACGGGCGTCGTGAGCGCCGCGAACTGATCGCGCAGACCCGCTCTCGTTGGGCGCAGGAGCTGTCCAGCCTGGATCACGAGCAGGACGATCCCGGCACTGCCTGGAACGCCGAGGCCCGTCAGCGCGACGGCGACCTGATGTCGCCCCGCCAGGCCTGGCGCGCGATCATGCAGGCCGTGCCGAAAGAGGCCATCGTCAGCAGCGACATCGGCAACAACTGCGCCATCGGCAATGCCTATCCGACCTTCGAGGCGGGGCGGAAATATCTGGCGCCCGGCCTGTTCGGGCCTTGCGGCTACGGATTTCCGGCGATTCTCGGCGCCAAGATCGGCAATCCCGACACGCCGGTCATCGGCTTCGCGGGCGACGGTGCGTTCGGGATCTCGATGAACGAGATGACCGCCTGCGGGCGCGACGACTGGCCCGCGATCACGATGGTTATCTTCCGCAACTACCAATGGGGCGCGGAAAAGCGCAACACGACGCTGTGGTATGACAACAACTTCGTGGGGACCGAACTGGACCGCGACACCAGCTACGCGGCCATCGCCCGCGCCTGCGGCACTCATGGGGTGCAGGTCCGCAGCCAGGACGAGCTGACCGCCGCCCTGCACGAGGCGATCGAGCGTCAGATGAAGGACCGTCAGACCACCTTCATCGAGGTGCTTCTGAATCAGGAACTGGGCGAGCCCTTCCGCCGCGACGCCATGAAGAAGCCTGTCGTCGTGGCCGGCATCAGCGCCAACGACATGCGCCCGCAACAAGGCGCGGCCTGACCGACCCGCCCGGCGGCACGCGTCGCCGGGCGCCCTCTTTTTCCTGAAGGTGTCCTGATGTTCAGCATCGCTCCCCGCATGGCAGCGGTCGAAGGCCTGCGCCCGATGTTTCCCGGCCTGGCCGTGGCGACCCTGGTTGCCGTGACTGCGCAATTCCTGTCAGAACATTACGGCGCCCCGGCAATGCTGATGGCGCTGCTGCTGGGGCTGGCGCTGCACTTTCTGGCCGAACCCGGCACGCGCACGGCACCCGGCATAGACTTCACCGCCCGCAGCGTCCTGCGCCTGGGTGTGGCATTGCTGGGCGCCAGGATCAGCGTCGAGCTGCTGGCAGGGCTGGGCGGTCCGGCGATCGCATTGGTGATCGCGGGTGTCGCCGCGACGATAGGCTTTGCCTTGCTTGTGACGCGCTTCGCCGGACGGGGGTGGAGCTTTGCCTTGCTGACCGGAGGCTCGGTCGCGATCTGTGGCGCCTCTGCCGCCATGGCCATCGCGGCGGTGCTGCCCCGGCACGAGAAATCGGAACGCGATCTGGTCTTTACCGTTCTGGCCGTGACCATCCTGTCCACCGTCGCGATGGTGCTTTATCCGATGCTGGCGCAGGTCTTCGCCTTCGACGCGCGCGACTCGGGCGTCTTTATTGGCGGCACGATCCACGACGTCGCGCAGGTCGTGGGCGCGGGCTTCTCGATCAGCGACGAGGCCGGCGAGACCGCGACGTTGGTCAAGCTGATCCGGGTCTCGATGCTGGCGCCGGTGGTGCTGATCTTCTCGCTGGCCATCCGCCAGAGCGGCCTTGCCAACAGCGCAAGCGGTCGCAGGCCACCTCTGCTGCCGGGCTTCGTCCTTGGGTTTCTGCTTCTGGCCATGCTGAATTCGCTTGGTCTGATCCCCTCGGCGCTGGCCGATCTGGCCGCCGCCCTCAGCCGGTGGGCGCTGCTGATCGCCATCGCGGCGGTGGGCATCAAGACCTCGCTTGGCCGGATGGTCGAAGTGGGCGGCGCGGCCATCGCGCTTCTGATCGCCGAGACGCTGTTTCTGGGCGTCTTCATCGTCACCGGCCTGCATTTCCTTGGCTGAGCAGACACCAAACCGAGGTAGAGCATATGAAACCGCTGGACCGCCTCTTTCAGGTCGCCCGCGCCAACCGGCGCCATATCATCCTGCCCGAGGGTGCGGATCCCCGCGTCGCCGAGGCCGCGCGTCGATTGGCGGGCGAGGGGTTGGCGCAAGTGACGTTGATGAATGGCCCCGAGATTACCGGCGTCACGGCGCTCGACCCCGATCAGGCCCCTGATCTGGACATGCTGGCCGCCCATTGGCACCGGATGCGCGCCGCCAAGGGCCTGACCCGAGAACGCGCCCTGACCGAGATGCGCGATCCGATCCGCCAGGCCGCCATGAGGGTGCATCTGGGTCAGGCGGACGGCACCGTGGGCGGCGCCGTGGCCACCACGGCCGACACCGTTCGCGCCGCCTTGCAGATCATCGGCCGCGCGCCCGGCGTGCCGACCGTCTCGAGCTTTTTCCTGATGCTGTCCTGCGGCCCCGGCTCGCCCGTCAAGGGCGGCATGATCTTCGCCGATTGCGGTCTGGTTGTGGACCCCACCGCCGAGGAGCTGGCGACCATTGCCCGGTCGGCCGCGCAATCCTGCCGACAGCTGCTTGCCGAGACGCCGCGCGTGGCGTTGCTGTCCTTCTCGACCGCCGGATCGGCAAGCCACCCCAGCCTGACCAAGATCCGCGACGCGCTGTCGCTGATCCGCACCGCCGAGCCGGACCTTGAGGTCGATGGCGAACTGCAATTCGACGCTGCCCTCGACGATGGCATCCGGGCCGCCAAGGCGCCCGGCAGCCGGCTGAGCGGCAGGCCCAACGTCTTTATCTTCCCAGATCTCGCCTCGGGGAATATCGGCTACAAGATCGCGCAGCGCCTTGCCAACATCACGGCGATCGGTCCCGTCCTGCAAGGGTTGGCAAGACCGGCGAACGACCTGTCGCGGGGCTGCTCGGTCGATGATATCATCGCGGCGGCCGTGGTCACCGCGGTCATGGCCGGGCACCCTTCGTCGGATGATCTGTGGCGCGATCCGGCCATGACCGCAGCCGAGGCCGCCCGTCGTTCCGGGATGCCAGAGCAGGCGCTTGCGCGGCTGTTCGGTCAGAAGCCATCTTATTGAGCGTGGTCGCCCCGCCCGCCGCCGTGCCCTGGCGCGACGGCCGATCCCCGCTTCCGGCCGGGCGATGTCGTCGGTCGTCAGGAGCGTGCGGTCTCGATCCCCCTGCGGCCGCCAGGTCTGCGGCCATGTCGAAACTCATCACATCTGATGCGAGCCTGAAGGCAGGATGCGATCACCCTGTCCTTTCGGAGAGGAGCGCGGCAAGCGCGGCCGCAAGCGCTGTCTGGTCCAGCGGCTTGGCGACCATCTCGGTCCGGGCCGGATGATCCGCTTCCAGCGGATTGGTCGCGGGCAGGCTGCCCGACACGATCAGCGCGCGCATTGCGGGAACTGATCGCAGCGCCTCGCGGGCGATGGTCCAGCCCTCGATCCTTGTGCCCAGCATCAGGTCGGTGACGATCAGGTCCGGTACGGGGTTCCCGGCGTGAAGCCGGTGCCGCGCCTCGGCGGCGGTGGCGCAGCAGATGACCTCGGCGGCATGGGGCGCCAGCAGGTTGCGCGCGACGGTGCGATCGGACGGGTCATCCTCGACCAGCAGGACATGGCCGAGGGCGAGCAGGGGCGCAATAGCCGGGGCGGCACCTTGCAGCGGCAGCTTCAGCTTCACGACGGTGCCCGAATGCGGGGCTGAGGTCAGGGTGACATCGCCGCCGGATTGGCGGATGAAGCCATAGACCATCGCCAGTCCCAGCCCGTTTCCCGTGCCATCGGCGCGCGTGGTGAAGAAGGGCTCCATCGCATGGGCCAGTACCTCGGGCGTCATGCCGATGCCCGTATCCGAAACCGACAGAAGCGCGCGCGACCCGTCGCGTTCCACGTCGATGCTGATCGTGCCCGGCCCCTCGATCGCCTCTGGCTGGCGCAGATGCTGTCCTTCACGCCCATCGCCTTTCTGGTGCTGATCGGCGTGGTCGAGGGCGTCTCGCCCAGCATGGAGGAAGCCAGCCAGACGCTTGGCGCGGACCGCTGGCACACATTCCGCACCGTGTCGCTGCCCCTGATGCGGCCGGGGCTGGCCAATGCCTTTCTGCTGGGCTTCATCGAATCGCTGGCCGATTTCGGCAATCCGCTGGTGCTGGGCGGCAATTTCAACGTCCTCTCGACCGAGATCTATTTCGCGATCGTGGGCACCGTGGCCGATCCGGCCAAGGCCGCGATCCTGTCGCTGATCCTGCTGTCGCTGACGCTTGGCGCCTTCCTGGCACAGCGGCGCTGGCTGGGGCGCAAGAACTACGCCACCGTCACCGGCAAGGGAGATTCCGGACGCAATGCCGCGCTCAATCCCGGTCTGCGCTGGACCTGCTACCTGATCGCGCTTCCCTGGGCGGCCTTTACGCTGATCCTCTATGTGCTGATCATCTTCGGCAGCTTCGTGAAGCTGTGGGGCTATGATCACAGCTTCACGCTGGAACATTACCAGCGCGCCTTCGGGGTCGTCGTCCGCAACGGGCCACCAGCTTCATCGTGGGCCGGGTCGAGAACGGCGAATACGGCATCGCCATCGCCTATTCCGCCGCGCTGAACGTCACCATGCTCATCGCCGTCCTTCTGCTGCAACTCGTCATCGGACGCCGCCGCCTGCGCCGCGCCGACCGTGTTGAAGCCATCTGACCGGGAGAGACCCATGCAAGGCTCTGTTCGCTTGGAGAATGTCACCAAGAAGTTCGGCGAGGTCGTCGCGCTGAAGCCCCTGTCGCTGGACATCGCGCCGGGCACGCTGGTCACGCTGCTGGGGCCGTCGGGCTGCGGCAAGACCACCACGCTGCGCCTGATCGCGGGGCTGGAATCGGCCAGCAGCGGGCGCATCCTGATCGGCGGCGAGGACGTGACTCACCTTTCGACGACCTATCGCAAGGTCTCGATGGTGTTTCAGTCCTATGCGCTGTTTCCGCATATGACGGTGCTTGAGAACGTGGCCTATGGCCTGACCGTCCAGCGCATTCCCCACCCCGAACGGCAGGCCCGCGCCGAGGCCGCGCTGGAAACGGTCGGGCTTAAGGGCTTCGGGGGGCGCCTGCCCTCGGAATTGTCGGGCGGCCAGCAGCAGCGCGTCGCGGTGGCGCGCGCCATCGTGCTGGAACCCGAGGTGCTGCTGCTGGACGAGCCTCTGTCCAACCTCGACGCCAAGCTGCGCTGCCATGTCCGCGAAGAGATCCGCCAGATCCAGCAGCGCCTTGGCATGACCGCCGTCTATGTCACCCATGATCAGGAAGAGGCGATGGCCGTCTCGGACCGGATCATCGTGATGAAGAATGCCGAGATCGCGCAAGAGGGCACGCCGCAGGACCTCTATGACCGCCCGGCCAACGCCTTCATCGCCGATTTCATCGGGGATGCGAACCTTGTCCCCATCGAGATCCTGTCAACCGAAGGCGCGACCCAGATCGCTCTGGCTGGCCGGCGCCTGTCGCTGCCTCTGAGCGGCGAGCAGAAGGGCGCCGCGCAGATGGTCCTGCGGCCTCACCAGATCCGCCTGCGTCGCGATCCCGCCCCCGCCCGGTTCGAGGCCGAGATCCTCTATGCCGCCTGGCCTGGCAACTCGATCCAGTACACGCTGGCAACGCCGCTCGGGCAGCTGTTCGCAATATGCCCGCCCGATGCCGAACCTTTCCGCACCGGCGAGAGGGCTTTTCTTGAATTCGACCCGGCGGTCGTCCGGATCGTGCCTTGATCCGCCGTCCGCCACACCCGATCGATCCCATCGGACGCGAAAGGGGCGGTGGCTCATCGCCAGCCTCTGCGCGCCTGGGCAAGCGCGCTTTCAGGCGGGATTTCAGCTTGTGGAACATGGCAGCCACCAAGGCTGCTCACGTCAAGGAACAGGGCGTCAGCGAAGGCTTCCGGCAATTGGCGTTCTTCAACAGGTCCCGTCGGCTTGGCCCGGGCAGATCGCCTGATGCGAGACGACGCGTCAGGGCGCCACTTCACCGCTCCATGCGGCGTCGTGGAACGCGATTTCCAGCCGCTGAACATGGCCGAACAACGTGACGAGATCATCCGCGGCGGCAGAATCGAGGTCTCGACCCAGTGCGTCCACACGCGCGCGCAGCCACTGCGCCTGCTGCCGGAAATTGGGCGCCGCATGCAGCGCGATCCAGTCGCGCCGCATGGGGTCGCGCAGGGGCGCGTCCCGATGAGCATCGCACCATGTCCAATACATCCACTCTGCCGCGAACATCGCGGTGATGATCTGGGCAAAGCTGCCGTCGCGGGCGATGGCCAGCATCCCTTCGCGGAAGGCCGCAACGCGCGGATCGGCCTGCAAGGCCGGGTCAGGCGTCAGCCCCCGGCGCGCCATGGCATCGGCGAAGTAATCCATCTGGCCACGTGCCAGCGCGTCCAGCGTGCCGATCAGCTTTCGCCGGTCGTCCAGATCGGTCGCCTTGGCGACCGCGTAGCCGAAGATCGCGATGGCCGTGTCCACGAAGGCGCCCTCGATCAGCAGGTAGCGGTCGAAGGCCGTGTCCGGCAGGCGGTCCGCCGCCAGATCGCGCACGAAGGGATGGGCGATCATTGCCTGAAAGGACGCGGCCTCCTCGGTCAGCATCCGCGCGCTGAGCGAGGCCATCACAGCCCCTCCTGCGCGGCCTCGACGAAATGGCGGACGCGGTCCGGGCAGACCGGGTTCCACCAGACGCCGCCCTCTTTCAGCGAGGATGCCACGATCACCCCGTTGGTGCGGCCCAGGATCGCCACGATGTTGTCCGCCGTGACGCCGGATCCGACCAGCAGCGGCAGATGGGTCGCACCGCCGATCTCGTCGATCTCGTCTAGGCTGGCGCTGTCTCCGGTGCGCTGACCGGTCGCGATGATGCAGTCGCTGTCGAAAAAGGCCAGATCGCGCGTCAGTTCGGGGATTGAGCGGTCGGCGACGATGGCATGGCTGCCGTGCTTGACATGGGCATCGGTGAAGATGCGCACATGTTCCGCGCGAAGCAGGGCGCGATAGCGCAGCGCTTCGGCGGCGCGCCCCTCCATGAAGCCTTCGTTGGCGACATAGGCATTGGCCCATTGGTTCACGCGGATGAAATCGGCGCCCCCCGCGACCGCCGTGGCCAGCGCCGGCAAAGGCGCATTGGCCAGCACGTTGATGCCGATGGGCAGGCCGAAGGCGCGCTTGATCCGGTCGGTCACGACGGACAGGAAGGCCGGCGTCTCGGGGCCGATGTCCTCGGGTTTCGAAAAGGGAATATCGCCATGGTTTTCGACGATCAGCCCATGCATTCCCCCTTGCGCCAGCCGTTCCGCATCGCGCATGCAGGTATCATAGATCGCGTCCATCGACGCGCCGCGATAGCGGGGAGCGCCCGGAAAGGCGGGGCAGTGGATCATGCCGATCAGGGCCTTGTCGCGCCCGAAGATGTCGCGGATGGCCCCTGCGGGGCGGTCGGAAATCGGGTTCATGCGGTGACCTTTCGAAGACGGAGAGAGACGGGATGAAGGCGTTCGTGATCGGCAATGCGGCCCTGGACGAGACCGTGGCGGTCGAGGATTTCCCCCGGCCCGGTGCCTCCATCTTCGGGCGCGCTCTGTCGCAGGATCTGGGCGGCAAGGGCGTGAACCAGGCGGTCGCGATGGCGCGCACGGGCCTGCCCTGCCGGCTGGTGGCCGCGGTCGGCCAGGACGCGCGAGGGCGCGAGATCGCCGCGCGGCTGGCCGCTGAACCGCTGGCGGCGCAGCTGGTTTCCCTGCCGGGGGTCGTGACCGACAATTCGATCATCGTGATGGCCGTTCATGGTGAAAACGCGGTCATCACCACCCGCGACGCGGCCAGCGCGATGACGCCGGAACAGGCCGTGGCCGCGCTGGACAGCGCCGTGGCGGGCGATCTGCTGGTGATGCAGGGAAATCTGGGCGCGGACACCACGCGGGCCGCGCTGCAGGCGGCGCGGGCGCGCGGTATGCGGACCGCGCTGAACCCGTCTCCGCTTCAGGATTATGTGCGCGTCCTGTGGCCGCTGGTCGATTGCGCCTTCGTCAACGAGGACGAGGCCGCCCTTCTGGGCGGCGCCGAGGCCCTGCGCGATCAGGGCGTGTCGCAGGTGGTCCTGACGCTCGGCGCGCGCGGCGCGGTGCTGCTGCGCGGCGGGGACCGCATCGAGGTGCCGGCCCAGCCCTGCGAGGTCGTCGATACGACCGGCGCGGGCGATTGCTTCATGGCGGTCGCGCTGGCCTCGTCCGCGCTGCGCGGGGTGGCGCTGGACGCGCGGGCGTTGCGCCACGCGGCGGCGGCCTCGGCCTGGACGGTGGGCCGGGCGGGCACCGTCAGCGCCTTTCCCGACAGCGAACGGATGCGGGCGATCCTGGCAGGAGACTAGGCCGCGTCTCACCGCGCGACCAGCCAGCCGAACAGGTTCATCCACAGGGTTCGGTATCCCGGCCAGTCGCAGAATTCGGGCGACAGCCAATGCGGCCCCACATCCGATGTCCAGGCCGCCGTGCGCCCTTGGCCGTGCCCGCCCAGCACCAGCAGCGGATGGCCGCCCTGATCGGCGGGCAGGCGCGCCACGACGGTCGCGCCGTCGCGGACCATCACCTCGTTCACGCCCAGGATCGGCGGCCAGGCGGCGGGCATCCCGGCCATGACCGGATGGTCTGGCAGCAGGATCTCGGCCTCGGCGCCTTCGGGGATCTCGACGCGGTCGTCCCAGGGGTGGCAGGCGACAGGCAGCGTGTCCTCGACCGCGGTGTTGCGCCAGCGTGCCCGCCCGTCGATGCCCTGGAACGAGAAATACCCCCCGATCATCAGCAGGTTGCCCCCCTGCGCCACCCAATCCCTGAGCAGTCGTAACCGGTTCGGCACGGTCCTGGACCGCAGCCAGACATCGGGCGGCAACAGAAAGGTGTTCGCGCCGATATCGGACAGGATCACGATGTCATAGGGTGCCAGTCCCTCCATCGTAAAGGGAAAGCCCTCCGCCGCATCATGGGCGGTCATGTAGTCGATCTGGAAATCGCTGTCCTTCATCGCCTCCAGCAGCGGCGTCGCCCCGGTATGGAACCGGACAGAGCCGAACTGGTCGAAGCCCTTGTAATGCGTTTCCGAGGTGGTCCAGCTTTCGCCCACCAGAAGCACACGGGTTGTCATGGGTCGTTCCTTTCGCGGATGTCAGAAGGTGGCGTCAAAGACACGGCGCGGGTTCGTCACCATCAGCCGGTCGCAATCGGCGGCGGACAGGCCGTGGCGCATCAGCCGGGGCAGGAAATGGCGGGTGACAAAGGCGTATCCGTTGCCGCCATAGCGGGTCAGCATCATCTTGATGAACACGTCCTGCGACAGCAGGATGCGGTCCAGAAAGCCCTGTTCCGCCAGGCCCAGGATGGCGCGGGCGACCTGATCATCCGACGGGCATTGCACCCCCTGATCGGCATAGAAGAAATCCATGCCGATCATGTCGAATTCGACGAAGGCGCCCCGCTGCGCCAGCGTCGCCTGATAGACCGGATCGTCATGCGAGGGGTTCATGTGGCACAGGACCGTGTGGCGCAGGTCGCCGCCTTCGGATTCCACCACGTCCAGCACCCGGTGCCCAAGCCGGAACCAGCCCGGCAGATGCACCATCAGCGGCAACCCGGTGCGCGCCTGCGCGCGGGCCGCGGCGCGAAGCGACTTTTCCTCCTCCGCCGTGAAGTCCGACGACACGCCGATTTCTCCGATCAGGCCGATGCGTGCGTCGGTGCCGTCGGTGCCGGTCAGCGCCTCGGTCACGATTTCGTCGGCGATCTCATCGACCGACAGGCGCGCCACCGTGTCGGGCATGGAGCTGGCCAGGTAATAGCCCGCGCCCATCACGATGTTCAGCCCTGTTTCCGCCGCGATACGGCGCAGCGTCACCGGATCGCGCCCGATGCCGCGACAGGTCGGGTCCACCACGCTGCGGCCGCCTGCGGCGGTGAAGGCGCGCAATTCGGCAATGGCCAGGTCGGGGTCGTCCAGCGCGATGTTGTGGCGGTTCACGAACGGGTCCTGCCGCAGTTCGGACAGGATCTCGATACTGACCGGACTGTCCGCCAGATACTGGCGCGCCGGGTCTGTGGGTGCGTTCCACCAGCAGCGGCAGTCGTTCTGCAGATGCTCGTGCATCAGCGTATGGCCCAGATCGGCCGAGGGGATCGGGCCGGTGACGGTCATCACCTGACCAGACCTGACGTGACAGGGGGACAGCTCGGTCATCCGCGCCCCCTGCCGAAGCGGAAGCCCCGGTCAAACAGACGCGTGTTCAGCCAGATGGCGATCAGGATGATCGCGCCGGTCACGATCTGCGTGAAGAAGGGCGAGATATGCAGCAGGATCAGCCCGTTGCCGATGACCGCGATGGTCATCGTGCCCAGAACCGTGCCCAGCATCGACGCCTTGCCGCCCATCAGCGAGGTGCCGCCCAGCACCACGGCGGCGATCACCTGCAACTCGAACCCCTGCGCGGCGTTCGACGATCCCGATCCCAGCCGCGCCGCGATCAGCATTCCCGCGATGGCCGAAGCGACGCCCGCCACCACGTAGACCGAGGCGAGGACGCGCTTGGCGGGCATGCCGACGCGGCGCGCGGCCTCCATGTTCGAGCCGACGGCGACGACCTGCCGCCCGTATTGCGTCCGCAGCATGACCACGAAGCCAAGCGCCGCGATCAGCAGCGCAAGGATCGCCGGAACCGGCACCGATCCGATCGTGCCGCGCCCCAGCCACAGGAAGCCCGGAACGCCGGAGATGGGGATCGAATAGCCCTCGGTCAGGTAGAGCGCGATGCCGCGCAGGATCGACAGCCCCGCCAGTGTCACGATGAAGGCGGGGATGCCCTGATAGGCGATGAACCAGCCCTGCACCGCGCCCACGACGACGCCCAGAAGCAGCATCAGCACCACGACCAGCGGCCAGGGCAGGCCGGCCGCGATGGCGATGGCGCAGACGGCGTTGACCAGCGCCACCTGCGATCCGACCGACAGATCGATCCCGGCGGTCGTGATCACCAGCGTCATGGCGACGGCCACGATCAGGATCGGTGCGGCCTGCCGCAGGATGTTCAGCAGGTTCCCGGTGGTCAGGAAGGTCTGGCTGCTGGCGCCGAAGATCGCCATGCAGAGCAGGAAGAACAGCGCGATCGACAGGACCTGCGCATGCTCTGCCACGAAATCCGCAAGGGCCGAGCCCTGCTTGCGTTCGGTATAGACATTCACGGATGGCCTGCCTTTCCGACGATCAGATCGACCAGTTCCTGAAGATTGGTGTCGGCGGTCTGCCGTTCGGCGACCTTGGTGCCCTCGTACATGACCGCGATGCGGTCGCAGACGCGGAACAGGTCCTGCATCCGATGCGTCACCAGCACGACCGCGACACCGCGCGCCTTGACCCGGTTGATCAGGGCCAGCACGGCCTCGACCTCGGCCACGGCAAGGGCCGAGGTCGGCTCGTCCATGATCAGCACCTTGGGCTCGAAGCTGGCGGCGCGGGCGATGGCGATGGCCTGACGCTGGCCGCCTGACAGTTTCTCGACCTTGGCGGTCAGGCGGGGGATGCGGATTTCCAGAGCGGCCAGCATCCTCTGCGCCTCGGCCAGCATCCGGCGCTGATCGAGGAACGGCCCGCGCCTGAGTTCGCGCCCCAGAAACAGGTTGCCCACGACATCGACGTGATCACAGAGCGCGAGGTCCTGATAGACCATCTCGATCTTGCGGGCCCGAGCGTCCGAGGGGTTGGCGAAACGCACCGGCTGCCCCTCGATCAGGATCTCGCCCGCATCGGGGATGTAGGTGCCGGACATCACCTTGGACAGCGTGGACTTGCCCGCCGCATTGTCCCCGATCAGGCCCAGGCATTCGCCCGCCCGCAGGTCCAGATCGACCCCACGCAGCGCCTGATGCGACCCGAAGGTCTTGGCGATCCCGCGCAGCGACAGGGCGGGCGGTTCGGCGGGGGAAATCCCCCCCCGCCGGTCGGTTGCATGCGCCTGCATCACTGGAAGGCCGCGCGGAAGGGCTCGACATTCTCGCTGGTGACGATGGTGACGGGGACCGAGATCTCGGCCTCGACCGTGCCGCCATCGGCCAGCGTGCCAAGCGCATCGATCGCGGCCGCGCCCATGCCCGCGGGGTCCTGCTGGATCACCGCCCTGACATAGCCCGCGTCGATCCCGGCAATGGCCTGCGCGGTCAGGTCCCACCCATAGACGGCCACATCGGACTGACGGCCCTGGCTTTCGACGGCGGCGATGGCGCCCAGAAGCGCAGGCTCGCCCGTCGCGTAGATCGCGTTCATGTCGGGATTGGCGGTCATCAGGTTCTCGGCCGCGCCAAGCGCGGTGTCCTGCACGTTCTGGCCGTCCACGGTGCCCAGCACCGTCACCGCGCCGCTGTCCAGCGCGCCCTCGAAGCCGTCCTTGCGGACGTTCTGGATGAACGAGTTCAGCGCCCCCACGATGCCCAGCCGGATATCGCCCCCGGCCTCGTTCACGACGGCGGCAAGGTCGGCGCCGGCCTGCGCGTTGTCCACGCCGATCTGCGCGCTGTGCGGGCCTTCGGGCAGGATCGCATCGATGGCGACGACGGGGATGCCGGCCTCGACCGCCTGTTCGACGGCGGGCATGATGCCGTTGACGTCGATGGCGACCACCGCGATGCCATCGACACCCTCCTGGATGTAGGTCTCGATGGCGCTGTTCTGCGCGGCGGGGTCATTGTTGGCGTTGAAGATCAGCAGCGTCGCGCCGGCGGCATCGGCTGCCTCTTGCGCGCCGCGGTTCATGTCGTTGAAGAACAGCGCCTGCTGGTTGATCTGGACAAGGGCAAAGGTCTTGCCGTCCTGCGCCAGGGCGGGCCATGCGGCGGCGACAAGGCCGCTGGTCAGGATCAGCCCGAGGGCGCGGCGGGTCGGGGTCATCGTCATCTTCATTCCTCGCTGTTGGTGTTGCGGTCGAAGGCGCGGACCGGCGGCGCAACAGAATTCCGCGCGATCAGCGTGACGGGCAGCAGCTCTTCTGTCGGAGCGGTGTCTGCCGAAGGTTCGTCCGCGCGCATCAGCACTTGCAGCGCGCGCTGCCCAAGCGCGCGGACGGGTTGACGCACCGCCGTGACGGGCGGGGCGAAAAGGTGCAGCGGCCCGACATCGTCGAAGCCGATGACCGAGACCTCGTGCGGGATCGCCAGACCGGCCCCGGTCAGCACTTCGTAGAGGCCGATCAGCAATTCGTCCGAGGTTGCGAAGATCGCCGTCGGCCGCTCCGGCGCGGCAAGGTCCAGAAAGCGGCGGCCGGACTCGCGCCCCGCCTCGACCGTGTACTGGCCGTAATGCCGGGTGATGCGGGCGGGCGGCAGGCCCGGCAGGTCCATCCCCTCGACGAAGCCCTGCCAGCGGTGGGCGCCGCTGATCATCTGATCGACGCCACCGATGAACAGGGCATGGCGATGCCCGGCCTCGGCCAGATGCCGCCCGGCCAGATAGCCGCCCTGCCGGTTGTCGCAGAACAGCTTGGGCGCGACGGCGTCCGGCACGTCCTCGTCCACCACGACGCATCGGCGCAGGGTGTTCAGCTTGGCCGCCATCTGTTCGGTGGCGGGGTGGTTGGTGACAAAGATCAGCCCGTCGGCATGGCCCCTCCGCACCAGATCCAGATAGGACAATTCCCGTTCCGGGCTGTTCAGCGTGGCATAGAGCGCGACCGCGAGGCCCATCACGCTGGCCTCGGCCTCGACCGCGCCCACAAGCGTTGCGAAAAAGGGCGACGCGATGTCCGGCACGATCAGCGCGACCGTGTCCGACCGCCCGAGGCTCAGTCGCCGGGCATGGGGGTTCGGGGTATAATCCAGCGCCTTGATCGCCGCATCGATGGCCGAGGCCGTGCGTTCTGGCAGTTCCAGCGATCCGTTCAGATAGCGCGACACCGTGGCCTTCGAGACCCCGGCGGCTGTGGCGACATCCTGCAGATTGGCCATGCGATCCCGTTCCGGCAAAGTCGATAAATCGGTTTAGTAAACCAGTTTATCAGCCGAAGGTGTCGCGATTCGGCCGGTCTGTAAAGTGCCATCAACGCCGATCGGCCCCTCTGCCCGGCAAACGTGCAGCGCGGCACGGTCGGACGCCGGGGCCGCGTGATCGAGGTCCCGGGCGCGGCACCTGCCACGCGCTTGCAGGCACGGGCCGGGGAAGATCGGCTTTGGACACCGGCGCGGAAGCCCACAATCGTCCGCCTGTCCGGTTCAGCACAGGCCCCAGCATGCAGCCCTTTCGCGCCATTGCCGTTTTTTATCGCGTCGCGCGGCTGAACTCGATCGCGGGGGCCGCGGCCACGCTGAACGTGACGCCTTCGGCCGTCAGCCAGCAGCTCAAGACGCTGGAGGAACAGATCGGCACGGCGCTGATCACGCGGCGCGGACGCAATGTCGGGCTGACCGAGGCGGGCGAGCGTTATTTCGAGATGATCTCGGACAAGATCGAGGGGATCATGCGCGCGACCGACGCGATGCGCGGGCGCCCTCAGCAGGCCACGCTGGTGATCCGGGCTACGCCCACGATCTCGTCCAAGTGGCTGCTGCCGCGCCTCATGCGTTTCATCGAGCGGATGCCGGACACGAACCTTCGCATCGACGGCAGCAACGAGCCCGTGGATTTCACCCGCGACAACGTGGATCTGGAGATTCGGCACGGGCTGGGCGGCTGGCCGGGTCTTTATACCGAGCCCCTGACCGAGGAACGCTTTGTGCCTGTCTGCGCGCCGGGGCTGTCGTCCGCGGCCTCGCTGGCGCCGGCCGAGTTGCTGGCCCTGCCGCGCATCCGATCTGCCAAGGCGCAGGTGCAGTGGTCCGCCTGGGCCGAGGCGCAGGGCCTTGGCCCCGTGCCCGAGGCGCGGTTGTCCTTTGACCGCTCGCACATGGCCATCGACGCGGCTTGTCTCGGCTATGGGGTCGCGCTGGAAAGCGAACTGATGATCGAGGCCGAACTGCGTTCGGGGCGGCTGGTCGTGCCGGTGGCACGGACGCCGTTGTTGCAGGTGGCGACGCAATGGCTGGTCTGCCCGCGCTCGAACCTCAGGCGCAACCGGGCGCGGCGCTCGACAGCGTGCGCCCCTTCCCCCCGGCCCCCATGGAGACCGCGCCATGGGCCTGAAGCTGCTTGCCGTCTTCTTCGTCCTCGCAATCCTCGGGGTGCCCCTGTCGGTGGCGCTTGGCCTCGGGACCCTCTCGGTCCTGTGGTGGTTCGACCTGCCGATCAGCATGATCACGCAGCGCATGGCGACCTCGATCAACTCGTTCCTGCTGATCGCCGTGCCGCTCTTCATCATGGCGGGCCTGATCATGGAGCGCGGCGGGCTGTCCGAGTGGATCTTTGACGCCGCGCAATCCCTGATCGGTCGGTTCCGCGGCGGGTTGGGGCAGGTCAACATCGCCTCGTCTTTCGTCTTCGGCGGCATCTCGGGTTCTTCCCGGCATCGCTTCTGAATAGCCAGCTCGCTCTGCTGGAGCCGCCGGGACATGACGAACCCCATGTCCGGGCGTCGGCGGGGCAGCCGATCCCGCATCTGGTCGCTTCGATCATCGTCGCCAGCACCGGCGCCGCCCCGGCTGACCGGCGATAGCCGCGTCGCCTCGGTCTAACCTCGACCAAGGCAGGACTGGACATGACGGCGCTTTGTCCCTCTGATGGTCCCGAGTGTCGCAGGGAGGGGGGCCATGCGGGACGTCGAGCATGTCCGCGAGATCGAGCGCGTCCTGCAGGGCCGCCCGACCGGGCGCGACAGCGTGGTGCTTGCCAGCTGGCGGCGCTGCGTGGAACGCCACGGGCTGGACCCCGCGCGATCAAACCCCGCGCATATCGTGTCCGAGGCGCAATTGCGGGCCCATCGCGAACAGGCCGAACGGCTGATCGCCATCGCGCGGTCGGGGCTGGAAAGCCTGTTCCGGCAGGTGGCCGGGCAGAATTACGTGCTGCTTCTGGCCGATGCCAAGGGCGTCACGGTCGATTTCTTCGGCGATCCGCGCTTTCAGGCAGAGCTTCAGGCGGCGGGCCTCTATCTGGGCTCGGACTGGTCCGAGCATCTGGCGGGCACCTGCGGTGTCGGTGCCTGCATCGCCACGGGCGAGGCGGTGACGATCCATCAAAGCGACCATTTCGACCTGTACCACACGCCGCTTTCCTGCACGGCGGCGCCGATCTTCGACACGTCCGGTCAGCTGGCGGCGGTGCTGGACCTGTCCCTTCTGCGCTCTCCGCAGCCCAAGGCAAGCCAGAACCTTGCCATGACCCTTGTGCGCACCGCCGCGCGGCGGGTCGAGATGGCGAACCTGATGGCGATGGCGCGACGGGAATGGGTGCTGCGCCTCTCGTCAAGCCCGGAGTTTCTTGAGGTGGACCCCGAGGCCGCCGTGGCCCTGGACGGTTCGGGCGCGATCATCGGCATGACCCATGCCGCGCAGCAGGTGCTGGGGCCGGACCTGCTGGGTCGGCGGCTGGACGAGGTCACGCGCGCCAATGTGGACGACCTGCCGGACCTGATGCGCGGCCGACCGGTCGAGGATCGCGTTGTCCGCCTGCCGGATGGCCGCGCTCTTTTCGGCCATGCGATCGCGCCGCAATCGGTGCGCCTGCCGCGTGCGCAGGGCCAGTTGCCCGGCGGGCTGTCCAGTCTGGCCGGTCCCGATCCGCACATGCAGGCGGTTCTTGACCGCGCCGCGCGGCTGGCGGGCAGCAAGGTCGCGCTTCTGATCCGGGGCGAGACCGGCACCGGCAAGCTGCGGCTTGCCCGCGCCATCCACATGTGCCGACGCGACGCCGGGGCGTTCCGCCTGCTGGACTGTGCCGCGCCCGAGGCCTGGCCTGCCGACTGGCGGGACGAGGCCGGGACTTTGGTGCTGAAGGGGGTCGAGGATCTGGACCCGCCCGCGCAGGCGTTGCTGCTGCACCATTTGTCCGGGTGCCGGCTGCGCATCCTTGCCACGACGCGACGGGATCTGTCGGCGATGGTGCGCGAAGGCGATTTCCGGCCGGACCTGTTCTTCCGCATTGCCGGGGCGGCGCTGGACCTGCCGCCGCTGCGGCTGCGCCACGATCTGGATTGGCTGATCGACCGCCTGCTGCGCGCGATCAGCCCCGACGAAAGGCGGCTGTCGGCCGCCGCGCGCGCCGAATTGCGGGCGCGGCTCTGGCCCGGCAACCTGCATGAACTGGCCTCGGTGCTGGAGGCCGCTTCGCTCATCTCGACCGGGGCGGTGATCGACATCGTGGATCTGCCCGCACCGATCCTGGGGACGGAACAGGCCGGGCCTGACGGGCAGGACCTTGGCGACGTGCTGGAGGCCTGTGGCTGGAACATGGCACTGGCCGCGCGCAGGCTGGGCGTCAACCGCTCGACCGTGCTGCGCCGTGTCCGCGCGGCAGGGCTGACCCCGCCCGCCTGAGTTGCACCGCCGTTGCGCGCTGTTGCGCCTGCAACCCCGTTGCGCCGCAGCATGCGTTTTCCGCGGTGCAGCTACGTCTTTTCGCTGTGCCGCGTCCGCCCCTCTGCGCCAGCCTGTCCCCGAGGAGACCAGCCACAAGGGAGGACATCATGCTGGACACAAATGTCGCCAGCCGCGCGCAGGCGGTTCTGGACGAATGGGGCGCCGCGCTGGAGGCAGGGGATATCGACCGGGCCACGGCCTTGTTCGTCACGGATTGCTACTGGCGCGATCTTGTCAGCTTCACCTGGAACCTGAAGACGCTGGAAGGGCATGACGCCGTGGCCGAGATGCTGCGCGCCCAGCTGGGCCATGTGCGCCCGACCGGCTGGCAGCTTGACCAAAGCGAAGCCGCGACCGAGGAGGACGGGATCATCACGGCATGGTTCCGCTTCGAAACGCAGATCGGTCGGGGCTACGGTCTGGTGCGGCTGCGCGACGGCCGGATCTGGACCCTGCTGACCGCCCTGCAAGAGCTGAAGGGCCACGAGGAGGCCAAGGGCTTCTCGCGCCCGCTTGGCGCAAAGCACGGCGCGGGCAAGAACCGGCCGACTTGGCGCGAGGAACGCGAGGCCGAGGCGCGCGAACTGGGCTATACCCGCCAGCCCCACACCCTGATCATCGGGGGCGGGCAGGGCGGCATCGCCCTTGGCGCGCGGCTGCGCCATTTGGGCGTGCCGACGATCATCGTCGAGCGGAACGACAACCCCGGCGACAGCTGGCGCAAGCGCTACAAGTCGCTCTGCCTGCATGACCCGGTCTGGTACGATCACCTGCCCTATCTGAAGTTCCCGGACACCTGGCCCGTCTTTGCCCCCAAGGACAAGATCGGCGACTGGCTGGAAATGTACACCAAGGTCATGGAACTGAACTACTGGACGCGCAGCACCTGCAAATCCGCCCGCTATGACGAGGCCAAGGGCGAATGGACGGTCGTCATCGACCGTGACGGCGAAGAGGTGACGCTGCACCCCAAGGAACTGGTTCTGGCGACCGGTATGTCGGGAAAGCCGAACATCCCCCGCTTTCCGGGCATGGACCGCTTCAAGGGCGAGCAGCAGCACTCTTCCCAGCATCCCGGCCCGGACGCCTATGCGGGCAAGAAAGTGGTGATCGTCGGCTCGAACAACTCGGCCCATGACATCGCGGCGGCGCTCTGGGAACACGACGCCGATGTGACGATGGTGCAGCGTTCTTCGACCCATATTGTCAAGTCGGACAGCCTGATGGAGATCGGGTTGGGCGCGCTTTATTCCGAACAGGCGGTCGCGGCCGGGGTGACGACCGAAAAGGCCGACCTGATCTTTGCCTCGCTGCCCTATGCGATCATGCATCAATGGCAGGTGCCGCTTTACGACCAGATCCGTGAACGCGACGCCGATTTCTATGCCGGGCTGGAAAAGGCGGGCTTCAAGCTGGATTTCGGCGACGATGACAGCGGGTTGTTCATGAAATACCTGCGCCGGGGGTCGGGCTATTACATCGACGTGGGCGCCAGCCAGCTGATCATCGACGGCAAGATCAAGCTGGCCCATGGCCAGGTCCAGCAGATCACCGAGACGGGCGTGCTGCTGGAGGACGGCACCGAGCTGCCCGCCGACCTGATCGTCTATGCGACCGGCTACGGGTCGATGAACGGATGGGCGGCGGACCTGATCGGGCAGGACGTGGCCGACCGGGTGGGCAAATGCTGGGGCCTCGGCTCGGGGACCACGAAGGACCCCGGCCCGTGGGAGGGCGAGCAGCGCAACATGTGGAAGCCCACGCAGCAGCCGGGCCTGTGGTTCCACGGCGGCAACCTGCACCAGTCGCGGCATTACTCGCTGTATCTGGCCTTGCAGCTCAAGGCGCGGTTCGAGGGGATCGAGACCCCTGTCCACGGCTTGCAGCCGGTCCATCACCTGCGCTGAGCCGCCACCGGCCCGGCGCTGCGCCGGGCCGGCCCCTCGATCAAGGAGCAGAACATGAACACGCAACACAGGGTCGCGCTGGTCATCGGCGCAGCCACGGGTATTGGTCTGGCCCTCGCCCGCCGCCTGTCCCGCGACGGCATGGCCGCGGCGCTGGCCGATCTGGACCCCGAGGCCCCGGAGCGCGCGGCGGCGGGCCTTGGCGTCCCACGGCGACCATCGTGATGGATGTCACCGACCGCGCCGCATCCTTCGCGGGCGTCGAGCGTCATCATGGATGGCGCCCTCGTCTACCGCTGACCCCTTTGACAGGAGTAACATCATGAAAGCCCTGCGCTTCCACGCAGCCAAGGACCTTCGTATCGAGGACGTCGATGCGCCCCCCGCGCCCGCCGAGGGTCAGGTGCTGATCCGAAACACCTTTTGCGGCATCTGCGGCACTGACCTGCACGAATATGCCTATGGCCCGATCTTCGTGCCGAAAGAGCCGCATCCCTTCACCGGCGCGCATGGGCCTCAGATCCTGGGGCATGAATTTGGCGGCATCGTCGAGGCCGTCGGCCCGGGCATCACCCATGTCGCCCCCGGCGACCGTGTCTCGGTGCAGCCGCTGATCATGCCGCGGGCCGGCGATTACTATGCGGATCGGGGCCTGTTCCATCTGTCGGACCGGTTGGCGCTGGCGGGTCTGTCGTGGCATTCGGGCGGCATGGCCGAGATGTCGCTGCTGAACGGCTACAACGTCGTGCCCATCCCCGATGACCTTCCGGACGAGGCCGTGGCCCTGATCGAACCCGCCGCCGTCGCCGTCTATGCCTGTGACCGGGGCGGGGTCTTTGCCGGGTCTTCGGTCCTTGTCACCGGGGCGGGTCCGATCGGGGTTCTGACGCTGATGGCCGCGCAGGCTGCGGGCGCAGTCCGTCTGTTCGTCTCGGACCCGAACGAGACGCGACTGGCGCTTGTGCGTGAACTCATGCCCGGGGTGACCACCCTGAACCCGCAGAAGGACGACATCGGCGCCACCATCCGCCGCGCGACCGAGGGCGAGGTGGGATGCGATATCGCGATCGAATGCGTCGGCAACGAACACGCGCTGAAGGCCTGCCTTGATGCGGTGCGCAAGCAGGGGGTCGTCGTGCAGACCGGGCTTCACCCCCATGACAACCCGCTGGACTGGTTCGCGGTGACGTTCAAGGATGTCGATATCCGGGGCAGCTGGGCCTATCCGACCCATTACTGGCCCCGGGTCGCGGCGATGATCGCGTCGGGAAGCCTGCCCGCCGCCAAGGTCATCACCCGGCGCATCGGACTGGATCAGGCGATCCGCGACGGTTTCGACAGCCTGCTCGATCCCTCAGGAACGCAGCTCAAGATCCTGATTGACCTGTCGCGCTGAGCATGGGTTCAGCACCTCGGCGTTTGACGGTCGCCATGAACGCGGCCGGGCATTCGCCGAGGTGCTGAACCGCCAGCCAACGATCTTGCCCATAGGCATCGGTTGAGGGGGTCGGCAGACAATCGGGTGAGCCTCTGAAGAGCCATTCGATGCTGGATGAAGTCCACGCCCCGAACGATACCAGGGAAAGAGCGCTCGTTCTCAGCGATCAGACGCCCGGCCCCACTTGCGAAACGCGGCGGCCAGGTCGGGCGAGGCGGCGCAGGCTTCGGCGGTGCCCAGCCCTTGCCCCGCAGCTTGCCAGGCGTCGCGGATCGCGCGGACCCCCGCCTTGGGGCCGCCGGGATGGCCGTGGATGCCGCCGCCGCCCAGATACATCAGATCGACCGAGCGGGTGCGGCGAAAGGTCTCGAAGGCCTGGCCGCCCCATTGACCGGAACAGACGACTGGCAAGGCGCGGTCGGCGTCGGAAAAGATCGGCCGGGTCACGTCCTCGAACGAGCGGACGAAGCTGTCGTCGCTTTCCCAGTACTTTGCGGCGATGCCGTTGATCTGGAACTGGTCCACACCCAGCAGGCGCCAGATCTTCTGATAGGGGCGGAAATCGTAGCCAAGCGACGGGTGCCGCGTCAGCAGGTCCCAGCCATTGCGATGCGCGTGCAGACAGAGCGCCGAGCGCTTTCGCAGGAACGCCATCCCGCCCGGCCCGATCGAATTGATGTTGACGACCGCCGCATTCCCGCCTTCGGCAACGACGTGGTCGTGCCGCCGCAGCATCAGGTCCGGATCGGCAGCCGAGATGCCGAAGGCATACATCACGCGCTTGCCCGTGCGTTCGGCGTGATCGCGGATCACGCGCATGATTGCGCTGGTCCGCGGCTCGAAGGGTGCATAGCCGGGCGACATCATCTTTTCGTCGTCCTTGATGAAATCGACACCGGCCTCGCAGAGGCTGCGGACGACCGCCGCCGTCTCGTCCGGCGTCAGCCCGAGCGATGGCTTGATGATCGAGGCGATGATCGGCCCCTCGGTGACGCCGGTCAGGCGGCGCGAGCCGTCGATGCCGAATTGAGGGCCGGGGTGGCAGGCGAAGGCCGGGGGAAGCCCGAAATCCAGCACCCGGACGCCGGTCAGGCCGCGGGCCGCGAAAACGCCGCCAAGCGTCACGGTCAGCAGGGCGGCGATGTCGGTGCCGATGCTGTCCAGCGGAAAGGCGATGACGGCGCGGGCACGGTTAACGGGACCCTCGGCCTCGGGCCAGGACGGCTGGTCCTGCGGCGCCAGCGGCTCGACGGTTTCGACACGGGCGGCGTGGCGCGCGCGCAGGGCCTCGGTCTCGCCCGGCAGTTCGGTGAAGGTGCCGGTGGACTGGTCGGCCGCGATCTTCTCGGCCGCGGCGCGCGGATCGCCCGGCGTTTCCAGTAGATAGGTCACGCGGATCATGTCGTCGCTCATCGGGCGGTCCTTTCATCTCTGGGGCCGCCGCCTGCGCGGATCCAGCCGAAGTAATCTTCCGAGCCCATCTGTCCGCCTTTCAGCGCGATCTCCAGCCCGTCATGCGGGCCGTCCCCGTAGGCGCGGCAGAGGGCGGCACCGGGAATGGTCGGTGCCACGGCCACCAGCGCCGTCAGGCCAAGCTGGCGCATGGCATGGCCCGAACTGTCACCGCCGGAAATGACCGCCCGGCGAATGCCGCTGTGCCGCAGAACCCGGTCAAGGACCCGGCCCAGCCCCTGGCCGATGCGGCGGTTCGCGACCTCGGGTTCCATGCCGCTGGCCGCCAGGGCCGCGCGGAACTGCGCGACCTCGATCCCGTCATGCCCGGCGGCGGAATGAACCAGCGGGCTGGCCCCGACGCGGGCGGCATCCAGTGCCGCTGCCGAGGCGCGGGCCACCTCGGCCTCAAGATCGGCGTCGCTGCCGCAGGCGGCGCGGGCGTCGAAGCCGATCAGCGCAAACCCGTTCCTGCCCGCCCATTGCAGCTGTGCGGCCGTCACCGGGGACACCGAACCCGACACGGCCGCGACCTGCGCCACGGCCCCGGCAGAAGAAGGGGCGGGGGGCTGCGCGATGACGCCGCTTTCCCGCCAATGGCGGACCAGCGCGTATTCGATCCCCTGACTGCCCGCGACCAGCCCCAGACGGTTGCGGTTCTGCCAGATCAGCCGGCCCGCCGCGGCCTCGCTGGCTGCGTCCATGCAATCCAGCGACAGGATCCGCGCACCCTGCGCCAGCGCCGCCTCCATCGCGGCTTGCGGGCGCGCTTCCATGGCCTCGAGGTCGATCAGCGCCGAGGGAAGGTCGGTCTGCCCCGCCAGATGGATCAGCAGATCGGATTCCGCCATCGGCGTGACCGGGTGATGTGCCATGACCGGGTGCCGGTCCAGCCGCGCCACGCCATGCGGGCCAGCCGCGAAGAGATGCCCAAAGGCCTGATAACGCCGCATCGCCGGGGCGGCCGTCAGCAGCGGCACGGCATCCGCCGGACGCACGGTCAGCGCCGCCTCGATCGCGGCACCGATGGACCCGGCATGAGGCGCGGAATCGAAGGTCGAGCAGATCTTGTAGTGCAGGATCTGCGGCCCAAGCGCCTGAAGCCTGCCCAGCAGCGGCGGCAGGTGCTGGCGCATCCAGTCGGGCCCGTGCGCGCGCGCCGTTGTCGCCAGGCCCACCGCCTCGACGCCAGAGAAACGCTCTGGCAGCGGCGCCGCAGGGGGTTCCAGGAACAGGACCGACGGAATGCCGGCGAATTGCAGCACTTCCATCACGGCGGCCGAGCCGGTGAAATCGTCCCCCAGCCACGCGAGGCGCAGCAGATTTGTCTGGCTCATGGTGTCCCTGCTTGACAGTCCTGCTTAATAATCATCTCATCATACCAGTTTGACAAGACGATTCCGGACAGGGGAAGCAGGATGACGAAAGTGGCGCTGCTGGGTGCAGGCGGTAAGATGGGGGTGCGGCTGGCCACCAACCTTGCGCGGACCGACTTTGATGTGGCGCATGTCGAGGTCAGCGAGGCCGGGCAGGCGCGCCTGAAGGCCCAGACCGGCCTTGACTGCGTTCCGCAGGAACAGGCGTTGCAAGGCGCCGAGGTGGTCATCCTGGCGGTGCCGGACACGGTGATCGGCAAGGTGGCCGGTGCCATCGTCCCGACGCTTGCCCCCGGAACGATGGTGGTGATCCTGGACGCTGCGGCGCCCTTCGCGGGGCACCTGCCCGAGCGCGAGGACATCACCTATTTCGTGACCCATCCCTGCCACCCGCCGATCTGGAACGACGAGACCACGCCCGAGGGCCGGGCCGACCATTTCGGCGGCGTTGCCGCCCGGCAAGGGGTCGTCAACGCCCTCATGCAGGGCCCGCGCGAGCATTACGAACTGGGCGAGCGTATCGCCCGCGCGATCTATGCGCCTGTCGCCCGCAGCTACGAGGTGACGGTCAGGCAGATGGCGATGCTTGAGCCGGGGCTGTCCGAGACCGTCTGCGCCAGCCTGATGGCGGTCATGCGCGAGGCGCTGGACGAAACGGTTGCCCGCAGCGGCGTCAGCCATGAATGCGCCCGCGACTTCCTGCTGGGCCACATGAACATCCTGGGCGCCGTGCTGTTCAATGAACGCGAGGGCGCGTTTTCGGACGCCTGCAACAAGGCCATCGAGTTCGGCAAGCCGATGCTGATGCGCGACGACTGGAAGCGCGTTTTCGAATGGGACGAGATCGCCGAAAGCATCCGGCGCATTACCTAAGGCGTCTAATCATCTCATCATACCTGTTGACGACATGACGATTCGGTGCCAGCGTTGAGGGCGTCAGAGAGGAACGGGCAGCCAGCCCGGCTGACCATAGGGAGGACACCATGAAACCGAACCGCAGGCTGACCATCTCGGCCCTTGGCCTTTCGCTGGCCATCGCCATGCCGGGGCTTGCCGCCGCCGAAGGGCTGATCGCGATCATCACCCCCAGCCACGACAACCCGTTCTTCAAGGCCGAGGCCGTGGGCGCCGAAGCGCGCGCGCAGGAACTGGGCTACGAAACGGTCGTGATGGTCCATGACGACGATCCCAACAAGCAGTCCGAATTGTTCAACACCGCCATCGCGCGCGGTGCCAAGGCGATCATCCTGGACAACGCGGGCGCCGACGCGACCGTCGCGGCCGTCCAGCGCGCCAAGGACGCGGGCATCCCGTCCTTCCTGATCGACCGCGAGATCAAGGAAAGCGGCATCGCCGTCAGCCAGATCGTGTCGAACAACTACCAGGGCGCGCAGCTGGGCGCCGGGGAATTCGTCCGCCTGATGGGCGAAGAGGGCCAGTATGCCGAATTGCTGGGCCGCGAGGCGGACACCAATGCCGGGATCCGCTCGTCGGGATACCACGACATCATCGACCAGTATCCCGACATGGTGATGGTCGCCCAGCAGACCGCCAACTGGTCGCAGACCGAAGCCTACACGGTGATGGAGACGATCCTTCAGGCCCAGCCCGACATCAAGGGCGTCATCTCGGGCAATGACACGATGGCGATGGGGGCCTGGGCCGCGCTGGAAGCGGCGGGGCGGACGGACGTGATCGTGGTGGGCTTCGACGGCTCGAACGACGTGCGCGATTCCATCCTTGCGGGCGGGATCAAGGCGACCGTGCTGCAACCGGCCTATCGGCAGGCGCAGCTGGCGGTCGAGCAGGCCGACCAGTATCTGAGGACCGGCTCGACCGGGCTGGACGAGAAGCAGCTGATGGATTGCATCCTCATCAACGAGGAAAACGCCGCCCAGCTGGAAACCTTCGCGCTGGCGCAATGATCCGGCGGGCCCGGCGGCTGCGCCGGGCCTCTTCATCCGGGGGATAGACGGATGCCTTTTGCAAAGACCGCCCTTCTGGCGGGGATGTTGGCTGCGGCCGTGCTGCCTGCCTGCAAGATCGTGCCGAACCCAAGTCCCGAGGATCAGGCCGCCGCCGCGCCGCTGGACGATGATCAGCGCATGGCGCTGCGGGCGGCCGAGATCTTCGATGACCGGCTGCCGGGCTACCTGAACGACCGCGCCGTCACCGCGCCTGCGCTGCGGGATGCGCTTGCCGGGGGACTTGACGGGGCAGGGACGGCGCATGGCATCCGGTCCGCGGCCGAGGGCAGCCCGTGGAATTTCATCGTGACCGCCGAGGGCGTGGTGGTGGCCGCGGATCGCGCCTCGCGCGCCGCAAGCGTGACGCTGGACACGACCGGCGACGGTGCCGGCGATGTGACCGTGCAACTGGGTCCAGTGATCCGCGGCACCGCGCTGCGCGACGCGCTGGACTTCCTGACCTTCACCGATTTCCGCGACCAGATCGAATTCGCCAAGCTGGCCCGCGCGCTGAATGATCAGGCCCATCAGCGGCTGGCGCTGCCCGAGGGCGATCTGACCGGCCAGCACATGACTGTCACCGGCGCGATGACCCTGACGGCGGCGGGTGCCGACTGGGTCATGGTGCCCCTTGCCTTGCAGGCCCGGCCATGACCATCGGCCTGTCCATCCGCGGAGGCACCAAGGTCTATCCCGGCACCCTCGCGCTGAAATCGGTCGATTTCGACCTGCACATGGGCGCCGTCAACGTGCTGGTGGGCGAGAACGGCGCCGGAAAGTCCACGATGATGAAGGTCATCGCGGGCGTCGAGCAACTGACCGACGGCCGTATCCTGATCGACGGGAAAGAGGTTCGCCTGAACGGCACCGACGACGCCCGCCGCCACGGCATCGGCATCGTGTTCCAGGAGCTGAACCTCTTCCCGAACATGACCGTGGCCGAGAACATCTTCATCGGCCGCGAGCGCACCCGCGCCGGCATCGACATCGACATGGCCGCGCAGCGGGCCGAGACGCGGGCGCTGATGGCGCGGCTGGAACACGACATCGACCCCGACGCGCTGGTCGGCGATCTGCGCGTGGGCCAGCAGCAGATCGTCGAGATCGCCAAGTCCCTGGCGCAGGACGCCCGCATCCTGATCCTGGACGAACCGACCAGCGCCCTCTCGGCCACCGAGGTCGGGATCCTGTTCCGCGTCATAGGTGACCTGCGCCGGCAGGGCGTCGGCATCGTCTACATCTCGCACCGGCTGGAAGAGCTGCTGCGGATCGGCGACTACATCACTGTCCTGCGCGACGGCACCATCACCGGCGCCCGCCCGATGGAGGGCGTCGATCTTGCCTGGATCGTCCGCAGCATGATCGGCGAGGCCAGCAAGGATTACGCGAAAGCCCAAACCCACGACTTCGGCCCCGAGGTCTTCCGGGCCGAGGACGTCTGCCTGCCCCGCGCGGGCGGGGGCCTTGCGGTCGATCACGTCAGTCTGGACCTGCGGGCGGGCGAGATCCTCGGCGTTTACGGCCTTATGGGCGCGGGCCGCAGCGAGTTTCTGGAATGCGTCATTGGCCGGCATCCGCATGCCACGGGCCGGATGTTCGTGGACGGCAAGCCCCTGACCTCGCGCGGCGGCGTCGCGGGCCGGATCAGGCGCGGCATCGCCCTGATCCCCGAGGACCGCAAAAATGACGGCCTTGTCCAGATCATGCCCATCCGCGAGAACATGACCCTGTCCAGCCTTGGTGCGATCACCAGGGGCTTTCACATGGACCTCGGGGCCGAGCGGCGGACGGTGCGCGATTTCGTGAAGCGGCTGACGGTCAAGATCGCGTCGATGGAAAACCCCGTCTCAAGCCTTTCGGGCGGGAACCAGCAGAAGGTCGTCATCGGCAAGGCGCTGATAACGCGGCCAAAGGTCCTGCTGATGGACGAGCCGTCGCGCGGCATCGACATTGGCGCCAAGGCCGAGGTCTTCCGCGTCATGCGCGAACTGGCGGCCGAGGGGCTGGGCATCGTCTTCGTCACCTCGGACCTCGAAGAGCTGATGGCCCTGTCCGATCGCATCGTCGTCATGTCGAACGGCCGCGTCACCGGCCGCTTCGAGCGCGCCGCGGCCTCAGAGACCGCAATCGTCGCCGCATCCGCCAAGGGCCACGCGCCCACGACCAAGCAGGAGATCCCCGCATGAGCGACATCGCCGCCCCCACCGGCGCGACGCGCCACCAGTCGACGCAAGCCCTGCTGGTGCTGCTGAAGGCGCGGACCTTCATCGCGCTGATCGTCGTCTTCGCCTTTTTCGCCTTTGCCGCGCCGAACTTTCTGTCGACTGCGAACATGGTCATCATGTCAAAGCACGTCGCGCTGAACGCCTTTCTCGCCATCGGCATGACCTTCGTGATCATCTCGGGCGGGATCGACCTGTCCGTGGGCTCGATCGTGGGCCTATGCGGCATGGTGGCGGGGTATCTGATCCTGAACGGGATCGACATCGGCCTTGGCTGGACGATGCATTTCAACACGGTCGAGATCTGCCTGATCGTCGCCGCCGTCGGCATCGCCATCGGCGCGATCAACGGGTTTCTGATCACGAAACTCAACGTCGCGCCGTTCATCGCGACGCTTGGCACGCTTTATGTCTGCCGGGGGGCCGCGATGCTGTTCTCGGACGGGCGGACATTCCCGAACCTGAACGGCAATGCCGAATACGGCTCGGACACGTTTCGGCTGATCGGGGCGGGGAACTTTCTGGGCCTGCCCATCTCGATCTGGATGCTGATCGCCGTGGCGCTCACGGCCGCCTATATCTCGCGCCGCACGCCCCTTGGCCGCTATATTTACGCCGTCGGTGGGAACGAACGCGGCGCGGCGCTGTCGGGCGTCAAGGTCGGGCGGATCAAGCTGTTCGTCTACATGTTCAGCGGCTTCTGTGCGGCGCTGGTGGGCCTCATCATCAGCTCGCAGCTGGTCGCCGCCCACCCCGCCACCGGCCAGAGCTTCGAGCTGAACGCCATCGCGGCGGCGGTGCTTGGTGGCACCTCGATGTCGGGCGGGCGCGGGCGGATCGGCGGCACCATCGTCGGCGCCTTCGTGATCGGCGTTCTGTCCGACGGGCTGGTGATGATGGGCGTGTCGTCCTTCTGGCAGACGGTCATCAAGGGGCTTGTTATCATCGCCGCCGTCGTGGTCGACCAGGCCCAGCAGAAACTGCAGGCGCGCGTGGTCCTGCAATCCGAGGCGAGGGCCTGACATGCTGAACGGCGCACTGATCGGCTGCGGCTTCTTCGCGCAGAACCAGCTTCACGGATGGGCCGGTTGCGACGGCGCCCGCATCACCGCGATCTGCGACCGTGACCCGCAGCGGCTGGCCGCGACGGGCGAGCGTTTCGGCATTGCCCGCCGCTACTCTGACGCGGCCGAGATGCTGGCGGCCGAGGATCTGGACTTTGTGGACATCGCGACCACCGTCCCCTCGCACCGCCCGCTGGTCGAGATGGCGGCCCGCGCGGGCCTGCACGTCATCTGTCAGAAGCCCTTTGCCGACACGCTGGAGGATGCCCGCGCCATGGTCCACGCGGTCGAGGCCGCCGGCCGCAGGCTGATGGTGCACGAGAACTTCCGCTGGCAGTCGCCTATTCGCGCCGCCATCGAGGCCGTGCGCGGCGGCGCCATCGGCACGCCCTTCTTCGGCCGCATCAGCTTTCGCTCGGGCTATGACGTGTTCTCGGGCCAGCCTTATCTGGCCACGGACCCGCGATTCATCATCCAGGATCTTGGCATTCACATCCTGGATATCGCCCGGGCGCTGCTGGGCGACGTGACGCATCTGGCCGCCAGCACCACGCGCATCAACCCCGACATCAAGGGCGAGGATGTGGCGACGATGCTGCTGGACCACAAAGGGGCGACGTCGGTCGTGGATTGCTCATACGCGACCCGCCGCACACCCGAGACATTCCCCGAGACGCTGATCGAGATCGACGGCGATACGGGCACGCTGCGGCTGGAGGCGGGCTATCGCCTGACCATCCAGTCGGCGGGGGCCGAGGATGTGCGCGACCTGTCGCCCCCGCTGCTGCCATGGGCCGAGCGGCCATGGCACAACATTCAGGAAAGCGTGCAGATCATCCAGCAGCACTTTGTCGATTGCATCGGGCAGGGACGAGAGCCCGAGACCTCGGGCCGCGACAACCTGAAGACGCTGGCGCTGGTCGAGGCCGCCTATGCCTCGGCCGCAGCCCGCAGCCGGGTCGCGCTGGCATGAGCCGGGCGCTTTATGGCACCGACGAGCCCCTGCCCGCGCGGCGTGAGCTTCGCGCGGGTCCGGCAGAGGTCACGCTGGAGGATGGTCAACTGCGCCACCTCAGTATCGGCGGGGTCGAGGCGATCCGGGGCGTCATGTTCCTTGTCCGCGACCGGGATTGGGGCACGGTTCCGGCGGTCCTGTCGGACCTGACGGTCGAGGAAACGCCGGATGCCGTCACCATCGGCTACGATGCCGACTACGAGATGGGGACAGGTCGCCTGCACGCGCGGATCACGCTGCGGCTGGACGCCATGGGGCTGGATTGCCACGCCACCGCCCGGGCGCATGGCGAGGTCTGGACGAACCGCACCGGCTTTACCGTGCTGCACCCGATCGAGGGCGTCGCGGGCGCAGCGGTCACGGTGACGCATCCGGACGGCTCGGAGACCCATGCCCACATGCCCGATCTGATCGCGCCGTGGCAACCCTTTCAGCAGATCGCGGCCTTGACCCACCACGCAGCCGGGTGGCGTGTCGCGTGCAAGCTGGAAGGCGACGTCTTCGAGATGGAGGACCAGCGCCAATGGGGCGACGCGTCCTTCAAGACCTATAATCGCCCGCTGGCGCTGCCCTGGCCCTATTCCCTGCCCGAGGGTCCCGCGCTGGATCAGCGCGTCCGCATCCGCTGGCACCCGGCCCCCGCCGTCGCCTGCGTTCCATCCCCGCGCCTGATTGTGCCACAGCCGCGCTTTCCCGAAACGGCGCTGGCCTTGACGGCGGCAGAGGCGCGTCGTGCCCTCGATCATCCGCAGGATCTGTCGGGCATCCGGCCTCAGCGCTTGCTTTGTCACCTTGACGCGACGCAGGGTCCGCTGGACGCAGACCTCGCGGCCTTTGTCGCGCTGCAGGCGCCCTTTCCGGACATGGAATTCGATCTTGAACTGATCGCCGCCTGCCCCGGAACCGCCGACCCCGCCCCGGAGCTGGCGGCGCATGGACGCGCGCTTGCGGCGTCGGGCATGCGCGCGGCGTCGGTCATGGTCACGCCCGCCGTGGACCGGCAATCGGTGCCGCCCGGTTCGGACTGGCCGCCATGCCCGCCCGCAGATCGGATCGCCAGCGCCGCGCGCGCGGCCTTTCCGGGTCTTGCCCTCGGCGGTGGCGTGGCCAGCTTCTTTCCCGAACTCAACCGAAAGCGCCCGCCAGAGGGTCTGGACTTTGTCACCCATGGGCTCTGCCCCATCGTTCACGCCGCCGACGACCTGTCCGTGATCGAGACCCTTCAGGCGGTGCCGCATATTCTGGCCTCGGCCCGCGCCATCATCGGCGGGGCAGGGTATCGGCTTGGCCCCTCGACGATCGCGATGCGCCAGAACCCTTATGGCAGCCGCACCATCGGCAACCCGGACCGACGGCGGATCTGCATGGCGGACGACGATCCCCGGCAGGACGGCGCCTTTGCCGCCGCCTATGCGATCGGCCTGGCGGCTGCCATCGCGCCGTCCGGCGTCACGGTCTGGACACCGGCATCGCTTTACGGTCCGCGTGGCCTCTGGCGCGATGACGGCACGGCGCGGCCCGTCGCAAAGGCGGTCGCGGCGCTGGCACGGCTTGCGGGAAGGCCGGTCGGGCGGGCCGAAGCGGGGCCCGAGGCGGTGCTTGAGGCAGGCGACACCCGCATCACGGCAAACCTGACCCCCCGGCCCGGCCGCATTCCGCCCTTTGGCTGGACCATCAAGGATTTGCGCGCCGCTGCATCTGCGCCTAGATGAAGGGCAACGGATGCACGGAGCGCGGATGAGCAAGGACCACTCTGACGACAGGATCGTAAGGCGCAAGCTGTCCGACCAGGTGCTTGAGCGCCTGCAGGACCTCATGGCCAGGGGCGAACTGCCCCCCGGTGCGCCCATGCCCTCCGAGCGGGACCTGATGGAACGGTTCGGCGTCGGCAGGCCCGCCGTCCGCGAAGCATTGCAGCATCTTCACACGATGGGCCTCATCACCATCAGCCATGGCGAGCGCAGCAGGGTCAACGAACTGAGCGCAGGCAGCGTCCTCAGCCGCGTGGACGATGTGGCGCGGATGCTTCTTTCTTCGGAACCGAGCCACCTCGAGCATCTGAAGGAAGCGCGGCGGATGTTCGAATGCGGCATGATCCGCACGGCCGTGCCGCTGGCGACACCAGCCGATCTGGACGATCTGCGCCAGCTGGTCGATCGGCAGCGGGATGCGATCGGCACCGCCGATGCCTTCGTGTCTCTTGATATGGATTTCCACAACCGGATCGCGCAGATCACCGGAAACCCGATCCTGATCGCCACAAGCCAGTCGATGCTGCGCTGGCTGTTCCAGTATCACGGCGTGCTGCTGCACTGGTCGGGGAACGAGGACGTGACCATCCGCGAACATGAACGGCTGGTCGCGCTGATGCAGGACCGGGACGCCGATGCCGCCGTCGAGGCCATGCGCGCGCATCTGGACCGGTCAGAGGGGCTTTACACCCTGCCGGTGCAGGAATGAGGGGCGGACTTGCCGCCGGCGGCGCCATCGGCATCGCCGCACAAGAGTTCACGGGCGGCCCTGTGTCATCTTTGGCGGCCCGTTGACCCGCCTGACGGGTCAGTGCCGCTCTGTCTCGAAGAATTCGGGTCGCTCGCGCGTCAATTGCTCGCCAAGCAGGATGGACTGGGACAGGTGATGGCGCATGGCTTCGCGGGCCGCAGCCGGGTCAGCGGCGGTGATTCCGTCCAGAATGGACCTGTGGTCGGTCAGGATCTGCTGCGCCTTTTCGGGCTGCATCAGATGCAGGGCGCGCAGGCGGTCGATATGGACGCTTTCGCGTCGGATCACGCGATGCACGGCGTCCAGCCTGGCCGCATGCAACAGGGCCTCGTGGAAGGCCAGGTCCAGGCGCGCAAAGGCATCCATGTCGCCGCGCCGGGCCTCGTCCTCCTGCATCCGGATCAGCGTCGCAAGCTGATCCGAAAGCCCGTCAGGCGGCTCGGCGGCGATGCGCGCGGTGGCCTCGGCCTCGACCGTGCTGCGCAGGACGTGGATCTGGCGCGCATGGTTCAGGTCGATGCGGGTGACCTGTGTGCGGGATTGCGGCATGATCGTGACCAGCCCCTCGTCGCGCAGCCGCAGCAGGGCGTCCCGCAGGGGCGTCGAGCTGGTGCCGTAGCGCGCCGTCAGGTCCGAGCGCGAGAGGATCGCGCCTGGGGGCAGGTCCAGCGACAGGATGCGGCGGCGCAGGTCCTCGACGATGCCGCTTTCGCTTGTCACGAGGCCCTCCGGGGCTGGGTTGCGTCGTCGTCGAGGAACATGTCGGGTTGCTCGCGCAGATGCCGCTCCATGAAGGTCAGCGACCCGGCGATGTGCTCGCGCAGAAGGTCGGCGGCCTGATCCGGGTCACGGGCCGACAGCGCCTGCAGGATCGCCTCGTGCTGGGCCAGCGGCACTTCGACGCTGCCGCGGGCATTGCCCTGAATGAAGCGCACGCGGTCCAGGTGGCCCTTGCGCGCATGGATGACGGCCCAGACCTCCTGAAGATCGGCGGCCTCGAACAGCGCCTCGTGGAACCGGTCGTCAAGCAGGATGAACTCGGCTTGGTCGTTGCGGGCGGCCGCGATCTTCTGCGCAAGCAGGATCTGGCGCGCGGGCTTCAGATCCGGCTCGGGTTGCAGGGCCAGTCGCCGGAAGGCCGGAATCTCGAGATTCTCGCGCATGAAATGGGCAAGCCGGACGGCACGGGGCGAGATCCCGGCGACGAATGTGCCGTGCTGGGGCGCGATGGTGACAAGCCCATGCTCGGCCAGTCGCAGGATCGCCTCGCGCAGCGGCGTGCGGCTGACGCCGAAGCGTTCGCACAGGTCCTTTTCAGGCAATGGCTGGCCGGGTTGCAGCCTCAGCGTCACAATGAGGTGCCGCAGTTCGTCATGAACGATGTCGGCTCGTGATCGTCTGCGCCTCAGCATGCCTTTATCCTCTGCTCCCTGCTTCCGCACTGCCAGCAGATGCCTTGACTCGCAAGCAAGATCGGGGTTGCCGCGGCTTTACAAATATATTAGTGCGTCAGATGGGCAAAGGGCAATCTGCCCGTTGGGAGGAGAACCGACATGAACCTAAAGGCTTTGATCGCGCTGACCGGTATCGCCGGCAGCCTCTATGGCACCGCCGCCCTGGCGCAGACCGACTGGCCGCAGCGCACGGTCAACGTCATCATCGGGGCCAGCCCCGGCGGCGACACCGACTTCAACGCCCGCACGATGGCGCGTTACTTCGAGCAGATCACCGGCACCAGCATGGTCATCACCAACATGCCTGGCGGCGGCGCGACCATCGCCACCTCGGCCGTGCGCGACGCGGACCCCGATGGCTACACGATGCTGTTCGGTCATACCGGCCACCTGATCGTGACCGAGGTTTCGGGCCTGGCCGATTACGGCATCGACGATTTCGAGATCTGCTGCATCCCCGCCATCGATCAGGGCGCGGTCTTCGTGGCCAGCGCCAGCTCGGGCCTGACCTCGGTCGAGGACGTGCAGGCGGCCGAGGCGGGCAGCGTCACCTTCGGCACCGAGTTCGGCGGCTATTCCCACTTGCAGGGCCTGATCTTCCAGCAGGAGACCGGCGCCGAGATGATGGTCGTGGATACCGGCTCGGCTTCGGAAAAGATCGCGAACCTTCTGGGCGGGCGGATCGACGTGGCGGGCATCGCCTATGGTGCGGTGCAGGACTATGTCACCTCGGGCCAGATGGTCGTGCTGGGCCAGCCCAACGACGAGCGTAACGCCCTGCTGGGCGACGTGCCGACCTTTGCCGAGCAGGGCGTCGATTTCGTGATGAACAACCCCTATATCATCGCCTTCCCGAAGGGGACCGACCCCGAGATCGTCGCCAAGATGGGCGAGGTGATGGAGCAGATCACCCAGATCCCCGAATATGCCACCGATCTGGAGCAGGGCTTCCGCCAGCCGGTCAGCTTCCTGCCCCAGGCCGAGGCGATGGAGCGTCTGAACGCGATCCGCGACGCCTACATGCCTTACCGCGAGGCGCTGCAGGCCGCGCGCTGATCCCTTGCGGGCGCGCGCGTCGCGCCCGCCTTTCAACCTGACATGGCAAGGGGGCTGCAATGCGGCTCAAGGATACGGCAATCGCCCTGGTGATGACCGGGGCAGGCCTCGGCTATCTGGGCATGATCGCGGGCCTTCCCGAACGCGAGGGCGTCGACGCGACGACCGTGCCCACGATCCTGGCCTGGATGATGATCGGGCTGGGCCTGACCGAGCTGGTGGGCGCGCTGCGCAAGCCCGCAGCGCCGGTCGCAACGGGTGCGGGCAACATGGCCACCGTCGCGGTGACGCTGGTGCTGATCGCGGGCTATATCGCGGCGCTACGGCCCTTGGGCTTTCCCATCGCCACGGCGATCTATCTGTTCCTGCAATTCATGGTCCTGACCCCGCAGGGCACCGGGCGACGGCTGCCGCTTTATGCCGGTCTGGCCGTCCTGGCCTCGGGGCTGATCTTCGCGACATTCCGCTATGGCTTCGACCTGCTGCTGCCCGCCGGGCCGCTGACAGCCATGCTGAACTGAGAGGCTGTCGATGTTCGATCTTCTTCTGCAAGGCTTCGGCAACGTCTTTTCGATGCAGATCTTCCTGCTGATCACGGCGGGCGTCGCCGTGGGCATCGTTTTCGGCGCCGTCCCCGGCCTGACGGCGGTCATGGCCATCGCGCTGTGCCTGCCGATGACCTACGGCCTTGGGCCCGCGGCGGGGATCAGCCTGCTGATCGCGCTGTTCGTGGGTGCGACCTCGGGGGGCCTGATCTCGGCCATCCTGCTCAAGATCCCCGGAACGCCATCCTCCATCGCCACGACCTTCGACGGCGGCCCGATGATGGAAAAGGGCGAGGGCGCCAAGGCGCTTGGCGTCGGCATCGTCTTTTCCTTCATCGGCACGATCATTTCCATCGGCGCGCTGATGTTCATCGCGCCGACGCTGGCGCGGGTGGCGCTGTCCTTTGGACCGCATGAATATTTCGCCATCGCGGTCTTTTCGCTGACGCTGATCGCGACGCTGTCCTCGGGGTCCATGGCCAAGGGTATCTTTGCGGGCGTGCTGGGCTTTGCCGTCTCGACCGTGGGCATCGCGCCGGTGGACGCGACCGCGCGCTTCACCTTTGGCCAGGTCGAACTGAACGCCGGGTTCAACATCCTGACCGTGCTGGTCGGCATGTTCGCCGTGGCCGAGATCATCAAGGTCGCCGAGACCTCGCGCAACCCCATCGGCGACAGCGCCAAGGCCGCGATGGTCCGTATCAAGGGCTTCGGTTTCTCGATGGCCGAGTTCCTGGGCCAGATCCCCAACGCCCTGCGCAGCGCGGCTCTGGGTGTCAGCATCGGCATCCTGCCGGGGATCGGCGCGGGCACCTCGAACATCATCAGCTATATCGTCGCCAAGAAACGCTCGAAAACGCCAGAACAGTTCGGCAAGGGCACGATCGAGGGCGTGGTCGCCTCCGAGACCGCGAACAACGCGGGCATCGGCGGCGCGATGATCCCGCTGCTGACGCTTGGCATTCCGGGCGATGCAGTCACCGCGATCCTGCTGGGCGGGCTGATGATCCACGGTATCCAGCCCGGCCCGATGCTGTTCCTGACGCAGGGCCCGCTGGTCTACACGATCTTTGCGGCACTGATCGTGTCCGCCGTCATGATGTTGATCCTGGAATTCTGGGGCCTTCGCATCTTCATCCGCCTGCTGGCGATCCCCAAGCACATCCTGCTGCCGGTGATCCTGGTCCTTTGTGCGGTGGGGGCCTTCGGCCTTGGCAGCCGGGTCTTCGACATCTGGACGATCCTGGGCTTCGGCGTCCTTGGCTATGCCTTCGTTAAGGCGGGGATGCCGACCGCCCCCTTCATCATCGGCTTCATCCTCGGCCCGATGGCCGAGACCAGCTTCCGCCGTGGCCTGCAATTGTCGCGCGGCGATTACATGGGTTTCGTCACGAACCCGATCGCGGGGACGTTCCTCGCGCTGGCCGTCATCTCGATTGCCTGGCAGCTCTGGGGCGAATGGCGCAACGCGCGTCGTCCCGCAGCGGCGAACCCCCTCAAGCTCGGCGGCGAAGAATGACCGCCCCTGCGCAAGGACAGACCATGACCAAGACCCCCGACCAACTTCGTTCCGCCCGCTGGTTCGCACCCGACGATCTGCGCAGCTTCGGCCACCGCTCGCGGATGATGCAGCTGGGCTATTCCGAGGCCGACTTCATGGGCCGACCCATCATCGGCATCCTGAACACCTGGTCCGAGCTGAACAGCTGCCATTCGCATTTCCGCGAACGCGCCGCCGACGTGAAGCGCGGGGTCCTTCAGGCGGGCGGCCTGCCGGTGGAACTGCCCTCGCTGTCGGTCGATGAAAGCTTCACCAAGCCGACCTCGATGCTTTATCGCAATCTTCTGGCCATCGAGACCGAGGAACAGATCCGCGCCCACCCGCTGGACGGGGTCGTTCTGATGGGCGGTTGCGACAAGACCACGCCGGGGCTGGTGATGGGCGCGCTGACGGCGGGTGTGCCGATGATCTACCTGCCCGCCGGGCCGATGCTGGCGGGGAATTATGCGGGCACGCGGCTCGGGTCCGGCTCGGATGCGTGGAAATACTGGGACGAACGCCGCGCCGGCAACATCACCGACCAGCAATGGCAGGGCTTGCAGGGCGGCATCGCGCGGTCCGCAGGCGTCTGTATGACCATGGGCACGGCCAGCACCATGACCGCGATCACCGACGCGATGGGCCTGACGCTGCCCGGCGCCTCGTCGGTGCCGGCGGTGGACAGCGGGCACCAGCGCATGGCCGCGGATTGCGGCCGCCGCATCGTCGAAATGGTGTGGGAGGACCTGACCCCCGACCGCATCGTGACCGAGGCCGCCGTCCGCAATGCCGCCATCGTCGCCATGGCGACGGGCTGTTCCACCAACGCCGTCGTCCACCTGATCGCCATGGCGCGCCGTGCAGGCGTCCCGCTGACGCTGGACGATCTGGACGCGCTTGGCCGCACCACACCGCTGATCGCCAATGTCCGGCCCTCGGGCAAGGACTACCTGATGGAGGATTTCTTCTACGCGGGCGGCCTTCGCGCGCTGATGAAGCAGATCGAGGACCGGCTGGACCTGACCGCCCTGACCGTCACCGGCAAGACCATGGGCGAGAACCTGGAAGGCGCGGTCGTCCACAACGACGACGTGATCCGCCCCCTGTCGAACCCGGTCTACCACGAGGGTTCGCTGGCGGTGCTGCGCGGGAACCTCTGCCCCGACGGCGCGGTCATCAAGCCCGCCGCCTGCGATCCGAAATACCACGTCCACGAAGGCCCGGCGCTGGTCTTCGACAGCTACCCCGAGATGAAGGCGGCGGTGGATGATGAGAACCTCGACGTCACGCCCGACACGGTGATGGTCTTGCGCAACGCCGGTCCCCTCGGCGGCCCGGGCTTTCCGGAATGGGGAATGCTGCCGATCCCCAAGGCGCTGATCAAGCAGGGCCACCGGGACATGTTGCGGATCTCCGACGCGCGGATGTCGGGCACCTCCTACGGGGCCTGCATCCTGCACGCCGCGCCCGAGGCGTTCATCGGCGGGCCTCTGGCGCTGCTCAAGACCGGCGACATCGTGCGGCTGGACCTGCCGAACCGGCGTCTGGACATGTTGGTGGACGAGGCCGAGATCGAGGCCCGCCGCGCCGCATGGAAAGCGCCCGAGCCGCGCTATCAGCGGGGTTGGGGCTGGATGTTCTCGCAGAATGTGACGCAGGCGGACAAGGGCTGCGACTTCACCTTTCTCGAGCGCGGCTTCGGCCCTGCCGCGGGCGAGCCGGAGATCTTCTGATGATGACGCTGGATCAGGCCCTGACGGGCATCTCGGGTATCCTCGTGACGCCCTATGAGGGGGAAAACGTGGCCCCGGCGCGGCTGGCACCGATCATCGACCGGGCGCTTGGGGCGGGGATGCACATGCCGGTCGTCAACGGCAATACGGGTGAGTTCTACGCCCTGACCACCGATGAGGCCTGCACGATGGTGCGCGAGGTCGCGGGCCTCATCGCCGGGCGCGCGCCGCTGCTGGCGGGCGTCGGGCGCGCGCTGCCCGATGCGCTGCGGCTGGCGCGTGCCTCGGCAGATGCGGGGGCGGCGGCGCTGATGGTGCATCAGCCGCCCGATCCCTTCGTCGCGCCGCGCGGTGTAGTGGATTACCTGAAGGCCGTCGCGGACGCCTCGGGCGGGCTGCCGATGATGATCTACCTGCGCAACGACGCCATCGGCACGGGGGCCATCGCCGATCTCTGCGCCGTGCCCGGCGTGCGGGGCGTCAAATGGGCCACGCCCAATCCCCAGAAACTGGCCGAGGCCAAGGCCGCCTGCGACCCCTCGATCGTGTGGGTCGGCGGGCTGGCCGAGGTCTGGGCACCGACCTTCTACGCGGTGGGCGCGCGGGGCTTCACCTCGGGCCTGATCAACATCTGGCCCGAGCATTCTGTCGCCATCCATGCCGCGCTGGAAGCGGGCGACTACGCCAAGGCCAACGCCCTCATCGACCGGATGCGCGTCTTCGAGGACATCCGCGCGCAGGAGATGAACGGCACCAATGTCACCGGCGTGAAGGCCGCGCTGATCGCGCAGGGCCTGGATTGCGGGCCGACGCGCCCGCCCTCGGCCTGGCCGCTGACCCGCGCGCAGCAGGCGCTCTTGGACCGCTTTATTGCCGACAACAACCTTGCCCAGAAGGAAACCGCATGACCGATTACGTCCTGTCCGACGCCACGCGCGAGAAGCTGAAGAAGGTCTCGACTGCGTCCGTGGCGACCGCCCTCTACAAGCGCGGGCTGCGCAACCAGTTCGTCCAGGGCGTCACCCCGGTCGAGCGCAAGAAGGTCACGATGGTCGGCCAGGCCTTCACCCTGCGCTACATTCCCGCGCGCGAGGACCGCAACCCGCTGACCGTCTTCCGCAACCGCGACCACAAGCAGCGCGTCGCCGTCGAGACCTGCCCCGAGGGTCACGTGCTGGTCATGGACGCCCGCAAGGATGCCCGCGCGGCGACCGCCGGATCCATCCTGATCACGCGGCTGGCGATGCGCGGCGCGGCGGGGGTTGTGTCTGATGGCGGCGTGCGCGATGCTGCGGGCATCGGCGCGCTGGACATGCCGGCCTATTTCGCGCGACCTTCGGCGCCGACGAACCTGACCCTGCACGAGGCCATCGAGATCAACGTGCCGATCAGCTGCGGCGATGCGCCGGTCTTTCCGGGCGACGTGATGCTTGGCGACGGCGACGGCGTGATGGTCATCCCGGCCCATCTGGCCGACGAGATCGCCGAGGAATGCACGGGCATGGAATCCTACGAGGATTTCGTGCTGGAACAGGTGCAGGCGGGCGCTGGCATCATCGGCCTCTATCCGGCGACGGACGAGGAAAACCTGACGAAATACGCCGCATGGCGTGAAAGGACGGGACGCTGACATGACCCATATCCCCCACGGAGACCACTGGATCGCAGGCCGCAAGACGCGCAGCGAGGGGCGGTTCTCGTCCGCGCCCGCCACGGGCACGTCGCACGAATTCTCGGCCGGGACGCCGGCGCTGGTGGCCGAAGCATGCGCCGCCGCCCATGACGCCTTTCCCGGCTTTGCCGCGACCACCCGCGAGGAACGCGCGAGGCTGCTGGACGCCATCGCCGACGAGATCGAGGCCCGCGGCGAGGCGATCACCGCCATCGGCAGCGCCGAGACCGGCCTGCCGCAGGCGCGCCTCGAGGGCGAACGCGGCCGCACCACCGGCCAGCTGCGCCTCTTCGCGGACCATATCCGCAAGGGCGACTATCTCGACCGCCGCCATGACGCCGCGCTGCCCGACCGCCAGCCGTTGCCGCGCCCGGACCTGCGGATGATCCAGCGTCCCATCGGGCCGGTTGCGGTCTTTGGCGCGTCGAACTTTCCGCTGGCCTTCTCTGTGGCGGGGGGCGACACGGCGGCCGCGCTGGCCGCAGGCTGTCCGGTGGTGGTCAAGGGCCACTCCGCCCATCCCGGCACTGGTGAAATCGTCGCGGACGCCATCGCCGCGGCGATCGAGAAACTGGGCATGGACCCGCGTATCTTCTCGCTCGTGCAGGGCGGCAAGCGTGACGTGGGCGAGGCGCTGGTCCAGGACCCGCGCATCAAGGCCGTGGGCTTCACCGGCAGCCTCGGCGGGGGCCGCGCGCTCTACAACCTTTGCGCCAGCCGCCCCGAGCCGATCCCGTTCTTCGGCGAATTGGGCAGCGTCAACCCGATGTTCGTTCTGCCCGAGGCCGCGCGCGCGCGGGGCGAGGCGATCGGCAAGGGCTGGGCTGCGAGCCTGTTGATGGGCGCGGGGCAGTTCTGCACCAATCCCGGCATCGCCGTGATCGTGGACGGTCCCGAGGCCGATGCCTTTGCGCAAGCCGCCCGCGCGGCGCTGGCCGACGCGCAGCCGCAGGTGATGCTGACCGACGGCATGGCCGAGGCCTACCGCGAGGGCGCCGCGCGCATCGCGGCGGGGCAGGGCGTGCGCGCGCTTCTGGAACAGGACTGCTCGGGCCGGACTTCGCTGCCCTATCTCTTCGAGGTTTCCGCCGCCGATTTCCTTGGCAACCACGATCTGGCCGAAGAGGTCTTCGGCCCCCTCGGCGTGATCGTGCGTGTGCCGGATGCGTTGCAGATCGAGGCGGTGGCATCCGGTTTCGGCGGCCAGCTGACCGCGACGCTTCAGCTTGACGATGGCGATGCCGACCTTGGCCGACGATTGCTGCCGGTGATGGAACGGATGGCGGGCCGCGTGCTTTGCAACGGCTTCCCGACGGGCGTCGAGGTGGCCGATTCGATGGTCCATGGCGGCCCCTATCCTGCCTCGACCAATTTCGGCGCGACCTCGGTCGGCACGCTCTCGATCCGCCGCTTTCTGCGTCCGGTCTGCTATCAGAACCTGCCCGAAGCCCTGATCCTCGAGGATCTGCGCGCGGTCTGAGGGTTCGGGGCCCCTTTCATTCGCCCACCGCCATCTGCTGGCGGTGGGCGGGTGGCCGGAACGACAAAAGCCCGGTTCCGGCCACCCGCCACCACGTCCAACGACCTCAAACCACTGCGGATCATGCCGACCCGCATCGGCAAGAAGATCGGTGGGACGTGACGCGACGCTCGCCTCAAACAAACATATGACGGTTGGCGCTGATGTATTCCGGCAGAGTGATCGGATGGCGGCCCATCAGGCTGTGGAAGTCGGTAAGCGCGACGCCGATCCCCTTCTGCCGCTTTTGATCTGAACGGGTCATTCTCCATGCGG